>CAZTRP010000010.1:0-109012 GCA_964616705.1 uncultured Pseudobdellovibrionaceae bacterium
TCGTATTGCGACCACCTGCGTGACTCACTCGTATTGCGACCACCTGCGTGACTCACTCGTATTGCGCCCAACGCCGACCGTACGAGGTGGCCGCGCTGTCGTTTCACTCAAGTCACACGGAGCTTCCGACTTGTCTTTGATGACACGTCCGTCTCGTGAAAACGCAAGTCGTCGTACCACGGGTTTTCCCACTAGTTGGTTGCCTTGAGTCCATAGCCGTAGACCAGGGCTTCTTACTCCCATCGCTCTCCGCTTCGCTGGAGTAAGAAATTATATTTTTGGTTTTTGGGAAATGGGGACTTGCTTTCAAATAGCTACGTGCTAGCTAACTGGTTTTGCGACCGGTGATTTATCGACTGGACATCGACTTAAACGCGATTCTTTCTTTCCGAAAGAACCAAAACTTTAAATCCCTACTCCAGCGAAACGCAGAACTTTAAACCTACTCAAGCCAGTCTACGGCTGCAATCTCAAGGCACCCAACCAGTGGGAAAACCCGCGGAGCCAAGACAAACGCTTCCACGATACGAACGTAGCACCAAAGACAAGTCGGAAGCTCCGTGTGACTTGAGTGAAACGACAGCACAACAAACTCGTACGGTCGCCGTTGTTCGCAAGACGGATGAGTCACGCAGGTGGTCGCAATACGAGCAAGTCGTCTTACCACGGGTTGGTTGCCTTGAGACCATAGCCGTAGACCCGGGATTTTTCTCCCATCTCCAGTCGCTTCGCTTGAGTAAGAAATTATATTCTTGGTTTTTGGGAAATGGGAACTTGCTTTCAAATAGCTCCGCGCTAGCTAACTGGTTTTGCGACCGGTGATTTATCGCCTGGACATCGACTTAAACGCGATTCTTTCTTTCCGAAAAAACCAAAATTTAAATTCTTACTGCAGCGAAGCGGAGAGCTTTGAATCTACTCAAGCCAATCTACGGCTGCAGCCTCAAGGCAACCAGCCAGTGGGAAAACCCGTGGAGCCGAGACAAACGCTTTCACGATACGAACGTAGCATCAAAGACAAGTCGGGAGTTCGATGCGACTTGAGTGAAACGACAGCACTGCCATCTCGTACAGTCGGCGTTGGTCGCAATACCGCCGAGCCACGCCCAGGCCATCGCAATAGCCCCCAAATCCGCGACATCGCTTGATCGCCAACTTTTAAAGGAAAGAGACGCCCCCTAGCGCCGCTCCTTGGCTGGAGGACCGCCCCCAAGTGAGGAAGCCAAACTGCCCAACTTGCGAAATGACCTGGGTGGAGTCAAGTTTAGCATTGCACCTGCGCGCCAGCTTATTTACACTTCGGGCATGCGCATGCAATTATTTTTCCTCTTGCTAGCCTTATTGCTTCCTATGTGCGCATCTCAGTCGAACCTTTCTAGCTCAAAACAGGAATCGCTTTTCTATCTTCTGGTCAGTAAGGCCAAGACACCCATAGCCTCGCTTCAATTGAGTTCGATCATCTTTCATGCAAAGAACCCCGACGAGTCCACGATTCGCAAAACGATTCCCATTTCCCTCACAGGGACGCTATTGACACCGAACGTCGACATTTCAATGGACGGCAAATCTGTCGAGGCGGACAAAGAAGGCTCTTTCAAACACGCGACAGGGGCGATTCTCGAAGGCCAGAATCTCCACATCCCGGTAGCGGCCAAAAGAAATTCGGGAGAGAAGGGCGAAATCTTCATTAAAATCTTAGTTCCCCAAGCCCTAATCGCCGATTTGCAGTCTCGAAATTTTGCCCACGATCTAACTTACTCTTTGGGCTCTGAAATGCCGCCGGAACCTCCACCCCCTGCCCCTCCAGCGGAAACGGGTGTAGTCAACCAGACTTCGACCGACGACGCGACGGCAGAGCCCCCTAGAGACTCCCGCCATTTTTCAGCTAGCACAGCGCTTATTACGCCCACGCAGAGTAGCCGCTTTGCACCGCTCATCTTTTTCTCATTACTTGATGGCTTTTCTCACCCCAAATTGCAGAGGCTTACGTGGGAAGCTAGGTTGGGTGTCAGCCTTGGGGAAAACGCTGATTCTTCGCAGGTTGTTCTCGGGAGCCTTACCGCGGCAATGCATAGTAGACTGTGGAAGGGGCTTAACCTTGGTGCGGGAACTGGTTTCGACTACTGGTTCAGGTCTCCGGGGAGGCTCTACTTCTTTCCTTTGGTTTCTTTGTCCTACGTTTTCTATCCGCATCAGCCTTACGGCTTGGAGCGGATTTTTCTAGAGAATCTGTGGCAGCTCGGGGCACAACGAAACTCGCACCAAATAGCGCTCGGCGTTAGCTTTCGACTGTAGTAGTTCAACTTGCAAGGGTCTTCATGAAAACACGACTAGGTCTCATTGCTGTGTTCACGCTACTCATAACGATCTCTGCCACCCTCGCAGCATTGCTTTTTTTTCGATTAAACGACACGCGGCAAATGCCACCACCCCAACTCTCCGCAGGCATCGATAAGAATGGCCGCCCTATTCCGTCTCCCTACGAACGCAACGAAGTGAAAAATACGATCCTCAAAAATGTTTCGGGAGTCCAAGAGTGCTACAAACAGCACCTTGTCAGAACTCCCAGCGTCTCGGACGGCGCGGTAAAGCTGGATTGGCAAATCACCCCGAAAGGAGACGTGGTACGCCCGGAGGTAGTGAGAGACGAAATGCAAGACCCGGTAATAACTCAGTGCTTAATTTCCCAAGTAGAAAAATGGAAATTTCCTCCACCGCCAACTAACGTACCTTTTTACGTTTCTCATACGTTTCGTTTTAAGAAAGAAAATCCGAAAAAGACCGATTCTCCCTAGTGCGAAGCCTCACGGACTTGCTAGTTTCGAACTACCGGATACACTAGACATGAATGCCCTCAAATCGTAAGACAAACCAATATTTCGTTCCCCAGGCTTTCTTAATTCTACTGACCATTTTCTTTCTTGTTAGCTGCACATTCAAACTAAACCGTGCACCGCTAGAAAACTCATCCAGTTCGGGGGATTCGGGTGGTGGCGGCGGCGGCGGCGGGGGGGGGGGTGGTGGGGGGGGTGGTGGTGGTGGCGTTACCGACACAACACCTCCCACTGTCGGTACCGACTTGGTCTTTTCGGGTATCACCACCAGTCAGATGACTGTTACATGGGGTGCGGCAAACGACGCTGTAACCAACGCAGCAAGTCTTCAATACAAACTTGTGAGCAACACGACCTCCACGAACATTGACTCGATTGCCGAAGCCGATGCAATCACCGGAGCAGATCTGGTCCAAGACTGGACGACGAACTCGATCTCAGCCGTTGCAACAGGCCTGTCTAGTGGAACTCTCTATCACTTCGCAGCGTTGGTAAGAGATGCAGCTGGTAATCGAGCCCTGTATACGCTGGATTCTCAAATCACACTTCCTGCGGCTCCCGCCGGGCCGAGTGCCACCGCGGGGTCGCTGAAAAACACCCTTACTTGGACAGCTTCTACCGGAGCGGCAAGCTACAACTTATACTGGAAGACAAGCGCCGGCGTAGGTACCGGAGATACTAAAGTGACTGGGGTGACGTCGGGCTATGAACACACAGGCCTCACCGCTGGCACCACCTACTTCTACGTGATCACTGCGGTAAACGCTGCTGGCGAAAGCGCACTATCGGCAGAGGTCTCAGGCACCCCGACCGCTCCCGACTCGACGGCCCCCACTGTCGGCACCGGTTTGATCTTCTCGGGCATCACCACCACTCAAATAACTGCTTCATGGGGCGTGAGTAGCGACGCCGTTACCGCCACCGCAAGCCTTCAATACAAGCTTGTGAGAAACACGGCGTCCACGAACATTGACTCGATTGCCGAAGCGGATGCAATCACCGGAGCAAACCTAGTCCAAGACTGGACGACGAACACGGTCTCAGCGATCGCAACAGCCCTGTCTAGTGGAACTACGTATCACTTCGCAGTGTTGGTAAGAGATGCTGCAGGTAATCGGGCCCTGTACCCACTGGATTCTCAAATTACACTTCCTGCAGCCCCCGCCGGGCCGAGTGCCACCGCGGGGTCGCTGAAAAACACCCTTACTTGGACAGCTTCTACCGGAGCGGCAAGCTACAACTTATACTGGAAGACAAGCGCCGGCGTAGGTACCGGAGATACTAAAGTGACTGGGGTGACGTCGGGCTATGAACACACAGGCCTCACCGCTGGCACCACCTACTTCTACGTGATCACTGCGGTAAACGCTGCTGGCGAAAGCGCACTATCGGCAGAGGTCTCAGACACCCCGACCGCTCCTACCTGGGTGCAGCAGGCCTATCTCAAAGCTCCAAATTCTGAAGCGGGCGACAACTTTGGCAAAACCGTTGCGGTCTCTTCAGACACCGTTGCCGTAGGTGCCCCTGGCGAAGACAGCGATCAAACCACGATCACCAATGGCACCACAGCTAGCGGCGATAACTCCGCTGCGGCGGCTGGAGCGGTCTACGTCTTTAAGCGTACAGGTTCCACTTGGGCGCAAGAAGCCTATCTCAAGGCCCCGAATGCAGAATTGAACGATGCCTTTGGGGTAAGCCTTGCGATTGACTCGGACACCGTGGTCGTCGGCACTGTCACTGAAGACAGCAATCAAACCACAATCACCAATGGCACGACGGCTAGCGGCGACAATTCTGCCGTGCAATCAGGAGCAGCCTACGTCTTTAAACGCACCGGCACCTCTTGGGCCCAAGAAGCCTATCTCAAAGCTCCAAACGCGGAAGCAAACGATGCCTTTGGCAAGAGCGTCGCGGTTTCCTCAGACACCGTGGTCGTTGGCGCCAACGCCGAAGACAGTAGCGACACTGCCATTACCAATGGCACCACGGCGAGCGCCGACAATACTGCAAGTCAGGCTGGAGCGGCCTACGTCTTTAAGCGCACCGGCACCAATTGGGCGCAAGAAGCCTATCTCAAACCTCCGAATGCAGACGGCGGCGATAACTTTGGGTTTGATGTTGCGGTTTCCTCAGACACGGTGATCGTAAGTGCCCCGAGCGAATCTAGTAACGAAACCACGATTACCAACGGCACCACGGCCAGCGCAGATAATTCCAGGGTATTTTCTGGAGCCGCCTATGTTTTTAAGCGCACCGGTACCAATTGGGCCCAAGAGGCGTATATCAAAGCGCCAAATGCAGACGCAAGCGACCTCTTTGGTTACCGCGTTGCTCTTTCCTCGGACACGGCGGTCGTGGCCACGTTGTTCGAAGCCAGCAACCAAACTACGATTACTAACGGCACTACCGCCAGTGCCGATGACTCGGCTGTGCAAGCCGGAGCAGTCTACGTCTTAAAACGCACCGGCACCAATTGGGCGCAAGAAGCCTACATCAAAGCCCCGAATGCAGAGACGCTCGATGCTTTTGGTTGCGACGTCGAGATTTCCTCAGACACTTTGGTCGTAGGTGCCTCTGGTGAAGACAGCAACCAAACTACAATCACCAATGGCACTTCGGCTAGCGGAGATAATTCTGCTGCGCTGGCTGGAGCGGCCTACGTCTTTAAGCGAACGGGCACCAACTGGGCGCAAGAGGCCTATATCAAGGCTCCCAACGCAGAGGCGAGTGATAGTTTTGGTATTGCCGTGGGGGTTTCCTCAACCACAGCAGTGGTTGGCGCGGACGGCGAAGACAGTAACCAAACCACGATTACCAACGGTACTTCGGCTAGCGGAGATAATTCTGCTGCGCTGGCTGGAGCGGCCTACATCTTTGTTAGGCAGTAGCCTTAAGAGAACCAACACCTTTGAAACTACAAACTTCGCGAGACGTTCGACATCCAAAAGACCGTTGACACTATTGAGGCGAGAGCGCGGCACGGAAGTTCTTATTGAGCTTAGTCTTGCCTTCCATAGAGGACGGAAGACCGCCGCTTCCTTTGGTAAGAGTCGCTAAACGCATATCTAGCGTAGCCCCGCCATTCCCTGAAACGACCGCATTAGCAAACAACCCCAACTCTTCTTTATTGGCAGATGCCCCCACCGGACGCCTTGCTAAGATCGGAAGGACTTCTACCGACCGATCGGCGTAAACAATTTTTACGACTTCGCTAAAGCCAATGTGTGTCAGTGTCGCGTCTTTTTTCACGGTCCCCAAACACACCTGAGAAATTCCAGAGGCTGTGGGGTTTTGATCCGCTCCACAAAAATTCGATACCACCCCGTAAGTAGGAATCGCCGGGGGCGGAACCACGCCTCCGTCATTAACTCGGTAGTCAGCGTAACAGCTTGAGCTAGCCCCGCTTGCACTGCGCACAATTCCCTCTGCCGAGAAATCCCCTTTGGAACGCGGAGTGAGGATGAGTTTTCCAGAGGGAACTGAAACAGACGTCCCATCAATTGTGGCTGACACTGCACCCCCCTTTGCATTGAGCTCAACGGTGACCGTCTCTCCCAAGTTTATAGCTTTAGGAGTAGCCACAAGTTCACATGAAATAGCTGGATCAGGAGTTTTTGGGGTGACTACATAACTCTTTGAACAACTACTGGACTTACTGCCCGCCCCTACGACGACGCCGGTCGATGTCTGAGTACCCGTACTTTGCGGTGTAACAATGCGCTGCCCATTCGGAACTCCCACGGAAACGCCATCAATTTGGGCCGAAACGGCATTTTTTGAGCTCAGGGAAAGGGTAATAGGAGAACCCACCATCACACTTTCTGAACTTGCCGTTAGTTCGCAGCTTGGCTCGGCGGGAGGAACGACCTGACCACAGTTCAGGTTTACACCGCAAATTTTCGCATTATTTTTTGCGATAAAGTCGGCAATTGAAGCTGCCGGGCGCTTGCCATCGAGCCTTGCATTGTAGTTTGGTCCCGTAATCGAACCCGACTCCGTGACCCCAACCGCCGAATTTACGCCGACGACAGTGAAAGTATCACCCGTTTGGTAGAACGCCGGTCCGCCAGAATCGCCGGGACATAGCAATGCCCCCCCACCGTTACTCGAATTAAATCTTAGTTCTTCGACATCCGTAACCAGCGCTCTTCCCATCCGCAATTTTCCATCGAAGCCAGTTCCATCTACTGTAGTACACCCATACCCGAGTAGCACAATCTCCTTCCCGGTCGTGGGCGTTCCACCTATCGAAATGGGCGTAACCCCAGCAATGTCTTCAGTAGTAATTCCAAGAGATATGTCGAGGCCCGGAGTAGGATACAAAGCACTTCGAGTCATTTTAGCTCGGTAGTTTTTTCCGGCGGCGGTGAAAGTAGCTATGGAGCCAGTCGTGGCGCAGTGGCCAGCAGAAAGAATCACTCGGGGGCCAACAACAGTGGCTGTGCACCCGGAATTTCCTACCGTTATATTCACCACCGGTTTCCACGCAGCGGGGTCCACCTCCACGCCACCAATCAGCGTTGGCTTAAGGGGCCGGGCAAAAGCCTCAATGCCCAAGCAGACAAACAGTACTGCAAGCCATCCAATCCGCGATCGATTCACGGGGAACCCCCTCTATTTTTTGATTTCTAAGAGAAACGAGCAGAAAGCGCCCGAGTTCTATTTTAGCACAGGGGGCTTCCGTAATAGGCCCGGCCAGTACGGCTATCCATAGCAGCTGTTAAAGAGCGGAGCTCAGAGCGGCACCAAATGACGCGCTGCGATTTGGTGATTGGCATTCAACCCATCCAGACAGGTCTTCAACAAAATCATCCCACAGAGTCTGTTCACATTCCAAAGCCGCAGACTTAAATTGCGGTGGAAAATCCAAAGCATCAAACTGGGCCCCATGCCGCTTTTCCTGCGCGAGAATGCGGGCAAGAACGCGTTTTACGCTCTGATTCGATGTGGCAGCCGCATACTGTGGGTACATGACCAGAACGCGCTGCTCCACAACCCAGCTCACCGCGGGATAGTGGAATCCATCACCCTGCAACTGGCACACTTGCTGATCGACAGATTGAAAATAGCGCCAGCCCAACTCCGAAAGTTCACTTTGGGCCTGGGCCACAAGACTATTTCGTTCTTTTTCGACCAAAGACTTCAGGAGAAAGGCGTGGGAGGCCTCTTCCATGACGTGGTGTAAAACCTCAAGATTCACCTTCTCAAAGGGCACCCCTTTAACAATCTTCCGACAGCCGGCGTATTCGAGCTGAGACAACATATCGAGCCATTCCGTTTCGATTGCAGGGTCACGACAGATCTTTTTTAAAACGGTTAGGAAGCGGCTATCTGAGGCAGTCATGCTGAACATCCCTTCAATTCGGCATATAACACATCGAAACAAAGGCGCAAGTCTTCTACGCTGCTGCAATAGGGGGGAATTACGTACAATGCGGAACCCATCGGCCGAAGCCAGATGCCTTTTTCCCACGCGCGTTTTGCGATTTCCCAGCCTAGTGCATTTGCAGGAGAAAAAAGCTCGCGGGTAGATTTATCTCGCACCAATTCCGCGGCCCATATCATCCCCAAATGACGGACATCGCCCACGTTGGGCAATGGCGCAAAACGCCCCACCTGCTCCGCGAGTACCGACTGCAAAGTTTGGTTCTTCTCGACTACATCGTCTCGATCGAAAATTTTTAGGCTTTGCAATGCCACGGCACAGGCCAGCGCGTTCGCGGTAAACGTATGCCCGTGGTAAAATTTACGACTTTCCCCGCCTGTAAACTCATTGAAAATTTCTGCTGTCGTGGCCGTAGCGCCCAGCGCAAGCATTCCAGACGTAAGCCCCTTAGACATACAAACAAAATCGGGTTGATTCTCGAAAACATCTTTGGCAAAAAACGTTCCCGTCCTACCGAACGCTGTAAAGACTTCATCAAAAATAATGAGTATCCCTTTTTGGCGACAGAGCGCCATGAGCTTCTCGAGGTACTCTTTAGGGTAAGTTATCAAACCACCCGCACCAAGCACGAGCGGTTCGACGATGAATGCAGCAATCTCATCGCCATTTTCAGAAAGATACCGTTCTGCCTTTGATAGGCAAGCAAGTTTGCAGCTGGGGAATTTCAACCCTAGTGGGCACCTGTAACAGTAAGGAGCAGTGCTTTTGAGCGATGAAACCAACGGCGCAAAATACGAGTGAAACTCATCTAGGTGGCCAACGCTAATCGCCCCCAACGTGTCGCCATGGTAACCCAACTCCAAGGAAAGAAACTTTCTCCTTTGCCCTTGCCCGCGATTTGCCCAGTACTGCAGTGCCATTTTCAGAGCCACTTCAACAGCAGTGGAGCCGTCGTCTGAGAAAAATACTTTCTTAAAACCGCCACCCAACTTAGCGAGCAATGCATCAGCAAGTTCTAGCGCCACAGGATGCGCATGAGGTGCGAACAAAATTTGATCTAGGGTCTTAGCCTGCTCGCTAAGTGCGGAAACAAGCTCTGGATGACAATGCCCATGCAAGTTGCACCACCACGAGCTAGTGGCATCAAAGTACGCTTTACCATCGGCGTTGAATACATACGCACCTTCGGCACGCACCAGGAGCTCTCTCGGTTGATGGCAGGGAATAGCCGTATAAGGATGCCAAACCGGAGATTTTTCAATGGGCAAGAAACCCGATTTTAAGTACGAATCGCTCAAGCCGGCATCAAAGGAACGTCCAGCAACTTGCGCAATCTCGGATGGCAACTTACCTGGGCAATGATCGTTCTTGTGTCTTCGTAAGGGGGAATCTCGGCCAAAATTTCTACTTTGCCAAAATGGGAAATATTCTCGGCATTGCCCAACTTACCTTGGGCTTTGGTCAAGACTACTCCACAGATCTCCACTCCTGCGTGACGGAGCGCTTCTATAGTTAACACTGTGTGGTTGATAGCTCCGATTCGATCTTCGGAGACTAACAAAACGGGAAGACCCAAAGCCTTAATGAGATCTTTCTGAGTGGCTTCATCGTTCATAGGGACCAAAAGGCCACCGGCACCTTCCACCACCAAGAAACGCTCTGGATTGGGCCGCTTTTTGAACTGCTCAACGATAGCTGCGAGATCGATTGTCTTTCCCCAATTCTTCGCGGCATTTCGCGGCGCCATGGGATCTGGAAAACGGTAAGCCGGTTCCATAAAGCACTCGGGTGGACACTGGGTAACCGTTTTCACATCCTTGGTGTCATCCCCCACAATGGTGCCTGTCTGGACAGGCTTCCAGTACGTGGCTTTTCGAAACCCGTGCATCGCCTTTAACAGCCCCGCCGAGATCACCGTCTTGCCGACATTGGTATCCGCGCCAATTACAAAAATGCCTTCCATCTCTTCACCACTTCCCGGGTCATAGCGTTAGTTTCTTCGCGACTTGCTAGAAGATTGAGGGAAACCCTAATCCTCTCAAGCCCTTGCGGCACCGTGGGGTACCTAATCGCCCTGAGATCCCACCCAGAATTTCGCATAATTTGGGAAAATCTTAAAGCTCTATCGTTTCCAGGGATAAACAGTGGCACTATCGGGGACAGATCCCCCCATTCTCCCACCGATGGCCCCACCGGCAAGCCCTCTTGACGCCATACATCTCTTACCTCGCGCGCCCGCTGCCAAAGCTCCTCACGCAATTGCAAACCCTCGGTCTGCATTACACTAAGCGAGCTTCGAATCATCGCAGGAACTACGGGCGCCGGAGCGGTGGTATAGATAAACGTTCTGGCGCTATTTACGAGCCAGTTCTTAACTTCCGTTCTACAC
The DNA here is from genome assembly GCA_964616705.1 of uncultured Pseudobdellovibrionaceae bacterium. GTDB lineage: Bacteria > Bdellovibrionota > FAC87 > UBA2466 > UBA2466 > JAIEOG01. The sequence continues at coordinate 10,610 of CAZTRP010000010.1, forward strand.
AAGACGGCGCCGGCTCCGACTCCAAAGGCCTTTCCAAAGGTAACCGTAACGCACATACGATCCCAATTTCTCCAAGGCACAAAAAATCCGCGACCATCGCGACCAAACACACCCACCGCGTGGGCCTCGTCTAGGATTAAGAAACCCTGGCACTTTTCCCAGGCTTCACACAAAGCAAGCGGATCCACAAAGTCACCGTCCATGCTGTAAAGCGACTCTGCCGCAAGCAAATACCTTTTGTCGGGCGAAGGGCACCAATCGCGCCATCCATGGTGAGGCACTATTTCCCGCCCCATGGAGGTAAGTCGAATTCCATCGATCATAGAAGCGTGGTTGCTTGCATCGGAAACAACCGCATCGGCAAGAGCGCCCATGGCTTGAAAAACACCAATGTTCGCCTGGTAACCGGAGGGAAATATCAGAGCGTCCGGAGCCCCAAAAAAAGCAGCGATCTCGGCCTCGGCTTCCTCTATTGCGCCACTATGCCCGCCGAGAAGTCGGGAACCCTTCGCCCCACTCCCCATATTGCGAAGGGCTTTGCTTCCCGCCTCACAAATATCGGGGTGGCGACTTAGACCTAAGTAGTCGTTATGCGAAAAAGAAACTCCCTCCTCGGTGCCTAACTCCCGAAGACGAGAGGCCTGTTTGAGCGAACTCAGCTCTTCATTTATACGTTCAATCCACACCACGCAGGAGAATGCCCGTAGTGGTAAAAAAAGGAAAGGACAGTAGGAGTATTGAAAAAATGGCCCCGACTTGAGCTAAGATGCGGCCGATGGATCTTAAATCAAAACACGTTTTAGTCACGGGTTCGGCGAAACGACTCGGTAGAGCTCTCACGGAATTCTTTGTGGAACAGGGAGCAAGAGTAAGTGCCCACTCTCACGTTACCCCCTTTTCTTCTCTGAAAGGTGCCACGCCATTTTATGCTGACCTGTGCAAAGACGGCGCACCACACAAGCTCGTACAATTAGCAAGACAGGCCAATGGCCCCGTTGATGTGCTTATCAATTCTGCGAGCGTTTTCTACCCAAGGGACGCAAGTGACTGCAGCTCGGCCGACTGGGATGAGACGATGACTCTTAATCTGAAAGCGCCCTATCAACTACTTCAGGCCTGTTACCAAGATCTAAGAGTCGGCGGTGGGTGCGCAATAAATTTATGCGACATTCACGTATCAAAACCTTTAAAACGTTTCGCGCATTACGCCGCTTCAAAAGGCGGACTATGGACCCTGACCCGCTCACTTGCGTTGGAGTGGGCACCTGAAATTAGAGTGAACTCAATTAGCCCGGGAGCGGTACTGGTACCAGAAGGATTTACCCCTGAACAAATTCAGCGAGCCGAAGAGCGGTCGGTTTTAAAACGTTGGGGGAGTGCCCAAGACATCGTTGCAGCGGCGGATTTTCTGATCCGAAATGATTACATCACTGGCTTTGACTTGAAAGTCGACGGGGGAGCTTCTTTACTTTGATTCCTCATTGCGCTTCACCCACTTATGAAGAATCGGCAAGTGCGCCTGGTGAAGAGCCCAAAGAATCGCGAGGTTCTCAGAGAAACTCTTCATTTGCGCATCGGGCGTAGACTCTTTTGCCAGGGGCTTGATAGCACGATCGCGTCTTTCAAGCTGCGCTAAGAATAGGCGGGGGAATTTTTTTTCTACTTCCGAATCCTTTATCAGCCCCCAACGGTTAGCCGCTCTCATCCACTTAACGTCGATTGATTCCGATGGAAAATCCAAAATCTTTGGCACAAATGGCTCGAAATACGTAACTCTCAATCGATTAAATGCGCTCAGAGACAACTCGGTTTGAGACATTCGATTCCAAGCTTTCGTCCACGCATCAACGAAGTTTTGTTGAATCGCGAATGCTAAAACTGGGTAACTGGCCGCTGCCACTAATAGCTGGTCCCGCATCTGTGGTTTTAGAAAAACCATCTGTGGAGTAAGGCTTGCTGCCACCGAGTCGGCTAGTGCCGTTTGAGTTGTCGACTGCGATAAAATGCGGGTAGCTTCTTTCCAAAGTTTCTTTAGGCTTGTTACCGAAAGCGATTGGCCCTTAGCCAAAGATCCTACAGCTTCATTCAACTCGATACTACCGGGCTCTAACTGACCACCCGCGCCGGATGATGCCCGTACGGCTTCAAAAACGGCTTGAAGGAGTCTCGCCTGCTGATCCGACGACATCCCTGCCTGCCCTTTGCGCACGCCCCGATTCAGGGCCGTAGCAGAAAGATTAAATGCTGGGGCCAAAGAACCATCCACGGAGGCCGCCGCCGCTAGGCCTCGAAAAAACTTTCCGAGTGAATCGGCCTGTACTGTCAACGCAAGGTCCTCCACAGAGTCGCCGAGATCGGATGCAACAGCCGGATCCAACACACCCATTTTTAGAAGTGAAACTGCGAGATCCGATGCAATTGCGGGCTTTAAGCTTTCATTTGCCGTGGCCAGCTTACGATCTGCGGCCTCGGTTTCTTGACGAATCAAAGTGGTTAAAGTGGTACGCGCGGCGGAAGGACTTAGTAGAGCAAGTTGCCCCAAGAGAGGCAACATTTCTGCCGACGATAGGGGGTTTTCTGAAAGTAACGGACCAATCACCTTTCCCAGTGTTTGGTCGACCGCTGTCACTGTACCCGAAGCCCCTTTGGATCGGCTCTTCGCGTATTGATCTAAGCGAAACGGTCCAGAGGATTGAAATCGAACGCCCTCATCGATAGCCGCTTGGCTAACTTGCCAATGCACTGCCGCGCAGGCAGGGCTCGTAATAAATCCCACGACTGAATTGAAATCGTACTTTTCGCCATTCGCGAAACTCGCGAGCCCTGAAGGCGATGCGCCGCACCCCTCACCCCCGGCCTCACTTGGGCGCTTTTGCACCGAAGGCCGCGGCGCGGGCTTGGCCGGCGCATCGTGGTCGTGATCGTGCTCATCCGCGTGGAGCGACCACGCAAAGGCCGAAATAAGACAAAATAGGATTATCCGCATACGCATGCACAGTCGTTATCGACCCAATTGGGAAATTGCTTTAACGACGCTGTATTCTGAGCGTATTTGGGGTTCTCGTTTTGGGGGCTCAGAGCCAATTCGCGGCACGCAACCACTAGTATGCCCCCGTTTTTCGTCACCCACCCTTTAGGTGAACACTCGCAACTCAGATTAACGGCTTGAAATAAATAGAATTTCCCCGACCCGTATGCTGGCAATCGTGGCATGCCGATTGCTCCTATACCCACTTGCCCCATGAGCCTGTCAGGCGGGGCTTTTTGCGGATGCAGTTGTTGTAATTGTTGTTGTTGGAGGTAGTGGGAAATGGCGAGCCGAGATCGAAGTCAGGGATTTGGTTTTGTTTATATGAATATGGAAAGCATTTTGTCTAGCAAGGAACCCTGGACTGAATTCGGACCAGTTACCAACGCAGAAGTAAAAACGGTAAATTTTAATAAAGACATTGCTGCTCCCTTGGCCGCAGAAGCGGAACAATCCGCTCCGAAAAAATCGGTAGAGCAGATCCGTGAGAACCTTGACCGACTTCAAACGCTCCACCAGCGTTTGCACGCCATGCTTCAGGAGCTCAATCAAGTGGGTGGACGAAAGAAAGACCCTAAAGGCGATTCTTAAACGAGTTTAGATATTTTTTAAAAAAGAAAGGCCTCGGACTTCGGTCCGGGGCCTTTTCACTTTGTGCTTGAAGAACTTAACGAACGTGCCTTAGGGGCTGCTGCACAGTATTCCTTACGACTCGTGTCGCCCGGACAGTACCAACTATCAACAAGTTTAGCCGATACACTTCCCCCGCCTCCGCCCCCATGGAATTTCTCGTACTGTAGCGGATCCAAATTCGAGGTTACGACTTCTTGTTTGGATACCCCCCCAAGGTTGTTAAAATAGGTAACCTGGAGTTGATATACTCGGTAGCTAGCACCGGCATATCCGCAGGCAAAAAGGGCCACTATCAAAGTAGTTCGCATGCCTTCTTATCGGAAGAGCGCGATAAAAAACCAAGAAGCCATTCCTTAAGCGTCGTTCCTATTTACCCAACGAACACCAACGATGCCGGCTTCATAAAGAAGGTACAATGGAATCATGACTAGAATCATCGTAATAGCGTCGGGCGATGGAGTCGCAACGGCGGCCACCACAGAACTTGCAACTAGAGCATAGCGACGATTTGCCGTGAGCATCTTCGCATCGACAATCCCAAATTTCCCCAAGAGCATCAAAGCGACTGGCAACTCAAACACAATACCCAGCGCAAGCATGAGTTTAAGCGTTAGAGAAAAATACTCAGTCAAAGTAATAATCGCTTGCTCTGACGACGAGCCGAACTGAATCAAAAACTCATAGCCGTAAGGAATTACCACGTAGTACGCAAACGTAAGCCCCAACCAAAAACTTGCAGTACCGAAAATTAGAAACGGCACTAGAAATCTTTTTTCATTTCGGTGCAACGCGGGCGACACAAATCGCCAAACTTCATACAAATGATAGGGCGAAGTAAGCAGAACTGAACTGAGGATGCATACCTTCAGATAGACCATGAACTTATCGGTCAATCCGGTGTAATAAAGCTTGGCCTGCCCTACCGGCAAAACATCGAGCAATGGCTTTTCTAGAAATGCCATGATCGGCTGAATGAAGTTGTAACAAAGTACACACCCAAACAGGACGACTAACAAAGAACGTATCAGCCCCGATCGAAGTTCACCCAAATGTTCCCAGACGGGCATTCTGGCTTCGAACTGAACGTCTTCTGCAGACATCTTAGCTAGGTTTTTTCTCTTCGCTGGTGGTGGTCTTTTCGCGAGCTACGGTATTGAGCGGAGCAGGCTGACTCGCTGGCGGAAGTGTTGCGTCGGCGTCAGGCTCTGTTCCTTTGTCCTCGAGGGCTTTCTTGAAATCCCGAATTCCCTTGCCCAACCCCTTTGCCAATTCCGGCAAACGCTTAGGTCCGAACACCAGCAGAGCAACCACAGCAATCAAAACAATTTCTGGAGGGCCTAGTCCAAACATGCGACAAGAAATACTAGAACACGACAAGTACGCCAAGTACATATTAGGGTGCTAGTTTTGCTGAAGGAGAACCTCCAATGACAGGCTGGGCAGAGTGGGTAATCATAGGGGCCGTAGGACTATTGGTGTGGCATGCCAAAAGGCTGCCGGAGCTTCCTGGAGCCCTTCGTGAGTCAATGAAGGCATTCAAGAAGGGCTTGAAAGACGAAATGCGCCCCACCCGAGAAGTTACGGAGTATCGCCCTCGAAACGAAAAACAGTAATGACTACTTCTCAACCCTACACCATCACCGTCGATGATGACCCGATAGTTCCCCGAATGATTGAAGCCGCTGTCGGCATTCGGACTCTTGAATTTGCCTCCGCAAAGCAGATGCTCGCACAAACCGCCTCACTATTGCCCAAAGCAGTTTTTGTAGACATTCACTTGGATGGAGAAAATGGGCTAACCACCCTACCCGAAATTCGCTCACGCTGGCCCTACGTCCCAATCCTTGTCGTTACAGCAGACTCAACTGAAGAGCGCATCTCGGAGGCCCTGGCCATGGGCGCGGACGACTTCATACTCAAGCCCTTACGCCCCATTGAAGTAGTTGCCAGGCTGCAGGCCCGCTTGGCGGATCAGGCACTGAAACAGGCCTCTCAAAACTTGGCCTGGGGGGATCTCAAACTCGATCAGGCGCAACGAGTTTTACACGGCCCGAAGGGAGAACGTTTTCTTTCACCTACGGAACTGGGACTTCTTGCCGCACTCATTAAAGGCGCCGGAAACACCTTAGAAAGAAACCTTCTAAAAGCACTGTGCTGGGAGGGACTAGCGGTCAGCGACAATGCACTCGATCGAAAGGTCTTCGAGGTCCGCAAGGCTATTACCGAGGTTGGAAGCGATTGTGTCGTCCGAACTACCTACGGAATTGGATTTGCTCTTTCAGGGACCCAAAACTAGTGGAGGCCGAAAACCAAGGCGCGTCGATTGATTTTGAATTCCTTGTAGCTTGGGAAACCTTCGGAGGAAAGAGTGACGCTAAACTCTTCACAGAAGTGGTGGAAACATTTCTCCACACTTCTGTGTCCACCTTCGAAAAAATGCAAGGCGCGCTTGAAAGCGAGGATAGAAACAAACTCGCCCAAGCTACGCACAAGTTACGCGGTAGTTCCGCGAATTTTGGCGCAGTTCGGCTGGCCCGGCTTTGCGCTAAGCTTGAAAACAGCCTGGCCCAAGGGGCTCTGCCCAAAAATCTCCCGGCGTTTCTTAAACAAATCGAAACTGAGCTCTTCGAAGCCAGGCGAATTCTAAAGCAACGTTACTGCCGGGAACTAGAAGACCTTTCATTATAGTCGCCCATGGGATGCCGCCCTTTTAGGTGGTAAAATGGGAGACACGCAAAAAAATTCCTTTTAATACCAAGGCTTTAAAAATAGCGAATTGATCGCTGCTATAACGCACAGTATAATGCGCCAACTTTTGAAATGGGTGGGAACTTGGGGGCAGGTTTGGACGCTTACTTTCCGATTTTAGCGACCGGTGTGGGTCTGTTTTTTGTCATTGCAGTGGTACGCGCCTTTGCTTCTCTTTTGCGTTTGTTCATCGCAACTACATTGCTTGCAGCGACTATTTGGGTGCTAGCGCCACGGATGGCGGTAAGTCACAAGGCTCAGAACCGGGGTTGTCAGAAAAGTGGTCACCAATGCCATGATAACCAACATGGTAAACAACGTCGGTGAAATGATCTGAAGATCCAATCCAATGTTCAAGACGATTAACTCCACCAATCCCCGTGTGTTCATCAATATCCCCAGACCAGCAGAATCTCTCCAATTCAGCCCCATTAGTTTGGCCACCACAAACGTGCCACCAAACTTGCCTGCAGTGGCCACGAGAATGATCAAACCACACAGCTGCCACTCCTCCTGGGTTTGAAGTAGACCAAACTGGGTCCTCATTCCGGTGAAGGCGAAAAAGGCAGGCAAAAACATGATTTGCACCAGGTCCTGCAACCGATCCGTAAGCTCTTTGGCAACTCGGCTATTGTGCGGCGTCACTGCGCCTAACAAAAAAGCGCCAAAAATTGCATGAATGCCAATAAACTCGGTGGTTAGTGCCGACACCAGCAGAGCGATAAATATCAAAGCCATTCCGCCTTCGGTGATCCGATCAAAAGCTTCCAACCAAGGCACAGCTCGAGCTACCAACGGCCGAATCACCAAAAACATCAGGCAAACGTAGCCAATGGTCAGCGCCACGGTAAGCAGCGCCCCACCAAACTGCGCCTGGGTAATGCTGACGACAAAAGCGAGTAAGCACCACGCAGTCACATCATCTACAGCAGCGCAGGTGAGCGCGATCGTACCCATGCGTGTTCGATTCACTTTTCTATCAGTCAGGATCCTGGCCAAAACCGGGAACGCAGTGACAGACATCGAAACCCCCAAAAAAAGCGCAAAACTCGTAAAGGGCACTTGGGAGGTCGACATTTTTTCGTAAAGCGTTAGGGCGAGCCCCGCGCCCAGCAAAAAAGGCGCAACAATACTTGCGTGAGATATCGCAAGTGTGGCGTGTCCACTTCTACGCAAAACCTGAAGGTCGAGCTCCAACCCCACTAAGAACATGTAAAGAATCACGCCCAACTGGGCGATCATGCCCAGAAACGGTGCGGTTACAGCGGGCAAAACAAATTGATATACATTCGGTGCAATGGCCCCCAAGAAAGAAGGCCCCAACAGAATTCCCCCAACTACCTCACCGATCACCGCCGGCTGACCAAATAGTTTAAAGATGGCCCCAAACGCCCGCGCTGCGATGATAACTACGGCAAGCGACAAGAGCACGTGCAAGAGCTGATTCATCGGCCCATGGGCTGCGGAGTTAATGGCAAGCGCACCCGAACCCAACGGCGCCTGAATTAGTTCTCCCTGTTTTTTTATCCAGAAAAAGAGCGCAACCGCCCCCACGAGCATAACCAGATAGATGAAAAAGGTTTGTACCTTTCCCTTGGAAATCAGCCGAGAGGGAGCCATACCGATAAGGTATCATGGGTCATGAAATTCTGCGATTAGCGGAAGGTGATCCGACAAAAAGAGCCACGGGCGCCCCTGAACCTGGGCTGCCCGCTGCAATTTCAAATGCCGATAGTAAATTCTATCTAAACGCAAAAGGGGAAGCTGAGCGGGAAAAGTCCGAGCATGCTTACGGTCCTGTTTCAAAAAGGCCTCGTCCATCTTCAAACCCTTTTGAAGCCGCGCGGATATTCGCTCTCGCCAGTCGTTAAAATCTCCGCCAATAACCAATGGCTCAGTTGGCGGGACCTTGTCTTTGACATATTCGCATAGTTTTCTTACCTGCCGCTGCCGCTCAGCCTCAAGCAGACCCAAATGGGTAGAAACAACATGCAAGGCGGGCCTACCCCGCCCCATATCGAGCTCGGCATGAAGGATCCCCCGCTTCACTAGACCTTTCACCAAACTAATATCCGTATTTCTAAAAGCCCGAATGGGAAAGCGAGAGAGCACAGCATTTCCGTGAAAGCCCCCCGAAAACACGGAATTACGCCCATACGCCGAGTAGGGCCAAATTTTGTCGGCCAATGCCTCAAGCTGAAAGGCGCTTGAGGGTACGGCAAATCGCTCTGCCCTCTTTCGAGGCCCCTGAACGCCCGCGACTTCCTGCAATAGGACAACATCGGGCTTGAGGGACTTTAGAGCGTCTTTCAAAATTCCTATCGCAATATTGCGCTTAAAAACCGTCAATCCCTGATGAATATTGTAGGTCAAAACACGTAGGGGCTGATTTTTCGCACGTCGAGGCATGAATTGAATCGTAACCCATCTTTCCATTGCTTGCGATAGAGCCAAGGGATTAAGAAGGGGTTAGCTATGGAAAACCTGCCCCTCAGCCCAGATGCGGTCGCGAAGTGCGTGGCCCTGTTGGAATCATTGGTCGAAGACCGAACTTTGCTACGTGACGTCCCGGAAGAACAACGCAAAGCCCTGCTTATCGCCGCTGGACGGGTCTCTCGTCCCGAGCGCTTTGAAATGATCCGTGTTTCAAAACGTATTAGGCGAGACATTAAAAAGAAACTTCGCAAGGAAGACCGAATCGCTAGGGCCGAAAGCGGAATACGTAAGGCCCGGGAGCAAACTGTTTTTCTTCCCCCTTCCCGACAAGACAGCGTCCCCAACCAGGGCCCGAAGCTCAACCACCCGCGACAATGCTACGTCTGTAAAATCCGCTACGACGAATTGCATTCGTTCTACGATTCCATGTGCCGTGCATGCGGCGATCTAAACTATGAAAAACGCTTTCAGACCGCGCCACTTCCCGGAAAAGTGGCCTTAATCACGGGAGCACGCCTTAAAATCGGCTACCAGTGTGCACTGAAACTTCTACAGGCTGGTGCCGAAGTCATTGTCACCACACGATTTCCACGCGATGCCGCCGCCCGTTTTGCACGCGAAGGTGATTTTGAGGTCTGGGGAAAACGCCTACACGTCTACGGACTGGACCTAAGACACAGTCCTAGCGTCGAATTGTTTTGCGGACTTATTGAACAACGTTTTGAACGCCTGGACATCTTGATTAACAACGCAGCCCAAACAGTGCGCAGGCCGCCAAGTTTCTATTCCCATTTAATGGAGCTCGAAAGCGAGCCGTTTGAAAAACTCTCTCCGAGAATGCAATCGGTGCTTACGGGCCATGAGGGACTAAAGACTCGCCTGGTGGAGCATTCCACGCGAGCCCGAATTGCGCCTGCCGGCGCAGGCAACTGGCTTGAGATCTTGCAAGATCCTGGACCCGGTATTGGCATCCGGCAATCTGCCGCACTATCTCAGATCCCTTACCACTTTGAGGACCTAAGACACGATCCCGAACTTTTTCCAGAGGGAAAGCTCGATGCGGATCTTCAGCAAGTCGATTTGCGCCGACGCAACACATGGCGGTTAAAGCTCGGTGAAATCAACACACCGGAAATGTTGGAAGTTCAGCTTATCAACTCTGTTGCGCCATTTATTTTATGTGGAAGGCTCCGAGACCTTATGACTCGTGACTTTACGGGCGAAAAACACATCATCAATGTTTCTGCAATGGAAGGTAAGTTCAACCGGCACACGAAAACCGACAAACACCCACACACCAATATGGCTAAGGCCGCTCTCAATATGATGACGCTGACTTCAGCGCCCGATCTCGCCGAACAAGGCATCTACATGAATGCCGTCGATACCGGCTGGGTGACCGACGAAGACCCGATTCATCACATGGAGAGTAAACAAATAGAGCACGACTTCCACCCGCCTTTGGACATTGTCGATGGTGCCGCCAGAGTACTGGACCCGCTGTTTTCGCAACTTCTGACAGGCAACGTCGTGTGGGGAAAATTCCTGAAGGACTATGGGTTTTCTGCCTGGTAATACGCGACGAAACACTAGCGGCAGCACGCCTTGCCTTTTCTAAACTAACCTATCAATATGTCTCTGCAACGAATGCAGAGGTTTCGTTAGAGTCACGGTTCTAACGGAAGCCTATTAACCTTTGTCTTTCGGGAGTTCCGATTCCTCGAAGGCAAAACAAGGAGCCTTTCGCATGTTCACTGAAACCGGACACTACGACTTCTTTCCCAAACCAAAAAACATGACGCAAACACCCAAGAACCGACGCACACAACCTGGCAGTTCCCATACCCCCATCTCAGAGTACTTCGGAGAGCTTACATTTGGCCTAGGCCAGATGCGGGAAACCTTAGCGCGCGACGCTTATCTGGAACTGCTTAAAACCTTGGAGCACGGAAAAAAGCTCACACGTGAAACTTCCGACGCCGTAGCGCTTGTCGTCAAAGAATGGGCAGTTTCAAAGGGCGTCACACACTTTTGTCATTGGTTCCAACCTATGACGGGCCTTACCGCTGAAAAGCATGATGCTTTCATATCGATTCAACACTCTCACCACTCGGAGCTCAAAGTTATTGAGCGCTTCAGTGGCGGCCAGCTTATTCAGGGGGAACCTGACGCATCGAGCTTCCCTTCAGGCGGGATGCGCTCTACCTTCGAGGCCCGTGGGTATACGGCGTGGGATCCGTCGTCCCCGATTTTCGTCGTAGAGGGCGAGCTGGGAAAAACCCTTTGTATTCCTTCTGTCTTTTTCGGCTATCACGGCGAAGCACTCGATCTGAAAACTCCACTCTTACGGTCCGTTCAAGCGCTTTCAGCCTCCGCCTGCGAATTCCTGAAACTTCTCGGCGATGTGGATGTACGTTCGATTTCTGCGACCTTGGGCGTGGAGCAAGAATACTTTCTTATCGATCGAAAATACGCCGAAGATCGACCCGATTTAGTAATGACAGGACGCACACTCTTGGGTGCAGCCAGCCCCAGAGGGCAGCAACTAGAAGACCACTACTTTGGCAGCATTCCAGCCAGAGCGAAAACTTTTATGGAAGACCTCGAGACCGAACTTTACCGGCTTGGGATCCCCATAAAAACTCGACACAACGAAGTGGCACCAAGCCAGTTTGAGCTGGCGCCTATTTTCGAGAATGTAAACATCGCAAGTGATCACAATACGCTCACCATGGAGACTATGAAGCGCATTGCCACTCGCCACGGCATGATTTGCCTTTTGCATGAAAAGCCCTTTGCTGGAATCAATGGCACTGGAAAACACTGCAACTGGAGCGTCAGCAACGACAAAGGGGAAAACCTTCTTGAGCCAGGAAGAACCCCGCACCAGAACCTGCGATTTCTCGCGGTTTTGGCGGTTGTACTTAAGGCCGTGCACTCACAAGCGGCTGCACTAAGGGCATCGATTGCGTCGCCCGGCAACGACCACCGCCTTGGCGGAAACGAAGCGCCTCCAGCAATCATTTCTGTATTCCTAGGAAATCAGCTTAGCAAAATATATGACGACATCGAAAAGGGAGCAGCAAGCGCTGCTACTGAAGGACAGCTGATAAACCTCGGTGTCTCGCACTTGCCAGACATTTCTAAAGATCACACCGATCGAAACCGCACCAGCCCCTTTGCTTTCACTGGGAACAAGTTCGAGTTTCGCGCCGTGGGGGGATCGGCAAACGTCTCGGTACCTTTAACCTTCCTTAACGCTGCTGTCGCAAATGCGTTTAGTGAGTGCTCAGAGCGACTAAAGGGACTGCTTGCCAAGAAAGGCTCCCGTGATGAAGCGGTGATGGAACTCACTCGAGAACTTGTAAAAGAGACTCGTGCCATCCGTTTCGAGGGAAATAACTATTCTGAGGAATGGAAGGCGGAAGCCAAAAAACGCGGACTACCCGTTTTACCATCGACTGTTGAGGCACTTGCCGCACTGGATGACAAGAAGCAGGTGGAGTTCTTAGTCAAAACCAAAGTACTCAGTGAACAAGAAATCCATTCTCGCTACCATGTTGCAGTCGAGCGATACAATAAGACCTTAGAAATCGAGTTTCACACCTTGATTCAGATGGTCCATGGATACGTTATTCCCGCGATCGAAGATCAAATCACTCGCAGCGGGGATGCGCTTTCGCTTATCACCGTGGAGCCAGCAAAGAAAAAGCAAGCCGAGCGACTACAAAGGCTCTGCTCTACCTTTGGAAATCTCTTAACCTCTCTAGAGTCTTTGGAGAAAATGGTTGAGAAGACGGCGGGTGAAACCGACGGCGCAAAGCAGATGCACCTTTGGAAGTACGAAGTGAGCCCCGTTGCCGACAGCCTGCGACAGGCGGCTGACTCGGCAGAAGTGGTTATTGCTGAGGACCTCTGGAGACTTCCGAAGTACCGCGAAATTCTATTTAATATTTCTATTACCTGAAGATACTGAGCCAGTGGAACGGTGCTTTTGTGCCGTTCCACTCGCTTAACCTGGAGGCTGAGTAAGCTCATCTTCGAGTGGGCGGGTCAGCAGCTCGGGCTTAGGCAATAAATAGTACAGTCGTGCGTCGTCCTTGACAAATCCTGCGTAGCGCTTTGCTTGGGCACCGGCCCCCCAAAAAAGATCCGCCCTTCCGCCTCCGCGAATAGCACCGCCAGTGTCCTGATCAAACACAAATCGAGAAGCGGCTTCCCACCCACTGGGCTCGCTTTCCGTGTCCGAACTAAAAACCGGTTTTTTAAATTTAATAAATGCTAGTCCACCCTTTGGAAAATACCGCGCATCGGTGGCGAGCGTCCTTCCCTTAAAGACAGGACTACCCAAACTCGTTATGGGATCGCCCGACAGCTTATCGAAAAACACATAGCTAGGATTACGATTCATGACCGCCTGAGCCTCAGCAGAAGAAATAGATTTTAAGTGAGACTCAATCGCTAACAGAGACATTTTCTCAAGTGGAATGATATCGAGCAGGAACTTGCCGATGGAATGGTAGGTTTGACCGTTTTGATCCGAATAACCTAGCCGCAATCTACTTTGGTCGGGGAGCACCACGGTTCCAGAACCTTGAATCTGCATTACAAAAGCATCGATAGGATCCACCCAACACAACTCAAGCCCCCGACTCTTCAAAACCCCGGATTCTATTTCAGTACGCGAAAAGTAAGGGACCAAGACATCGCGCTGCCGAGCCACATCTCTCACTAACCTGCCCCGCAAAGTACCCGCATCGGCAAGACGCTCTTCAAATCGAGAGGCTGCCACTTCAACCAGATCCGCCGGGCGTCTGAGTAGAGGCGTTGAGAATCCTGGTGCCTTTTTGAGAGAACCTGATATCTCCGGCTCAAAATAGGACGTTAGAAGGATCTCTCCCCATTTCGAATTCCCGTAAACTTCAAAGAAATCGAAGTCTCGCTCGACTTGCGAATAGAAAGAGTTTTCATCAATAGCCGTACGCCCCTTTTTAGCGAGGTACTTGAGCGCCCGAGAATACTCCGACGCTAAGATAGTACGTTTCCCAAAACGCAACTGGGTATCGCTCTTCAATGTGGAAAGAAAAGTAGCGTGCGACTCTATGGCAGCAAGTAAGTCTTCAAGTCCAATATCATCGGCCAGAGAAGGAGCCGAGGAAGGCCGCAGAGCTTGCGCCCGTTCTTTCAAAGGGGCTCGAGTGCAGGCAAACAAGCAAAACAAGAAACACAAAACCCATCGCATTAGCTCACCGTGTAGCGGTTTAAGACCCAGTCTCGAAAATTTCTAGCCAGCAACAAACTGGCACTTTTGCGGGTAGTTGTAGGAAATAGCGTGTGCATTCCCTGCATGAGTCGGCCGTTCCAGGTTGGGACCACTTCAACTTCCCCGCTCCTCAACGCTTTGACAATAGCCTCTGTCACAGCCGAGGGAGGCGACACTGCCCACTTGAGCCAATTCGGAAATTTGAGCCCCTCTTCCCCCGAGTTCAACATTCCTGTATCCACAAATCCGGGAGAAACGAGCACCAGGCGCACACCGGATTGTTTGAGCCGAAGCTCCTCACGAAGTGCTCGAGTAAAACCAACCACTGCGTGCTTGCTGGCCGAATAGGCCGACAGATAAGGGGCGGGCACAAAACCAGCAACCGAACCCATGTTCACAATGCAGCCACCCCCCTTGAGCTCCATATGCTCCAAGGCGACCCTGGTGCCGCAGACCACACCACCAAAATTCACTTCCATTACTTTGCTGAATCGATCGGCTGAAGTTCTGGAAAAATCCCCCAAACCGGACAGACCTGCGTTGTTAATCCACACGTCGATACGAGAGTCTTTTTTTACTATCTGACTGACCGCCGCTCTAAGACCCTCTTCACAAGAAACGTCCGCTGTGATTGTACGCAATTCCGCTCCATCGCGAGTAGCGTCACGGACAAGAGAGACTAAAGCCTCCGAAGAAAGATCGAGCGCCCAAACCACGGCTTTGTCTTTGAGAAGACGTTTTACAAGACTACGTCCAATGCCTCCAGCGGCACCCGTCACAACGAATACTCGCCCTGCATTCATGGCAAATCTCCTTCAGCTAACCAAGAGGCCTTCCCATCTTGCACAACTAAAATTTGCTCGAATTTAGCGCCGAAACCGGAACTATCGCCGATGTGCGGCTCAATCGCCCACAGCCCATCTAAATTTCCGCGGTACTCCGAATTAAGCAATTGTCCAAATAATCCACGAGAGAGAAACTCCCAGTAGGATTGCCAACCAAACCCCAACAGACCGAGCTGTCCCAAGCTTTCCACTGAACGATGCACGCGGTGGCCAAGCACTGAAAATGGGTACTTTGCGTGGACATTCTCATACCCACGCTCTTGAATTCGCCTATCCACTTGTTCACAAATTCCCTTTCCGGAAGTTTGGGTCTCAAACAACCTAGGAATTTCCGTGTGCAATTCCCCTAAGAATTGTTTTGCTTGGTAAAGGCGAGGATTTTCTCCCAGGCTAGAGGTGTAACCTATATCGCAAATGTACCCATTTACGATTGGAGCAACGTCGAGAATGAAGACTTCACCTTCTCTTAGGATTCTGTCGCTCGGACCGTACTGGACATAGTTGCGAACCCCCTCAAACTTCGTGCGTTCGCCAAACCATACAAAGGCCCTGTGAAAAAAAGACCTGACGCCGCAATCCTGCAAATACGTATTGAGCAGTTCTGCCGCCTGGGTCTCAGTCCAGCCTTCACGTAGCTGGCGCGATATTTCTAGAGCTGCCTGATACGCCAAATCCTGTGCAGCAAGGTATCCACTCTTCTCTACCTCACCTACACGCAAACTTGCTTTGGGCGACAGTAAACTCAGCCCCGGCAATTGCGGCACTTTAGAAAGCCACTGCTCGATTGCACTCATAGCACCTTCTTTTGTTTCAAAAATTTTTCAACTAGCCTATTCACTTCGCTCGAACACTGCCGATGCACCCAGTGCCCTGCCGGTAAAATACGACTGGTAATATCCGCGGCGACTCGTTCCCACTCTGCGGTCTGCGGCGTTTCCAGGAAGGGGTCTTTATTTCCCCAAATAACGAGCAGTGGCGCCCGCAAACGCGGAAGCCGACGAAAACGCGCTTTCAAAAAAGAACGAGCAAACGCGCGATACTGGTTTAGCGGCGCCGACGATGCGCCCCTTGCTTCAATGGACGAGGGACGAAGCGCTAATGGGAGCCGGCCTCTTTCGTAGGCGAAAGCAAGAAGATGGCCTGGGAATAAACGGGTAACCGCTTCGGGCAAAAGCGGTAATTGCATGGCATAGATATACCAAGAGCGTAGGTGTTGAGATAAAGAACGCCAGCGAGCCGCCATCACAGGAAGACTCAAACCATTGAGCACAACAAGCGCTCGCAATCGACTCCCCAGAAGTGGCGCCAAACTCCAGGCATGGACTGCTCCCAAATCGTGCCCAACGCAAACTATGGGAAGTCTCCCACTTGGATCGATTTCCGAAAGCACCTGCAAGAGGTCCAAGCAGGAAGATTCTGTGCCGTAGCGACCGACCGAACTAGATTGCTCCGAAGGACCAGCCCCGCGACTATAGGGTGCTACGATATTGAAGGTGGGCCTAAAGTATTCAAATTGAAATTCCCACGTTTGTGGAGAATCCGGATAACCGTGAAGTAGCAAGAGGATTGGCTTACCCCTGTCACCCGCCTCGAGCCACGTTGTGTTTAGACCACGCAACTTCAAGGAGTGGGTTTGGGTTAACATTCTCGCGAAAGCTCCGTGAATAAATTCTCGGCCTTGGGTTTTGGCATGGGCAAGCGCCAGACGTGATTCTTTTGAGCGAAACGCAAAGTCTGTTTGTGATGCCTTAAATTCAGTACGCTGCTCAAATACGGAGCAGTAACAAAGAGACGTCGTCCAAGATCCCAAATAGGCACAGAGCGAAGCGCTGGCAGGCAAGATGCAATTTCGGCAAAGAATGGATGTTCTTCCTTAAGATTCTCAACCTCAAAAATGCGGTGCAGCTCCGCCATTACCCAGCCTGCTGTCATCACTTGGGCCAAAACCAGATCCGTTTTTCTTAAGCATTTCTCCTTAAAACTACCGGGCGCGCTTTGCGCTAACTCCAACATGAGAAAAGCGTAGTTCTTATGTCTTGCTTCATCTTCAAGGTGCTTGCGGTGAATTTGGAAGAACAAGGGATCTAGACTCGACTGATGCTTATGCATCATTTGATAGATTTGAACCGAAACTTCTTCTACCCCCGCGACGACCCACCAAAATGCAAAGCCGCCTTGGCTGGCATTCAAACGAATAGCTTTGAGAAAACGAGACCCGAAGGCTTTTGGCAAAAGCATCTCCAGACTCTGTTTCTGCACACCGGAACTCGCACAAAACACATCGATGTACCGGCAAAAAGCCTGAGCGTGTTTTTGCTCTTCTTCAAAAAACAGCTCTCCCAAATCTCGCATTTCCGGATTTACTGGGAAGCGGCGTAGCAGTTGATCCCAAGCCACATCACGCAGGCGATCAATCACCCCTTCCATTTCCGCAATGGTTGCATTGATGATTAGACCGAGCAACTGAGAAAGCGCAAGACGCTGGGAGGCTCCAAGATTGGGAAATGCGATAGCATCTCTGTCTAAGGGAAGGAGGTACTTGCCGAGATCTACACCGCGAGACCAATCGATGTCTCGATCCAAATCCCACGAGTTGTCGCGCTGCAAAGCAGCCTGCTTTTCAAGCAGAAGATCATTGTAAAGTGGGGAAGTCATTGGGCTTGCAGTCATTATAGCACTGCGGCGCCCCGACCCTAGACGAAGCGCATCAACGCCGACTTGCCCAACGCCTTATGAACTCACTAGCAAATCGGACCCCAAAGCCTGTCAGCTTAGTAGGAATATGTCCGAGCCCCTCATCGGTTTCAGCTGCCGAAAGATCCACATGTACCCACGGTGTCTTATCGGGAACAAACTGCCGAAGAAAATATCCGGCTTCAATATGATCTGAGCCGCCCGTTAAGCGGCATTGTTTGATATCGGCTATTTCCGATTTTAGGCATCGGCCATAGTCTTCGTCATTTGGAAATGGCCAAACTCGCTCTCCACTTTGTTTCCCGGACTCAATCAATTCCTGATACCAATCACTGCGATTGGTATAAACGCCGCTGTAGTTGGTTCCTATGGCTCGCACGCAGGCACCCGTGAGGGTAGCGAAGTCGAGCAGGAGATCAGGCGAAGAGTCGGATGCCAGGGCAAGAGTATCGGATAAAATCATTCTACCCTCCGCATCAGAGTCAACAACTTCAATCGTTTTTCCCTTTAGGGTTCGCACTATATCGTTCGGCTTATACGACCGAGGGCCAATCGCGTTTTCCGCTATCGCCAAATAGGATGAGACCTCCCAGGGCCATTTCTGCTGGGCAGCAAGCAATACCAAGGCAAACGCAACGGCAGAACCGCCCATGTCGCCATTCATGCCAAACATATGGCCTTGAGTTTTGATCTGTGCTCCGCCCGTGTCGAAAGTGATTCCCTTCCCCACAAGCGCAATCTTGGAGCTGAACCGAGCCGGCCGATAGACCAACTTCAAGATTCCTGCGCCCCGATCTTCAGAAGCTTGGGTGACTGCTAAAAACGCGCCTGCACCCATTTTCTTCAATTTTTCAAGAGAGTAGAACTCTGTCCGAAGTCCCTGCTTCTTGGCCACTTGAGTGACAAGCGAAACGTAAGCCGAGGGGGTAAGTTCGTTTCCTGGTAAACCCGCAAGGTAGCGGACGATATTCGTTGCCGCCCCAATCTGAATAGACGATAGAAAGTCGGACTCTTTCCAACTGCTTCCCTTTGGCCCCATAAGGTAAAGAATCGAGGCTAGCTTTCGTGAATCACTCTTCTTAGTTTCCACTTTTTCAGAGCTATACTGCTTAGCCTCGAATAAAAGCGCTACGGTCGCTGCCACCAAGGAATTCGCCGCAATAGCCGCTCCTTCGGGGCAACCTCGAAAATCCGCCCAAAGTTTTCGCACCTTAAAATCGGCCATAGCTTTTGCGGCCTTGCGGCAAACTTCTAAGTAGAAGAACGGTTGTGGCTCGCCTGAGGGCAAAACCACCACTACGATCCTGCGACTCGCTCCCAAATCGAAAGTGAGCACTTCATTGGGCTTTGGTTCAAACGCAAAGCGCTTGGCTGCCGCTTCTATCTGACCCCGCACTTCAGTTTCAACGAAAGATAACGCCTCATCCCAATTTCGATCTTTCTTCTGCGCCGGCGGAATAAAGAGCAGATACCCATCGGCCTCTGTGGGAATTTTACTGCCCTGCGGAACAATCGAAACCTTTGTACGTCCCATTTCATCAAACATTGGGTATTGCATAAGATCCTCCCGGCGAACTTCCATAAAAGTATTAGGACACACAAGTTGTCACGCAGAATGAGCAGTGAGATACTGCGTCCCTCAACCCTTGTTTTGGTGCTTATGCGCGATTTTCCAAGTCTTGGCATCGGGTGCAGTTTGCGAGGGCCAGACATTTCCCAATTCCTTCAAACCCCACCTTTGCTTGATTGGGTGGAAATCATTGCGGAAGAGCACCTGGATTGGAGCGACGGCCGAAAGCTCGCTTCAACATCTAAAATTGAAGCAATTCGAGAAAACTTCTCAGTAACAGTACATGGGGTATCTCTGTCGCTGGGCTCCACGGAACCCCTGAATTTAGACCATCTAAAACGGATAAAAGAGCTGCTTAGCAGACTGGATGCCACCTGGTTTTCCGAACACCTTTCCTGGTCTAACTTTGAGGGGGCACAGTTTCACGAACAACTTCCCCTTCCCTACTCGAAAAAAACCATCGAGCATCTTGCTGAACGGATTTTGCAAACCCAAGATTTTTTAAAGCGAAAAATCATAGTGGAAAATATTTCGAATTTGGTCCGCTTTGATACGTCTGAAATGACGGAGTGGGAGTTCCTTTCCGAGATCTCCGATAAAACCGAATGTGCCCTTTTGCTAGATTTAAGCAATCTCCACGATACTTACCGCACACTTGGAATAAATCCCATTGAGAGCCTAAAGTCCTTTCCACTTCGCCGACTAGCTCAGATCCACATTGCTCCGACTTCACCTGTACTTACTACCGATTCGTTTCCCCCTTCGGGTCTTAGTTATCCCAACTTGTGGGAAATTTTGAATGCAGTGCAAGCACTCACCGGGGCACTTTCCACAACCATTGAACCGCGCGGGGAAAGCCTAGATTGGGAGAACTTGCAGACTCACATTGAACAGTCTCGACCTATCGCAAAGCGAGGAGAGAAAAGTGATCCAACTTATAGAGATTCAGCGCCAGTTTAGCCTTGCCCTAATGGGTGAATGCGCCATTCCGCCTTCGGCAGACTGTTCGCGCGGACTAAAAACCTACCACCGCAAATACCTCGATCGGGTCACACGCACACTAAAGAAGAACTTCCCAGTTTTACTTAAGTGGCTCGGCGACGAATCATTTGAGTCGTTAGTAAAACCGTACCTCATGGAATATCCGTCGCACCACAGGTGCCTTGACGAGGTAGGACGAAACTTCCCTGATTTTCTTCAAGGACTGATTCAACCGGGGGATCCGAAGTTTCTTCCAGACCTTGCTCGAGCCGAATGGGCAAAATACTGCGCCGAGGTAACCCTCACTGATGTGGACACTGCAGCGCCGCCCTTTCCCGACTTAGAAGATCCAGCAAGCGATTCATTTCGGTTCACACTGAATCCCTCCGCCGAACTTTTTCTAAGCGAGTGGCCCGTGGATCGCCTGCTCAAACACCAACCAAGCATTGTGTTTCGGCAAACAGTCCGGCTTGCAATCTACCTAGGAAAGTCTCACATCCAGCTTGATAGGCTCCGAAGCCGACAATGGGAATTGCTACAACTCATTCAGTGCGGCTCCACATTGGCAGCCATAGGACGTTGGCTCAAATCCGAGAGAATCAAACCCGCGCAATACCAGAAGTGGATTTCACACTGGCTTGAATGCGGTTTAATACAGGTATCTACACAGCCGCTTGCGCAGAAGCGATAAGGTTTTTGGCATTGGCCAGGCTAGAAGTTGAAACCTCTCGCCCCGAAAGCAAGCGGGCAATTTCGCGTGCACTTTCCTCTTTTGTCAGAGGAACAATCGACGATTGAGTTCGGTCGCCTTTGCCCTTCTTAGTCACCAAAAAATGGGCATCGGCATACACAGCAACCTGTGGCAGGTGTGAAATACAAAGAACTTGCACGGCCTTGGAAAGACTACGCATTTTCTTGCCAACTACATCTGCAACACGACCCGAAATACCCGAATCAATCTCATCAAAAACCAAGACGCAGGTTTCCGCATCGGTTGCTAGAGCATTTTTCAAAGCAAGCATGATGCGAGACAGTTCGCCCCCCGAAGCCACCCTCGACAGGGGCAGAGGTGGCTCTCCAGGATTTGCGGAGAGAAGAAAATGCGCCTTTTGCGCACCCGATTCCGATACCCCCTCGAGGAGAGACGAAACTTTCTCCCACTGCCGTACCAGAGCGGGGTCAAAACCAGTCCAATCCAGCTCGGGCAACGCGCGATCTACAGGATGAAACTCTGCTTGGAAAATCGACCCAGGCATGTGTAAGTCCGCCAGCTCGCGCTCGACTTCGGAGGCAATAATTTGGGCAGCTTGAAAACGAGCCACAGTCAGATTGTCGCAGGCGTCCACCAAAGCAAGTGCCGAGGCGTGTAAAGCGGCAAGATCCGCCGAGAGTTTTTTGTCCATGCTACTTAGCAATGACAACTCAGACTCTAGAGTTTGAAGCTGCTGAACCAGATCTCCCACCTCTCGGACCGAATGTTTTCGAAATAGCTCCTGGTACCCGAACAAACGTTCCTGACTTTGCTCAAGCTTCCCTTCATCAAACTCCATAGAACTAAGCAAACGCCCGAGCTCAAAGCTCACATCATCGAGCTCACTGGCACAGACCAAAAGCCGCTGGTGCAGATCTCGGCACACAGGCTCTGTAAGTTGAAACTGCGCTAACGACTTGGCCGCTTCCCTGACCAAATGAGAAGGGGCCTCACTTCCCTGCTCCGCTTCAAGAACCCCAAGTGCACGCGCCATAGGATCTCGAGTCTTTCGAAACCCCTCGGCGCTTTCACAGAAATCGCGGACCGATGTGAAATCCTCGCTGGACGGGTCGAAATTTCGCAGCTCCTGCGCTCGAAACGACAAGTAATCGCTCTGGCGCTTTTTATCTTCAAAACTTCTTAGACTTGATGCGAGGGCTTGGACTTTTTCATTGCACTCTCGACCCAAACGACGCACTGAATCTCGAAGGGCGGAATCGTCTAAAAAGCTATCTACGTAGGTGATGTGTTCGTTGGGATTGAGCAGGCGTTGGTTCTCGTGCTGGGCAAACACATCAACTAGAGTAATACCAACAGCTCGGAGCGAAGGAAGCGTGACGGGTGTGTCATTTACCCAGGCTTGGGAGCGGCCCTTGGCATGTAGTTGCCGCCTTAGCAATAAGACAAGTTGGGGGCCCGGCTCCAAGGGGATGCCAATTTGCTCAAGAACATTCACCACACGGTGCTCACGCGGAACCACAAACTCCCCAGAGACCGTCGCGGCGTCCCAGCCAGTTCGGACTGCATCGGCAGTTACCTTGCCCCCAGTGAGAAAATTGAGAGCTCGAATCAAAATAGACTTTCCCGCTCCGGTTTCGCCCGTGATGACGTTAAACCCATTGGTAAAGTCAATCTGCAAGGAATCGATAATCGCCAGGCCCTGAATAGAAAGATGTGTAATCACCCCTGACCGCGTACCATGCGTTCAAACTTGGGGTCAATGCAGACGCGGATGCGCGCCGCATCAAAGGACAAAGACCCTCGCAAACATGGCCCGTTGGTGCTACCGTTTACGCATGAGACACTTGGGCGTTGTGACCCTAGCATTTTGCCTAGGGACCTTAAGCTACTCCACCTCTACCAAAGCAATCCCTAAGACCTTAAGCCCCAGCGAGATGCTGAACAAAGCGGACGATGCGAGGGCACCGGATGGCGACTTCTCATTTTTCGTTAAAATCAAAGACTACGACGGCGCAAAGCTTCTGCGAACAAATCTGTATAAGGTTTTTTGTAAGGGAGACAAGCTTGCCCTCATAGAGACCGAAGCACCTGTGCGACTCAAGGGCAGAAAGATTCTGCTCCGCCACGACGACCTTTGGCTGTATTTGCCTTCAGTAAAGCGGCCAACAAGAATTAGCCTCCAACAACGCCTCACGGGCGAAGTGGCAAACGGTGATATTGCGCGTACGCGTTTTTTTGACGACTACACGGCAAAGATTTCTGGAACGGAAAATTGGGAAGGCAAGCCGCACACGATTTTAGATCTCGTGGCTAAAAGTGAATCGGTAACCTACAGACGCGTCCAACTTTGGATAGACCAAACGAACTATCAACCAGCCAAAGCGCAGTTTTATGCCATCTCCGGAAAGCTTTTGAAGACCAGTCTGTACTCTGACTTCAAACCCGCGCTAGGACTTGCTCGAGCCTCGAAAGTGATAATTAAAGATGCCCTGGCAACTCACAAGCAGTCGCACCTTACGTACTCTCAATACAAGCGGGAAAAACTGGATGATAGTTTCTTCACTAAAGAAGCACTTCCATAGTGCGTTTCTCCTAGTTTTTCTTTCGTTTCATCCCAAGGCGATTGCCAAAGTGGACTTGGGATATTCTCTTAAGTTCACCACGCGGGCTGCGATGCATCTAAATCGCTCGCCCGATTTGGCGATGCACCGCTACACCCTAGAAGCCGAACAAAACCTTAAATTTTCCGAATCGTGGCAGGCTGTGCTGGGTGCGCGAACCTATGCCGATTCGGCTTTTTCGATGAACGAACGCTACAACGCTCCGGTTCGAACCATAGAATCCCAAGAGTTCGCGCCTAGAGACATTTACCTCCAATACAAGGGCCATGGACTTCAATTCCGACTGGGAAACCAGCAAGTAGTTTGGGGCGAGTCCTTTGGTTTCTTTTTTGCCGACATCGTAAATCCGAAAGACACCCGAGAAGGCGGGCTCGGTGGAGACCTTGCTGCACAGCGAATCATGACCCCGATGGCCAACCTCACTTGGTTGCTCGGCGATCATTCCCTTCAATTTGTTTATATTCCCAAGGCCTTTCTCAATCTCACGCCCGCTCCGGGGAGTGATTTTGCACCTCCGTTTTCGGCCTTTTTCCCGACGACGCCGTTTACCGTTCTAGACGAAAGAATCAAACCAACGCAATTCTCCAGTGGCGAATGGGGGATTCGCGGAACGACATTAGTGAAGGGCTGGGATCTATCGGCGTTCTACCTCTACTATTTTGACCGCCGACCAAGCTATAGACCCGAGGTGAACGGAGCTTCGATATTGCTTCGAGGCGTACACGATCCACTTTCATCCTTCGGGCTAACCGGAACCAAAGACTTGGATACCTGGGTAGTCCGATTTGAAATGCTTTACACCCGCAATCGTCCAGTAGATGCCTACGATCCAACGATAGAGGTGCCACAGCTGAATTACTACACAAGCCTCAGCGATGAATTCGTCGGTGTTCTCGGGGTGGACTATACTCAATGGCGCGATTGGCGGCTCACGCTACAAGTTTCTCAAGATTCCTATTTCAAAAATATTCCTGGAGCGTTGATTCGACGGCACAGCACGAATGTTTCACTGGTGCTGGGTGGAACAGTGTTTCACAACCACGAGCTAACTCTGATCGCAAATTACTGCCCGAATGACGGGGGAAGCCTTTCACAGCTGCTGTATATGATCCCGCTCTCAAATCGACTTGAAATGACTCTGGGTGCCTATCTGTTTGCAGGCCCTCCCGGAAGTCAATACGGCGGCTTTCAAGCAGCCAACCGTGCCTTCGTTCAACTCCGCGCCTATTTAGGCAGCAACTAGCGCCTACACCCCATTCGTTTGGTTTTCTTCACAATCACTCCACTTTCTCGATGCATTGCACGTGATAAATTGGAAGCACATCGACGAACTTCATCTTGCTCGTACACAATTGCCCTCTCGGGTGTCTCTTCCATGGCTAATTATCCAGGAGGGATATTCGATGAAATACCAAGGTTGGTATCGCTTTATAATGCCCTTTATTGTCGCCACGCTCGCGTCCTGCGGCCGGTCAAGTGATCTCGCTCAAGATCAAAGCGCTGAACTTCAAGCGGCTCTTTCGAGCCAGCTTGGTGATAGCGCGCTTTCGAATGTCGAAGCACAAGCGGAAATGCGCGCAGTTACGGACGAGGTGCAAAACGCTCTCGCCCTAGCTTTGGTCCCAAACTATCAGGAAACCGCCATTTCCAATCGGGCCATTAGCGCACTGGGATGCAACCCTAAGATAAAACTAGTGCTCATTGGAGTTGCGATTGAGTTCACTTCGAGTGCGACCTGCCATCTAAATGGCAATATCGCAATCCGAACGCTTCCGCTTCGAGCAACGGCCGATATCGACGTCGTTGGCTTAAGCTTTGTCCAGAAACTTTCTTTCGATGCAAACCTTAGCCTTGCCAATGGCTTAAGTGGCAGCACTCTAAACATCCAGTATGAGAACGCGAAGTTCTCGCTCAAATCACTGCCCATTCTTCCACTTGAAAATGTCGTTTCCAGCGGTGTCGCAGCTATATCGTTTGGAGCAAGCGGCCTACAGGTGGATTCGAGAATCAATGCATTTGAGGAAACCACCGGTTTAGGAGTGGCGTTTATCGCCAAGATCAGCTCCGACAGCCGTACCGTTCAAAGTTGCTTGTTGAGCAGTGGCTCGGCCACCGATCCGCAAGCTGGTCGCCTGGGCGCCTGCTTCAGGATATAGACCATGAAAACAATCTATCGATACCTTTTGGTCATGGCCTTTGTGTGCCTACCAGAAGCCGAGGGGAAGAAAGCGTCAGCTATGATCCCGGCTCCGGCGCTCACGGTGCAATTTGCAGCGGGCCTCAACGTGGGCTACGCGCAAACTCCGCCGCCGCAAAATGGGACATCACGAAATGCAATGGCGTTTTCGCTGATGTTTGAAAGGCGGCTAAGCAGAACATTCTATTTCGCCCCCGAACTAAGTTATGTGCAGCGCGGTGTCCAGACGAACTTGGCGAATGTCGTGGGCGTGATAGTAGCGGGAAGTGTGAGACTGGATTACTTAGAAGTCCCATTACTTTTGAAGGCGAAGTTTTATCTCGCCCCTAAATGGAAAGCGTTTGCTACCGGAGGCCCTTGGGGTGGCGTAATACTAAATCGTCAAGTGGAAGTATTGGGGTTAGTAAGTGCAGATTTAAGCCAGCGTTTCAAACAAGCTGACGTCGGTTTCATGGTCGGCACGGGGCTTGAGTACAGGGCCACTCCTGAATACTCGATTGTTTGCCACGTAAGAAGTACTTTTGGATTGGTGAATATCGACTCTTCAGACAGAACGTTCTTTACACGGGGTATCCAACTCTTGTTTGGAGTTCAAATCCCACTTTAGAGATTGTGGCGAAGCGCATTGGCGATATTCATTCGCGAGGCACGAAAAGCGGGAAAAATGGCGGCCACAGTTCCTGCGACCACTGAGAGAAATCCAGCATTCAAAAATGCGTAGGCGTAGAATTCCAAATAGATGGTCAAGGGAACGGTCGCTCCCGGCATCACGAGCGTGAGCTTGAGGTGATTAATGAGTTGGGTCAAAGTGAGACCCAGGGCAGCCCCGGCAAGAGCGCCCAACAATCCCAAAATCCCACCCTCTAAGACAAATTGAATAAGTATGGAACCAGAACGCTCTCCTAGAGCTGCGATAGTGCCAATTTCGCCGGTTCGCTCAAAAACACTCATGCCGATTGTGTTTAAGATCCCCAAAAGGATTAGAGAAAGAATAATCACTTCCAAGACCGAATTCTGTACACGATTGAAGTCTTCGACTTGGCGATAGAGCTGAGAAACTTGGTACCATGGCTTTACAACCAGCGAACCTCCAAGTTCACGACGCAAGGAACTCACCACGGCGTCCGTTTCTGAAGTTTCCTTCAGATTCACTACTATCTGCTCGACCTTCTTCGTATCAAGTAGGGATTGGGCTACTTTCAGTGGGATTAAAATAGTTCTTTCATCAATCATCGCAACAGAGGTCGTAAAAACTCCGACTACCTCAAGGTCTAGTGCATTGACCACGCCGTCGTAGGTATTTGCCAGCACGGTGATGCGATCTCCGACATGGGCATTCATTTGCCTGGCAAGAATGCTTCCCATGGCTACTTCATAGGCTTTGGGCGATTTAAAAGGCCGACCAGAATCGAAGTGGTAGGATTTTGCGACATTGCCATCCACTGCGGGATCAAAGCTCATCCCTCGTGCGCTAGTGGATTGGTCCCCTTTGCTGATCAAACCAAAGAATGTAAGACGCCCAGAGACGCTTTTTACACGAGGATCTTTCGATACTCTCTTTTGAATATTGGCAAAATCCGATAGAAGCGCTTCCTTAGGAGATCGCGCTGTCTTCTCCCAGTAGGAGGGCGTGGCTACTTGAATATGGCCGGTTTGGGTTTTTATGGTGATTTCACGCAATCCGGAAATGATACTTAAGACGAAACTATTAAAAACAATCAACGCGGACACACCGCCTGCAATCATAAAAACATTCAGTAAAGTGCGCCTGCGATTACGAAGCACGTTTCGGAAGGCGATTTTTAAGCGCATCGCTTCATCTCACTTGTAGCGAATGATACTGGTGCCTCTGCTGCTGCTCCGTCTGCTAGGTAAAATACCCGCTCTGCGCGAGAGAGAATCATTTGGTCGTGTGTTGAAAAAATGAAGGTGGTTTGCAGATCTTTGTTAAGCTTTTGCATCAAGTCTAGAATTTCAACGGCCGTTTTACGATCAAGATTGGCAGTGGGTTCATCGGCCAAAATCAGGCGAGGCTTTTTGACCATCGCCCGAGCGATAGCCACTCGCTGCCTTTGGCCGCCTGAAAGTTCAGACGGTCGGTTGGCCATTTTTTTACCCAACCCCACTTGATCGAGCGCTTCCTTTGCCCGCTTTCGTCTTTGATCGCGACTCATTCCGAGCAGAAGCAATGGATACTCAACATTTTCAAGTGTGCTCAAAGTGGGAATAAGGTTAAAGGTCTGAAATACAAACCCCAGTTTCTTACATCGAAACATCGCCAGTTCGTCGGGGGTTAATAGCCTTAAAGGAATGCCATCAAGGAGAATATCCCCTGAAGAGGGCTTATCGATAGCACCGATTAGATTCAGCAGAGTCGTCTTACCACTACCAGACGTCCCGGCCAGAGCCATAAACTCGCCAACGTTTACGGTCAGGTTAATTCCACGCAAAGCATCCACTTCCACGCCGCCCATTCGGTAGCGTTTCGTGACATCTTTTGCGACTAGTAGGGGCAATTGTAGTGGGTGTACAGACATCACGGATCTTATCGTAAAAAACCCCAAGAAGGATGAGCGAGAAAAAGTCCCCCGGGTCAGCACCCTGGCGAACTTGCTCACCCGGCCATAACCAGGCGCTTCAAGAGCGGATTTGCGAGGAAACGATGGCTCCAGAAGTCGGGCAACCACGACCATTATCTATCTGAAATAATGGGTCTTTTGCACCCTTCAACGGACACCTCGGGAAATGTACCGACTTCACTGGAGATAACTCAGGGCGTTATGATACTGGCGACCGCATGAAAACTCGATCATTAGCCTTCATGCTATGCCTATTTTTCGCAAGCCCCGCCTTTTCGACTTTGAAATGCGGGCTGCTGGTCGGATCCAGTGTTGAGCAGATTGAGCTGGATACCTGGAGCAACCCCCAAGAACTGATTCAAGGAGATATGGTCGCTTTCTCATTCAGGAAATCCGATGGGACCATTCAACATGTAACGGGGGAATACCTGACCCGCTTCGGTGCATGTCATTTATTTAAGGATCATATTACAAACGCGGAAGTTGAGTTTCGCACCAATACGGGCGGTCGTTTCGTAAGCTTTTATCGACTTGCTCCCCTTAACCCGCTTCGACTCAACAAAACCTTTTATCATCTCTCGCCAAGCTTCAGTTTACTTCACCTGCCCCTTATTCCGTCGAACGCTCCTGATTTAGACCCGAGCGGAATTGAAGCCATTTTGATAAACGAAATACTATTTGCTGCCCCTCGACCTGGTAGCGACGGAACGCCTATGGTTGGCGCTGTGGCAGAAGTCACAAAAGATGACGTAAAAATCATTGATCTATTTTCCCAAAGCATCCAAAGTATTCGGCTGGGTCGACGCCACGACCCTCACTACCACTTCTATCTTTTAAGCCGTCCTACCCTGCCTTAGTTAGAAAGCCGTCAGGGGTGACCGCTACCAAAAGGGCTCGGAATACGACGGGCACTTTTAGACTTCTACTGGCGGGCAACTGCAGAAGAGGTTTCTATCGCCCCAGACGTTGTCGATTCTTCCCACGGACGGCCAGAATTTTCGCTCTTTTGCACTCGAGGAAGGAAAGGCCGCTACTTCCCGGGAATAAGAATGATTCCAGTGGTCCGCCGTCACCTCAAATACCGTGTGGGGTGCGTTGACCAAAGGGTTGTCTTCGCGCGACCACTCGCCTTTAGAGATTTTATCTGCTTCTTGCTTTATCGCGATCATTGCGTCGCAAAAGCGATCTAGCTCAGCCAAAGGCTCACTCTCGGTGGGCTCTACCATCATCGTCCCAGGCACAGGCCAGGAAATGGTGGGGGCGTGAAAACCATAATCCATTAATCGCTTAGCAACGTCTTCCACTTCCAATCCGGCATCTTTCTTCAAAGCGCGCAAATCTAAAATGCACTCATGCGCCACACAGCCGCCCTTGCCCTTATAAAGGACTGGGTAAAAGGCGCTGAGGCGTTTTGCAATGTAGTTTGCATTTAAGATGGCAAACTGAGTTGCCTTGCGTAACCCCGTAGGCCCCATCATTCGGATGTACATCCATGAAATGGGCAAAATACTGGCACTCCCCCACGCCGCACTACACACCGGGCCCTGACTTGGTCCTGCCTTTAGTGGGTGTCCTGGGAGGAACGGCGCCAAATGCGCCTGCACGCAAATTGGACCCATCCCTGGCCCACCGCCTCCGTGAGGAATGCAGAAAGTTTTATGCAAATTCAGATGGCAAACATCTGGCCCAAAATCCCCAGGGCGGCACAAGCCCACTTGAGCATTCATATTCGCGCCGTCCATGTAGACTTGGCCGCCGTGCTTGTGAATGATTTCGCAAATCGTGCGAATTTCACTTTCAAACACTCCGTAGGTCGATGGGTACGTCACCATCAAGGCCGCGAGTTCCGCAGAATGCTTTTGAGCTTTAGCGGTCAAATCCGCTAAATCAACGTTCCCCTCGGCATCGTTTTTCACACCGACCACGCGCATCCCAGCCATAACCGCACTTGCCGGATTTGTGCCGTGCGCTGACTCGGGAATAAGGCAAATAGTGCGCTGAGATTCTCCACGGGATTGGAAGTAACGGCGAATAACCAATAGCCCTGCGTATTCCCCTTGCGCGCCAGAATTTGGCTGCAAGCTTGTGGCTGAAAACCCAGTAATTTGCGCAAGCCACTTTTCTAGCTGTGCACCCATTTGGGCATAGCCCCGTGTTTGATCTTCAGGCGCAAAGGGATGCAATCCATTGAACTGTGGCCAGGTTACCGGAAAGAGCTCACTCGTGGCATTGAGCTTCATAGTGCAAGAGCCCAAGGGGATCATGGAATGCGTCAATGAAAGATCTTTGGACTCGAGTTTGCGAATATAACGCAACATCTGCGTTTCGCTGGTGTGCGTATTGAAAACTGGATGAGTAAGAAACGCTGATGTGCGCTGTAGCGATGCAGGAATCACACTAGTAGAAATGGACGCAAGATCCCCCGCTCCAAAAACCTTCAAAAGACTGCAGAGCGAAGCCTCGTTAGTCGTTTCATCAAGCGCAATGCCTAGAGCCCCATCACTGAAGCGGCGCAAGTTCATGCCTCGTTCCGCTGCCAGACGGTAGACTTCGTCGTTTTTCTTATTCGGAGAAATCTTCACAGTATCGAAAAACGGAGCTTCTAAAACATCAAAACCACCTTTGCGTAAAGAGGCAGACAATCGCAGTGCAAATCCGTGAGTCCGACCTGCAATACGTCGCAGCCCGTTCGGACCGTGATAGACCGCGTACATACTGGCCATAATCGCTAGCAGCACCTGTGCTGTACAAATATTGCTAGTAGCTTTGTCTCTTCGAATATGTTGCTCACGCGTTTGCAACGCTAGGCGAATGGCGGCTTTGCCGTGTCGGTCTTTCGAAACTCCCACCACTCGGCCTGGAAGCTTTCTTTGAAACTCTTCCCGCGTAGCCAGGAAAGCCGCATGTGGACCACCAAACCCCATGGGAACCCCAAATCTCTGAGAGTTTCCCACCACAACATCGGCCCCCATTTCACCGGGTGCTTTTAGCACACAAAGCGCCAGCAAATCCGCCACCACCGCAACCTTCACCTTGCGAGAGTGGGCTTTTGAAATCCAATCGGTGAAATCAAAAACACTTCCATCGGTATTGGGATAGGAAAGCAATGCACCGAAGAAATCGTCAGACAAAACTGCTTTATCAGGCTGCCCCTGGACCACTTCGATTCCAAGCGGCTCCGCCCGGGTGAGAACGACTGCAATGGTTTGAGGGTGGCAATCTTGTGCTAAGAAAAACTTTTTCGCGAGAGGGTTTTCTCGCATCGACCAAAGCATTCCCATGGCTTCCGCACTTGCGGTGCCTTCATCGAGTAACGATGCATTGGCTATTGGCATTGCGGTTAGGTCCGCAATCATTGTTTGAAAATTCAGCAGTGCCTCAAGGCGGCCTTGCGCAATTTCGGCTTGATAGGGAGTGTACTGAGTGTACCAGCCCGGATTCTCCAAAATATTGCGTTGAATCACCCCGGGTGTAAGGCAATCGGAATACCCCATACCAAGATAGGATTTGGCAACGCGGTTTTGAGAAGCAATTGCCCTTAAATCTTCCAGGGCACCACTCTCCGAAAGCGCCAAAGGAAGGTCTAGTGCTTTTTCACGGTAAATCGATGCCGGCACTACGGCCCGGGTAAACGCCTCCAAAGAAGCAAACCCCATACTCTCCAGCATTTTTTGAGCATCCGTTTCGGTGGGCCCGATATGGCGTTTTGAAAATTCGTCTTCGTTGGAACCTAGCAAGGCATTCAAGGTGTTCATTGCCCCAAAGAAAATCACATTCAAGCCGTGTTGAAAATGGGAGAACGCAGTCCTTTCACAGCACAATGACGCGCCTCATTACCTTGGTTCAATCCCGCACCAGCGCTCCCCTTTCCTGCGCAGCCCTGGTATGGTGCTAAGCGATGGATCGGGAAACGCACCTCGCCCAGCTTGAGGAAAAACACTTCGATTTGCTAGTAATTGGCGGCGGTGCCACAGGCGCCGGGATACTGCTCGATGCCACTAGCCGCGGCCTTGAAGCGGCACTGGTCGAGAAGTCCGACTTCGCTTCGGGAACATCAAGCCGAAGTACCAAGCTCTTGCATGGCGGTGTCCGGTACCTTGAACGGGCCGTTCTCGACCTAGACCGAGGACAATACGACTTGGTCAAAGAAGCCCTGAAAGAGCGGGCCATTTTGCTGCGTATCGCGCCTCACCTTACTAGATACATCCCTCTACTCACGCCTCTGTACCATCGGACTGAAATTCCGTACTACTACGCCGGCCTGAAAATGTACGATTGGCTTGCGGGTGATGGAGAGGCTCCACCCAGCCGTTACATCAGCGCTGAAGAGGCGCTTGCACAATGCCCCATGCTTAAGAAGGAAGGGCTAAAAGGCGGAGTCGTCTACTCGGATGGTCAATTTGACGATGCCCGCATGGCGCTTTCCATAGTGCTTCGTGCTTCGGAGTTAGGGGCCTCGGCCGCAAATCATGTCGAGATCACAGGACTTAAAAAAGACAAGGGGCGCATCGTAGGGGCGCAAGCGGTGGATCGCCTCTCAGGAAAAAGCTTTACGATTCGCGCCAAGGTAGTGGTGAATGCCACAGGCCCGCTAGCCGATAGCTTGCGCCAAATGGATCAACCCACAACGAAACCACTGCTAAAGGCCAGCAGCGGGGCGCATATCGTACTTGATCGTGACTACTCGCCGCCGGAAATGGGCTTACTCATTCCAAAAACCGAGGATGGAAGAGTTCTCTTCCTACTTCCTTGGCTCGGCCACACTCTGGTGGGAACTACCGACAACCCCGCGGAAGTGGAAGAGGATCCCAAAGCCTCAGAACAGGACGTCGCCTATATACTACGCCAACTCAAACGGTATTTTTCGCTCGCGGTAAGTGAGAAAGAAATTTTGGCGAAATGGAGCGGTCTGCGGCCCCTTATTCAGAAAAAAGAGGCCTCCTCCACTGCAAAACTTTCGAGAGAGCACGCTATAGAAGTTTCTCCTTCCGGCCTAGTGACGATTGCCGGAGGAAAATGGACAACGTACCGAAAAATGGCTTTAGACACCGTGGAAGAAGCGATTGAAGTGGGACAGCTACAGCCAACGGGTCCCAGCAAAACCCAAAATATTTATCTTGCTGGCGGCGCCGCTTATTCCATTCAAACCGCCGACGATCTCCATCAGAAATATGGTTGGCCGTTGTCACAATGCCGGTACCTCAACCATGCTTATGGAGATCGCTGCACTAAGGTGGCTCAAATAGCAGAAAAGGGGTTTCATCATCCTCTTCTGCCCCAAGCGCCTTACCTTGAAGCAGAGGTTATTTACGGCGCTCGTTTCGAATCCGCACGGACTTCTCTCGATATTTTATGTCGCAGACTCCGAGTGGCTTTCTTGAACAAAAAAGGTGCTCTTGCTGCTCTTCCCCGAGTCCAAGATCTGCTCCAAGGCGAATTGGGATGGGACGAAAAAAGAAAACAGGCCGATCGAACCGAAGCGCTCACCCACTTAAACTTACTCTGACAACCTCAGGATAGCTGCGGACATTGCCTGTCTAACCAAAAAGTGCTCGCCTAAAGTTTGGCGACCCTCGATACGAAACTGGGGAAATTTCTTCCGTGCCGCTTCGATCAAATCGGGAACATCTTTGCGCATGTGAACGCCCCCTGAGGAAAGAAAAACGGGAAAAACGAGAACCCGTTGAACCTTGGCCTCTAACGCCAGCATCTGAAGCGAGTCTTCCAAACTAGGTGCGGCACTTCCCATAAAGCACAATCTCACTTCCACTCCCGGAGCATGAGCTCGCACATCTTCTACCAACGACATAAACGGCAGAGCCCAATCCGGATCCGAACTTCCGTGAGCCAACAAAAGCCAGGCCTCTGACTTTGGCATATCCGCTACCGGACGATGAGGAATAAAAATACACTCCAATGAGTTGCCATCGGGATCGTTTAAGTAAAAACCGAAACTTCCATCTCGGTGTTCTTTGCACGCACCCACAACCCACCGGCCATCGGCACGAAGTTTTTCAGCCAACTCCAGCACTTCACCTTTATTTGGAAATAAAAACCCCAGATGCGCTTGATGCGAACCACGCTTTTCTGACTTCTGCACCTCACGCACCGGAACTAAGCTAAGGTAGGTATCGCCAAGCGAAAGCATGGCCCAATCTGCATCCTTATCCCAATACACTTTAAAACCGAGTACCCCGACATAAAAATCGATAGAGCGTTTCAGGGAACTGCATTCCAAGGCCGCATGGCGGAGTCCAAGTTTCATTTGTACAACCTCAAAGCTTTCTCTCTTTGTTCCGAATGATTCACAATGGGCGCAGGATAGTTTCGCACTCCTTCCGGCTGATGGATGCGCGAATCAGGGACGTAAAGTAACTCTGGAACAAACTTTCGAATATAGTCCCCGTTGGGATCAAACTTTTCGCTCTGCAGATAGGGGTTAAATATACGGAAGTACGGCTGTGGATCGCAACCGGTAGACGCGGCCCATTGCCAACCTCCGTTATTCGGAGCCAGATCCCCGTCCAATAACTTTTCCATAAAGTACCGCTCACCCCAGCGCCAATCGATGAGTAAATCTTTGGTCAAAAAAGAAGCAACCACCATGCGTACACGGTTATGCATCCAACCAGTCGTCTGAAGCTGCCGCATGCCCGCATCCACCAAAGGAAACCCGGTTTTCCCAGCTTTCCATGCCTCAAAAAACTCAGGGTTGTTTTCCCATTTCAAGTTTTCGAAACGCGACTGAAATGCCTGGGTTTCCACGTGTGGAAAATGAAACAGAATGTAGTAGTAGAACTCTCGCCAGATTATTTCGCTAAAGTACTTTGCCTTGCCGTCGACTGATTTCTTTTCAAAATACGACAACCCCAGATGGGCAATGACCTGTGTGGTGGTCAGCGAGCCATTCTTAAAATAGATAGAAAGTCGAGAAGTCCCTTCTTTAGAAGGAATGTCACGATCGTCACCATACGCTGAGACCTTGGGACTAAAATCGTTTAAAGCCTTAAATGCCGCGAGCGACCCTGCCGGAGGGAGCGGAACAGAGGCCTGAACCTTCTGTCGGTACTTGTCCAAGCAAGTTTCAAGAGGTGTATTGTTACCCAACACTTGATGCCACTGCAGAGAAAAAAGCTTATCGCTTTCGCCCGCCAGTCTTCGGCGCAAATACTCAAGTCCACTTTTCTGGTGCGCCACCCGCGATTGAATTAAATCGGAGCGAAACACAGACAACCATTTTCGGGCGAAGGGGGAATACACCTGATACGGCTTGTCGGCTTTTGGCAGTTCGTGGGGTTCAACCAAAAGGTGATCTGGCTCGGTCCAAACACCGCAATTTAGCTCGGACTGCAGCAGCCGAGTAATACGGGCATCTCGGTCACGCGCAAAAGGCTCATAGTCTCGATTGAAGGTAACCAGCGAAGGCGCGCCAATAGGGGCGGATTTGAGTTCAGAGAAAAGCTTCTTAAATGCAAGCTCAGGCCCACCCTCTAGAACCAATAGGTCTGAGCCGATACTTTTGAGTTCCTCGCTTAGCGCATTGAGTGTTTCCAAGAAAAAACGAAAGCGATCGACAGAAAAATCGGGACGACTCAAAAAGGTAGGATCAAAGCAAAAAAAACCGACCACCCGACCTTGGTGTTTTTTCCAATTGTGGGCCAGAGCCGGATTACCGGCGACACGAAGATCCCGGCGAAACCAATGTATTCCGTAAGACGCCATTAGCGTCGCCTAAAGTACTCCTCAATGAACAGGCGAGCAAGGTGGGACGATTTTACTCTCCACTTGTCCTGATTCACCGTCAAAGCTGCTACGGCAATGCGGCTTGAGGAATTCCTGGCGTAGCCCACAAACCAATCGCATTTACCTTTGGGTGCTAAACCGCGCAGGGATCCTGTCTTTCCTCCAATTTCCACTTCTTCAAAGGCAGGCTTGCGAAGCAGCGAGCGAAACGACCCACGCGAAGTGCCGCTCATTACGGTTTCCCGCATTAACGATCGAAGCTCTGCCGCCGTTTCCGGCTTCATCGTCACTGAGGAAGAAGCAGGTTTGGCTTCG
The DNA here is from genome assembly GCA_964616705.1 of uncultured Pseudobdellovibrionaceae bacterium. Classification (GTDB taxonomy): domain Bacteria; phylum Bdellovibrionota; class FAC87; order UBA2466; family UBA2466; genus JAIEOG01. Next base: position 46,975 of record CAZTRP010000010.1, read on the forward strand.
TAAAGAAGCGTTCCGTCAGTCTGAGTCAAGGCGTCCACAATGTAGGGCTCCATCATCAACCCATCATTGGCGACTGCAGCAGAAATCAACGCTCCTTGAAGCGGACTCATCGAGGAAATTCGATTAAATCCCGATGCAAGCTCGGCAAAGCCCCATGCCTCCTCCGAGGGAAGCTGTACCTGCCCTTTTTCAACCGGGATATCCGTCGAAATGGATTTATTGAACTGAAACCTCTCGGCATAGTCCTGCAATTGAAGCGGCTCCAAAACATACATGCCAATTTTTCCGAACACTGTATTTACTGAACGAGCAAAAGCTTCACGCAAGGTAATTTGCCGAGTCCATCGACCTACTTTTTGATCCATCACATTGCGCCGGTACAGAGTGTGGTTTGCTCCATTGAATGGAATTACAGTGTCGGCGCTTAACACTCCTTGATCTAAGGCAGCGGTAGCAGTAACGATTTTAAAAACCGAGGCAGCGGGAAAGCTGGCTTTTAACGCAAGATTTTCCTCCTGCCCCTCGGAAGGCTCTCTTGTGAAGCTCGCCAAAACCAAAACCTGGCCCGTGGCCGCATCGAGAGCGACGAAAGCGCCATAGTCGGGTCGATAAGCTTGAAATATTTTTTCTACAGAAAGCTGAAGCTTGGGAGAAACAGTATACCGGGCTAACGCCCGCACTGTCTGACCGCCAATGGGAACATCTAATTCCGCCGGAAAAATATTGCTTTGCAAAGCTCCCCGCAAAGTTTCGGCCACTGAACCGCGAGTCAGACGTGCCGAACCTTCCGTGTTTCGATATCTTCTAGCGACAAGTACCGTAAACAGGCCAATCAAAGCCACCCAGCCCACAAGGCCGAAAAGGACTCTTTTTTTAGAACGTCGTTTCTTTGATTTCATTTTTATGAAGAGCTCGCCACATTGTACCAAAGGAGAGTCCCTCAAGCGACCATTGACCCTGCCGCCCCGCAAGATAAAGTGCCAGTCATGCTCGAACTAGACGGCAAATGCTGCTTATTTTCCGTGGGCCCCATGCGGACCGAGGTAGATCCTGTTCGCTACCTGCAAAATACCTCTTCGGGCAAGATGGGACTCGCATTCGCCAAAGCGGCGGAAAAACGTGGAGCGAAGATCCAGGTGCTCCTAGGCCCCGTTGAATCTCCCATGGTCGAGGCATTTTCCCGTTTTGAGGTTCATCGCTACCAATCTGCAAGCGACTACGAAAAGAGCTTGCATAGGCTTTTTCCGAGTTGCGATATCTTTTTTTCACTCGCTGCAGTTCTCGATTTCGAGGTTGTCGCCCTCCCCCAAAAAATTGCCCGCGAGGAGCTGGGGAATGAGCTCAAACTGGAAGTACGCAAAGTCCCCGATTTTGCCGCGTGGGCGGGACGAGCAAAGCGCAGCGATCAAATGCTCATCGCCTTTGCGGCCGAAAGCGGGAGCCCAGAGGAGATGCTTGAGCGGGCTGAAGGCAAGCGCAAACGCAAAAATGCCGATGTCATCCTGGCAAACCCGGTTCGAAAGGGGCTGGGACCTGGTGCGGAAGAAAATGAAATATGGGTAATCCGACCCGATCAGAACACCCTTCACCTAGGACCGTGTGAGAAGGGAATCTTGGCCGAGGCCGTTCTTGAAACGCTTTTTCCAAGTCACAAACCATGAACACTTTGGCGCTAACCCCTCAGCTCTTGGAGTCGGCCTACCGCCAGGGCTATTTCCCAATGTACGATCCAGACACGGGAGAAACATCCTGGTACTCCCCCGATCCCAGGGCCATACTCCCCCTCGAAGCCTTTCACGTTTCGCGCAGCTTGAAACGTTGCCTTCGGCGAGGAGAGTTCCGAATCTCTCTGAACTCGGCGTTTCGTAAAGTGATGGAGTACTGCGCGGCCGACCGACCCGACGGAACGTGGATTTCCGGCGAATTTGTCGATGCGTATGAAGCGCTCCACCGAGAAAACAAATGCCACTCAGTCGAGGTTTGGTTGGGAGACTCCTTGGTGGGAGGAACTTATGGAGTCGCTCTAGGGGGTGGTTTCTTCGCAGAGAGCATGTTTCACCGAAAAACGGATGCATCCAAAGTAGCGCTGTACCACTTGGTAGATCGGCTTAAGAAGTGCGGCTACCACCTGCTGGAAGTTCAATTCCTGACACCACACCTTGAAAGCCTGGGCGCAATAGAGATTTCCGCAACGGACTACGAAGCTCGGCTCCGCGCTGCCCTGGAAGTTTCAACCACAAACTTTTGAATCGCCACGCCCTTTGCCTTCAAGCACCAATTCTGCCAGCTCGCGAAAAACCCCGTGTCCGCCCCGCTCCTCCAAAACACAGTGCACAGCCGCCTTCACCATCCTTACGGCATCCGCTGGACAAACAGAAAGACCAACGGCCTTTAGAACTTCGAGGTCGTTTACATCGTCTCCAATATAAGCCACTTCGTCCCACGCCAAACCATGGCGGGACAAAAAATCGCCAACAACCTGAAGTTTGTTTCTAGCTCCCAAGTGCAATTCACTAATACCGAGTTTTTTCGCTCGCATTACAAGGGAAGCAGAGTTTTCACCTGTAACAATGGCGGTTTCAATTCCCTCAGCACGCAAACGCTTCACTCCCATGCCGTCTCGCATGTGAAAACGCTTCATTTGCTCGCCGTGCTCGGAGTAGTACACGCCTCCGTCGGTAAGGACGCCGTCACAATCGGTAATGACCCAACGAACCTTGGAAGCGCGCTGCTTTAGTAGTTCCGCTTTATTTCCAGACATATTCCGCCGGATCCTTCACACCCTTAACTAGACCCAAACCCTGCAGCTGAGCCGCCAATTCGCGCCAACGCTCGGGCAACATGGTGCCGAGGCCGTGTTTTTTAGTATGCGCTGTTTGGATGAGTGGTGCCTGTATTGACGCACTTGCAGAAAGTGTCTTCATATCCATCGAGGGATTCAATTTATGCATCAAAGCATTTGCGGGCTCGGGGTTCGCCAAATATTCACGCCAACCTGATTCCACCGCACGACGGAAAGATGCGACGAGTTGGGGATTTTTTTGGGCAAATTCCTTTTTGACTACCACCAACGCTGTATAGGGATTGAAACCCGCGTCGGCGACTAAGAAAGTTTTAACCTTCAGCCCTTTTTCTTTAGCGACAAGGGGCTCGGAAGTAACAAAGCATTGTTGTGTCAGTTGAGGGTCTTCGGCAATTTGCGCCACCCCACCCAGATAGGGGACCACTTTGGCTTTGGGCTTGCCCCATTTTTTCTCTAGAAACATAAAGTAAGGCAACCCATGTTGTACCGCGAGACTGCCCCCCTCAAAGACCTTGGCCATTTCGGAAACATGTTTTTCTTCCCGCACCATAAGAGCTTGAGGGTTAGTTTGATACACAGCAAACAACCCTACTGCGTCAGCTCCTCGATCATGGGAAATCACGACTTCATCGGCGGAAGAAATCCCAAACTCAGCTTTTCCAGCGGTTACCATCTGGATAGCCGGAGTTCCGACTCCGCCGGGAACAATCTCTACTTTCAAACCCTCGCGCTCAAAAGCCTTAGTAAGCTCGGCTGAATAAAAACCACCGAACTCGGCTTCAGGCTTCCAATTTAAAATCAATGTGACCGAAGTTTTCGGGCCCGCCGCTAAAGCAGAAAAAACAGAAAAACAAAAAACCCACAAAACCATCGAGTATAACTTCACTAGGCCTACTCCTGAGATTGCATTCGAGGATTCCACCTCGAAAGAAGCATTCGGTTTAGCATGTCTAGGGCGAGAATGGCTAGAGCTCCAAGAGCCGAGGCCAAAATTACGGCAGCGAATACTTTATCTAACCTCTGCTGCGTTCGCGCAGAGTCCACTACACTACCAAGCCCTCCTCCACCAATAAACTCTCCAACGATGGCCCCCACCACAGCAAGTCCCGCGCTAATGCGCAGACCAGTCAGTAAACTAGGGACTGCCATTGGAATAAGAAGTTTAAAAAGTATAGTACGGGAGTTTGCTCCATACAGCTGAAAAAGGTCTCGTAATTCGTCATCACTCGAAGCCAAGCCATTTAAGGTGGCCATGATGACAGGAAAAACACTCGCAATAAAAGCAGACACCGTAACAGTGGGTGCACCGTACCCAAACCAGATTACCAACAAAGGAGCAATCGCAATTATCGGAACCGTCTGCAAAACCACCGCGAAGGGATAAAACGCGCTATGAAACAGTGGAAAAAGAGCCAACAGTGTTCCTAAAACAAAACCCACACATAGACTTGCTAGGAAACCGGCGAGCGCGCAAAGCGCGGTTGAAAACACTGCGGTAAAGAGTTCCCTTGTATCGGAAAAGTAACAAAGAAATACTTCCCAGGGAGAAGCCAACAAATAGGGGCTTACCCAACCCAAAGTACAAATCAAAAACCAAAACCCAATAAAACTCGAAAGCGCCAATACAGGGGCAATGGTGCGCACAAGCTTCACTGGAAAGCACCACCATACAAAGTTTCAAACTTTTCCCTGCACGACTGTACCAAACTTGAAAACTCTCCAGAGCGCCGGAGGTTCTGCGTACGCTGGGTCCCTAGCGGAATTTGCATTTCGTCAGCGCCCCCAGGCAAAGTATTTGCAAGCATGACAATTCGGTCGGCCAAAAAAACGGCTTCACTAAAGGAGTGGGTCACCAAAACAATCGTCATATTCCGCTCCTGCCACAAACGGCGCAGTTCCTCTTCAAGATGCACCCTAGTCAATTCATCCAACGCGGCAAAGGGCTCATCAAGAAGCAGCAAAGACGGAGCAAGCACTAGTGCTCGCGCCAAGGAAGCACGCATTTTCATACCTCCGGAGAGCTGGCCAGGATAAAGCGAGGCACTTTGGGCAAGTCCCACCTGCGCCAAACTAGACTCAACCAAGGATCGGTGAGAGGAAGAGGGGACGTTCGATAGCTCCAAGGGCAAAGCAACGTTTTCGTAAAGTGTTCGCCAGGGCAATAAGTGCGGGTCTTGAAAGACGTAGCCCACTTTAAAACTCCCGAGCCGCTGAATTTCTCCGGAATCAACCCGATCAAGCCCGGCGACCAATTTTAGCAATGTGCTTTTTCCGCAACCCGATGGGCCCAAAACCGACAGAAACTCCCCCGCCCGAATAGTAAGATTCAAACTTCGAAAAACCTCGCGATCCGGGGCAAAAGATTTTCGCACCTGGCGAAGATCGATGCTTATCCCTGGCTCGACTAACGACAAAGTGAATCCCCTATACTTCGTAATTTCTCACTCACCACCGGCCCTAACCCTGTAAACGCCTTGGTATTCACTCGGCCACTCACAAGGTAGGCTTCCACGTCTGGCCATGCTTTCAACGCACACTCCCAACCAACGAATTGTACTACCCAAAGAGCAAGTCGCACTGTGTGCTTTGCAGCTGGGAAATCTTCTGGGAAACTCTGCAAGAGCAGCGCGCGAGGATCGGACGATTGAATATTGCGCTCTACATTTTGCGCGCCAAGAGCTTCCGACACCGAAGCCAAAACCGAAAGCGGAGGCTCTCCCCCTTCTTCCGCTTGAGCTGATTCTATCAAGGCGAGACCGGAAAGGATGACTCGAAAATAGTCCCGAGCCTTTGTGACTTGCAAACTAGCTTCCTGATTGAGTCGATCAAAAACCGAGGAACCAGGTTCGGTACCAAAGTTTTGAAAAATGGAATCCGGGTCGAGCGTCGAAAAAAACTTTTCCATTTTCAATAGCGCCCCACGAAATGCCGACCACGGACAATTGGAGCTGGGCCGAAGTTCTGGTGTGTTTTCCCTCAGAAGTTGCCAAGAGTTTTTCACAAGCCTTGCAGCGTCCCCACCCGAAAAATCTGACACATCGTAATTGGCCATCTTCACTGCTCGGCAAACGGCACTGGAAATCCAATTGGGTGCCATACCGAGGTTATGATTTGTGTTGATTTGCTCAAGGCGCTGGTGCAAACGCTCAGCCGCAGAAGCCGAACTGCCTTTTGATCGTGGGCGAAAAGCTATAGTGAGCTCAATACAAGCGGCGACTTCCAAAATCTGGGCCATAGAAGCAAAGGGCGACAAAATCTGGGAAGCTGCCAAAGCACTCAGGAATTCGTTCACTCCTGGATTGATAAGTTCCTGGCCTGGAGTGAAGCCGAACACTTCGACCACCCGGCTTGCTTCGAAGTTTTTTTCTAAGCTCGGAGCGGGAGCGAGAAAGACCTTTGCGTCCTTAAGAACGATAAAAGGAGCTACGTAAGACAGGAGCGAGGGTGCAATGCCGCCATCTAGCTGGATATAGATGAGATCGTGAAACAAGGCTGCAAGCCTCGCCGTTCCATCTCCGTGTTCTGCCACCTGAAGGACATGTCCTACATTGTGAAAAAAACGGCCTGACGTGGACAGTGTGCCTTCAAACAACCCCACCAAGAAATTCGAGTCACTGGCGCTCAAACCCAAGGAAAGTTCTCTGGAAACAGAATCGAGCTGGGCCTGCAACGAGCCCTTTGTGGACGTGTTTTTATGCATGTGTTTGTTAAAGGATAGGGGGCCAATCACGCCGTGACAAGAAAATGCTCGGGCTAGTTTTGTGGGGCAAATCGACTTTCTTTTTTGCGCCTCTTCTGTTTAAGTTAATGTCCTATGCAAAACACATTAAAGACATCCCCCTTGAAGAACGCTTCCGCTCGGGACTACCGGGTATGCCGAGAGGCAATGGAAGACCCCCAAACGTTTGAACGCCTTGCAGCATGGGGACGCAAGGAAATTGAAATCGCCGAAACCGAAATGCCGGGCCTGATGGCTCTAGTTGCTGAGTACGGAAAGTCTCAGCCGCTAAAAAATGCTCGCATTACCGGCTGCCTCCACATGACCATTCAGACAGCGGTTCTGATGGAAACTTTGGTTAAGTTGGGAGCCCAAGTACGCTGGTCCTCCTGCAATATTTTCTCGACGCAAGACCACGCAGCTGTTGCCATGGCAGCGGCTGGCATTCCAGTTTTTGCCTGGAAGGGCGAGACTGAGGAAGAGTTTAACTGGTGTATTGAACAGTCCATTCTTGGCTGGGGTGAAGAAGGCTATAACCTCATCCTAGACGATGGTGGCGACCTCACCAATATGATGCACGAGCCCCGTTTTGCGGGTCTCATGGACAAAATTATTGGGCTCTCTGAAGAGACGACCACGGGTGTCCATAACTTAGAGAAGCTACACAAAAAAGGCCTTCTAAAAGTTCCAGCGATCAACGTAAACGACTCGGTCACAAAGTCTAAGTTCGACAACCTCTACGGTTGCCGCGAATCGCTAGCGGACGGCATCAAGCGCGCTACCGACGTCATGCTTGCAGGTAAAGTCGTAGTGGTTGCGGGTTATGGCGATGTGGGTAAGGGCTGCGCCAACTCTATGCGCAGCTACGGCGCGCGCGTGTTGGTAACTGAAATTGATCCTATCTGCGCTCTTCAAGCCGCAATGGAAGGCTTTCAAGTCGTGACAATGGAAACAGCCGCCCCGGAAGCGGATATTTTCGTTACTACGACTGGTTGCTGCGACATCATTACCGAGCCCCATTTTTCTGTCATGAAGAGTGGTGCCATTGTCTGCAACATTGGCCACTTTGACATCGAAATCGATATGGCCTGGCTCAATAGCCATTCGAAGATGGAAGAGATCAAACCCCAGGTCGATATCCACACGCTCAAAGACGGGCGCAAGATTATCGTTCTGGCAAAAGGCCGCTTGGTGAATTTAGGGTGCGCGACCGGACACCCTTCGTTTGTAATGAGCAACTCTTTTACAAACCAGGTCATGGCTCAAATCGATCTTTTCCAAAACCGAGAGAAGTATAAGCAAGTCGGTATCTACCGCCTCCCCAAGGAATTGGACGAGAAAGTTGCCGCACTGCACCTTGGTAAGATTGGCGTTCAGCTAACGCGCCTAAGTGACAAGCAATCCAAGTACTTGGGCATGAACCCTACGGGTCCGTTTAAGCCCGAGCACTACCGATACTAGCTCTGTCCTATTTCACAGGGGCGTATCGCATTGCGATACGCCCCTGTTCTATTGAGTTTCTAGCCCATCTGCCCGATACTTAAGAGAGAAGTTGAAGTCTTCACCCTCCTCTTAGGATCCTCGTGACTTTTAATCCGAACAAACCACCCAATGGGGGACCTTTCTCCAGCGCTCGCGTCAATATTCCCTCGCGCACCATTGGCCAATTGCCACAGGGCCGAAAAACTATTTGGGCAGTGGGCGGCGGAAAAGGCGGGGTCGGCAAAACCATACTCACCTCGAATATGGCTGTGTATTTGAGTTGGTTGAACAAACGTGTAGTCGTCATCGATCTCGATTTAGGAGGTTCAAACCTACACACAGCTCTTGGGGTAGCACCGCCACGGCAAACCCTCTCAGACTTGCTCAGTGGTAGCGTGGAAGACATTCACACTCTTTTGCAGCCCACTTCCATCCGAGGGCTCGAGCTCATTTCAGGTGCCCAGGATCACGGAGGCATCACCAATCTGAGTCACACTCAAAAAGCCCATCTGATGCGCAAGATTAACGATATCCAAGCAGACTATGTGCTTTTGGATCTGGGCGCTGGTACAAGCAGCAATACTTTGGACTTTTTCCTTTTTGCAGATCAGAAAATTATCTTGGTAACTCCCGAGCCGACTAGCATTGAGAACGCCTACCGTTTCATAAAACTCGCTTTCTACCGCATGCTGCGGGCGTCGACACCCACTCCGCAAATCAGGCAGCTGGTCGAAATGGCGATGAACTTAAAAAACGCCAAGGGGATTCACAGCCCAAAGGATCTTCTTAACGAAGTAAAAAGATTGTCCCCAACCGAAGGCGCTGAGCTTGCTGCCAAAATGGCAGCGTTTCACCTCTCTCTCGTGGTAAATCAAGTGCGGGTGCGAGCTGAGGCGGATATCGGAAAGTCTATTCTGCTCGTTTGTGAGCGCTACTTCGGTATTCAGGTAGACTATATTGGCCACATTCCTTACGATGCGGCTGTTTGGCAATCAATCCGAAAGCGAATCCCCTTTTTGGTGGATACACCAAACTGTACTGCAGTAACCCACTTAGAGGGCATCTTAAGATGCCTGCTAAAAAATCAGGTAGCAAAGGCCGGATGAAAAACGAAGAAACCTATTACGACCTTTTGAAAATCCAACCAAAAGCCACGGTGGCAGAAATCGTAAATGCCTACCATGCGGCCAGAAACGCTTTTGGCAAAGACTCCATTGCCGCCTATTCCCTTTTTAGCGCCGACGAAGCAGAGCAAATGCTCAAGCAACTAGAAGAAGCGTACCAGACGCTGTCTAACCTAGATCGCCGAAGAGAATACGATCGGAACCTAGGCACCCGATCACAATCCACTGTCGCACCTGCACCGGAAATTAAAATGGCCCCCCAAGCCGCGCCAAATCCAGCTCCCATCTCGACACCAAGTCCAAACCCATTGGAGCCGACCACTCAATACAGTGGCGCGTGGATTCGAGAACAACGTGAAAAAAACTCCATGAGCTTAGACGACATTTCAAGACTCACGAAAATACCTGCTTCTGCCATCAAGGCTATTGAGTCAGATGATCTCACCCACCTTCCCACGCGTGTCTATCTTCAAGGCTTCGTAAACAACTTGATGAAAGTGTACCGAATAGATTCCAAAGCCACCAAAACCTACCTCGAATACGTTGATCGGCTCCTAGCCTTGCGCAAGGTAGGATAGTATCCCTTTCGAATGAATTCGATCTCGCTCATAGTTTCCGCCGCAGATTTAGCCGGCAAAGACTCAAAGCGCCTAGACGCTTTTCTTGCCGAAGCCACTAAGGAAAGCCGCAACTTTTTGCAGGGACAGATCCTTAAAGGAAACGTGCAGGTGAACGGAAATACGGTAACAAAAGCCGGTGCTCTGGTGCGGGCAGGGGACGCCGTTTTGGGAAGCTGGACCATCGATAAGAGCCCTCTCTCACTTGAGCCGGTTGCTGGAAATTTGGAAGTAGTATTTGAGGACTCAGATCTTTTGGTGTTGAACAAACCCCAGGGCTTGGTCGTCCACCCTGCCCCAAGCCATCACGGACCAACTCTTGTGCATCACTTGTTGCACCACATGGAAAGCGACGAGGAGTTTAACGATGCCGAATCTGACCGGCCCGGGATCGTCCACCGGCTCGACAAAGGAACTAGCGGACTATTGCTGGTTGCTAAGAACCGAGCCACACAAGAAGCGCTTAGCCAGCAGTTTAAAGATCGTTCCATAAAGAAAACCTACGAAGCAGTAGCGTGGGGGCGACTCACCGGTTCGGGGCGTTTTGAATCCTCTATTGGACGCGATCGAGTTAATCGCAGAAAAATGAGTTCTAAAACCCAAAAAGGGCGAGAGGCAATTACCGATTGGAAAGTGGAGCAGACGTACACTCACTTCAGTCACGTAAAGCTCTTTCCCTACACCGGACGCACGCACCAGTTGCGTGTGCACTTGTGTGAGAGCGGGCACCCCATCGTCGGAGATCCTTTGTATGGTCGGGGAATAACGGTAGCCAGAAGAAAACAGCTTTCGCCACCCGTCGCCGAGAGGGTCGAACTGCTGGAGGCCACCCTGCTTCATGCGGCAGAGCTTCAGTTTACCCACCCGGGAACAAAAAAGCCGCACCACTTTAGAGCCAATCCCCCCAAGATTTTTACCGACTTCCTTAAACTCCTGAGTGAGGCCGATCGATGATGCCGAGCTGGTTGCAAATCGGGTATGAGATTGAACCCAAAGGAACGACTCCAAAAGATTTTCGTCAGGTCCATGGAAGCACAGTCTTGTGTTTAGATCTTCCTACGCGAGGAGGCCTTCCCGATGCCGATGCCGGGTACACTACCCTTTTTCAGCGCACCGTCGCAGTAACGACCGCAGACTGCCTACCGATACTTTTCTACACCGCAGATCGCAGTGGACCCATTGCCGCCACTCATGCCGGCTGGAGAGGAGCGCTTGCGGGCATTGCACAACAGACGCTCAGCGCGATGAAGCAAAATCCCGAAACGGTATTCGCCCACCTTGGACCCAGCATCGGGCCCTGCTGTTTCGAAATCCAATCGGACTTTATCGAAGCATTTGAAAATGCAGGCCGTACCATTCGGCCGTACCTACAAATTCGCGGGAATCGTACTTTTTGTGATCTATTGAGTTTTGTGCGAGAGCAAGAACTTCAAAACTTACCTCACCGAAACCTAAATCTAAGCGCACACCGTTGCACAGTATGTAGCTCGCCAACCCTGCCATCGTATCGCCGCAACGGAAAAGCGGACCCACTCATTCGAAGTTGGATCCGAAAAACATAGATACCCCCGCGGGGAGTTGCGCTCGCGCTGGTAGAAAATGAAGCTAGGAACTCACGCGCTCCCAGCGCATAAGGAAAGCATCTCGATTGGGACCGTAGTAAGCATTTCGCTGACCTAAAATCACAAATCCCGCTTTTACATAAAGGGCAATCGCTGCCTCATTGTCGACTTCCACTTCCAAGAAAGCTCGCTGAATCCGTTTATCCTCACAAATGTGTTTCAATATTTGTCCACCCAAGCCAAGACGCCTGTCCTCGGGAGCGGTGGCGATAGAAATAATATCGAGATCTCCTTGGACTAACAGCGCCAAGAAATAAGTCCGCAAACGAGGCGAACCTTTTCCCAAAGAGAACAACCCAAAACACACTCGATTTTCATGCGCTAGAAAATAACAAAAATCTTGTTCGGACCAGACGGAGGGAAAACTCGCTGCAGCAATTCGGTAAACATCGCCACTATGTCGGCAATCAATAGGACGTATTTCGCTGAAAGCATCTGAAAAAGTGCTCACGACTCCAGGAAGTTCGTGACCGAGTACTTTCGTTTCAATGACTGAATCCACTCTTCCAATTCCTTGCGCATCAGCTCTTTCTTGAGCTCTTGTGCGGCCGCAGGCCTTTGTTTTTCCAGCTCTGCCTCTTCCCACTTTTTTTCAGCAGGCGCTTTTTGACGGATGAAGCGGTCCGTCTCTGCAATGGTCACAATAGGGGTCATGGTTTCAATCCGCCTTTGGATGAACTTCTCAGCCTGAAGGCTCTTCCACACCCTATCGACCGCTTCGGCGTCGCTTTTACCATAGGTCGCCAAAAGCCGAGCCCAGACTTTTGAGCCCGGTGCTTTTTTTCGCAAAACCAAGGCCTTCTCCGCCTCGCTTCTCGGCCCGCCTTCAAATTTCAGGCTCTTTAGCTCGGCATAGACCATTTCCTCCAATAGGAGCTTCTGGACCGCCCCTCGGAGTTCTCCGGGCGCTTCCGGCCTAAAGACATCGCCCTTAGCTTCCCTAAACCTTTGTAAACTTAGAAAAAATCGGCCATCCCGTACAGTAACGACCTGCCCCGAATACTTTCCAGCCATGCCATTAAGAATGGACTTCGAGGCCGGTACCGCAGCGGAACTCACCGCAAGCGAAAGCGCCGGAAAGAGCAGAACTATGAAATAGAAACAATGCATTCAATCTCTACCAAAGCCCCTTTGGGGAGCGCTGCAACTTCGACGGTGGAACGTGCTGGAAAAGGAGGCTTCAGAAACGACGCATACACTTCGTTAAAAGCGGCAAAGTCGCTCATGTTTTGCAAAAACACTGTCGTTTTTACAATGGCCCCCAAGCCAACTCCCACAGACTCCACCAGGGCCTGAATATTCTTCATCACCTGAGTGGTTTGTTCAGAAATCGTCTGCCCGACCATGGCCCCGGTCGCAGGATCGAGGGGGATTTGTCCGGAAAAAAACACAAGCTGACCGACCTGATTTCCTTGAGAATAGGGACCAATCGCCTGCGGGGCTTTTGAAGTACTGATAGTTTTCATTTACGACTCCTTCGTTGGGGGCTTTTTCGGCTCGAAAGAAATTTTTCCTTCAAAAGCGACGCGATGATTTTCTAAGAAATGAGCCACTTCTTTGGACAAATCTAATTTCGAAAAGAAGGAACCCACTTCTTTTCCAACAATCGAATACAAATCGTCTTTTCTCTTTCCCATGCCCTCTGCGAGTAGGCCGACTAGTTCCTTGGGAAGTTTCTTTTCTCTGAGGTAGGAGCGAACCGATTCCTCAGTTAAGAAGAGCGTCGATAAACCCGCCGCCGTGAGATCTTTTACCGCTTCGGCCCACCAATTTTTATCGGCAGCTTCAGAGGGTTTTGCCTGTTTCGCGTCTGACATTCTATAGCCTCAAACTTCCTTTGCTCGTGCTTCGAAAGAATCTAACAGGTGCGGAAGATTCACCTCTGTAAGTTTCTTTGCAACAAATCCAGGGATCAGAAACTTCACGCCGACATTCAATTCGTAGTGAACTTGGGTTTTATTCTCGGAAACGGCCTTCAACAGCCAAACCCCTTCGTTCTCAGTGAAAAAATTGCTATCCAGGAGCCTCCAGCGAATTTGTTCCGCCTTACTGAAGTCGAACTCTAAGGTGTACTTAAATCGCTTAACGACTTCGATTTCAAAATCCACCTTTTGAAATCCCTTGGCGCTGGCCTTGTGAGCCTTAGCCGCAATGACTTCAGGCAAAAACTCTGGGTATTTCCCAAAATCAAGAATCGCTCGTTTCAGGCGATCCAGGGAAACGCCCATCGTTCTTTCCTGTACTACTTTAGGCATTGCCTACCATCCATATCGCGGTTTGGTGTCGAACCGATGGTTTGCCCGGATTTCGCGTACGGTCCCCGTTTCGGAACGCATCACCACGGAGTGGGTATGTGCCCCCCCACCATAGTAGCGGATTCCGTGAAGGTAGCTTCCGTTAGTAATTCCTGTAGCAATAAACATCACATTGCCACGAGCCAAATCCAAGAGCCCATAAACTCGATTTTCGTCCTCAATACCCATGGCCTTTGCGCGCTGGCGCTCAGACTCATTTCGAAAACGTAAAATCCCCTGAAGATCGCCGCCCAAACAGCGCAGCGCCGCCGCGGCAATCACTCCCTCGGGAGCACCACCGGTTCCCATCAACACATCAACACCGGTATCTTCTTGCGCAACGGCCACTGCTGCAGAAACATCGCCATCGCCAATGAGACGAATGCGTGCGCCCGCTTTGCGAACCTCTGCAATTAAATCTTCGTGCCGAGGACGGTCGAGAATGATGACCATCAAATCCGAAACGCGCTTGCCCGAGGCCTTAGCAATTTCCTTTAAGTTCCAAGTAGCACCGCGGGTAATGTCGATTACCCCTTTGCAACGAGGACCAACCGCAAGCTTTTCCATGTAGGTATCAGGGGCATGGAGAAATCCGCCTTGCTGCGCAGCGGCAATCACTGAGATTGCCTCACTGCGTCCAAGCGCGGTAATCGTGGTTCCTTCAAGTGGATCGCAAGCAATGTCGACTGTAGTTCCCTCGCCACTGCCTACCTTCTCGCCGATGTACAGCATGGGCGCTTCGTCCCGCTCTCCCTCACCGATTTTAATCGTGCCCGCAAAACGGATGGAGTCGAACGCCTTACGCATGGATTCGACAGCGGCCCTATCCGCTTCCTTTTCCTCCCCCCGACCGACCCAAGGCCCTACCGCAAGAGCTGCTGCTTCAGTTACCCTAACAAACTCTAAAGCTAGATTTCGTTCCATACCGATTTTGTAGCACACGAGCCCCGCAAATTAAACCGGGCGGCACTGGAAACCCAGTACCGCCCGTTTTGGGGTTGGAGGGAACGTCTTTAATGCGTTTGAAAGACACTTCAAAGACGCCTAGCACCCCAGATCCGTGACAAGGCCAGGGGAGTCTTTTATTCTCTTAGCGGTGGGAAGAATTCATTGAGCGACAACGATCAAAAAGACCTCAAAGAGCTCTTAGAGCTTCAACGAAAAAGACGGCGTGACCGACAACAGGCCACTACGAAACGTCGCCGTCAGGGAGAGGTATTGCCTCCCCCCATGCTCGATCTTGTCACTGCCTATTTCCGCCACGATCCCGAAGCCGTTCGAAAAATTGAAGAAAGTAAAGCCATGGAAGCGTGGCCCCGGTACGTGGGAAGCGCAGCAGCGCGTGTCTCTAGGGTGAGCCGAGTACAGAATGGCCGGGTCACGGTCGTGGTGCGAGATCCCGCCTGGATGCAGCAGCTGAGTTTTCTAAAACATGGGATTGTTCAAAAGTACCGAGCAGATTTTCCAAAACTAAATGTGAGCGATATTTTTTTTACTAGATACGACAACGAAAAAACTTTTCCGAATAAATCGCTCTAGTGCGATGTCGATTCATTCACGCCGGTACTGCCAAACCCGCCTTCGCCACGCTGTGTATCGCTAAGTGCGCCGACCTCTTCAAACTGCATTTGATCCACCTGCTGAAGCACCAACTGAGCAATTCTATCGCCCGATCGTAGAGTCACCACTTCCTGCCCCAAATTCACCAGAAGCACCTTCAATTCACCTCGATAATCGCAATCAATCGTACCGGGCGCATTGACCACCGTAAGCCCGCTTTTCCAAGCAAGCCCGCTACGGGGTCGTACCTGAACTTCATAACCGTCGGGAATTTCCAAGCCGAGCCCCGTTGGCACAGCAGCACGCGCCATAGGGGCAAGCTCTACGGGTTGATCCAGACAAGCAATAGCATCGCAACCCGCAGCGCCCGGGGTCATGTACTGTGGCACCTGCGCTTGTGGATGGAGTTTTTTAAATCGCACCGGGATTTTTTTCATATTCAATCTCCTAAAAGATGCTGGGTTTTGATCCCTTGAACTTCACTGGCCCTAAGGTTACGACCGACTGCTTCTCTGGCACGAAAAGTCTCTGAGCCAGCGACTGAATCCGCTCTGGGTTCACTCTGTCGATTTCAGCGATAACTTCTTCTACTGGAATATAGCGACCAAAAACCAATTCATTTCGCCCCAACGATTCCTGTCGAACATCCACTTGGTCCGAAGACATCAAGATGGTGCCCTTTAACTGCCCCTTCACCGCTTCGATCTCGCGGGTGGTCAAGGGGATATCGCGAAGACGGTGTATTTCTCGAGACAATATCCCCATACACTGCTTGAGCGAGCGCGGCGCCATTCCTACGTAAAACGTGAAAACCCCTGTTTCGCCAAAAGGGACACACTCGCAATCCACCGAATACGCGAGCGCCGCCACTTCCCGAATTTCCTGAAACAAGCGACTGCTCATACCGCCACCCAAAAAGAAGCTTAAAATAAGAGCATCGAAACGAAACGGATCTTTAAACCCAAGGCCTTCAAAGCCCAGCAGCAAATGCAACTGCTCTGAGTCCATCGAAACCGCTTTAGAGCGGCCCTTGTACTTGGACTGAGGCACTTGAAGAGGCAAAACCTTTTGCTTTGCAGGAAATGCGAAGTACTTCTCACACTTTTCCACAAGCTCCGAGAAATCTACTTTTCCGGCCACGCTAATGACGATGTTTTCTGGGCGATAGTGGTTTTGGAAATAACTTACGAGCTGCGCTCGAGAGATGTTTTGAATGTTCTTACGAGACCCAATAATCGGCCGACCGAGCGGTTGGTCTTTCCAAACAGTCTGAAAAAAAACATCACTTATCCATTCATCGGGGGAATCTTCCACCATGGACAGCTCTTGCAAAAGCACCTTACGTTCGCGCTCAATTTGAGCCCGCGCAAACGTGGGGCGAAGCATAAGATCACTCAGCACATCAAGGGCATTGTCTAGGTGCTCCGAAAGGGCCGTGGCATGGAAACAAGTGAGTTCTCTGTCAGTGAATGCGTTAAGGTCTCCGCCCAACGACTCGAGGACAGTAGCAATTTCTAAGGGAGAGCGTTTTTCCGTACCCTTAAAAACCATGTGCTCAATGAAGTGACTGATTCCGCTATTCTCAGCAGACTCCATAGCACTGCCGACGCGGACCCACGCGCCAATAGAAACACTACGAACATGCGGGTGCCGTTCAGCAACCACAGTCACGCCATTTTCGAGCACGGCTTTATTGTATTGAACCGAAGGTTCCGTGCTGGGCCGCATGGGCTGCTACCTCGATTCTAAGAGTTTATTCGTCTTCGTCAAAGAAGCGGCGATCATTGGTTTCGAAGTCTGGTAAACGTTCTTCGTCCCGATCAAAGCGCAAATCTCGGCGAGGCGCATCGAGATCTCCCCGCTCCGTGCGGCCAAATCGACCACCACGAGGACCGCCACCACTGCGTCCGCCACCGGCACGATTGCCAATGCTATCGTCGTCTCGACGTGGGCGCTGAGCACCGGCATCACGACGAGGACCTGAGTCGCGGCTTGCACCGGCTCCAGAACGGCCGCCACTTGGACGCCGACTCGAATCCGAATTTCCATCACGTTCGTGACGTCCTGCTCCGCGAGGCCCGCGATCTAAGCCGCGATCGCTGCTTGGGCCGCGATCCGATCCGCCACGAGGACCACGATCTCCTCGATCTCTGCTCATGCCTCGGTCGGATCCACCTTCAAAGCGGCTATGCCGCTCACCACGGTCCGCTCCTTCAGAGCGGCTAGGCCGGTCATTTCGATCCGTTTGTTCCCCTCGCCCGTGACGAGGGCCCCGATCAAAAGTGTCTGCTCGATTGAAACGATCGCCGCGATCACCACGATCTAACCCAGAGCGTTCCCCACGATCTGAGCGTTCTGGACGAGGTTCACGTGACTCACGAGGTTCTCTCGATTCCCGTGGTTCGCGAGGCTCACGGCCTTCGCGAGAAAAATCCCGTCCACCGTCCCGCTCGCTCCGATCAGGACGCGAGTGCCGCGCCGGTCGATCGAAGCGGTCTGGACCACGAT
This sequence comes from uncultured Pseudobdellovibrionaceae bacterium, assembly GCA_964616705.1. Classification (GTDB taxonomy): domain Bacteria; phylum Bdellovibrionota; class FAC87; order UBA2466; family UBA2466; genus JAIEOG01. The sequence goes on from CAZTRP010000010.1 coordinate 64,703, forward strand.
CCGCACGAGGCTCACGAGGAGCGCGATCAAATCGCTGCCCACCCTCACGGGAGGGACGCTCTGCTCGGTCAAAACGGGGACGCTCGAATCGATCGCCACGATGGCCTGCACCAGAAGAATCGGCTCGATTGCCGAAATTGTCTTCTTCCACAGGAGCGACATCGGCATCAGCCTCAGCGTCGGCTTCAATCGTCGCGGGTGCCACTGGCGCCGACTCAGTCGAAGCTTGTTCATTCACAGGGCCTGGACCATCGGTCTTAGGGCCGTCTCCCTTAGGCAAAAGGGCCTTGCGAGAAAGACGGATTTTGCCTTGAGAGTCTACATCTAGGCATTTCACCTTGATGACTTCGCCTTCCTTCACCACATCTTCCACGCGTCGAACACGGAAGTGTTCCAACTCGGAAATATGGCAAAGACCATCCGTTCCTGGCAAAATTTCTACAAAGGCGCCGAAGTCGGCAATGCGAGTGACTTTACCTTCGTAAATACGCCCGATTTCCGGCTCTGCGACGATTTGGTTGATAATATCGATAGCTTTTTGAGCGCTCTCATTATCAGCCGAGGCAATGTTCACTGTGCCATCGTCTTCAATGTTAATTTTTACCCCAGTGCGCTCGATAATGGAGCGGATCACCTTACCGCCGCTACCAATGACTTCGCGCACTTTATCTGGACGCACTTTGATGGAGAAAATCCGAGGAGCGTACTGAGAGAACTCAGTCTTAGGCTCGGAAATCGCTTCCTGCATTTTCGAAAGCACATGGATGCGGCCTTCTCGCGCCTGCTCCAGGGCTTCTTCCATAATGTCTCGGCTAATTCCGCCAATCTTAAGGTCCATCTGGAATGCGGTGATACCATCGGCAGTTCCGCAGACTTTAAAGTCCATGTCCCCTAGGTGATCTTCATCTCCCAAGATGTCCGAAAGCACGGCATATCGCTCGCCTTCCTTGATAAGTCCCATTGCGACACCCGCAACTGGCTTAGCAACAGGCACGCCGGCATCCATCAACGCCATCGAGCCACTGCACACAGTAGCCATCGAAGACGAACCGTTAGATTCCAAAACTTCAGAAACCAAACGGATGGTGTACGGGAATACTTCCTTGGGCGGAATAATGTACGAAAGAGCTCGTTCCGCTAAGAAACCATGCCCAATCTCACGACGCCCGGGTGGACGTAGTGGACGTGCTTCCCCTACCGAGTAAGGAGGGAAGTTGTAATGGAGCATGAAGGTCTTTTGATACGAGCCACTGATTGAATCAATTTTCTGCTCATCGTCAGAAGTACCTAAAGTTACTGTACCCAAAACCTGGGTCTCACCACGGGTAAACAGTGCAGAACCATGCACGCGAGGCAAAAGCGCAGTTTCACAGTGAATAGTGCGAATGTCTTTGTATGAACGTCCATCGATACGCTTTTTCGTCGATAGAGTTAACTCGCGAGCGTACTCACTTTTGGCTTCTTCGAGATAAAAGCCAATCAGACCGTTCTTAGCGACATCTTCTTTGCTTTTTGGTTCTTTGATTTCTAGCTTAGTCTTAAGGTCTTTTTTCACCTTCGCAAGAGCTTCGTAACGCGCTAGCTTTTCGCGAATAGCGAATGCTTTCTCAAGCTTAGGTGTCGCCTCTTTTTTAACTTTTTCTTTAAGTTCTTTATCGCGGGCTGGCTTGGGATACTCGCGCTTTTCTTTGCCGACTTTCTTACGCAACTCATCTTGCATATCGAAGATAGGCTGCATCGCCTTATGGGCGGCATCAATGGCATCGATCATTTCCTTTTCGGAAATCTCACGGGCCGCGCCTTCCACCATCAACACACCAGAGCGAACCCCTGAAACCAAGAGTTCGCAACGGCTTGTCCCCTGCTCAGCAGGAGGCATATTAATTTTAAATTCGCCATCTACAATCCCAACACGGGCTGTGGCGACTGGTCCACCGAACGGAATATCCGAAATGTGCAAGGCGGCACTGGCAGCGATTGAAGCGACTAAGTCGGTTTCATTCACACCGTCTGTAGAAAGAACAGTGGCCACCACGTTGGTTTCGCACAAGAAATCTTCAGGGAACAAAGGGCGGCAAGGCCGATCGATCATTCGGGCAGATAGAGTCGCCCGGTCGGAGGGTTTCGCTTCTCGCTTGAAAAAGCCTCCCGGAATGCGGCCTGCAGCGTAATACTTTTCTTGAAAGTCTACGGTGAGGGGGAAAAAGTCTTGGTTTTCCTTCACTTCCTTGGAAGCAACGACGGTAACCAAAACCACCGTTTCTCCGTAGGTGGCCAGAACCGCGGCATCAGCTTGTTTTGCTAGCTTGCCTGTTTGTAACGTAAGGGTGCGCCCGCCGTAGTCGACGCTGACTTCGATGGCTTTCATAGTTTCTTCTTTCTCCAATTGCCGTAAGTGATTAAGCGAGCGCGCCACCATACAGGCTGGCGCACGGCGACTTACTTGCGGATTTTGAGACGATTAATGAGAGCGGTATAGCGCTCTTCATTCGTCTTTTTTAAGTAGTCAAGGATACGACGCCGGGATCCGACTAGTTTGAGAAGTCCTCGGCGGGAGTGGTGGTCTTTCTTGTGGTTCTTAAAATGCGGAGTCAACTCCGTGATCCGCTCCGTCAACAGCGCCACCTGCACTTCAGGCGACCCAGTGTCGCGCTCGTGCGTTCTGAAACTGCTAATAACATCCGTTTTTTTCTGCTTTTCGAGACTCAATTCCTACCTCTTCAGATCTCTTTAACCATTTTCAAATCAAGCAGGTACTATCACTGATAGCATCCATTTGCAAACCCTGGGTCCTTGCACTTAAGGCCGGGTTTTCTTTCGTCTTTCGTGGCCCCTTCCACTCCGCTTGAAGGAGCTTCCGGTAGTTTCGGAAACCTTTCTGACACCAATCTGCCAGATTCTTTTCCAGTTCGGCAACGGTTGCGCTTTCGGCCAACGAAAACTCCCCACAGGAGAGCCGACGAAGTTCTTTAAGGTGCGCGACCGTTCCTAACCTCTGCCCAACTTCTTCAGCCAGGCTTCGGATATACGTCCCTTTGCTGCAAGAGACATCAAATTCGATAACTCCGTCAGCAAACGAAATCAATTCCAAATGGTGCAACTGCACCGCAATCGGTGGACGACGAACGCGAATATTTTGGCGAGCAAGCTCATACAGGCGAACCCCGTGCACCTTTTTAGCGCTGTACATAGGAGGTGTCTGCATCCACTCCCCCTGAAGCCCCGCCAAAACTTCTCGAATCTTTTCTTCTGATAGCAGGGGTACGGGTGCGGTTTTTTCCACTTCCCCAGTACGATCCAAAGTATCGGTGGCCTCGCCCAGCTTAACCCAGGCTCTATAAGACTTATCCGCAGTAAGCAGGGCATCTGAAAGCTTGGTTGCTCGCCCTGTCAAAACTACCAGCACTCCCGTAGCAAAGGGATCGAGGCTGCCAGCGTGGCCGACCTTGGTATCACCACCCAAAATGCGTTTTACTTGGCGAACAATATCAAAACTGGTTGGGCCATCGTGCTTGTCGACCACCAGGACCATTTCATTCATGTCCCACCCCAGTTTCCTGAACCTGCTTTAAGACGCCTAGAATTCGATTCAAATTGTTTCCGTGCTCATCGGACTCAAACGTAAGTTCCGGCACATACTTTAAGTCCAAATTGGAACCAATCCGACGCCGAAAGAAAGGAACTGCTTTGCTCAAGCCTCGCTTTACCTCTTTGACGTCCGACGAAAGGCCACTTTCATAAAAGACTTTCGCCTGACGAAGGTCTTTGGTGAGCTCTACTTCAGTAATGACGATGTTTTTAAGGCGAGGATCAGACACTTCCGAAATGAGCAGACGCGCAATCTCTCCTCGGAGGATAGACGCCATTTTCTGCGCTCGGTGAGCTCCTGCATTAGTCACTACACATCCCTCACAAGGTATCTTGAGACTCTTCTTTAACGAAGGCCTCGAACTGATCGCCTGGTTTGAGATCGTTGAAGTTTTCTAAGCCAATACCGCACTCAAAGCCCTGAGACACTTCTTTAACGTCGTCTTTGAAACGTCGCAAACTACTGACTTTGCCCGTGTAGATCACACGACTATCGCGCAACAAACGAAGGAAACAGCCGCGAGTAACCTTACCGTCGGTAACGGAACTTCCCGCAATAGTTCCCAGCTTCGGCACCGCAAATAGTTCACGAACTTCGGCACGCCCGATAACTTTTTCTTTTACTTGCTTATCGAGCAGGCCTTCCATCAAGGAACGAACATCGTCCAGAAGCTCATAAATAATATTATAGGTTCGGACTTCAATGCCTTCCGACTCAGCCAATTTCATCGCCTTAACGTCGGGGCGAATATTGAAACCAACCACTGCCGCGCGGCTAGCCGAGGCCAACATGACGTCGCTTTCGTTGATGCCGCCTGTGGCGTAATGCAATACACGCAACCGTACTTTATCGGTCGGGATTTTCGAAAGCGCTTCCCTTAAAGCCTCAACAGATCCCTGAACGTCGGCCTTCAGGATAACGCGCAATTCCTTGTCTCCCGCCGGACCGGCAGAAAGCATTTGTTCCAAAGTGATCTTGGGGCGGCCAACAAGCTGCGCCGCTTTTAAACGCTCCGCACGTGCGGTTGTAAGCTCTCGAGCCGATTTTTCATCCTGCGCAACGAAGAACTCATCTCCGGTAGTAGGAACTTCGGGAAGTCCAAGAAGTTCAACCGGATCTCCTGGCTGAGCCTCTACAACTCTCTTGCCATACGTATCTTGCATGGCGCGAATCTTCCCGTAAGTCGATCCGCAAACCACCAAATCCCCCGCCTTCAAACGACCCTGCTGAACCAAAACAGTAGCCAAGGGGCCGCGGGCCTTCTCCAGGCGAGATTCAATAACCGTACCGCGCGCTGGAATATCGTAGTTCGCTTTGAGCTCCAACATTTCCGACTGCAGCAAAATGGCTTCTAGGAGCTGATCCAGACCCTTACCGGTTTTAGCAGAAACAGGGATGTACATGGTTTCCCCACCCCACTCTTCAGGGTTCAATCCCTGTCCGGCCAAGGTCTGTTTAATTCTATCTGGATTGCCGTCGGGCAAATCGACCTTATTGATAGCAATAATAATCGGCACCGAAGCAGCCTGGGCGTGATTGATTGATTCCAATGTCTGAGGCATCACGCCATCGACTGCCGAAACCACCACGACCACAATATCTGTTACTTTCGCTCCTCGAGCGCGCATAGCAGTAAAAGCTTCGTGGCCAGGAGTATCTACGAAAGTAATTTTTCCCTTAGGAACTTGAACTGTATAAGCGCCCACGTGCTGGGTAATTCCACCCGCTTCGCCCGCAGCCACTTTGGACTTACGAATAGCGTCCAACAAAGAAGTCTTCCCGTGATCCACGTGACCCATAATGGTCACAACTGGAGGCCGCGGTTTTAGATCGCCTTCACTAAGATCCAGCTGAGGAACGTAATCTTCCTCACGGAACATCTTTTGCTTCACTTCAAAACTAAACTCTGGCGCAATCAACGCGGCCGTTTCAAAATCAATGGCATCGTTAATAGCCGCAGTGACACCCATTGCCATAAGCTTGGAAATAAGCGCAGTGGCCTTCGTACCAAACTCTTTTGCAAGTTCGGCCACGGTGATTTTCTCGGCCATTTCTACAACGCGTTTATGCTCTGCTGGTTTTGTAATCATGGTGCGCATTGCCGGACGGCTAATGACGTTCTTTTTCTTCTTTGTCGCGTGGATGAGCTCTCGCTTTAGGTAATCTGCACTACGAAAAACGGAGTCTTTACCCTGAACGGTACGGCGTTTACCGGCTTCTTTCGCAGCTTCAGGACTAGCGAAATCTACTTCCTTGACCCGGCGGAGCATGTCGGTGCCACCGGCCGCAGTCGCACCGGCCGCGCCAGCCGCTGCTGGTGCGTTCGGAGCAGGTTTCGGGCGTTCTTTCTTCTCAATTTTAGGCCCGACCTGTTCGGTCAAGTGCTGTTCGGTAGCAACTTTCTTAATGATACTGCCAAAAACACGACGACGGATTGGCTCCGCCGGTTTTGCCGTGACGGCAGCAGAAGGCTCAGCAGGAGACTCCGTAGAACCTTGAGCAACTTCTTCAGAAGCCGGCGCAACAGAATCGGAAGTCTCTTCCGAGTTTTCGGCGGCAAGAGTCTCTTCTTGAGACTCGGAAACAACTTCTTCGGAAACCACTTCCTCGGCAGAGAACTCTTGGGATTGATCGACGTCTTGTGATTCGACTTCAATCGGAGCTTCAACCACTGGCGGAGGGGGTGCGGCAGATTCCGCTCCTTTGCGGCGGCGAATTACAGTCGCCCCAACGCGCTTTTCAGTAACACCTTTTGGGGTAGCGGGCGCTGCTGCCGCCGAAGCGACTGAAGCGTTAATCTTCGCATTTTTTCGGTAAAACTCCCGAACCGTGCGAACCTCTTCGGTACCCAGAACACTCATGGCGTTTTTGATGTCGATGCCCAAGCGCTGAACCTGACTGACCAAATGCTGGCCATCTACGCCCAGCTCTTTAGCGAGCTCGTAAACTTTAAGTTTTATCGTCGCCATTCTATGCTGCTCTTTTCTCGAGGTTACTTAGCTCTTGGGCTCCTCCGAAGAATTAGCCTGGGCAGCGGCTGCTGCGGCTTCTCCTTCTGAGGTTCGCTCTTTTTCTGCATGGGCTTTCACTTCGGCTTTTAGTCGCTCAAAAACTGCATCTGAGTTCGACTTAGAAGCCAAAATGGCCGCCTTCTCTGCATCCAAGATCTGCTTTTTCATTTCAGCCAACTTGCCCGAAGCAATCATTGCGGCTGCATTGGTTTTAATTTCAGCTGCTTTTTCCGCATTAAAGCCCGGAACTTCCGCAAGCTGCTTCAAATCTGCGGCAGCCAAACGCTCCACAGACAGACCGTAATGGTAAAGGCTTTGTGCCAAAGTGTCATTCATGCCTTCAATGGCCATGAGCAATTTCTTCGAATCTTCGACACGTTTGTGCATTCGGGTTTCGGAAACGATATCTAATTTCCACCCTGAGAGCATCGATGCCAGCTTCACATTCTGGCCTCGTCGGCCGATAGCCAATGAAAGCTGGTTATCTGCCACCACAATTTCCATCGAATGGTTGTGCTCGTCGATCAAGACTTTAGTCACCTCGGCAGGTGCCAAGGCATTGCAAACAAAACGTGTCTCTTCAGCGTCCCAGGGAACAATGTCGATTTTTTCCCCTCGCAGCTCTTGCACCACGTTCTGGACTCGAGAGCCTTTTACGCCAACGCAGGCGCCGACTGGATCCACGTCGCTGTCGGTAGATACGACGGCAATCTTCGCTCGAATTCCTGGTTCACGCGCTGCGCTTTTGATTTGAACGATTCCCTCGTTCACTTCAGGAACTTCTTGCTTAAACAGCTGAATCAAAAGTTCCGGGCAGGTACGCGATAGAACAATTTTAGGTCCACGTGGAGTTTGCTGGACATCAATCAAAAAACCGAGAATGCGATCACCTGGGCGGTAACTTTCACCGGGAATCTGCTCACGAGCCGGCAAGATAGCGTCAGTGCGTCCCAAGTCGACAATCAAGCACCCTTTTTCAATGCGACGACAAGTACCAGTGACTACTTCGCCTTTTCGAACATTGAATTCGTTGTAAATAATATCTCGTTCGGCATCGCGAACTTTTTGAATAATAACTTGCTTGGCGGTTTGAGCGGCAATACGGCCAAACTCAGAAGAGTCGAGTTTAATACCAATGCTGTCCCCTACTGCGACATCTGGATCGAGCTTCTTAGCTTGCTCGGAGGTAATCTCCGTATCGTCGTTTCCAGTATCGTCCACTACCGTCTTAAATTGGAAGAGTTCGATTTCTCCCAAGTCTTCGTTGAAGTGGGCTTCAATTTCTTTCTCGGCGCCAAAACGTTTCTTTGCCGCCATTAACATGGCCGACTCAAGTGCCTCGACCAAAACTGCTCGGTCGATGCCTTTATCTTTTTCTACTTGATCCAGTACTCTGGCTAGCTCAGATCCCATGACTTTACTCCGTTTTCCAAATCCGATTGGCTTGCTTGATATTATTCCAAGCAATCGCCAGTTCTCTTTTGTCCGGTAAGCCGATCGAAATACTCTCGGCATTTGCCGCAAGCAATGTGCCTCGGCAACCGGCGCCAACACCTTCAACTCGCTCCACTAGCTTAAGTTGAACTTCCTTCCCTTGGCTCAATTCAAAATCGGTCCGCAGACGCAAACGCCTGTCTAAACCAGGGGAGGAAACTTCTAAATCAAACTTGCCAGGAATGTCCGACAAAGTTTCCAAAAACTCGCCCAACAACCGACTCACTTCCACACAGTGGTCGAGACAAACAGCAGCACTCTGCTCGCCCTGCCCGCTGCGCTCAATAAAAATCCGCAACAAGGAGCGCCCGCCCACTCGGCAGTCTAAATCTACGATGCGATACCCGTGGGGCTCTACTTGAGCCGAGCAAAGGGAGAGGAGCTTCTGCTCTACCTCTGTTTTCGCAATACTTTCCAATACTTCTCTCGTTTTTCGCAAGCACTCTAAAAGAAAAAGCGGGGGATACCCGCTTTCCTTTTGAGACCGCGTAAGTGGCCGATCTTGTAACAGAGGACGAAGGCGAACACAAGCCAGACGTGCGCTTACTCTTGGTAGCCCTGGCGGAGGTAATCCTCAGTTTCACCGGGCGATTCAGTGCCTTCCGCGGGAACACCAGGCACCACGGACCCTGCCCCAGTCGCTTCGTTTACCGTGCTAGTAGCGCGAGAACCAGGCTCACCAATTCGTGTAGGCCCGAAACCATCGCGAGAGGGTACGGTATCTGCTCTAAACGCCACCCGTACTCGGTTGGGGTTTTGGTTGTCAGCCAAACGGCCGGTACGCTTGTCGACATAAGCAAACACGATGCCCTCAGGCACTGTGAACTCTTTGCGAATCGCATTCTTGCCGGCCTCAGCCATATAGTCGGCCCATATAGGCGCTGCTGCATTTCCGCCCGTCTCTGTGGTCGCCAAAGGCTTGTCCTTCATGTATCCGACCCAAACTCCCGTCATAGTGTCGGGAGTGTAGCCAACGAACCAGGCGTCCCGATGGTCATTTGATGTTCCGGTCTTACCGGCCACGGGGCCACCCACCGAAGCCGCAGCACGGCCGGTTCCTTCACGTACCACTGCGCGGAGCATATCGGTCATGACGTAAGCGGTTTGGGGAGAAATCACCGTCTCAGGAACAGGCGCGGTCATTCCAACCTCAACCTTCGCGGGAGGAGCTGGCTCTGAAGGCTCTTCTAATACCTTCCCCGACGCATCTACCACTTTTTTGATGTACGACAAATTCACCGGCCGCCCTAAGCGCGGAAACACGGCATACGCGTGCATAAGCTCTTCCAAACTACTCGACCATGAACCTAGTGCAATGCTGAGATCTCGAGGCAATACCGCCGTAATTCCAAGCTTTCGCGCGTATTGAATACCGTAATCGACAGTAATTTCGTTGAGCAGTTTAACCGTCGGAATATTCATGGAACGGATAAGAGCGACACGAAGAGGGATTTCTCCCTCGAACGTCCCGCTATAGTTATGCGGACGCCAATCCTCGCCAGCATTATCTGCGTCGAGATCGCCCTCGAATTTAAAGACAATAGGCGAATCTGTAACCAAGGTGGACGGTGAAAACCCTTTGTCCATAGCGGCAGCATAGATTACTGGCTTAAAGGTGGATCCAACTTGTCTCTTCGCCTGAAGCGCACAGTTGAATTTACTCAGTTCAAAATTCTTTCCACCCACCATCGAGCGCACCAGCCCCGATTCCAGATCGAAGGAAAGCAGCGCGCCTTCAATTTCCGGATCTTGCTCGAGTGCTACTTCGATAAAACCCTGATCTCGGTTGATTTTCGCAACGCTCACTTGCACGACGTCGCCTACCTTCAGCACGTCTTCGATCTTCTTTTTGGGCGCTTCCGTAGAACTCACCCAAGAGGCACCAGACCAAGGCAACCAGACGACTGTTTCCCCAATTTGCAGCTGCGCTCGCCCTGAAGCTCCCGCCTCAACGACAGTGACCACGCCAGGGTAGATCTCGCCCACTTTAAGGGGCGTAACTCCAAAATAGGGACTTCCTTTTTGCTGAATTGGCTCAAGGTCGTAGAGAAGCTTTCTAAACTCTCCGTCCACCACGGCAGGAAGAATTCTGACAGTGGTAAGGTGAGACAGAATATCTTCGTGGGTTTTAGCCAGAAACTCTTTCATCTCCGTGGGGCCTGCCAAGTGAGCCGTTACTCCGCGCCAACCCAAGCGCCTGTCGACCGCGTGCAATCCATTAATGACCGCTTTCTCTGCGGCCTTTTGCGCTTCAAAGTTCACCGAGGTGTAGACCTTCCAACCTTCAGTCAAAACCTTTTCAGACCCATATTTGTTCATGAGGTACTGCCGAACATATTCAGTAAAAAACGGGGCTGCGGTGTTGTTGAGATCTTCCACTACATAAAGCTTCAAACTCTCTGCCGCTGCCTGCTTGGCCTCTTCAGGCGTTATAAAATGCTCGTCCAGCATGCGCTTTAGCACATAGCCCTGACGGTTTTTTGCCAGGTGCGGGTTCCGGAACGGGTTCCACTCGTTGGGGCGCTGGGGGAGTCCGGCCAACATTGCCGCTTCTGCGATAGTGAGGTCTTCCACTTTCTTATGGAAATAATTGGCAGCCGCCGCCCCAATTCCAAAGGCTCCATGTCCCAAGTAGATTTCGTTCAGATACAGACTGAGGATTTCAGACTTCGAAAGCTCCGCTTCCATTCGACGAGCAAGAATAATCTCGCGAACCTTACGAGTGATTTCTTTTTTTCGAGAAACCAGCAAAATGCTTCGTGCTACCTGCTGGGTGATCGTGCTTCCGCCTTGGGCGTAACGACCACGCAGCAAATTCGACAGCACTGCACGCATAATGCCGTTAAAATCGATTCCGCCATGCTTATAAAAATTGGAGTCTTCGGCAGCAACAAAGGCCAGAGTAACGTGCCGAGGGATGGCTTCGAACCGAACCTGGTAGCGGCGCTCGTTGGTAAACTCGCCGATCTTTTGGCCATCATCTGAAAAAACTTGAGTGGCGACCGGGTGCTTAAAGTCCTTAAGCGAGGAAACCTCGGGAAGGCTTTGATAAATGTTAAACAGAAAAACCGCGGTAAAACCCGTCGCCAGGAGCAAACCTACGGCGATCGTGATGGAAGCGGTGCGAAAAAGAAGCCGAAATATTCCAATAAGCCGATCGAGCATTTGAAAAGCCACCAATCTCTTGACCGAAAGCGACTAAAGATTATCATGATTCGGTGATGCAAAAAACTTATAAGCCAGAAGAGTTAGTGCCAACCCCCCTCCAGGTCCGTTTGAGCGCCCACATTGTGCGCGACCTAAAAACCATGGAGTCGAACACTAAAATTCCTGTCGACCAGCTGGTTACTACAGCACTCCAGATGTTCATTGCGACGCACAATGACTATCTGGGCTTGCGTAAATAGCCCAGCTCCCTAGCCCTACAACAGGGGCCAGTACTACAGGCCCGGCTGGGCCTCTGGCCCCATTGGGAATTGCCCCCCGAAAAGGTCCAACTCAGAGCCAGCTTCTGGTCGTTCAAACGAACCGAACTCGCCTCGATACTTATCTCCATAAATCGCACGCCCGAGACGTCCTTCTGCCCGCTCTAAAATGATCGTCTGCGCAGTTTCCTCTTGTGCCTCTGCCCATCTCTTGCGGTCCATTAGGGATCGGTACATTTCATCGACCTGACTCAAAGTCTCCACAGGACGCTCACCCCGCAGACGTCGGGCATTGTTTTCGAGCACCAAACTAGCACGGTGTTGTTCGACCGTTTTTCGAAGCAGCTTCATTACGGCCTCCTCAACCTCTGGGTTTGGAGTTTCACTCAAAAGCACGTGTAAAATGCGTCCTCCCTGAGCCCCTTCTTGAGAGGCAGTCGCGAATTGGAAGGCTTGAAGATTATTCAAGAGCGGCTCTTGAGTTAGAAGTTCCCAAGGTAACATCAAAGAGTCAGTTGATTTGATGATTTCGCGCTCAAAGTTCATCTCAATACTCGCAGCTGCTCTTAGAGTGTCAAATGCTGCATTAACCGGAACCCAAAGCTTTCCTGCCTGTACTTCGCCGGAGCTAATTTTTTTACTAAGCTCCTGCACGTTCTGTAGTCTTTTCAACGCCCCAGGCTCTACCCGAACGCCCTTTTGAGTAAAAAACTCAGAGAGAAAAGCAGCCGCCTCGTTTTGATTCAACGCGTGCTGTACCGGGCGATTAAATCCGTACAACGCCTTGGCGATAGCCTCAAGTTCTTGCTGCCCAACCACCCGGTCTGCTTCCATGAACTTCAGCAACAGCCGCGATCTCAGTAATTCAGACCCGCGACTCAAACTGTCCCAGGCCGAAACAGGGAGCTTTTCCGAGGCGATTTCGCTGAGTACTTTTAAGCGAAGTTCTTGCAATGCTCGCTGAATTTCTTCGGTAGTCGCGGTTTCTGTGCCCCGAGCTAAAAGCTCGGCCAAGCCCGTGGCTTTCGCCTCCTCGCTTTGCACAAAAGCATTCCAAGCGCTGCTAAAACCAAGATCCGAACCGCTTTCAAACTTCAATGCACTCTGCGCCGCTTCAAGACGGCTCATTGCTAACTCAGCATCCGCTTCAAATGAAGCGAACGTCGGTAAGCCTTTCAACTCAGAGAACTTGCCCTTGAGCAGTGAAATACGTGCCTCGATAGCTTTCAAATCAACACGAGCATCCAATCCCAAAAGCTGCTGATACGCTTTCACGCCGCGCAAAGAATTCTTCTGAAAGAGTCGGGTTGCAACCTGATTGGCCACTCCCATATCGACGCCAACAACCTCGAAGAGCTTCAGGTACAGATCGCTCACCCACTGCACACGTGCTTTGTTGATTTGCTGCGCTCCAGAATGAGCCACCTCGGCCTTTGCCACTTCCACTGCTCGGGTATAGGCCAAAGCATAGCGGAAGCTCTCTGCTATATCTTTGCTCCAAGCCTTTCCGCCCTCACGCTCAAGCTGCATGCGCAGACCGACTAAACTTTCGCTACTGACTGCTCGCTCCAAGATCTTGTCTACCGTCGAGCGCAGCTCAGGGGCCACATTTGCCCCCGCATTTAACTGACGGGCCAAAACCACATCGGAACCGGCAAACGGCTTCTTACCAAAGGTAGCTGCTGCACTAAGAGCCGAATCAAAGTCTCGCACCTGACTGAGCTGGCTATGGAGTTTACGAAGTTCTGCCAGACGTGCAAATGCGCGCTTATGATTTAAACCGGAATTTTCAGCAGTCTTCTTTGAAAGCTCAGCCAAAACTTTTCCCATTCTGCTAAGCCGTTCTTGTGCAACATCCTGAAGAATGGGCTCTACGCCTACATCTGCAGTGAGCGCACGAAGCTTAGAGATTGCCACCTCTAAACTCTTTCCGTCAGCCAACGGTGCCGATCCGTATAAGGCGTCAAAGGCTTTCGTTGCTAACACCAACGGTCGATCGGTATTCACACCCTTCATGGCCTCGATGGCAAAACGAGCGAAGACGTCAACCTGCGCCGCATTTTCTCCGTACATTTCCAGCGCAGCTAGGTAGGCCATGGTATTTCGATACATCTCTTCTTGTACCGGAGTCATTTGCCCCCGGCTCTTAAGCGTTCGAATCAAGCCCTCTATATCGGCCGAAGAAAGTCTTCTGTCTAAAAGACCGAAGTACTTCACACCACTTGCAACGTTCGCATCCGCGGCTTCAACGCGAGCCAAAAGCCACTTACGAGATTCGGGGCTAAATCGGAGAGCCTGCCCTGCACTAGCCCGTTTCTCGGTTAGAACCTGCTCAATATAATCTAAGATTTTATCTTCCGTTTTTAAGTCTTTAGAAAGAATAATTCCCTCAGCAGACGGCACAAAAGACGGTCCCTCAACCAGCACTTCATCAGCCAAAGCCACTTCAGGGCTCGCAATAGCTTCCCCAAATGATTCGGTTTCAAATCCTGCCGCTTCTTCGTTCGCGCCTCGTTTTGAAAGATTGCGTTGGCCCCTTTCAAATAGAGCCGATTGAGCCGTCGCATCCGTCATACAATGGCGCACTAGCGCCCGATCGGAAGTAACGGTCGAAGTTTCAGCTAAGAGACTGAAAAGCTTCTCGTTGGGAGAAAAGCCGCCTACTTGCAAGGCACTGAGCAACTCCTGCGCTGAACGCTTTAGCTGTTCACGCGGACCAGACTCTTTTTCCAAAATACCGATGCGCCCCATGAGTTTTTCACTGAGGTGTTCCTCGAACAACGAGGCATACTCGTTGTTCTTTTGGTAGGTGGCATTGAGTAGATCCAATGGCTTAATACCAAATTCTTCTGCCACATCCCGAAACACGCGCATTCCGGTAGGCGAATTTCTCCACCGGAGTAACCACCGAATGGAAACCATTTTCTCTGCTGCTTGCCGAGCCGTTGCCGTCCTTTGCAAACTGGCCACCAAACGGGCTGTTTCACTTGGCAAGAACGATACTCCGGCCAAAGACTTCCAAAGTGGGGTATTCGTGTAATAGGCATTTCCCCCATTAACCAACCACCGACTCATGTCGGACACCGTATAGTGCGCCTGAGGCCCTTTAAGCTTTGTCTGAAGTTGCTTAAGGAATTTAATCCGATCCACGGCCTGGTCTTGGGCGTCTAACATTTCCTGAGCCATCAATTTAAAACGGTCTGAATTGCCCAACTTCGGAAGTGCCAACCGCTGACCGGTCACTGGGTGCACGTAGTTCTGCGAGGCAATAGCCCGAATTTCAGCATCAATACCTTGGCGCATATTCTCAGCCGCTCGTTCGGACGGGAAAATCGCTTTTGCCATTTCAGGCGCACCGCGCACGGCAGCACCGCGTTGTCCCGCCGTCTGTGAAAGAGCTTTTTGAAACTGGGCTTCTTCCATCAGCAAATGAGCTTCTGCTTCTGGCATAGCCAAAACCTGTTTCGGATCTAAGCCCAGCACCCGTGCTTCGTGGCTGAGTTTCTGTTCCAATCCCATCTTCCCATAAGACGAAACCAACATACGACGCGCCCACCAGGGAGCTTTGGCGTTGTATTGGTAAGCAAGAGGCAACTCGCGATTTAAAACCATACGCGACACGGCTTGGAACGCCCCTCTAATACCCCCGACTGCGGCTCGGGCCGCAGGAGCAAGCATCGACAAGGTCATTGCGGCCATCCAGGCATGTCCTGCACCGCGAATCATAGGCATTACAGTGTGGGCATCTACTTTGCCCGCAACGCGAGCATCGTCCAACTGAGCAACGTGCTTGTCCCTACGCAAGGGCAGATGGCCCCTAAATTGAGTTTCAGCTACCTTGCGGAGCATCTCCAACTCATCGCCCGAGAACAGACGCTCAAGACCAAACAGATCTTCGCCCACATCCAACGCGAAGTAGCCGAGAATCAAACCTGAAGCGGCCATCATTCCGTAACGACCAAAGCTACTGCGCATCGCCAAGCGACCAAAAGTGGACACTCCGGGAATCTGCTTTCCGAAAATCGTTAGGAATAAACCGGCACCGAGCGCGTAGTTCATTGTCGTGCCGATACCATTTAAGGTCTTTCGGTAAGTCGACATCTTGTGAACTATGCTATTCACACGCCGCCGAGTTTCACTTCCCTCGCCGTCTTGCACAAATCCACTGTCGAAGTAGAGATACTTATGCAGCCCTGTGCTGTACGCAATCGAGGTGTCTTTGAGCAAAGTCTCTACTTCGTCCAAATCCTCGTTGGTTTTAACGGCCTCAAGCTTCGCAGCAGTAACTGGATTGCACAGCTTTTCTAGAAAGCTCTGATTATTGCTCACCACAATGGCAAGGGCACTTTGCACTTCGAACTTTTGCATTTCCTCGACGTACACTCGATCCGTCTGGGAGAGGATCTTGCTGGTACGCTGGACGTCTTCCGCCGACTTGCCGCCAAACACCCGAGCGTGAGTAAACTCCATCGCCAGATAAAGCGCTCGGTCTCGTGCTTCACCAAAAGTACCTTGAGCTGACTTTACAATTGCGTCCACCCGCTGCTTGCCTGCTTTTGGATCGAGCTCTTGAACGTAGGCGCGAAGCAGCGCTGCGGAATCTTGGGCAGTAGTCACCTCACTCAGGCGTTTTCTGAAATCAACAAGCTTCTCGCGCGCAGCAGCAAGCGACTGGATTTCAGCCACCGTCGGCACAGGGAACACGCCCGATAACTTTAGCCGTTGGGCTACGAGCTTTGCCTTGTCTTCATCGATTGTAAGGCCATGACCGAACGCTCCGACTTCACTAGCTCGATTGCGCTCTTTCGAAGCCTTTGCCGCAGCACGATCATACTTGGGAGAAATCCGCGCTTTAGCTTCTTGAACATCTCGCTCACCATGCATTTGCCCCTGCAAGGAGATGAGATTCTGATAAAGCGGGCGACGCTGCTCAGATTCAAAAAGTTTTACACCCTTATTGAGAAGGTCGCTCGGAGACTCATGAATGCGATTGAACGCCTCGACCTCGACCGACTTCTTGCTTTCAACGTAGCGAGCAAAATTCCCGACGGTGCTCTGCCCTTCGGTCTGAAATTGCAAGAGCCCTCGCTCGGATTCGGAAACCACAGGAATGGGTTTGTAATCGTAAACACGATTTCCAACCAAGTTCTTACCTACCCAGTCTGACTCCACTCCGGTGCTAAGAAACCGCCATTCATTGACTCCGACTAAAATATTTTTCTTACCGCGCGCAATCGCAGCAAATTGCTGAGGTGTGCCTCGGCGCTTGAGCAGAGTCTCCCAACCAACGAACGACTTAGTATCAATTCCCAAGAGGTCCACCAACTCACCCATGAAGCGAGCTTGAATTGCATCTTCGAAAGGCAAAACAGTAGCCGCTCTGGGTTGATAGGGTGCAGCGTGCTCGTTAAGGTTCCAATCCAGAAGCATCACAAAGTGGGGATAAGTCTCCTGATGGTCTTTGAATCGGGAGTTTGTATCAGCCACAGCCATCAGGCCCTTAACCTGCTGCATACCGGAACTCTTCACAAAGTCTGAGAGTGTTTTGTGATTCGACCAAATATGCTTGCTCAGCTGTTTGTCTTCGGTGGCCTTCAGTTTCGCATAAACTTGCTCGGCTTCTGGATGAGCAGCGATCCGATTTACCCATTCCTCGAAACGACTTTGCTCCTGGCTTGCAACGCCTAACGTCCACTTTGGAACATAGGCTTCAAAGGAAGCCCCCATGGGATCCGCCCCAAAACTCAAAGCCGAATAATACCTTCCCGCCCAAGCGGCGGTGACAAAGGCATCCTGGCCATACGTCTGAAGACCTCGAAAACTAAAGTGCTTCAAATACATGTCGACAGCGGCTTCAAGCACTGTGGGAGAACTTGGCTCGGCTGCGGGAAAGAATAGACCTGAGAAAGGGAGCTCGGCTTGAAGACTTGGTGCCGCTTGGTCAAGCCCAAGCTGCGCACTTTGTGCTAAGGACTGAATCGCTTGAATATTCGCCTGATAACTCTGACGAGCCGCCTCTTTCACTGAAATACGGCTAATGTCTTCGACCAACTCAAAGGCCCGAGCTCGATCCGTTTGAAAGAGAGCTCGAAAAACGTTTACAGATTCGTTCCGATCCAAAGACGCTCCGTTGCTGCCGCCAGCAACCCAACCCCCTGCTTGAAGCCGATAAGACGTATTAGCAAGAAATGACCGAACAATTCTCAAGGCAAGAGCATCCATGCCCGTTTCCACGGGTGGGGCCTGGACTGGCGCACTGTCTGCCACGCCCTCAGCAGGAGCCGCGGCGGGAGGAGTGAAGTCGAATGCATCTTTAAGCTCATTCCAAATCGACAGAAGACCGAAAAACTCATTTACCCATTCTTGATGCGTCAGCACACGAGCCGTACCAGAATCCGATTCAAATGCCGCCACTAGGGGCGCTGGCACCGTGCCGCCCAGTAAAATCTTGGTTCGCAACTGCTGTTCAAGACCAGAAAACAGACTCGAACGAGCGGAGGCAGAAAGAGAATTCACCCACTCGACTTTTTCCTGGGCAGTCTTGAAATCTGGAATCTCAATTTTCAGAGCAGACAGCAAAAACGTGTTTAACAACTGCGAGAGTGCCGCTTTGTCCATTTTCGGAAGCATCAATAATCGCAAGAGACTATTTGTTGCATACTGAACCTCAGCAGGAGTTCCGAATCCGCCTTTTTGTGCATCTAGTGCAATAGCCTCGGCAGACGGAATAGCGGCCGAAATTCCACTCACCGGCGGCACAGTCACCCAAAGAGTCTTCTCGCCACTTGCCACATAGGGCGCAAATGCTGAATTTGGCGCGTACAAAACATCAGTGACCAAAGCCACAAACCGACTGTAGTCATTGCGGAGTTCCATAGGGAGAGCCTTAGCCGAGCTATCAGCTCCCTTGCCAAGGCGCGCCAAGAGATTGTCTGCTCTAGCCGCTACAGTAGCAGCAAACGTTTCACCACTAGGGAAGTTCGTACCTAATGGCGCATAACGAGCATTCAGTTGGGGATCACTCGCGGAATCTGCATCGAGCGAATCAACCCAAGAAACAAACCCTTCAGAGCTCCCTTTGGCTCGTCGCCATTGATATTCCAAAGCCAACAGAGCCTGTTGAACACGCTGCCCGCTAACTAAGGCTTCAAGGTTTTCGAACTCCCGCGAATCCGTTCCCCGCTCTAGGGCATGAACGACTGCCCGTTTATCCTCGACTCGCTTTCGGAAGACAACCAGCAAGAGATTCACATTTTGGGGAACAAACAGAGTTTTATTCACATCATGCTGAGCTTCATTCAGCCACTCAGAAAAGCCCTGTGTAGTCCCTTTGGCCGCATACCAAATACGGTGAAAACGCTCTACTATTTGAGTCAAGCCAAGGTACCGACTGCCTTTTAAGAACCCCAAGAAACTGACAATAGATTCGCTTTCTGGCGCGTTAGAAAACACCGAAAACAAGGAGTGGTAGAGTTCAGGATCTTCTTTTTCAAGCTCGCTTAGTTCGACCAAATAGTCGCGTTGCAATTCCAACGTCTGCTCAAAGGTTTTATTAATCGCCTTTTTTGAATTTGCATCACCTAACCAAGCACCGAAATAAGTTCCTACAGCCTCAGTGAACTTTTTCGCAGTGGCCGCATCGACCTGCAAAGAGGTTTCAAGATTTCGTGCTACAGCGTTTAGATCCTGCACCACTGTTCGCATGGGAAATTCCATGGGCTCGCCGCGGCCATCGACAGAAGAATCAAGAAACTGCCGTTTCAGAAACGAATCCCATAAGGCAGTTGTGCTATCGGCAAGCGCAAGCTTTGCCACTTCATCCGGCAAATAGGTCTTCACCAAGGTACCAAAAATTAGCTCGTCGTGGATTTGACGTTTCAACTTTGGAATCTCGTGATTCTCTAACTGGCGAAGTTCTACCAATAACGATTTTTTCGAAATATCTGCTTCATTTTTGCCAGGCTTTTCACCTTTTTGCTCAAGCTCCCAAACAATATCTCGAAGCTCTAATCGGCGCTCTTCGAGACCACCCAAAGCATGCATCGCATCGGCTTCACCACGAGCCAGAGCCTGCACGGACTGGGAAACTTCCGCCTGAAAACGAGAGAAGCTAGGCAAAGTCAGATGCGCAACTTCTTGAATCAACTCAGCGCGAATGGTCTGACCAGAAAACTCACGCGTATAATCCAACAATTCTTTAGCTTCTTCGTAAAACAGCCTTCGAGCCGCACCTTGAGCCTTTACCAGCTCTTCCACTTTGCCCGAACTAATCGCAGCACTTACTTGCTTCAACTGAGCACGAAGTCGCTCTTCCCATTTTGGGAAAAGCTGAAGCTCTTCCGAGATCTGAGCTAGACGGGATGGCACTGTTGCAAGCGCCGCTTCATCGGAGCCCTCTTTATGGGCCATTTCGGAAACATCTTTAAGCAGCGATTCAATACGAGGCTTTACGGCTTCATACTCGGGGACCAGAATTTCTTTTCCTTTATCGTCGTAACGGTCTGAAGCGTAGCCCACCCAGCTTTGCGATAAGCGATTGGTAACTTGTTTGAGCATTACCTCGTCGCTGGTTGCGACCTTAGAACTTCCCTCATACAAGGGCCCGTTCTTCCCAAAACGAATCAGAAAATTATTCAAAAGATCCTGCGTGGCATTCTTTATCCGCAACTCATACAGCGAACTGAGATTCTGAACTTCAAAGAGCTTGCTCGCATTTTTGAACCAAGTTTCACAACGCGCAAAATCTGCTGAACAAAACTTATCAAAACGCTTACGCTCGAGATTTTCCTCATCAAGCGTTTTTTGCCAAAGTACAGCAGCTTCGTTTCTCACTTCCCCTGCTTTAAGAAGTCTTTGAGCACGTTCATAAGCGCCCACTAACTGAGCACTCGCGTTAGTAAGATCAAGACCAGGAATAAGTATCTGCTGATCTCGCAAGCCCTCTAGCCGATCCTGTAAGAGCGCATCTGTGTCTCTTGCATTCGAGGCATTGCGCAGCTCAAGCAATGTGCGCAAGTGATAGTCAAAAATACTTGTAGCTAAACGCGTCCGCGCCTCAAAGAAAGCCCGACGATTTGCCGTATCACCCAACCAAGCCAACACCTTCGAATAGGCCGCTTTGCGCTGCGCCTGTACAAACCCGCGGTCTCGGCTGTCTTTGGCTTCAAGCGTTTCTACAAACTTTTTCAGAACAATATTCGCAATGGCGCCAATGTTTGCGCCCCCCTGAAAATACCGGCCTACCACTTCGCTAGCGTGGTCTTCTGCCGATTCCACAAGGGCAAGGGATTTTGCATTGCCCTGCTTTTCCATTTCGCCCAGAGCTTCAAGCAAAGCCACGGCTTTGGCCTGAGGGTTGCTGCCTTTCGCTAATGAAGAAAAATCCGAAAAGTGAGAAAGCACCCACGCAGCTTGTTTGGGATCCTGCTTGGAGTCCATTTTGAGAAAGAGTCGAGTCAATCGGCGTTTGAGTGCCGGCAAACTCTCAGCGGCCATGATTTTCAAACCCGATTTCAGGTTTTCATAGTCCCCAGGTTGCTCAGGATGCAGAGTAGACACAAATAGTTCGTACCAACGCTTATCGTGCCCGCTTCCGTTTTCTATCTGGAAGGCGGCAGGAGCTTCGCTTACGTCTTTAATTTTTGAGTTTTTATAGAAATAATTCTCCGGATTCCAAGCTCCGGCAGGCAGAACATCGGCAACAGCCGAGAGCCCGCCAACGTGGGTGCCCATGAACTCTTCTACTTGATTAGCAATAAAAGCTTCAGCAGCATGCGGCCCCACTAGGCGCACATAGCTACGCAAGGCCTCATCCGTCATTTTCTCTGGGTTGTACTTTTCCGCAAAGGCGGGTGAGGACAAAAGGTCCTTAGTTACGTCCACTGCAATTTTATCGAGCTCCTGGGCCACTGGAGCATCCGGATGGTGAGAGGACAAAAGCGTTTGCCACTTTGCTCGAATTTGGGATTCCCAAACTTGCGAAGCACGCCCCAAGACAGTTTCATCGTAGGAAAACAAGGCATAGCCATAACCTTGAAGGGCATTCAGAAGAGAAGACTCATAGGCCTGTCGAACCATCTCTTGAACTAAGGCGTCGCGTTTTTCGAAAGACTCAAACGAAAGCTTTTCAAACTCCCATGGAACCAACGCACCCCAAACGGAAATTAAACGACCAAAAGTCTCAGCAAAGGTTTCAGCGCCTGAGGCCCGATCACCGCCATCTAAAAGACGATCCGCAAAAGGAAACGCATCGACCATCTGAATGGTTTTAAGAACTAAAGGGGGCGCCTCATCGGTAACAACCTGCCCCGCCTTCTCGGCCTCTGCTTTTTGTTCGGCAAATTTTTGGTTTTCCTCGGCATAGACAGTCTCAATCCATTCTCGCAATAAACTCTGAGCCTTTTTATAAAAGGCAGCGTTCTGCGGAGTAGCAACGGCCTTAGCGCCAACTCGAACTGCCGCTTCATACTCTTGGCTTGCGGCCTGCAAACGCTGTAACCACCATTCACGAAATTGGTGCGAGGAAAATTCCTTAAAAATCTTTACGTGCTCGCTGAGATCATCCGATGCCTGGCAAGCTTGGGGAAGCAAATCGACTAAGTTTGCGGGCTTAGCTGCCGCAGGCAAAAGACTCGATATCGATGCAAGCTCCATAATGAGCGACTGAATTGCGAGCAAGCGTTCTGCATTTAAATAGGCTCCATGCTCTACCTTGGCGTACTTGCCTTCAGGGCCGAGCTTAGCGGCAACTCCTTTAAGAATCTTTTCTTCGAGTTTGCCTTTAGTGGGCTCGCTTCCAGCACAAAAGCAAAGAGCGTTCCCGAAATCTCCGTTCGCCTCTACTCCGCACTCTTTCTTTTTCGCAGAACACTCAACAAAGTGGGGCAGTAAAGCAGGCAGCTGGGTAGCCGACATCATCTGATTGGCTAAAAGCAATTCGCCTGCGCGGTCTTGCATCACGCGCTTATCGTTAATGGCGACACGCTGAGCTGGGCCAGCATCAGGCCCCTTGGGAATTACAAACTCTGGCGGCTTGGTTTCGACATTCATTTGGCTGGCAAGCAACGCACGAAAATCTAAAATCATCTTAAGCCAGGCCATCCATCGACTGACTTCTGCATTGGTTAGAGGCAAGGAGTCATCGCGCTTACGGCTGAGCTCCACGAAAAATGGCTCAAAGAACGCAAGCCCCATTTCCTCGGTCTGGGCGATGCTTGCAGCAATCTCGACTGACGCGTCGATTTTTTCGGGCGTGTTCTTTGCTCCTGTTACTTGGGTAGGGTCTGCAAAGATCTTGTCTAGCGGCGTGGGCATGCAGGCCGCATCGAGACTATCTCCAATAGGAGGCTGCAGCCCTGTCTCAGGCTCTACCTTCATTAGGTTAACGAGGGTTTCGCCCTTGAGCTGGAATAGAGCGAGCAGACTCTTCTGCATTTCAGAGAGACCGGCGTCGAGCGCTTCGATGAGTTCAACGGAAGTCTTCTTTACCAATTCACTGTCTACCTTGCACTGGCTATAGGGAGCTAAAGCTGTGAAATAATCGACTTTTTTCAATTTAATCAGGTGCGGAGCTCGGGTACGCAAAATGGCATCGGCAAGCCGAGCTGCCTTATGACCAGCCCAGCGAGCTTGATCGCGGGTGGTTTGAGGAGCCGAAATAGGGGCTGAGGGCAATTGGGAAGGAGAAGTTGGAACTGGACTAGCTGATGAGGCTGCTTGCGCCCAAACTTGGGGCGGAACGGCGATTACAAGAATGAGGTAAAAAGAGATAGTTTTCCGCAAGGAAACTAAACGCATTAACAACCCCCAAAAGCCAACCAAAAAGGAATGACGCAATGTACTGTAAATGATGCTTAGAGTCAAACAAAACACTCTCATTCCGGGCACTTTTTAGGTATGACAATACTGGCCGCAGGGCTCGGTGAGGGCGCAATCTGTCACCGGGTGTAGCAATTGGGAATTTAAAAAAAATTTCTATTGATTACCTTGCCTGAACTGTGCGATATGGCCTCAATACAGGTACCTGGTTGAGCTATTCGATCAGGCCGAGCGGGGAGAGAAAACTTCCCGCAAAAATGAAAGGACTAGGTTGTGCGTAGTATTATCGGAGTTTTATTTGCAGTAGTAGCTTCTGCCAGCATGGCTGCTGGACCAGGGGCGAATGTTGTTAAAGCGGTTCAGGCTATTGTTGAGTCTGGCGGAGTGATCACCAATCAAGCAGCGCTCACGAGTGCAGCAGGCCCAGAAGTAGGCGCCTATTTCGCAAGCGCAAGAAAAATCGTGACCGCACTTCAAGCAAAAGGAACATTCAACGTCACAAATTGGGAAGCGCTTGAAGGCAAAGCAGCAAACATGTCGGCGGATCAAGTCGTCGCTGCCTTGGGTAATCTTTCCTCAGCTAACCAAGCTTCCATGATGGCAGCTCTTTCGGCTCCAGCTAAACGGGTAAATATTGCCCCAGTTGCTCAAGCCATTACTGGCAGCTTCGTATGCCCCACGGGCGCGGATAAAAGCTGCCAAGAACTAGTTAGCAAACTCGAACTGGCCAGAGGCGGAAAGTCGGACCTTACTGCTCGTCAAGCCGAAGAGATTATGTCGACTTACGCTTCGCTCGTTGGTGAAGCAAGAGAGTTGAGCTGTGTTAGCAAAACAAATTGCTTCACTCAGTTCACAGGTGCTCTTGCCCGAATCCTTTCGGTTTACGGGACAGTGAGCAAAGAGTTTATGCTATCCATGATTCGCAAAACTGGTGAGTTTGCAGGGTTCCAAACCATGGACGCAATCGTTAAAGGCCTCGAAAATGCCTCTCGATTGGGCCGAGCCATGGGCGCTCAGCTGGAAGGTTGCATTCTTAATAATGCCGCTCCAGCAGCAGCAAACTAAGCAATCACTTGCCCGAGAGGGCAAAAGGCTCTAGTCCAAAAAAAATCAGAGGGCCCCACGCATAAGTAGCGTGGGGCCCTTTTTTTAGGTGAAATAGGCGTATGCAAGTACTTCGTTTTGGCTTTACCAGTGCGTTAGCAACTTCTCTATTAGCGGCGTGTATTAGCACACCTCCAAAGGCGCCTTCTGGGCCATTCTCTGGCGCATTCACCCTGCTCTACCAAGGAGGCCGAGGCGGAGTTACCGAACCCTGTGGATGCCACACAACGCCCTACGGCGGTATTGACCGAGAGTTTAACGCCGTAAAGCAAATTCGAGAACAAGCACCACACACTCTTTTCGTAGAGGCTGGCAACTCGTTTGCCCCAGAAAAGCTTACTGCGCCGGTAGACACTTACCGAGATAAGGCCCTTGCCATGGTTGAGATGCTGAACGAAAACACGCTTCAAGTGTTATCGCCAGGTCCGTGGGACCTCGCACTAGGCGTCGACTTCCTGAAAGAGGCAAAGAAAAAAGCACGCTTTGCCTTTGTAAACTCGAGTCTAAAGGACAAAGAAGGAAAGCTCCTTTTCGATTCTCACTACATTGCAGACTTTAACGGATTTAAAGTAGCGGTCTTGGCGGTCAGCCCCAAGGGAAAGGGCCCACAATGGTCCGCTGGCGCCCCCGAGAAAGTACTGTCTGATTCCCTGAAAGAGATTCAAGGTAAGGCCGACTGGATAGTAGTATTGTCGCAACTCTCTCACCGACAAAACGAAAAACTTGCCGAGGATTTTCCACAGGTCCAGGTAGTCATCGGCTGCGATCCTAAATCCACCATTGAGCGCGCCTATTACTTTGGAAAAACTAAAACCCTTCTACTCGACCCACACATTTCAGGCTACCGCCTAGGAAAACTTGAAGCCAATGTGAAACTGCCATTTTCCGGATTTTACTCTGTGGCAGAAATCGTAATGGCCAACGAAGAACTAGACGCTTGGAAAAAACAAGTCACCGAGAAAAAACGCGTCACTGAAGCCAAGGCGAATATAGAACGAATTCTCTCTCAAAAGCAGCTCGCGCCAGTGCCCAATGGCACCCAAGTGGGAAACCAACTCATTGGTCTTAGCAAAGAGGAATACGGCACGCCGAACGTCGTAACGGAATTGCTAAACAAATACCAAGCAGCTCTACGCGAAAAAGCACTCAGCAAATAGGTCCCGAAATTTACTACCGCTGGCCCGAGTTTTTTGAAAAAGAACTCGGGCAAGCCAGCGTCCTGATTGCCCGCTTTTAAGCGGAAGTCCGCAGAGGCCTTAGGGGGCTTTTTTCTTTAGCTGACCCACTTCACAATTGATCTTTAGATCTTTTTTTTCGCCTTAATTTCCCCCGTAGAATTGCATACTTAGTGTAAACAAGAAAGGGTTCAACACAATCTAGTCCGCCACCTTCATTTTTCCTTCACATTCTTCTTCTAACCTAACTCTTAACAAGCAAAACAAACCGCTTTTAGGGGGATCGTTTGATGAAGCGTATGTTTAGCGTGTATCCAAGCACGCGTCTCGTTGTTCTTTTCTTTCACCTCTTTTCCATCTCACTATTCGCAAGGTACGAATGGGTAAACGTTAGTAGCGGCAATTTCTATGGTACTGGCATGGGCCGAACTAAGGACGACGCCATGAGAAAGTGTGAAGCCGACGCTCTGGCTCGCTTCATACAAGCGGCACAAAAATGCTGCGAAACAACTGTCACAACCTCCAATGCGAGAAACAGCGGCCGTTGCTCGGGCGACTACAGGGGGCCTAAAGCGAACCGGGCATTCGATGCAACGGTTCCATACAATTTTTGCTACTTCGATTCGACAGTGACTTACATGGCTACTGGGTATGTGTACGTAAAGTCCGATTCAGAATATTACTCGTGCCGCGAGTTAAGGGATTACGGCGTGCCCACTCCAGCACCAAGACAGCCCCAGGGCCCTAGCATCCCTAGTCCGACCTATCCGAGATCACCGGGGGGCCGCGGCGGATATCTCGCATATTAAAATCGCCTTGAGAAGACTCAATTGCCCTCAACAATACATCCAGCTCCTTAATCGCCTGACGCTGGGGATACGAGTACTTCTCGTTATCCCCAGCGCGATTAAGATCCGCTTCAGCGAGATTTCTTAGCTCTAGCACTTTGGAAGCATAGTCGTCGGTAACTGGAATCTTGCGCAAAGCTCCCTCCCAAATCTTGCGATACTCTTGGTCGGCATATACCAACGCACTTAAAGCGTCAGGACTAAGCTCTCCGTTGAGAACTCTGAGTAGCAATGGCTCGTAAAGCTTGGCGTTATCCTGCAAATCTTCCCAAGCCAATTCATTCCAGTTTGTATGCCAGGTCTTATTAAAAAAACCGACCACCGACGCTAAAATCATCACATCCCGCGACGAAGTCGCTGCCGCGCCAATCACTCCAGGACCAAACGAGCGCCCTAAAAAGCTCGCGGGCATATCGTACAAAACATCCACCCCCCAACGGGCAACACCCCAAGTCCGATTTACTAAGGGCTTAGCAATCCACCAGCGGTTACTAGTCAAAAGTGGATCGGCCCAGCGTTCTGCCAATGTCATATGGGGCCACGTCGAAGAAATAAAACCTTGGCGGACTAGAGGACGAAGGAGTCGATTCCAAGCCTTTCCATCTCTCTTTAAGGCAACCCGAGTGACACGCCCTGCAAATCGAGACCAGTACTTCCACGCCCCTTCGGCCGGCATTGACGGCAAACCCACACCAGCCCGAACTCCGGCGATATACGCTTCGTTCCCCTGTGCGAGAGCTCCAGGTATGCGCCCAAAAAGGCCAAGATTCTTAATGGCAGCAGCACCAACAAACGAAGCCGTCAGCCCAGCACGAAGGTAGAACGCTGCTGCATCGGCACTATATGCACGATCCAACCCCTCCACCAACGCTGTTGCCTCACTCGAAGTTGCTAGACTCACCTGACTCCAACTTGCAAGCTCGTGGGCCTTATTGCGCGCTAGCTCGGCACTCTGCTGCTGCAACCGCATGTAATCCACAGTGAGCGCTACTGCAAACACACCTGCGCCAACAGCCACGCCAACGGGTCCCAGCCCCATTGCAGCGGCACCGGCAAATTCCACGGCGGCCAAGGATCCCGATTCCGCATTTTTCCAGAAATTTCTCGCAGCATACTCCGAACAGACGGACGCTTTATTTTCCGGAAAAAATCGTAGTGTTTGATCCACCAGCGGCAAAATGGGCAGAGTAAAATCAAGAACTTCTTTTTCACTCTCTAATCCCTGCAACTCGTTGATTAAATCAGCAGCCTCTTCGGCATAAGCTTCCATGACGACATTAAGCTGCTCTGCATTGCCCTGAAACCACTTCCAAACTGGTTCAGCATTCTTACTTCCCGGCTTAGCAAGCTCCATTCTCAAGGGGGGAAATAGATGAAGTAGCATTGAACGCATTGATTGAAGCGTGCTTCGGCGACGTTCCAAAGTGTTTTGAGTGTGCTCATAAACTTTTTGCAAAGAACTAATTCTGTAAGCCCAAGCTCGGTATTGTTCTTCTGGAATGTATCCCAGGTACGTTTTGTACCTTTGAATCTCCTCAGAAGTTAGTCCAGGCACTGGCGCATCTCCACCAATCACGCCTTTGTGCATCACCAACTCCTCCTGAAACATTTGAGGAGTAAACGAAACGTGCTTGTTTAAACCGGGATGCCGGCGGAAGTAGTTTTCTTTTATCTTGGGAAAGAGGTCCCGCATTAAACTCATTTGCAAGCCGCGCTCTAGGGCCGAATTGCAGTACTGTGGAGAGAGCTGAAATAAAGTACAGAGTTCCCCTACTGGCGCTGCTTGAATGGCCTGATAACGTTGCTCAGAAGTATTGCCGTTGGTCAGCAATTCAAACTCTTCACCCCACCGCCGCATTTCTTTTGCAGCCAGGTAAAGCTCGTCCCGGTAACGACTTCTGAAGAGTTCTCTAACCTTGTTTTCCCCTAAGGCTGTCGCTTCAGGAAAAAGGGATGCGTTGTTCGATTGGAAATCCTCAAGCATCACTGAAAATGCCTGCCTAGATTCGGCTAGTATTTTTTCCCAAGCCGGAGCGCCCTTTAGTTTGGAGAAACCAAATTCTATGGAATTTTCCCGAACACCCAAATCTGCCAAAGTCAGATTTTCCTTAAGCGGCGCCCCATTGAATAAACGCAATAGAACCAAATTGGGCAGGTAACGTGAGAGTGCAGTCCACTTAAGAGAACCCGCAAGGAGCTTCTCGGGCTCTGGAGATCTAGGCAAATTCACAGCATTCGCCAAACGCACCTTGTGCCCCCACAGAAGGCGCTGAAAGCCCTGAGTAGAGGGCAATGTTGTGGTGGAACGATCTCCCTCCCTAGAAACTGGAACGAGTTTTTCAGTCCATACTACATAAGGACTGTCGCTTACAGACGCCGTATCAAAGGGGCGACAGTCTGACGTAGACGAAAGACGTTCAATTTTCTTTACAGCCTTTGGAATGGCGCGTTCGAAGGTTTGCAGTTCGTTTCGAGCTGCATAGAGCGAGGGCATGAAGCTCGTATCCAACCCCAAAAGAGGATCGACACCGGCTTGCTGAAACTTTAAAGCTAGGTAATCGTGTAGCTCAATTCCATTTCCCAACCTTTTTTCAAGCTCACTAGGTTCAGAAAATAGCGCTGGCTTTAATTTCGACCAAGCCGGGAGAGTTTGTTCGTTTAAGTCACTCAGCCTTCCGAGACTGGCCTCAATCCGATTTTCTACATCCTTCCATGTAAGTTCCTTGGTTTTGAGTTTTGCTTCTGCCGATCCAATCGCCTCAAGCACTATGGGTAGAATTCCGTACCCCGCCTGTTTCTCATGAAAGCCGATGTACTCTTTGAGCGCCTTAGGAAACTGGGTGAGATCGCAACTTGGCCCTTCCAAAATATTGCTAAGTAAAAAACCCTTTCCTTCTACAGCATGTCCCAACGAAGAACATTCTGCTAACTCTGGCGTGGCATTGAGCTCAGTCGAAAGCCTGATAGATTGCTCCTCGGCATTGAGATTTGGAAATGCTTGAGTGGAGAAGGATTGAACCTCCACATATGCTTGAATGAGCTGTTTTAATGCTTTGCGGACTCTTTCTCTTTGGGAGCTGAAGTTCTTTTCAAAGTGAGAAAGCACCCGATCTATTTTCTTCCGCCCTTCACCTGAATTTAGTTCTCCACGTTCGATGGAAGGAAGCTCGGGAAAGAGCGTCTGAAGGCGCCTAAATTCGATTTGCATGTCCACACGTAAGCTCTCGTAATTAGCTTGCGAGGTTCTAGGTAAAAGCCACTGTCTATCTTCAAAGCCAAGTCCCATGAGTTCTTCTTGAAGAAAAAGGACACTGGCCACCACTTGCGAAAGAACGAGTCGCGAATGCATCAAGAGCGGAGTCGCAGCGAAAGATTCAATAAGGTTAACGACCAACGTCTCAGAACCACCGCCCTCTATGAGGTGGGCGTTAATTACCGGCGCAAGCCAAGGCCCAAGGCGATCATAAAATGCGTCGTTACTTCTTTTTTGATTCGACTGAAGAATTTCAGAGGAGCCACGAAATTTTTCAAGCGTTTGAGCAAAGTGTGTTTTTAGACTTACAAGTCGCTTTGCGGAATCTGTTTCAAAAGGTGCTAAGGCGGCGTCTTGAAGCTCACCGGCCAGAGTAAAAAGGCGGACCAGCTCCTGCATCGATCGATCTGTTTGATCGAGCAGTCTTGCGAGTGTTTTATCCCAATCTTTTCGTTGTTCACTAACTGGCTGTGCGTGCAGCTGGTTTCGAAAAGCTAAGTTGTTTTGGTAACGACTGAGTAGGGCCTTTGCCTGTTGGAAAAGGTCGTTCGTATTACCCTGAAATACTTGGATTTCGGATGCTAAATCAGCGGCATAGGCGATTGCCGGGAAGCACACTCCCCCAACAAACACTAAGACACACAAAAGGCCCCGAAATAACCGCACGCCCAATTCTCCCCACGCCAACCGTAATGCGGTGCATTATAAGGATCTAGAGAGGAAAATCAATAAGCCTCTGCCTGACAAAATTCGTCACTCATAATAGGGACTTCTCCCCGTTCTTCTTTTTTGGTATGGTGCGTCACTAATTCAGTCGGCTTACGGGGAGGGGTTCTTGAAGCGGTCACTCTATTTGAAGTCCATAAAGGGCCTTTTGGCTTTGCAACTCGCCTTTGGTCCGACCCTTGCGACCGCTGAAGACGACCTATTAGAAGCCACCCAGAAAGAACTCAATCCATCCGGACTCAATATTCTGCGTTCCATTGAAGCCTTGAACGACGAGATGAAAAATACTCGCGCAGCCAGGCAAAAAGCCCAAGGGGTTAGCCCAGAGGATTTGCAGCTTAAGAACGAATACCAAGACGCGATGAATTCCCAATATGGGTACCTACGCGACCTTTACTACAACCCTCGCTATTTTCACAAAACAATGACCCTAGGCATCCTCGATGCCACAGCTGTCTTGACCTACCTAGCGTGGGTACGGGACACGAGAAAACGTTTAGAACCTGCAATACAATCCATAGATAAGCTCAAAGTTTCACTCGAAGTTCCAACGAAAGATGTCGCTGTCGCTGAAGAGCACTTTAAAAATGCGCTCTTAAAAAGCTGGCAGACTATGGCAGATGAAGAAATCGTTTCGATTAAAGCCGCTCTCGACCCAGGATTGCGCGAACGAATTTTAGGGGAAGCTTCGCTTAAGAGCGCGGGAAGACTTTCTACCAGCCAGCTGAGAATTATCAACGAAGCTGCTTCTGTAGAGGCCTCATTTGGCGAGTTAGTGCGCGTCACTCGAAGTTGGATCTTCACTGTAGAACAGCAAATGAGCTTAATTGACGAAGGAACTATCAAAAAGAGTTCCCTTCTTACCCCAGGTCAAAAGGCACAGATTTTCAGCTTAAAGACCAGCTTTGGCCAAGATGTCGCACGGCTGAGAGAGTTGGATACGGCGCTAAGTCGCACGGGAAAACTAGGCTACTACGTTCAAACGCGCGCGCTTAAAACACGTTTCATTCCTGGCCTAGAAGAGCTCGTGACAAATGGCTCCGGAAAAAAGATTGAGACACTGAATCAGGCACTAAAATCCTTTTTAACCGCAGAGCAAGAAGCCAGAGAGGCGCTCATCGGTCAATGGGACAAGCTGGGGTATGAACAAAAAGCTTTCCGCCCCGACCAAGCGAGCTTCAAGCTTGCCACTGAGACGCTAGAAGAATTGAACTCGGAACGTGCCGCCATAGCGCCCGATAAAATCATCAAAACTTCTAGCGCCACTCTTGAAGAAGCGTTTTCTAAACTATCTAGTGCAATAAGTGACTTAGAAAAAGCCTGCAGAGTAGATGCTTCGGGAGCATCCGTACTTCCAGAACATGGAAGTTCTAGTACGCAAGCCTTGAGAGCTCAGCTTAAGTCCTTAATTGAAATTCAAAAGGGACTACCCTCCACCGAAGCAGAACTTGCTACTCAATCAATGCTGCGACAAAACATTAGCGCGCTTGAGACAAGCCTCCAGGCAATGGAGAGCGAAGTAAAACTCAAGATGAGGGTGAATGTTCCAAGGAGAAACTGGCGTAGCTGGGGACCGAAACTCGGGTTTGGTGTCGCAGTTCTATTTCCGATTTACATGTATGTTTCAGAGCGAAACCATGTTCTTGAAGTAAAAGAGCACGCAAACAGCGCTCTACAACGCTCGGCTTTGAGTAAAGCTGAAACTGGTTTGACCGGTTTCAACCTGCCTGGATTGGAAATGCAGCACGCTGCTCTTTACAGCGCCTGGCAACATCACCCACTGATAGAACAACTAGGCATAGAGCCTCCATTTCCCGCTCCTGCGGCACCCGGTTTGGATGAGCCGTATCTTATTTTAGGCTTTATGCCCAGTCTTGCGGCAGCCACTTTGGAGGTGGAAGCTGAAATCGCCCGTGACAATGCAGGGGTACCTCAAGGCATCGCCCAACTCCCTTTCTCGCAACGGGTGTACATCAAAGTTTGGACTCAGATATTTCTAGATGCGCGAGAGCAGAAGGAAGGAAACGCTCAAATCAAAATGTGGAAGTGGCCCAATGAACCTGGAAAATCCGAAAAGGTTGCAGGCAATATCGACCTAGAAAAATCGGACGCACTTCCAAAAGATATCGATCACTTGATTGCGCAGCTCGCTCTGGCCACGGCACAAATGCCTCAAAACTTATCTACTTTAGAGGCCCAAGCTCGAGAAACGCTCAAGAGAGCAGCCGAGGAAAACGAGAAGAAGCGGCTTGAAGCCGAAGAGGCGGCAGCAGCTGCAGCAGCAAAGGAACAACCAGCTCCACAAGTTCCAGCATCAGACGCTATTATGGTTGCGCCCGAGGTTCCTGCGGGTGAGGGCGAAGAGGCCGTACCAGAATCACCGCAATTGGAAGCCCCCATTAATACAGAGGAACAACCGGTCGATCCCAGTGCAGTTCCACCAAACTCTGGACCTGGGGCAGAACCGCCGCCGGCCGAGACTGAAGCGCCCCTCGAACTGGGAATTCCAGGGCCAGCTCCGCAACCCTAGATTTTATTTCCACAGGCGTGGAGACGACTGAAGTCGGAGTTAGTTTTGAAACTTCTTTAAAAAGTCGAGCTCAGGAAGCGATTTTAAGCACTTAGCTTGCCGTTCTTTCCTGCCCTGAAGGCGAGCCACGGCTCCTTGATACTCCGAATCCCTCTCCACCCATTTTTGCTCTGAGATGGCATGGGCTTGGAGCAAGCGCTTGCCGACATCGTAACGGTACGTAGCAAAGCGCAGCTCAGCATCGAGAAGCTCGATTTCGTATTTGTCGGCTTCGCAGTCGGCCAGCCAACGTGCTCGGTAATCGGCGTAAAGGGCGTCCAAATCGGAGCTGGACCCGGCCGCATATTCCGCCTGACGGCCATTGTAGGCGACGGCCGCTAGAGCTTTCTTAGTACGGTGAAACCACATTTGAGTTCGGGCAATGGAGACTTCCTTGTTTCTTAGCGCACGCTTGTAATTTTCCTCGGAAGTAGAGTGGTTTTTGTACAGACGCTCACTGAGATCGTAGAGGCGCTTTTGTGCTTTTTCATTTTCCACAGAAACCAAGTACTCCGACCGAGCTTCCTCGACATCGATCTCGGCTTCTTTCGCGGACTCAAAATAGCCCAAATAGGCAATCGGATTCTTCCCTGAGGGAGTCGTAACGCCAATCGCAACCTGAAAAACAAAAAGCACGTGGCAAAGCGCCACGAAGTAGAGCGGCTTCATTGAATTTTCCCCCGGTGGGAAAATTATACGAGGGGTTTCGATTTGCAGCACGGCCCATCGTGTAAAGACTTTTCTACTCGGCGTGTTCGGCGAACTTTTCAGGCATGCTCAAACGGATGTAATTTTCAACTTCGGTCGCCGTTTCTTCCAACGCTTTTCCCGTTACATCAAACACGGGCCACCGCCGATTTTTCTTAAACAGAGAATTGCAGTAGTCGATTTCGGAGTGCACGTGCTCGGGGCTCGCATAGGCGCCGGTGGGATCGTCCCCCATTCGAATAAGACGCTCTCGACGGATCTGCATTAGAGCACTGGGAGCAATAGATAGGCCGATAATTTTTCTTTGATCGGTTTGAAAGAGTCGTTCAGGAAGTGGGATGTCCTTCACAACGGGAACATTGGCCACCTTCCAACCCTTGTAAGAAAGGTAAACACTGAGCGGAGTTTTACTCGTTCGCGACAATCCAACCAAAATAATATCAGCGCTCTCCAAGTTGTCGGCGTAGCGCCCATCGTCATGTTTCACCGTAAACTCGATGGCTTCAATACGACGAAAGTAATAGTCGTTTACTTGGTGGAAGAGTCCTGGCCTAGAGTCCGTATCGCGCTTTACATGGCCGGAGAAAAGGCTCATCAAGGGACCCAGCAAATCAACAAAGGGCACACCCGCTTCTTTCGCCTTGATACAAAGGTAGTCGCGCATTTGATCTGACACTAAAGTAAAGACAATCACCGATCGGCGCTGCCTAGCTTGCTCTACCACCGGAATGATCTGGCTCTCAGTGCGAATATTTTTTTGGCGCAAGACCCTCACGCCATCTCGAGCATAGTGCACCAAAGCGGCCTTCACCATTTGCTCGGCGGTCTCTCCAGTTCCGTCGGATACCACAAAAACATCTAAGCCTGGTTCAGCCATTCCCCTACCCTCCTGCAACTCCAAAAAAGAGCTAAACCACCGTATGCCGCTGCTGGTACTGCAGTTTCAGCCAACTGGCGGTCGAACGCATTACTCGGATTTTAAAGTGCGCGCCATCTTCCAAGTACTCTTTCTGCAAGACCTTCGAATATTCATGAATTTGCGACTGAAGCCAAGTGTCCTGATAAGGAACTACCATTTCCATTTCTACCATGTCTTGTTCGAAGAAATCGTAGATGGCATTGCGCGTGCGCATCATATCTTCTGGCCGCAACGCACTTACTACAACACTGCCAACGTGGCTTCTCTCCAAGAGCTTCGGTAAAAACACTTCTTTTACTAGATCGGCTTTGTTGAAAACAAACAGGCTGGGCTTATCTCCCGCCCCGATCTCCTTGAGAACCTCGTTAGTGACGTCGATTTGGTTGCGGTACATATCAGACGACAAATCAACAACATGAAGCAGAAGGTCGGCTTCGAGTACTTCTTGGAGTGTCGAACGAAACGAGGCAACCAGCGAGTGGGGAAGTTTTTCAATAAATCCGACAGTGTCACTAAGCAAAATGGGGGGACGGGTTTTCGGATCAATGATTCGAACCGTGGAATCTAGCGTGGCAAAAAGGCGATCATCGACATAAACCTCACTCGAGGTCAGTCGATTCATTAGAGTGGATTTGCCGGCATTCGTGTAACCAACAATAGCGACACGCAAGAACTTATCGCCCCTGTGCAAGCGCTGGGTAGAACGATCTCGGTTAAAATGCTCTAACTCGGATTTCAATTTAGAAATCCTCGCGCGGATCAACCGCCGATCGAGTTCGATTTGTTTTTCCCCCACTCCGCGCATCCCAATACCGCCCTTTTGGCGCTCTAAGTGTGTCCATCGCCGGGTGAGGTGAGTCGCGAGGTATTCCAGGCTTGCCAGCTCCACCTGATTTTTGGCCTCTTTGGTGCGCGCATGGAGAGAGAAAATATCTAAAATCACCCCGGTCCGATCTACAACGCGACACCCGATCGTCTTTTCTAGATTGCGCTGTTGCGAACCACTGAGTTCGCCGTCAAATGCGACTAAGGAAATTTCTAGCTCGGCCACCGTGCGAGCGATTTCAAGGGCTTTGCCCTTTCCTATGTACATGGCGGAATCGGGTCGTTGACGCTTTTGGATAACTTTCTCTACGACGAGGCCACCTAAAGTAGTGAGCAAACGCTCAAGCTCATCGATAGAGCGCTCTACTGCGCGCGTAGTCTCATCTGCCGTTTGCACAGCCACGGCGAGGACCCGCTCCTGATCCTCCGTTCGCATTCCTAAATGTTTTCTCAACTCCGACCCACTGCTTCTTCCGTTCCAATTACTACTTGCTCAATGCCCTTGGCCGAAAGCTTGCGCATAACCACTTCCAGCTCGGCCAGTCGTTCCACGGCATCACTCAATACCAGCACCCGCTTTAACCCCATGCCTTCACAGTTTTTTGAAAAGGCTTCCCAATCGGGTTTCTTAGGCGGTTCGACAACAAGCAGTGGGGCGCTTAGGCGACGGCGCGTAGGAACGTATGTAGGGCTTTCAATACGAAGGGGTTTGCCCAATGCAAAGCGTGACACAGCGCCCTGCAACTTCCAATCAATCCACTGAAGCGCCTGGTTAGCAAAGGGTTTTGGCGGCAAGGCCGATCCCAATAGCACCCAAATGCAGTCAAAAGTTTCCTCGACTACTCTTTCCGGGCCACTGACGTAACTGACACGCTCTATTTCCATGGCCTGCCGATTGTAACTTAGTCGATGAGGGCCTGCAAAGTTACCTACTTTGCTTTGTTTGGACGATTTAGCGAGGCTTTTACTTTATCAAGAATTCCGTTCACGAAGCCCGGACTATTCTCCGAACCAAAGGCCTTGGATAAATCGACCATCTCGTTAATAGAAACAGTAGAGGGAATGTCGTCGCAATACTCCAGCTCGTATATGCCGAGCCTAAGGATGTTGCGATCCACTGCAGGCATACGATCGGTTTTCCAATGTTCAGAATAGCGAGCTACTGTAGCATCAATTTCTTTGAGGTTTTCCACGACACCAGTGACCAATCGCCGAGTAAACTCGTCGATAGGACCGCCCTCTGGATTGAAGTAGCTCTCAAAATGCCCAAGCCCGGCGCCTGGCGTCAGGGTGTTATTCAAATCGAGTTGGTAGAGCACCTGTACCGCGTCTTCACGAGCTTTTCTGCGACTTCCTCGAATCATTTGGAATACTGCGGAAATTGACGACACATTTCCCGCACCTCGCTACGAATTTTGGAGAAAGTGGCTTCACCCGGATCCCGAATCACCTTAGCAATCGAACTGGCGAGCCACTTCATTTGCTCTTCTTTAAGACCGCGCGTAGTGATGGTGGGAGTGCCAAGACGAATACCGCTCGTCACAAAAGCTTTTTCAGTCTCAAAAGGCACAGTGTTTTTATTTACCGTCAGACCCACCTTATCTAGCCATTCCTCGGCCTGCTTTCCGGTGACCTTCAAAGGACGCAGATCGATTAAGCAAAGGTGGTTATCAGTGCCGCCCGAAACCAATGTGAAACCCTCGGCCAAAAGATTCTGAGCGAGGGCCTGACAGTTCTTTACTACTTGTTTCTGGTAAAGCTTGAAATCTTCAGAGGCCGCCTCTTTGAGTGCAACCGCCTTTGCGGCAATCACATGCATTAACGGCCCGCCCTGAATGCCAGGGAAAATCTTGCTGTTCACACTTTTTTGGTAGGGCTCGCGACACAAAATCAAACCGCCGCGCGGACCCCGCAAAGTCTTGTGCGTAGTGCACGTCACAAAATCAGCGTGAGGGACAGGAGAAGGGTGTACTCCGGCGGCTACCAATCCAGCGATGTGCGCCATATCGACAAACAAAAGAGCTCCCGCTTCTTTCGCAATCGACGCAAAAGCCTCAAAATCGATTACCCGCGGGTAAGCGCTCGCTCCAGCGACTATCATCTTTGGACGCAGCGCCAGCGCCTGCTCTCGTAGAGCGTCGTAGTCGATAAGATGCGTGTCTTGGCGAACACCGTAAAAGGAACTTCGAAAAAGTATACCTGAAAAATTAAAAGGAGATCCGTGCGTCAGGTGACCACCATGGGAAAGGTCCATTCCCAAAATCGTGTCTCCGGCCTTCAGACACGAAAGGTATACGGCCATGTTTGCCTGCGAACCAGAATGCGGCTGAACATTCGCGTGTTCGGCTTGAAAGAGCGATTTTGCGCGCGAAATTGCCAGCCCTTCCACATCGTCCACGAACTCACACCCACCGTAGTAGCGCTTTCCTGGATAGCCTTCGGCATATTTGTTCGTGAGCACACTTCCCTGGGCCTGCATCACGGCTTTAGAAGCAACGTTCTCGCTAGGAATAAGTTCTAAACAGTTCTCTTGCCGATTGGCTTCGTTTTGAATGGCAGAAAAAATCTCTGGGTCTGTCACTGAAAGAGCATCGTTGATCATAGCCGTTCTATCTCCCGTATCAAATCTAGGCGTTTTGTGTGGCGTCCCGTTGTATCGAACGAACAGGTCAAGAACTGGCGCACGATATCAAACACCACCTCTGGACCGGTCAATCGAGCACCGAGACAGAGAATGTTTGCATCGTTGTGCTGACGGCAAAGACGAGCCGAAGTAGCATCCCATACCAAAGCCGCTCGAATACCATCAAACTTATTCGCCGCTATCGACATCCCAATGCCCGATCCACAAATCAAAATTCCCAACGCGCCTGGGTCGGAGGCAACTTTCAGAGCCACTGTTTTTGCGTGGGTAGGGTAATCCGTAGAGGCTTCCGAGTCAGGCCCGCAATCTTGCACGGAACAATCGGGGAATTCTATCGCGATCTTCGCCACCAGCAAGGCCTTCAAAGCCACACCCGCGTGATCGCTTCCCAAATATAGGCGCTTCACTTGCTGCATTCACCCTCTCCCTAAGATGGTCGGCCAAACACCAAACTCGCATTTGTCCCACCAAAACCGAAGGAATTGGAGAGAACAGCATTGAGTTTGCGTGGTTGCGCCTCGTGAGGGACGTAATTTAAATC
Source organism: uncultured Pseudobdellovibrionaceae bacterium (assembly GCA_964616705.1). GTDB lineage: Bacteria > Bdellovibrionota > FAC87 > UBA2466 > UBA2466 > JAIEOG01. The sequence continues at coordinate 103,351 of CAZTRP010000010.1, forward strand.
ACAGTCGGAGCTTGGATTATCTAAGTTGATGGTTGGCGGTGCAACCTGGTGCACCAAAGCCTGAATGCAATACGCAGCTTCCACCGCGCCCGCCGCCCCCAAGAGGTGCCCCGTCATCGACTTGGTCGAACTCACCGCGATTTGCGATGCGTGCGAACCGAAAACGGTTTTGATGGCCTGAGTTTCCAAGCCATCGCCCACAGGAGTCGAGGTTCCGTGTGCATTCACGTACTGGATATCTTGAGCATTGAGTTTGGCATCTTTGAGCGCCAAATTCATGCAACGGGCCGCTCCCTCTCCTTCAGGCGAAGGAGATGTAAGATGATAGGCATCGGCGTTAAGCCCGTAGCCGAGCATCTCAGCTAAAATAGTAGCGCCTCGTCGCTTGGCGTGTTCCCACTCTTCAAGCACCACCACAGCAGCACCCTCACCCATTACAAAGCCATCTCGATCTTGATCAAAGGGTCTTGAAGCCTTGGTGGGATCGTCGTTGCGTTGGGAAAGTGCTCGCATGGCGCAAAATCCGCCAATTCCGAGTTCGCAAATGGTCGCCTCGGCACCGCCTGCGAACATCACATCGACATCACCTCTTTGAATGAGCCGGAACGACTCTCCCAAAGCATGCGCGCTTGAAGAACAAGCAGTCGTGATGCAAGTGTTCGGGCCTTTCAAACCATACTTCATTGAAATATGGCCCGCCGCCAAATTGCTAATCACCATTGGAATAAAGAAAGGACTAATCCGGCGAGGCCCCTTCTCGAGAACCTCTTTGTGTTCGGACTGAATGACAAGCAAACCGCCCAGCCCCACGCCAACGCTCGTTCCCAAACGTTCGGGGGCTTCTTTGGAAAAATCCAATCCGCATGAGGTTACTGCCTCTGCAGCAGCAACCATCGCAAATTGTATAAAGCGATCCATTCGCTTTAAATCTTTGCCAGAGAAGTGATCTTCTCCTTTGTAGTCGGAGATTTCACCCGCGATACGGGAGGTGTATTGGCTTGCATCAAAAAGCGAGATAGGGCGAATTCCCGAGCGCCCCTTCATGAGCGATTCCCAGTTTTCGCCAGCTGTCTTTCCAATGGGGGTGTAGGCCCCCAAACCTGTGACTGCGACTCGCTTCATACTCGAAAGTTAGTTCACTTTCGATTTGATGTAGGAAACGACATCGTTGACGGTCTTGATTTTCTCGGCGTCTTCGTCGGGAATTTCAAGGTCGAACTCCTCTTCCATCGTCATGACGAGTTCTACGATATCAAGAGAATCGGCTCCCAAATCGTCAATAAACGAGGCTTCAGGGGTAACGGTTTCGTTATCCACCCCAAGCTGTTCGACAATGATATTTTTAACTTTTTCGTCAACGGTCATCAGAATAAGCCCTCATGCTGGTAAATATTCGGGGAATCTAGCAGGCAAGTTCTGGGAGGGCAATAGCGTGCTGGGGAATATTGAAAAGCTCTCGGGGATAAGGGGGTGGCTAGAAGATCATTCCGCGGGTAAAGGCAATTTGATCACTCCCTTTTGGCCGGATAGCCTCTAGGTACCATTGATCTCCAACGCGGAGCATCTCAACCTCTCGCTCGCTGACTTCTTGAGTCCGGTCTTGGCCATTGGGGTTTTCGACAGTGATTTGATAGTGAACACGGGCTAAATTCCCATCAATTGCGGTGTCGATGACTTTCCAGTCTGCGATTCGGATGGGTTGATTTACATAGGACACCAAGAAACCGTCGTCAGAAAGCTTGTCTATTGCCTGACGCATTCGTCCCTGACAAAGAACGGCGAGTTTCTTTCTTTCCTCGGTCGACTTCACCTGTGCACTTTGGCGCACAAAATTTTCAACCACTTGTTCGGGTGAAAGCGAAACGCTAGGACGAGAACCAGTACAGGCCGAAGTGAACACAAGCAGCAGAGGGAGTAAGTATCTCATGTTGAAGATACCATTATAGCGGTTTTTCTTGCCTAGTGCGACCGATGAAGCGAGCTCATTCAGACGCTCTCTTGCTTCCCCACCCCCAAAAAGCGCAGTTCCGCCCAGGTACCTCCACTATCTTATATAGATACAAATACTTACAACCGCCTCCATTTCCGGCTAATGCTCTGCGCCATGGCGGCCGATAGGTTTCACAAGTGCGGCAAATCGGCCGACCAGGAGGATTCGATGGAAAAGAAATCGGGAGCAACAAAGAAAACGGCAGCTAAAAAAGCGGCCCCTAAGAAAACCAAGGTGAGTGCGCCAGTCAGTAAAGCGCGCGTTTCTGCAAGCGCAGGAAAATCCGTAAAAGCAAAAGCGGAAAAAGCCCGAAAACCTTCGAAACCCTGCAGCAAAGCCGGTTGCAAACGCGAATACCGCGCAAAAGGTTATTGCACGGCCCACTATAGAATGTGGCGCCATGGCAAACTGGGCAAACCCCGATACACAAAATGCCACGACTACGGTTGCACGAAACCAATGGGCTTAAATCGCCACGGCTTTTGTGAAGACCACTACACGAACTTCTACATTAAAGGCATGGAACAAACCCACGCCCCAGCCGCTCCAGCAAAGCCTGAGAAGGCGGCAGAAGCAGAAGTCGCGTAAGTACTTGGCATTGAGGGAGCCAAACAGTAAACCTGCTGTATGGCTCCTTCATTGCACCGTACACCTTTGTATTCCGAACATCTTGCCGCCAGAGCGCGGATGGTCCCCTTTGCGGGCTATGAAATGCCAGTGCAATATTCTGGCGTACTGGAAGAGGCCAAGACCGTCCGCAGCCAAATGGGCTTGTTCGATGTAAGCCATATGGGACAAGTTTCCATCCGCGGAAAAGATGTCGTTCGTAAGGTGAATGCGCTCGTCACTAACGATCTCACCAAGGTGGCTCTTGGACAGGCGCAGTACAGCATGCTGCTCAATCCGTCCGGTGGGGTTATTGACGACATCATTCTGTATCGCAGGGCCGAGGACGAAATTTTCATCTGCGTCAACGCATCCAACCGAAAGACAGACTTCGCTTGGTTTCAAGATCACCTCAAGGACGGTCTCACGCTTGAAGATCAAAGCGATGATTTGTCATTGCTCGCCTTACAAGGACCCCTCGCAGAGCAGACCCTTGCCGCATGCTCTGATAGCAACAAAGTAAAGAACCTGCAGTACTACTGGGCCGTCGAAACAAAAGTCTTCGGGATTCCCTGCTATCTCTCGCGAACGGGTTACACGGGTGAAGATGGGTTTGAAATTTACGTCGAAAATTCTCGAGCCGCTGAAATCTGGAATGGGCTTCTGGAAGCAGGACGCCCCCACGGAATAGTGGCCGTGGGCTTAGGGGCGCGAGACACGCTCCGCCTAGAAATGGGATACCCATTGCATGGCCATGAAATCAGCCCCACAATCACACCGCTAGAGGCCGGATTGCAGTGGGTAGTAAAGATGAAAAAGCCCGAGGGTTTTATCGGTCTGAGTGCCCTTCAAAAACTTGTCGCCGAAGGAGGACCACGAAAGCAACTACGAGGCTTTGCCGTGGAAGACCGACGAATGGCTCGCCAGGGCGCCAAAGTTTACACGCCTAATCAGAAACTCGTGGGCGAAATTACCAGCGGAACATTTAGCCCGCACCTACATCACCCTATCGCTCTAGGATTCGTTGATTCAGAAGTTGCGGATCAGAAGGATTTTCTACTAGAGGTGCGGGATCAATTTGTCCCGATGCATGTGCACCCCTTGCCGTTTGTGCCTTCGCAGACGAAGAAGAAATAGTTAGAGTCTCTCCAGAATCTACACAGACGCGGACTTCACCCCGCCCACGTAATGCGATGTCCCTTGGCATCGCATAAACAAAATGAGAACTATCGGCGAAATAGGGGGATAAAATGAAAAAAGGACATGTCGCTTTTATTGTTGCACTGGTTTCTTCGGGTTCATGGGCTTCTCACTTTGTAGGTTGTGACGTTGAGGCCAAGGTTCTAAAAGTGGACGCGTTAGCAAGGCTGGGTGGTGAGACAAATTTCAGCACTGGCACAGCACCAAAGCTCGGGCCTCAGAGTGACTACGAAGAAACTGTGACTTTGCGTATTCAAAAGGTCGTTAAGATTACCGGCTCTAGCCCCGCCTGTCTTAGTGTGGGCTCTGAACACACCTTATATCTCGATGCTAAACAGAGAGGCACCTACAAATCAGGGGATACCCTCAGCTTGCAGTATCAAAACATTGGGGATCGAACTGGATCCACCATTACATGGAACCTAAGCAAGCCGTAAAAAAGCGGACTTTCCCAATTGGGTCGTCTTCTACTCTCGTGGAAGACGACCCAACTCCACGATTACAAACTTGCACCGGTTTGTTTTTCTTCCTACTATAAAGTGCACGTTGTTCAAAATTCGGAGTTGGGATGAAAAAGCGCCTGTTGTCCGTCACAGCAACGCTTTGTGTTGGAGTTGTTTTTAGTGGCTCACTGCTTGGAGATCCCACGCATTCTGAAGGTCACCACACAGAGACCCCACAAGGAAGACCGAAAACTAGCAATTGTACGATTGTCGGCCCGCTCGCCGAAACTGAGTCGGACTTCACTTTTGCTCAAGTGACGAAAGGTAAAACGAATACGATTGTTCAGGGTTATGAACACTTGGATTCCGCGGACCAAAGGGCGTTAACACAGCTCATTGGCTTTCTCCCTAAACGGGAGACCGTCCAAATGAACGGAGTGGTTAAGAGCACACCGCAGGCTCTTTTAGACTACCTAGAGTTCCCCAAAGCAAAACTTCGATTGAGTGCGAGCGAAAAGATGCTGGCCAACTTAGAAAAAGCCATAGAAATCAAAAATCTGTCTTCTCTCTATGTTGAAGGGCCCATCTTGGGCCAAATCAATCAAAGGCTTACAGCCTATAAAGAGCAAAAAAAGATATTGGATGCCTACCGGGCCAGCCATCCCAATTCTCTAACGGAGGACGCAATCAAGAAGATACTGCTCGATTTGCACGGCCCCGCGATTTATTTGAAAAATAAGTTTCCAAACCTGCAACTAAAAACTCTGGAAACGGACACCGGCTTGCTCAACGAAATTGTAGAGGTGCACAAGGCAAGAATGAAGATTCGCGGTTCGCTTTCAAGCAGCGTAACAAATCAAACTTACCTTCGGAAAATCCTAGACGAGGACGCCAAGGTTGAAGAAGGGACACTGAGCGCCTCGAAAGCCCAGGCGAATCTCGCTGCAATCCTTGCGGAGCTAGATAAAACAGGGACTGGGGCAGGATTCAATGGAGCCGTTAGTCGCATGCTTTGGGAAAGCCAAAACTTTGCCCAAAAGAGAGAAGAACGTAACGCGGTGGTTGCCAAAAATGCGGCCAAAGTCGAGCAGGCAGTCATTCTAATGGGCAATCGCCATTTCGAGGCCGCCTTTAAAGGATTAAAAACAGGCTGCCAGTAGTCCCGTAGGGTTGGTTCTTTCTAAATAACGTGAGCGGTCACACGCGATAGCCTGGACGGCTATTCCCAAGGAGTTGCAAGTCAGCCGGGTCCACCGCCCGCTGGCACCTCCGACTGTCTACCGAATGGTCCGCCACGGGATTTTGAATTTCTAATTGTTTTGCTCCCGCTCGGCTCGCGGAATACGCCTGCTAGCTTTGAGTTGATAATTGCCCGCTCGACGCCCATTCGCTAGGCAGCCTGCGGTGCCAGCGGGCGGTGGAC
>CAZTRP010000011.1:0-105619 GCA_964616705.1 uncultured Pseudobdellovibrionaceae bacterium
ATTACGCGGCTTTTTGGGAAGTTTCAACTGCTCCAGTTTTCTGGGCTAGGGTCAAATGCCATGCGAGGTGCGAATGTTCCCATTGGACACAAATATTCTAGTCGTCGACGATATGATGACGACTCGCAAAGTGGTTAAGAAAGCACTTAGCGACCTAGGATATACAAAGTTTACCGAAGCAGAGAACGGAGAAGTCGCGTTAGGCAAATTTCGCGCAGCACTTGCGACGCCAGCTCCGTTTCAGCTGATAATTTCTGACTGGAATATGCCTCAGCTCACTGGCATTGAATTCCTTAAAGCAGTGCGAGCGACTCCCGGATGCCAAGCGCTCCCCTTCGTTCTGCTCACTGCAGAATCTGAAAAATCTCAAGTCATCGAAGCCCTTACGGCAAAAGTAAGTGGTTACGTGGTGAAGCCCTTCACTCCTGCGAGCTTAGCTGAAAAGCTCAAAGGTGTTTATGCGGCAATACAGGCAGCAGCAACTAAAGCCGCATAAAGGAGAATGGAATGCCCGAAGACGTAAAAGATACCACTGACTTTCAAGCAACGTTTATCTCGGCTTTTATAGCGGGAGCAGTATCGACATTTGATGTTCAGTGTTCGTATTCATTGAAACCCGCTGCGCCCCACAAGTTTGACCCCAACGAGTCAATTCCAACGGATATTTGCTCAATCATTGGACTCACTAGCAATGCTTTCTGTGGAGTGATTTCGCTTTGTTTCTCAAAAGAACTTTTTACCCACGCCATGAGCAATATGCTGGGGGAAAAAATCCAAGAGATAAACGATGAGATTTCCGACGGCGCGGGGGAGTTACTCAACGTAATTTTTGGTGCCGCAAAAACAGCCCTAAACAATGAGGGCGTTGCAGTGGAAAAAGCTCTTCCAACAGTTATTCGCGGTACAGGGCTTAAGGTAAACTCACTGACAGGTGGGGCTGCTACGATCACCATTCCCATGTTGGGCGAGCACGGAAATCTTTTTGTTTTAGTAAGTCTAGGAAAATCAAACAAACCATCGTTAATGCACGGGTGAGATATGTCTACGAAGAAATTTAGCATCTTTGGGTCTTTGAAATCTAAAATTGCTGGTCTAATGGTAGGCATGTCCTTGATGCTGGGCATAGCTTCTTGGGGCGTACTCAAATACATCGTGTCGCACCAGGAGAAATCCCAGTTACAGAGCTTCGAAGCCTTCTCAAGAGTGCTCAGCGATGCTATCGCAGCGCAGTTCTTCGAACGCTACGGGGATATTCAAGCTTTCGCTATTAACCCGGCTATACAATCACCAAAGCGAGAAACGATCGTTGAAGCCCTCAATGCGCTTGGTGCACTGTACGGCATTTACGACCTAACGATGGTGGTGGATGCAAATGGTCGATTAGTTGCGGTAAACAGCAAAACGCCAACGGGAGCAGATCTTGCTTCCGCTCCTTTATATAAAAACAACTACTCGAATGCCCCCTGGTTTAAGGCCGTCATGGCCGGAAAAACTACTGACGACAAAGAAAAGAATTTCGCTGGAACTTTTGTCGAGGAAGTAAATCAAGATCCTTGGATTGGCGAAGCTTACGGCGGCAATCACCTTGCCACCAGCTTTAGCGCACCGGTGAAAGATTCGAGTGGAAAAGTAATTGGCGTTATTACGAACCGAGCCGGCTCGCGTTGGTTCGAAGTCGCCTTCAAGGAAGTATTTGCTGGCTTGGTAAAAAGTGGTTACAAAACCGGACAAACGGTGCTGGTAAGCCAAGATGGCACACTGTTGTATGAGTACTCCTCTTCGAACCCAGAAAAACTAGATGATTCGAAATACAACTGGGATCAACTCTTGAAGTTGAATTTGGCCGGTGCCGGAAACGTAGCCGCTAAGGCGCTTCTTGAGCGCAAGTCGGGGGCCACTCGTGCGCTTAACACACAGACTGGTGAACACCAAATCGCTGGCTACACCCCGGTAACCGGCGGTAAATGGATAGATGCCCTTGGCTGGGGCGTGATCGTCCGAGTGTCGGAAGGCGAAGCGCTAGCTACCATTCGTCAAGTAACGAATACGTTTTACTTGGTTCTCACCCTCGCGCTGCTAATCGCATGCGGTGTGGGATATATCTTTTCGAGCATTCTTTCAAATCGACTGATTCATCTTACATCTACCCTCACAAATGGGTCGAATGATGTTGCTATGGCGGCCGTGAGCATATCGGGATCCGCGAACGAGCTCTCGGGGGCTGCGATTAAGCAAGCAGCAGCCATTCAAGAGACTGCCGCTTCGATCGACGAAGTAAGCTCCATGGCGAAAAAGGCCGCCGACAATTCTACTCAGTCGCAAAAGGCGTCCCAGATCAGCCGAGAAACCGCAGAAGGCGGTCAGAAAGCTGTACAGGAGATGATTCAATCGATTGACGAAATCAACCAAAGCAACAACCGAATCATGACTCAAGTCGAGGAAGGAAATCGACAGATCTCGGATATTGCCAAGGTAATTTCTGAAATTGGGGCAAAGACGAAAGTTATCAATGACATCGTCTTCCAAACCAAGCTGCTTTCATTCAACGCCTCCGTCGAAGCAGCTCGAGCCGGTGAACACGGTAAGGGCTTTGCAGTTGTCGCAGAAGAAGTGGGCAAACTCGCGCAGATGAGCGGAAACGCGGCAAAAGATATTTCTAACATGTTGCAATCAAGCATTCAGCGAGTTGAGAGCATTGTAACGGAGATCGAAGGACGGGTAGCAAAGCTCATCGCGGAAGGCCGAGAAAAGGTAGAACTAGGAACCCGAACGGCCCAAGCTTGTGGCGATGCTCTTGGCAATATTCTCACCTCCGTTCAAGAGGTGGATACGATGGTGAGTGAAATTTCGTCGGCTTCTCAAGAGCAAGCGATTGGCGTAACGGAAGTAAACAAAGCCATCAATCAACTTGACCAGTTCACACAAACAAACTCCGCAGCCGCTCAGAACTCGGCCGCCATGGCAGAACAGCTGACCGCGGAATCACAGAATCTTAAGAACGTTGTAAACGAGCTCAATGCGCTGATCACGGGAGTTCCCGGAAGTGTCGCATCGACTCCCGCTCCAGTTGCTAGCCATAAGAAGCCTGCAAAGGTTCTGGCGTTTGCCAAAACACCGACGGAAGCACCAAGGGCGGTTGACCGAGAAATTCCCAAACCTCGTGCGGCGGTAGGATCCAGCTCCGCCGTTGCATCGGCAGATAGCATCCCAGGAATGAACGATCCACGATTCAAAGACGTATAAGCTTTATAACTTTTACGAAAGGCCCCTTTTTATGTCGCGAATTTACTTGTTAGTTGGCATTTTGGCCGTATCCCCAGCTTGGAGCGATGACTGTGTTAAGGCTTCAGTGAGTGGGAAGAGTTGCGAAACACTTGCGGTGGAATTGGATTTCTCTGCGTGCGCTGGCGCAAAGCGAGAGAATCTCAAGGCCAAAGTAAGCTGCCACGGAACTGCAGCCACGGCTACGGCCAAGACAAGTACGGCAAGCTACACGGTCGCACTGACGGCAGAATCGGCCTGGGGTGGAGAGCTCAACTGGTCTGCGCAAGCAGTCAAGGAACAAGCAGTACGAAAAGTTGCAGGAAACCGTACACAGGTTGCTGCGGTATGGACGGCCAAGAAAAGTACGCAGTCGACACACGCGACTTCGGAACACCATGAATCGACACCCGCTCCTGCGGCAATTGCTCCGGTGACCCCGGTTCCGGCTGAGGCCCCTGCAGCAAGTGCACTTTCGGCTGCTGGGATTACATTTAGCGCGATTTTTGACGGTTACTACTCTTACAACTTCAACAACCCGAATCCAATCACAGTCCCAACAGCAAACACGCTACCGACCGGAAACACGCAGATCCGCTACTATGATGCTTACGCAAATCAGTTTTCCCTCGCTCTGGCGGAATTCACTATCAAAAAGACAAAAGGGGAAGTTGGTTTCTTATTGGACCTCGACTTCGGTTTGATGGCCGATATGAACAGCCTCGACGAAGTGGGTAAGCACGTTGGTCAAGCTATTCTGACCTATTCCCCAGCTTGGGCCCCTGGGCTCGTAATCGATTTTGGTAAAATGGCCACGCACGTTGGTTACGAACTAATTAAGTCAAAAGACAACTGGCAATATTCCCGCTCAACGACTTTCGGATATGGAAGCCCGTTTTGGAACACAGGGCTACACATTGGGTACGCAGTATCGCCTAGCTTGACCTTGAGCGGCTACCTTTACAACAACAGCGTTAACAACGGGCTGTATGCCACTTCGACCCAGAAAACTCTCGGAGCTCAAGTCAAGTACGCGCCGTCCTCTAACTTCGCCATGATTTACAATTTTATATCTGGCGGCGATATGAGCGGCGCTCAAAATAAGAAAACGATCCATGAAGCCAATATTACGTATACTCACAACGATCAATTGGCTTTTGCGCTTGAGTTACTAGCTGGACAGGATTCCCCTCCAGCAGGTGCGACTTTCTGGAAGGGTATTACGGCACACATGAAATATAAGCCATCGGCTTTCTATTCGTTTAGCCCGCGCTTCGAAGTTTTTGATGATTCAAATGGGGCGTCTACCTTTACTAACGTTGCACACACGCTCTACGGCGTAACACTCACGAACTCGTTCTACCTCACACCAGAGCTAGAAACTCGACTTGAATTCCGGGCAGATCAATCGAGCAAAGCCGTCTTCACTCGTGGGGATGGTGGCACCACTAACCTACAAGCAACGGCGACTATCGGAGTGCTATACAACTTCTCTACCCCGTAGGCTTTCGGGTTTTCGACGCTTTTGTTTTGTAAAGACTGCCACCACTTCGACGTGGTGCGACCAGGAAAACTGATCGATCACCTGAACACTCTGCAACCAGTAGCCACCGTCGCACAAGACTTTCGCATCCCTTGCAAACGTGGCGGGATTACACGAGACACCCACCAAAGTTCCCACTTTAGAAGTCGCCAATTGAAGCACTTGCTCCAAGCATCCTGCTCGCGGCGGATCGAAAACGACAGCGTCGTAACGATTGAGCTCTTCGCGCCGCAATGGATTTCTATAGAGATCTCTTTTAAATGCCCGCAAAGGAAAACTTCGCGCTGCCCGTCCCAAAGCTTTCACCGCTTGAGGTTCCGATTCAAATGCCTCAACCGATCCTCTTGCCACCAAAGGCCCAGAAAAAGTACCGCACCCCGAAAAGAGATCCGCGAATTTTCCCCGAGTCGGCACCGCTTGCATGACTGCAGCTACAAGCGCCGTTTCGCCCTCACCCGTCGGCTGCAAAAAAGCGCCTATCGGAAGATTTACCTCGAGATCGCCAAATCGTACCAACAACGGGGCCATTTCAAATACCACTTCAGGCGTACTTTGTTCGTCGAGGCGCCAGGCAATTCGGACGAACAAACCGCTTTCCCCAAGCGAACGAATCTTTTCCCACGCCTTAGGGTTAGGACGACCGGACTTCCCCATTGGCCCGGTGAGAAGCATCTCGGTGGCGTGTGTGCCTTTTTGAAAAAACACGTGTATCAGCTCGCCCTCTTTGAGCAGCTCGCCCAGGGCGGGTTTTACTAAGTTTTTCAACTCCAAGAGTGAACGGTCAAGAACCAGACAATCTCGAACATCGAAGATTTCCTGTGATCGCCTACGGTAGTAGCCCATTTGCGTCTGAGAACCGACCTTTGCCAAAGCAAATGTGGCACGACGGCGATTGTGGTTTCCCAAAAACACCGTGGGTAACCACTGGCGCGGCTTTAGGCGCTGAGAATAAAAATGCTGTTGTACTTTTTCCGTCTTCCATTGCTGGTACGTTTTTTCTTTAAGGTGTTGAAGCGTACACCCGCCGCAACGGCTGTAGTGGTCACAAGGAGGCGCCTGGCGGTGCTTCGAAGCGGAAAGTACTTGAGTTACCTCGCCCCGTAATATCGACTGTGAGTCGCGCGCTATTTGGGCCCGAACTAGCTCACCGGGTAAAGCACGGTCGACGTAGACTCGCCCGTGCGGTCCAATATGGACGCCGTCGCCCTGAAGCCCCAGCTCGTGTATCAGAATATCCGAAACGGCCATGGCGGCTTATTAAGCATATCCGCCAACAGAAGGACAGGGCCGATTTACTCCACTAAGGCTGCCGCTCGTAGTGAGCAACCAGACTAGGGGCGAATACCCCCGCCATTCCAGGCACCCGAGCAAACTCCCGATACTCAAACTCGCCACCGTCGTAGACCAGCTGAGTATTAGTACGTTTGTCGATACAAACATGTGCCACGTGGCAAGCTAAGCTCGATTGCTTGTTAGTGCCGTCACTATTTAGAACCGCCACGTCCACAAACTGCATTTGGCCTTCGACGTAGTAGGGATGGACAAACAAGGTGGGCGAGTCCTCTGCATCCGACTCATAGAAACCCGTTCTGAGCTCCAAATGCGACAAGAGGTTCCAAACTACGCTGGAGGTCGATTTTGGGCCTTTAACAACAGCAGCTTCACCAGCTTTCATTGCTTCAAAAATCGCGCGAGTTTCATCCGAATCCACCGAGGTAAACCGGTTTGCGACATTCCAACCGGTTTGAATGCCAAGCCCTAACATACCCAATACTCCGCCTAATCTAGCCCCACTAGGCCTACCGAGTACTAGACTGACGACGCCGGCAATTTCGCCGAGCTCATTGTAAACGGCACCGCCGGAGTCTCCAGGCAAAGCAAAGGAATAGGTGGTATCGCCCGGGGACTTTTTCTTCGGCACGCCCTTTTGATTCACATCAATGACCTTAGTGGTAATGACCCCTTTCTCAACCTTATCGGCGAGAGTTAGGCCCCAGCCCCTGATTCCCGCACCGCTAGCATCGGTGACTTTTGAGCCGTTGAGGAAGGAGGCAGCCGTGGTCATTCCAAAGCCAACCAGATACAGCAAATCCCCTTCGATCACCGGAAAGCCCGAGATCTTCGGATAGGACTTAATTCCCAAGAAATCGCCGGTTCCGTCTGGAAATACGACAAGGGCGACATCTAAACTAGCGTCCCGTTCCTCCCGTACTTTGGAATAGTAGGCGCGCAAAGACTCAATGCCATCAACGTTCAATCCCCCCGATTTACTATCAGGATCGACACAATGAGCGGCGGTAAGAACTAGCGTTGGAGAAAGGAAAGTCCCAGTGCAGATACTGTTCCCAAGGTGCAAGGGCACGGTAACTTTGCTATCGACCGAAAGGATTGCAGAATATTCGCTATCGACTTTTCTGTCGGTAAGACCGGCTAAATGAGGCGCGATTGCCCCGTACAAAGAAGCCGCACTTGGCCCTCCGGCATACCCTGCCTGAGCAGCCAAAACCCCAACTAGAAACACCCTAGAAACCCACCCCATTTATCCCCCTTTTTGCCGCAGCAAACCCATCCTTTATGCTTTCCATTGCTGCAGTACATCGTCAATAGCGTAAAATAAGTGGGTGAAGAAAAAGGCTTCGTTGAATCTCAGAGTCCTCACTCCCCAAAGCCACCGCTGCATGCCTTGGAAAAATGGCCTAGGAACCACTAGGGAAATTGCTGTCAGCACCGAGGAACCTTATGCCTGGCGCCTTACCTCGGCAGAAGTAGATGCGGGAGAAACCCCCTTTTCGGTTTTCGAGGGGTACGACCGAAACCTTCTGTTGCTTGAGGGAACAAGCTTGGAGCTAAACTGGGACTCAAAGCAGCGGATACTTAATCCGAACGAAGTATTTTCATTTCCTGGAGAAGCTCGCCTAATTGCACGGACAAACACCCCATGCCGGGACTTAAATCTCTTTAACCTTCGCACCCGGTGTACCGCGAGCTTGCACTGCGCAGCTTACCAACCCAACGAGGAAATCCAATTTCCCCTTCAGGGGGTAGAGCATTTCGTCCACGTATTGGCAGGGAATATTGAATTTCTTGAGTCCAATACGGGCGCGAAAGGGGTTCTGCACCCGGGAGAAACTCTGTGGGTAAGCAGAGTTCCCCCTGTGAATCTTCTGAATTTAAGGACGTGTTCAGGCAGCAAAGCTGCATGCTGCGCGTGGGGTATCGTGACCCCTATTCCAACTCAGTGCGCTTGATAATGTGATAACCAAACTGAGTTCGGACCGGTCCAGAAACCTCGCCCACTTTGAGGGCAAAGGCCGCTTTTTCGAAGGCCTCAACCATTTGTCCCTTACCAAATTCGCCTAGATCTCCACCCTCTTCCTTGGATGGGCAGCTCGAGAAGGCTTTTGCAAGCGATTCAAAGGAATTGCCTTCGGCAAGTTTCTTGGCAACGTCTTCAGCCTGATACTCTTTTTCAACCAAAATATGGCTAGCTCGGATTGTGCTCATGGGGCCTCCTAAAAAAATAAGGCTCCCTTCCTATCACAGGGTGTCCCGCACGCAAGGGTAAAACTGTGAAGGGATCCTCACAATTACAACACAATTGCACGCGTAATTGCTTCACGCACATATGAGATTCTAGAGGGGCTTTGAAACCCACCATTCTAAATCAATTATTGTGCGCAGCCCTGCTGTTGGCTCTTGCAAGTTGCGCACAAACCGAAGACTACGGAATGCTTAGCGCCGCAAGCTCGGATGAAGTCCAACAAACAAGGGACTTCCCATCCGTGGTTTTAGTCGTAATGCCCGGTGGGCGGGGCCTATGCACGGGTACCTTCATTTCCCCGAGGGCGGTCATCACGGCATCGCACTGCACGGCGACTAGCGGCAACTACAGTGTTTATACGAGCTTTGGCTGGTACCAGACCTCGACCAAAGCCCGACTCGGCCCTGGCGCAGTTTACGACCCTACGGATATTTCGGTTTTGGTATTTGATGAAGACGTAGCGGATCCGAGCTTGGGGCGCGTGATGCCCATAGGAGATCAACCCAATCTTGGAGAAGAAATCCGCATTGTCGGTTTTGGATGTAACGATCTAAGCACTCGCTTGGGTACCGGCGTAAAGCGTTCAGGAACAAACCGCCTATTCAAGCTGACCAACTTTCTAGAGCTAGTCTCAACTCCTACCGCGCGAATGCTCGCTAGTTTAGAGGCAAGCTCTCGGATTCTAGGCCCAGAAAACCAAGCCGGATCCTGCTTTGGGGACTCTGGCGGTCCCATGCTGCAAACCCAAGACGGTATGTGGAAAATTGTGGGCACTACCCACGGTGGTGGTTGGACAGCCGATTCAAAAGTTCGTTCTCTTTACGTAAACCTTAACCGGCCCCAGAACGATACTTTCTTGCGGGACGTAAACAGCGACTACCATTTAAATCTCTTTGACGGTTGCTGGAACTCCGCAGAAGCGGACAGTTGCGGCCCAGGAGAAGCGCAGTTCGGGCTATTTGCCTTCTTGGAGCGCTTCTTAATTCGAATCCTCAGCTGGTTGCCGTTCTAAGCAAAAAAAACGGGGAGATATTATCTCCCCGCTTCCTTCGAAATCCTACAAAAGTCGGATTACGTTGTTGCCTTAAGGTGCTTGCTCACCAGCTTGGTCATTTCAAACATGGAAACAACCGTTTTGCCGTTGAACACCTTAGTAAGGTTTGCATCGCCGCGGACGTTACGGCGGTTTTTTGGATCTTGAAGATTATTCTTCTTGATGTACGCCCAAAGCTTTTTAACGACTTCAGTGCGCGGAATTGCTTTCGCGCCCACGACTTTCGATAGCGCTTCGCTAGGCTGCATAGGCGCCATAAACGCAGCACTGGGCTTACGCTTAGCGGCCTTTTTTACAGTTTTCTTAGCCGTGGTTTTCTTGGTCGTTTTAGCTTTCTTTTTAGTAGCCATTAGATTCCCCCAATTAAAAAAAGTAACCAATGCATATAATAAGGCGAAATTTTCAGACGTACACTTCTTTCTGACCGAATCTGTCTATTATGCTAAAGGATTCCCGTGGGAAAACTCGATTTTCGTATTCAGACAGAGGCAAATGGCTCTCGGGCCCGTGCAGCATCGTTCCAAACTCTGCACGGAGAGGTAAAAACCCCCATTTTCATGCCCGTGGGAACTCAAGCCACCGTTAAGAGCCAAACGGTCGAATCACTGAAGGCCACTGGGTCGAGGGTACTTCTAGCAAATACGTACCACCTGTATTTACGTCCAGGTGCCGAGGTATTTCGCAGCATGGGCGGAATTCACCGCTTCATGAATTGGGACGGCCCGGTCCTCACCGATTCAGGTGGCTTTCAGATATTTTCCCTCCCCCGCCATAGGGAAATGACCGAGGAAGGCGCCCGTTTTCAGAGCTACCTCGATGGGAAAATGCACCTTTTTACTCCTGAAGTAAGCATCGCAATGCAAAAGGCTATTGGGAGTGACATCATGATGGTGCTCGATCAATGCATTCCCTCGACGGCAGGATACGAGGAAGCGGTAAGCGCAATGGGATTGACCCATCGCTGGGCCAAGAGAAGCCTAGACGCCCGGAGTGCTTCTCCGCAGGCTTTATTTGGAATTGTGCAAGGGGCGTGCTTTGAAGACTTGCGAAGGCAAAGCGCTGACTTTCTCACCCAGCTCCCGTTCGATGGATTTAGTATTGGCGGGCTCGCCGTGGGAGAAACCAAGTCCCAGCGAGAGGATTTTACCGAACTCACAGCGGCCCTGCTCCCCAAAAATCTGCCCCGCTACCTCATGGGAGTAGGTACCCCCATTGATATTCTAGAAGCTGTCCACCGAGGGGTCGACATGTTCGATTGCATTATCCCCTCACAAATAGCCCAGCGTGGGGGGGTTTATACCTCCGCCGGACGCCTTCAACTTCGGCGTACACAGTACAAGTTCGCGGACGAAGCCCTCGACCCCCAGTGTGATTGTGCGACCTGCAAAAGCTACTCGCGCGCCTACCTGCACCACCTGCACAAGGCGGAAGAAAACCTGGGATGGACGCTGGTGACTCAACACAACTTGGCTTTCTATCACCGCATGATGAGAGAAATTCGCGAGAGCATCCTTGAGGGAAATTTTCTTGCCTACTACCAACGACGGCGAGAGGAACTGGCCCTGACAGACAATACTCACCCAGGACCCCCAGCGCCGGCAAAGCCGCGAAAGCAGGAACCTCTGCAAATGGGGGATTTTGTAATCCACACTTCCGAATCGGGGTTTCATAGCGTGAAGCAAATAAGCTCCGGTGAAATCATGCATTCGGTGAGCGAGCCCACAGAAGAGGCAAAACGCCTGTACGTGGAGCAGTCCCAATTGGCTGAAAAACTGGCTCATCCAGCCAATGCAAATACTACTTTGGTGATTTGGGATGTTGGCCTAGGAGCCGCCACCAACGCAATGGCAGCAATTGAGTGTTTTCAGGCCCTGGCAGCCACGGGGACACCCCCCCTGGCTAGTTTGCATATCGCAAGCTTTGAAGTGGACCTAACGCCATTGCGGCTTGCTACAAAGCACCCAACAAAGTTCCCCCACTTAAAACAAGGCGCACCTCATAGAGTTCTAAGGGATGGAAAATGGAGCTCCCCTTGCGGACGCCTGACTTGGGAAATTATTGAGGGAGATTTTCTGGCCACAATGGACCAGGCCCCTGCACCAGACCTGATTTTTTATGACCCCTTCTCCTCAAAAACGGATAGGGCGCTTTGGACGGCTAGTGCCTTTGAGCAAGTCTTTCGATGCTGCCAAAGCAAAGACGTAGAGCTTTTCACGTACTCGACCTCTACCGCGGTACGGGCGGCCATGCTTTCCGCAGGTTTCTTTGTTGGCGCTGGCGTGGGTACCGGACCTAAAGCGGAAACCACACGAGCGTATACGGCAGAAAAGCCCTGCGAGGCGTGGAGTCTATTGAGTAAGGAATGGCTGCAAAGGTGGAACCGAAGCGATGCGAAATACCCATTCGGCCTAGGCCCCGATAAAAAGGGTGAGTTCGAAAGTCAGATTCTTGGCCACCCTCAATTTATTTTTGAAGATCGTATTTGATATCTACGAAATCATTATCGTCAGCGGCAAAATCCAGATCGTAAAATACCACTGCGTTCAAATCGAAATCGTAGAACCAGCGACCGCCGCTCGCCTGCGGACCGCCCCGAAGAGGGGTCCCCTTGTACGCGATACTCAGAGTTGGGATTTTCGGACGAGCGGAAAGAAATACTCTTGAATAGGTGACTGCCTTAGCCATGTCTTCCCCGACCAGAGCTAAATTCTTCCCAAAGTCTGCGGCGCAAAGGTTGAATACCTTCCCTTTTGTAAGATTAATAAAGTACTCAAATGGACTTCCGGGATAGTCCCATACGGGCTCGCCAGACTGACAGCCAAAGCTTCTACCAGCGAAGGTGCCATAGAAACGAACCATTTTCATATCGCCCTTGAGAGTGCGCAGGTAGTTTTCAAACGAAGCCTTAAGTGGAGGTTGTTCTTCCATGGTGTCGGTCAGGGCAAGAATTGCAAAAACCGAGTGGCTCCGCACAAAGCTTGGGTACTTGGTAAGAGATTTCATCACAGGCTCAAACACGAGTTCTGGGCATCCCCTGTTTAGCCCCAAGCGTCTGACGGCATCCTGAAATTTGGTCACCGGATCCGGTGTCTTTCCATCGAGAGCATCTGTGGCTGTGAAGCCAAGGTAGGGCTCCTCTTGCTGCGCGGTGGAAACAATTCCCATTTTCCAGTCTAGCCGCTTGCGAGACGTAAATGCGTTCATGAAATCTTTGGTATTGTTCACCACAGATCTTTGGTGCGAGGACATGCTGCCGCTGTTATCGATCACCCACAAAACATCGAGTCGGTTGATCCCCAACATTTCTTTTATCTTGGTATGTGTAGTGACGACTTCCCTTGGAGGATCTACCACGTGGTAAAGAAAATCATTTGCCCGGCCGCATTGAGTCAAAAGAACAAGAGAGAAAACGAACGACAACCCCAGAAGGAATCGACGAATATTTTGCATCTGCTATTCATAACTCGAGCAGAAGCAACGAGCAACGCAGTAAACAAATTAAAGTTGCTATACCATTAACGAAATGTAAGAGAGCGCTAGCGCATCGCGCTATTTATCGGCGCCCGTGAAAGTGGCGATGCCGACGGTAGCAAGCATGTCGACGATGACTCCGTCGGTGGTGACGACGATGACGCGCGATTTCACGAACCACTGAAGGCGAATCGCTTCCGTCAACAACAGGAGTGACTTCTGGATAAACTGAAGTTGCAAACAACAACCCTAGTAATGCGAGTCGAGCAAATTTTGTCATGGGCCTTCCCCTTTTTGGCACCTTTTGGTGCGTACTCTTCTTACGGCCAGTACTATTCTGGCCTGCACTTAAGTTGTGAGAGCAATCTGTATGCCAGCGGAGGACTCGGCTTAGTGCAGGCCCTATTGCGCCAAACGACGCTCCTCAAAGATGGCAAGCGATCGGGCCTTAATTTTGTAGATAGGGCCATGAAGTAGGTGCGCAGCACCGGGCCCCAGATAATTTCCGACTGACTCATAGTCGGAGTGGGTATCACCCAACCAGTACCAACCATATCCGAGACGTGGCGAAGGGAGTGTGACCTCTTTCGCATCTACGCCCCAGTTATAACCAAAGTACAGGGACGACTCCCCCGTCCCTCGATCGCCTGCGGTATCCAAGCGCCAACCTAAGAAGCTTTTGGAATCATCGTCCATATAACCGCGTTCCGAGCTTGGTAAATCTCGATCTTCGGCTGACATACCGTTGGCTTGGTACCACGCTAGATCACGGATTGAGTCGCGCCGCTTTGGTTCGCCTGTTAAGTATTCATCGGGCGTAAGGGCCGAGGTATCTCGGCGAAGCGCCAATAATCCCCGTGTAAACTCTAAGAAGTTTTTGTTTTGCTGCTCAAGCGTCCAATCAACCCAACTTGCTTCAGTATCTAGATTCCAAGGATTATTATTCCCCCTTTGAGTGCGTAAAAATTCATCTCCCGCCACCACCATGGGAATTCCAAGTGAGAGCACATTGAGCGCCATGGCGGTGCGAGCCGCTTGCCGGCGACGGGCCTGAGTTTGTGCACCCGTTTCCCCTCCGACCGCTTGGTCCCAAGATAGATTATTCGCTTCTCCCCCCGGAGAGGGGCCGTAGGGCGGACTTTGATTGTTATTTGGGTGATTGTAGGAAAATAGGTCCCACAAGGTAAATCCGTCGTGGGCTGTTATGAAATTGACTGAATGCCAGGGCTTGCGGCCATTGCCCTTAAAAATATCTTCCGAACCAGCCAAGCGTTGCGCCATCTGTCCGGGAGTAATTGAATCGACGCCGTATCGATTCAAGCTACGACGAATTTGATCTCGAAACTTTCCGTTCCACTCGGCCCATCCGGATCGTCGGTGCGGGTGATACGGAAACCCTCCCAGTTGATAGGTACCATCTCCAACTCCCCACGGTTCAGCAATTAAATCGGCTCCGGGAAGCTCCGCTATCGCCCGATTCAGGATATTCTGGGGAGCCATTTTATCGAAATGAAATCCATGCCCAGAGGAAACCGTATTTCCCAAGACAGAAGCTAAATCGAGGCGAAAACCGTCAATTCGGTACACCTGGCGAAAATATTTCATGGAATCAAGTACGAGATTTTGAACTACCGGGTGGGCGCAATTAAAATTTGGACCGCAGCCGTTATTGTCTTGGTACTGACTTCCAGCAGATTGGTAGTAGACGCTGTTGTCTATTCCCCGGAATGAAAAAAGATTTGCCTCTTTGTGAACCGGATCTTCGCCTCCTTCGCCGGTGTGATTGAAAACATCGTCGACATAAACCTTAATTCCGGCGGCGTGGAAAGAGGCGACCATTTCCTGAAACTCTTCGCCGATCCCCCCCGGACGGGCCTGAGCGGCGCGAGTAGCGTATTTGCGCTCAAGAGCAAAAAAACCTAGGGTCATATAGCCCCAGTAATTATCGTGCCCCTGGTACTCAAGCACCGGCAAAAGACTTACCGCGCTAAATCCCATGTCTTTGAGGTATTTGGCTTTCCGTGCTGCCCCTCGAAAAGTTCCGCGTTCCTCCGCTGGCACAGACAGATCTTGCATAGTGAATCCCCGAATATGCAACTCATAGATGACCTCGTGCTTTAACGGGCGATGCAGTTGGCTGTGCAATGACGGGCGCGGCTCCGCTACAACCACCCCTTTCGGTGCTGCTTTCGCAGAGTCCATTAATCTGTGGCGCAGTCCCGATAAAAAAACCGCTGGCTGCTTGTCCACTGACTCGGACGGATCATGGCTTAACTCGCGGGCGTACGGATCGAACACGACCTTATTTGGATTGAATCGATTTCCGTTTGCATCGCAATCGGAAAGAAATCCCTCGTCACTGCCGGGACGCCAATCATCCGAATAGTGCCAGTTGGGTCCCCACAGCCGATATCCATAGTAGATCGGTTTTTCATACTTGCTCGAAGGCCCGTACAAGCCCTTTGCCCGAAGGGTGGCGAAGTTCACATCACCTTGCCAGGCCCCGCTGGGATCGCGAGACAACACCACCGAATAAGCGGGTTCGCACTGGGCCCAAGGAAAGAGGAGTAACTCCACACGTTCGGCGTTCTTAGAAAAAAGACGGAAGTGGATTTTTTCGGATTCAAAGTCTAGAAAGCTTCCAAACGGGAGTAGGGCCTCGGCACAAGAAAAAGCCCCTTGAGCGACCGAAATGGCCGATACCAAAGCGAAAAATACCCCTTTTAACCCCAAGCCCACCTCAACTATAGAAACCAGCCACTACCCTCGTGGCAAGAAAATATGGTAGAGAACGGCCATGAATTCGCCCACAATCCCGAATTTCGTACCCTCGGACTCAGAACCCATTTGCTTGATTAGCTATGAAATAGCTCGGATTCGAGTTGGGGGAGGTCCAGATTCAAGAACGGGTTTTTGGAAAGCCTACCGTGAGGCGCTTGAGTTCAATCAAAAAACGAATTACCAAAACGGGCGAATGGAACTCTGCCGTCCGTTCCTCATTCCGTTGAAAGAAAAAATTCTTCAACCCCACTTCTATCGCAAGGGCAAACTCGTCACCGAACGTCCCGTTGGCGGGTCAGTTTGAAACTCTTGTATTGAGTTTCAAAACTGAGCTGTTTTTCGACCATCGCATCGAACACCTTTAGTAGACCGTGGTGCTCGGACGTCTGGTGCCCTTCGAAAAAATCTATTAGAAAATGAATCGCTTCTATCGTCGAATAACAATGCTCTTTCGGTTGCTCGCGGACTCGAAATGCAGAGGGTGTCTTTGGCGTAAAACAAACCTGGGGCAATTGCACAATATTGCGACTGAGCCTGGCGATACGTTTGGCCTGTGCCCAGGTGCCATCGATCAAAAAGACAAGTGGCACCCGATCTGTGGGAAAAAACGTGCTCCTCTGCTCCTGAGATAGGCCGTTTAAGCAGGTTGCATTTCTTCCCGGATAAAGTACCAAGGGGAAATGACCCGGATCAGCCAACAAAGCCTGGACTTCAGGGTGATGGGTATAGTCGTGCCCTTCAATTAACACTGAGTTTGGCAGGCATAAATGGGCCATGCGCCCGGTAGCAATTGAGCGACGAGCCTCGCCTTTGCTAATTAAAATTACAAAGCGGATTTTAGAGTGGTACGGGTGCACGTACTCGCAATAGCAGGTACGTTCTGGGTTTCGGCAGCGGCGGCACCACGAGCGGGGAGGCCGTTTTGAAACTTGGAGCGAAAGTTTTTTTCTCTGATAGTCCTCGAGTTTCATCGGGCAATGATGGCTAGTTTCTTGACGGGGGGCAAGGTCTCGTTGGACTTTAGGCTCCCAAATGCGTTTATCACTCTTTTTGGCATTTTCCGTTTGTTTCGCCCTATGTGGGACTCGGCTGCTTTTTCCTTCCGAGGTGTCTTTTAATACCGATGAAAGACAACTACTCACCCGGGCCTGGGAACAAAATCGAGACCATTCTTGGACCACCCATGGGCTCCGAGGCACTCGGGGGCTCGACTACGGCCCGGTGCCCACTTTGCTCTACCGTGGGGGGCTGATGCTCACAGAAAGCCTACCCTCGCTCGTTGTAATCAAAGCTACCGCCATCAGCTTACTGAGTTTATGGGCTGTATTCGCTCTTTTATGGTTTTGTCCATGGATAGCTCCCTCTGCGGGTTTAGCCTTTTTCTTAAGTCCGTATTTTTGGATCTACGCACGCGATCTTTGGGACAATAGTTGGAACATTCCCCTCACCGGCCTTTGCTTCGCGTTTTACTTGGGTTTTGTAAATAACCATAAGCGTCGCTGGTTACTCGCCTGTGCTTTGAGCGCCATTGCGGCCCTTCAAACGCACTTGCTATGCTTACCGCTTTTAGCTGCCATCGCCTGGAATTTTGCGAATTACAAAACGGGCTGGGCAAGAAAAAACCGAGCGTTTCTTTTCGCGCTTCTCACGCTTTGTCTTGCCCTACTCTTCCCCTACGCGTGGCATATCCTTTCGACTTCCCAAACTCCGGTGACGATAAAACCTGGCCCCGGCATTTTGCATTTCGTATTTGGTTTTCTTGGTCCGCGACTGTTTTCGGGGATCGGGTTGGAATATTTTCTTGGGCCATTTTGGTACACCGCTTTGCCGCTAGGAGGGTTGGGTATTGGTGCCATTGCCATGGGCCTAACCTCCTTGGTGATGGTGGCGTTTGTTGTTGGCTTGAGGGATGTGTGGAATGAAAGGCGAAGCAGCCAAGATAAAACGAGACGTGCTGCAGCCGATGTATGCTTCTCAGCCCTCGTATTGCATACGCTGCTCGTCGGCGCTCAACAACTCATCAACCATCCACATTACTACGGCTCGATTTGGGTAGCGTATTTCTATACGCTGTCGTTGGGCGCCTCAAAGCGCTTGAATGGGCGAAACTGGAACGTAGCCGCATCCCTGTACTTCGTAGCTATGGGGATTTGCCTGTCCCTCTTTATTCTTCAAATTCATGGTGGGCAGGGGTTAGAATCGCCCCACTATGGCAAGCCGCTCGGTCAGTCGGAAGCTGCGCGGGCACTTCCATTTTCGAAATAACTGGGCTAGGAGTACTCAATGGGAACATCTTGGAAACAAGCAGGCCACAAAGAAAACGCTGCCAAGCGCGGCGCAATTATTAGCAAACTTTGCAAGGAAATCATCGTTGCCACCAAATCGGGCGACCCTGATCCGGCGAACAATCCGCGTTTGAGAGCGGTAATCGAAGCTGCCAAGAAACTGTCCGTCCCTCGCGACAATATTGAACGAGCCATAAAAAAGGGCGCTGGGCTGCTTGAACCTATTAACTACGATTTAGTTACGTTCGAAGGCTTTGCCCCTCACAAAGTTCCTATGATTGTCGAGTGCCTTACAGACAATCGCAATCGCACTTCGGCAGATATTCGAGGCCTGTTCAAGAAAGGTGCCCTGGGGGCGGTTGGGAGCGTTGCCTATCTTTTCAACCATGTAGGCATGATCGAAGCAACCCATGTAAACAAGGCACTCGATCCAGAGGAAGCGGCAATTGAAGCCGGTGCCCAGGAAGTAGAAAAAACGGAAGACGGCGCGCGCTTCATTTGCGAGAAAACCGACTTGGTTGCCGTTACGAAAGCCCTTACCGACATGGGCTGGCAGGTAAGCGCTTCGGAATTTGTGTATTTACCCAAAGATCCTGTTGATGTGGGAGAAGAGGAGAAAAAGGAAATCACTCTTTTCCTAAACGATATTGACGACAACGACGACGTCCATCGTATCTTCACAGCGCTTAAACAATAGCCCCGCCGTAACTTAGAAAATTCGGATGGTGACCCTTCGGTTCTTACTTTGATTTTCTGCGATAGGAGCCCCTGTGGGGGTACGATTGGGGACCAAAGGATGCATTTCGCCATACGCCATTAGAACTAAGCGTTTTACCAACTTAGGTGAAAGCCTGAGCGAGTGCATCACAGCCATGGCACGTTTAGAAGACAACTCCCAGTTGTCTGCTATTTCTCGAGTCTGAATGGGTGTATCGTCGGTATGCCCTTCGATTCCTATTTGCAATCCCTCTGGAACCGCTTCCAGGGTTTTCTCCAGGGAACGAATAGTACTAACCCCACCGGGAAGAATGACAAATCCGCCACTTGCGAAAAGCACCTGATCCTTGATCTGAAGTAAAACAGCGTCGTCCACCTTCTCTACAGACACTTTTTCGTTTAGCTTGTGCTCTTCAACCCACTTAGTAAGATCTTGTTTCACTTGATCGATTGGATTTACTGGCGGAGCTTCGCTGCGAAGGCCTGCGGCAACCGCGGCCAAGTCGGACTGTTTCATTTTTTTGGCACTCGCACTAAATAGCACGACAAAGAGAATAAAAAGCAGAATCATTAGGTCGGACAAACTGACGAGCCAGAGAAACTCCCCCGACTCTTCGCGTGGCCTACGCTGAGCGCGCTTCATATTTAGGCCGCTTTCTCCCCGCGACTCGCGGTAGAAACGACGCCCATTGGCTCAGAGAAGTAGGAAATGGGTTTGCGATTTTCCAGGGTTTCAAGCCACATGATGGTTTGATTAAAGTGTTCAAGTTCAATATCGAGGACTCTTTCGATCTTTTGTTGTATCGGCGTCCAGACGACCAAAGAGAAAAATAGTCCGTAGAATGTTGTGAGCAAGGCCAAGCTCATATGGGGACCGATATGAGAAGGGTCTTCTAAAGTAGAGAGAAGGCGCACCATGCCCAGGATAGTCCCAAGCATCCCCATGGAGGGCGAAAGTTTCACACCCAAATTCACCACGTTTAAACAATGGAACATTCTTGCTCGGCGGTGATCCCTTTCAATCTCCAACATCTCACGTATATCGCGAGTGGGAACTCTCACCACAAGGCGCTCAATCATCTTCTTTACGAAATCAGAAAGACCTCTTCCTCGAATCCGCTCAAACACCTCGGGGCCTTCCTCGTAGTACTCGTGGCCCCACTTATTGAGTAGAAGCAGCTCGCGGTGAGACTTCGTAAGCAGCGCACCCGGCGAAGTAGAAAACCACAATTTAAAGGTTCGAAAGAGGGTGGTGGAATCAAAGCAAAGGGCTGCAAGGCCAATTGGCCCAACTCCCGTAAGAACCATGGCGGGCCAGTGAAGGAGGCGCCAAAAGCCTTGCGCACTGGAAACATCCTCGAAAAGGTACACAACCGTAAAGCTGGTCGTGACGAGGCAAAGCCCGAATAGTTTGGTAATCATACAAGAGCCTCTCGAATTTTCCGGGTCAACTTAGCCCGAGCCGGCAACGCACGATCGCGTGGTGCACCACGATAAGTTGGGAAAAGATTTTTAAGTAAGTTACGTCGAGACGCAGAAAGAGCATCGAATATGACCTCGCGAACATCCGCCGCGCAGGTAGAAAGCGCTAGACATAACTCTTCGTTATCAACTCCGCCCAGAACTTTCTCAAGCAAGCTGTCAGGCAATGAAGCCGCTTCTTCCAACCGGAATTTGAATTTCTTCAGTTGGGGCGCTATTTCAGGACGGGTTCTCTCCAACTCCTCAAAAATAGGATCTTGATCGCTCGACTCGCTGACGACACTTCCCCAAAAATCCGCATCGACTTTCTGTGATCCAAGAAACCGATCGGGAACGATTTGCGAGGCAGAACGCACTTCCTTCTCAATCGCTACGACCTCGGAGAAAGGAACTTCAGAAATGCTCGCCACCTGGGAAAGGATTTCATGGCGTTTACTCGACGACAAAAGATCCAAAACAGCAGCCGATTGCTTAGGCTGTAACATCCGCACTACAACACAAGCGGCAAGGGGCTTCTGGCTTGCAACAATCGTTGCAAGCTGCTCGTCGGACATGTTTTGCAAAAATCCAAAGAACTGCCTGTCCTGCCAATCTTTCGCCTGAATATACTCCTCGAATACCCTTATGTGCCGCTCCAGAATTTCGTCGGCATTGCTTGGTTGACCGTCGTCGGAAGGGCGGGGCATTCCTAGGCCCGATAGTAGCCGATCCATTGCAGGACCACTCACGCAGGAATAAAGCTCACTTCCCGCTTCTTTGGAAAGCGTCTCGAAGTACTGACGAAAAGCTTGGGCACGAGTTATAAATCGCTCGATCAATTTTCGACGCAGTTTTTCTACATTCGCGTCTTCGTCCTGCTCGGGAGCGGGACGACGCTGCAGACGAGAATTTTGCCCCTGATCACCAAGGAGCGCAGCCAGCTCGGATTTTGAAGGCGAGTTTCCTCTTGGTCTCGACCTCTGAGCCGGCGCGCCGGAATAGCTGGGCTCGCCCTTCTGTCGCACCGCCAGTAGCAGCAATAGGGCGAGCACGCCGCAAATCGCCCAACGAGCATAGCTCCAGATTATGTCGGACTCAGAGAGGGGGGGCTTCTCATTTTTCTCTCTCTCCGCTTTTTCGCGTTCCGCCTTCTCTCGCTCCGCACGATCTTTCTCAGCTCTCTCGAGCTCCCATTTTTCCTTTTCTGCTGCAATATCACGAACCGGTTCCTTTTCGGCTTTCAGCATGGGGATAGAAGAAAAAGTCAGAGCGGCAAGCCCCCGGTAGTTCGCCTGCAAGTAGGAACGAACCAAGAATTGTGCTTGAGTCAAAGTGGGCCTATCCACTGCGGTATCGAAGTTGAC
The DNA here is from genome assembly GCA_964616705.1 of uncultured Pseudobdellovibrionaceae bacterium. Lineage (GTDB taxonomy): Bacteria > Bdellovibrionota > FAC87 > UBA2466 > UBA2466 > JAIEOG01. The sequence goes on from CAZTRP010000011.1 coordinate 21,479, forward strand.
AGACACCCGCACCGCACGGACCTCCGGAACCTCGACAAGACGGAATGTTTGTCGGCTAGGAAGTACAGGTGCTTCGGGTTTATCGAAGGTCTCAGGGATAAAACCTGGCATGGGATCTACAGGTTTGCGGCGAGGTTCGGAGGGAGAAATCAGCGTGTCACCTTCTACAATTCTTCGTTCTGTGCGAGTGGAGATATCTGCGTTTACCTGCACAAGAAACTGCTCGGGTGGGATCAGGCGGGAGAGAGAATTATCGAGATCGCTCTGCACTTTGCTGGAAATTGCATAGGGATCAGAAACTTCGGCGCGGCTCGTTTGAATGAATAGAACAAGAAGGAGCGAGAGGAACTTCATTTGATCCTCCCCATAAAGCTGCGTACTTCGTTGTTCTTTGGATCAATCTCCAATGCCTTTTGCCACGCATTTTTCGCCAGGTCTTTTTGGCCCTGGACGTACATCAAACTCCCTTTCATTACCCAGGCGCGAGCTAGATCGGGGTGATTGAGCAGAATCTCTTCAACGGTGAGGGATGCCTCGTAAAACTGGCCACGATTGTACTGTCGATTGGCCTCGAGAATCAGGCGGTCGGTGTTGTCATACTCCACCACTACCTTAGGGGGCACCTTAGGCTCGGGCGGCTCTGGCGGTTTCTCGGACGCCGTTTCCCTAGATATGGGGGCTACCACAACCGTGGGACCCGGCGGGGGTGCCGGCGGCGGAGGTGGTTTCACCTCCGGCGGACGTATTTCACTCAGCGGAATTTCAAATCGGTAGTCCCGCGCCTTTTTCAAATTTATATCGCCAAACAAAATTCTGCGACCGTACGGGGTCACCAGTTCCAGGTTGTTGCCGTTCGGAATTATTTGGTACGCCAAATTTGGAGGCTGGGAAAGAGTTGGTACATCAACGTCTACACGTGGCAGAGCCGAAGGGGTCTGGACAGCAATTGTCGGTTCTGGTGGGGTAACCGTTGGAGCGGCATCGGTGGCTTTCGGAACCTCTACGGGCAACGTTCCCAGCTTGTGCAACGCCCCATCTTCCGATTCTTCGGGCATGAGATTCGGAGATTCCGCGCAGACCACTGCCTGAGAAAGAACCAGGCATAAAATCCAGTGAGCGCGAATCATGCATCCTCTGATGAAAGCAAAGCGCTATTAGCCCCTTAGCGACCCAAAGCGAATCCGACGTGCAATCCAGCAAAACCCGCGAGCGTATTTGTCGATGCCGGACTAGGTAAAAAATAGACCCCTTCCGCTCCAATCACAGCCAACGAGCCCAGGGTAAAGTCGAGTGCGCCGCGAAATGTAAAACCTTTCAAACCGCCACCCATGCCGTAACCCGCCCCTAAACTAAACGCCCACGCCACGCCTCCGTGGCCGAACCTTCCGCGGAAGGCCACTGTGGGTGCTACATAAAACAGGGTGCCCGTGCTAAACACACCGCCCACGGTCAATCCCCCTTTTGCAAAACCCATTTCTTCAAGCAAACCCAAACTCAATGACGTGGCGAGTTCCGCACTTGTAATCCCCAATGGCTTTCCCAAGCCGACCGTTCCAATCAGCTGGGTGGCCGCATCGGAAAACGTCACCGCGGTTACCCGAAATTTCTGTGCACTAATGAGAACACCCGAGGGGTTTTGGTACAAAACTGCGTGTGCAAGGATGGAGATCTTGGTGCGATAAATTTCAACCATCAAAAACGTTTCTACGGGTTGGCTCTTGCCAATTCGTTTCATCGTTTCCATGTCGGGAACGCCCTTGCTTACCACTACCCGATCATTGACGATGCTCACTTGGTTCGCGCGGCATTCAGTACACGAGACAACATTTTGGACGTCGTACTTGGCCAAAGCCTTCATCACTTCGGCTTCCACTACCGTGCTGTAGTCTTGCTCGAGAGGATAGTTTGAGTTGACGTTAAAAATCCCCAAGGAGGCCGGGCGTCGTTCCATCCCTGCAATCCACTCACCGATGTCCTCACCCAGTTTCTCTGCCGCTGCAAACTCAGACTCTTCCGGAGGCCTTGCTTGTGCGAGCCAAGGCACACAAATCCCCAGCAGGATGCCGAGAGCTAGCTTATAGAAATTTGGTCGCATCATTCTAAGACCCTATTTCACCAATGATTTCAACTACGAGGCGCAGGCCACACTAAGGCCCACCTCTCTAGTATCCGTTTCGACAGATCCGCGAATTTTCTGGAGTTTTTTTCGGGTAGAATAAGAAACGATGAAAAAATGGGGCTGGTTGAAGGCTGTAATTTGGGGTGTGGCATGTTGGCCCCTGACCCTCTGCGCCACGAGTCAAATTTCCACCTCGAACCCTTTAATGCAGCGCAGCGACTCAAGCTTAGTGCAACCCGCGAAAATCAAAGGGGCCGCCCCAGATCGCCTTTTTGAATTCGGCATGGCGTTCGGACTGCCAATTCTAGCGTCTCCGGAGGTTTCGATTCAAATCTTTAAGCGAATCCAAGTAGGGAGCTACTTCGGGTATGTTCCCGGGGCATTCATTCCGCAATTTCGCCTGCCAAAAATGTCTCAGAAGTTTTTCAATAACTTCACCTATGAAATGTACCCCGTTGGAAATACTGCAGCGGTCCTGATGGCATCGCCGTTTGTGCGCTACTTTCCCACTGAGCGGACTTTCTATTTCCAACTTACTTGGAGCGTGGCGCGGAGCTCGCACAAGATTGAGTCGCCACTAAAGGAAACGATCACTGGAATTGAAGTTCCGGGGGCGACTATTTCCTCGCTCGTCACACTTACTGAAATGCTACCCACCCTTTCGATAGGCTACTTTTTTTGGAAACATGTTTACTTTCTCAATGTCAGTCTGGGCGCAACGATTCTCCTCACACCATCGGCCACAGCTACACTCAAAGCCGAACTGCCACTCGGGCTTGGCGGAAATCTGAACAATCAAAGTGCCCTTGCTAATATTCAGCGACAGCTGGATACCTCTATGGGCCAAGCAATTGATCAGATTCGAAGCGTTTTGCCATTCGTGCCTTCTGTAATGATTTCCACGGGGATAATGTTCTAATGAAAAATATTCTATTGATGCTATGCCTGATCTTTTCCTCATTTGCTTACGCATCGACCTTTGATTCAAGGGCGAAAGAACACCTAGACGTTCGTTTGGAAACAATCGGAGAAGTCTCTAGACGTGAAAGACTCTGGCAAGGAGCAACGTCACTTACGGCGGGGCTTGCGATGGCCGCTGGCGCTCTTTTTACACCTAGTAGTCAAGTTGCATCAGACGTTCCGGTGGCACTTGGAGTTGGAAGCGCTTTGTTTGCGCTAAGTGGTATCACTTCGTTGATTTTCCCCACCGATTTTGAGGCGATTCCAAAACACTACGCTCAAATTCCTGCTCGGACGCCAGAAGAAGTAATTTTGAAGGTCGGAAAAGGCGAAAGCTACTTGGCACTGCTGGCGTCTCGAGCTCGGAGCAATCGATTCTACTCGGCTAGCGTTTCTCTGGCCCTTGGAGCGGGGGAAATTGTTTGGTATGCCACCGAGCCCACCACAAACCGAAACTACTTACTCTTCCAAGGAATACTTCTCGTGATTCGTGGAGCGATGCCCTTTTTCTTTGAGTCTGAGTCGGAAGCCCAGCTTCGCGCTTACCGTGATTGGAAAAGCGGCCAACGAATATCGTTTAATTGGAACATCGTACCGCGGCAAGATGGAGCGGGATTGGTTGCGGCGCTGAGGTTTTAGGAAAAGTGAAAGCATTCACACAAGCAGTTTCAATCCGCACCCCACTTTGGCTTTTCGCTGGTCTCATGCTGTGTTTTTGCCAAACTGGGATTGCCTCCCCAGAGTCGTGGACCTACCATGCTCGGCGTCTGACCGGGTATGCTGAGTCTACACAATTGCGATCGTTTAAAGCCCTCAAAAGTACACCGAACCTTGAATCCATACTCCGAACAGCCCTTCTCACCGAAGATCGCTACCTGGCTTTCGATGTGATATCTGCGCTTCAACTAACGGCCCTCATCCCGGACCTATTCAAAGTATCTCTAACTGAGGAAAGTGCTGCAGCCGTACTGACTCTAAATACTTTACTCAACAATGAAACAAGGGACGTTCTTGTTGAAAACTACTTGAAGCAACTAGGTGGTTTGGAAAATGGAAGTTTTTCACTCCCAGCTTTTGTGGCCGTTCTCGACTTTCTGGGACGCTTGCGAATCCGGCTCGAGCCGGATTTCTTGATTGCGCTTATGGAGAGCGAACACTACGAAGTTCGATCTGCTGCACTCTATTACGTAAGGTTGATTCAAGAAAATCAACCCAAGATTATCTATCCGCAAGTTTACCGCTATGGACTCAGAGACAAAACTTCTACCATCAGAACACAAGCGCAGATTGCGCTAGCCGAAACAAACAAAGAGCTGCCGGAAGAAGACACCTCCCTGCTTTCGAAAATGCGTTATTGGGCTAAGAAGATTTGGCCCTTTCGACGGCGCTTTTCTTTCGTTCAGCCAAAACAATGGGTGCGTGTGCCGCCAAAAACCAAGCAGTCAACTAACCAAGAGCGCACCGCGTGCGAGACACGCTATAAATCATTCTTTCATTCGAAAGAACTGAATATCCGGATTGTATTTGGCTACAAAGATGCGCGCCCCACCCGATTTGTGGGAGATCGCTACGAGGCAATGCTTTTAGCAAATTACCTCTCTGCGGAATGCACCGATGGCTGGTACGCCTGTGGCTTTATAAGAGACAAACACAATCCCTTTCTATGGCACAAACTCATAGTTTCTGCGGAGGGGGTAAAAAAGGAAGTGAACTTAGAAGTTGTTTGGAGTTCTGCAAGCCCCGATGACGACGCCAATCGACTGGATCCCTTTCAACGCGTGTTATCCGCCCAAACCAGAAGCCGATTTTTGGACGGTCTTTCCCACGCTCAAGTGGTATTTTACAATGGACACTCTCGAGACGGAGGCGGTCCCGATTTCGTGCCGCCCAAACTAACTGCCCACAAGCACACAGATTACGATTGGTACAAGAAACATCGGTTGGGCGCTAAAGCCATGTTGTCGAAGATAGATCCCAAATCGAAACTACAAGTCCTCGGACTTTTCTCGTGCTCTTCTGGCAAACATTTTAGAGAGGAAGTCCATTCTAGGAAGTCGGATCTTGGTTTGATTTCAAGCGAACGGCTACTGTACTACACGGATGCTTTAAAGAACGAGCTAGGAGCGTTGTCAGCCATACTGGGCCAAAAATGCAAAACCGACTTCCACGAGGCAATCAATAGCCAAGCAGAAGTCGGCGAATCGCATTTACATTACTTTTATTGAGCTACTAGCGCCCTTGGCCGCTGGAAGCGCCGCCAAGATTTGCTGAAGCACTCTGCGATGCCGCAGAGCCATCCGAAGAAGGGCTCATCGCTGCTTCATCCATTTTTGCTTCTTTAGAGCTACAGCTCGTAAGCGCCATTGCACCAAAAACCAAAGTAACCAAAACTAAATTGAATTTCTTCATCTCGGCCTCCAAGCCAATCTGTAATGCATACGAGGTGCCAGGCTAAACCACATCAATAAGGGCCTTTCGTTGTGCCTACAGTGAACAAGAAGTCGACAGTAGCGACAAAGATCGTCACTAACGTAATCACTACTTGTACAAAAGTTCGACACGTTTTGACAAAATCCAGCAAGGCGTTTCAAAGTTCGCCCACCGAAACTTCGATCGAAATCGGGGTTCTACCGACAATTTTTCCTAAACGGAGCCCTGAATGTGGCCGTTCTTTCGCAATTGAAGAATGTGGAATCTCTTTTCGCTCTCGACGGCCGCTCTGTGCTGAATATCGACTTCAAAACCGGCGTGCCGGGCAAGGACGACGAAACGTTCCCAATAGCCCCTGTCGGGATCAATTACGATTGCTTGACCGCTCGTAGGCAGTTGGTGCTTTAGAAAGTCTACAAGCGCAGCTGCTTGGTACTTTTCATACAATACATCGCTAGCAAGGACCCAGTCGTAATATCCCGACAAATCGGTGGGGCTTTCTCGCCAATCGACTGGCCTAAAATCGATCGCGAAGCCAGGATTTCTCGATAGGTTTCGAGCCAAAAAGCTTGGAACGTCGGGGTGAAGATCGGAAGCCACAACGCTTGCTCCCAACGACGATGCCACAAAGCTTGGCAGAGCCAAACCACAGCCAATTTCTAAGACTCGTTTTCCCCGGAAGGAACCCTGGCCTAGGTCAAAAATCCATTGGGCCAGGAGTTTTCCCGACGGCCATAGTGAACCGAAGTACGGGCAGAGTTCTTCTAATAACTCACCGCAACCTCGGGCCTCGAGCTCTTGGAACATGGCGTCGATTGCGGATTCAACATCGGTAATTTGCTCAATAAAAAGGGTGATGGGTCCAATCTGTTCCTGGATAACCGAGGTTTTGTATACAAAGGGCTGTGCCATCAAATCTACCTAGCGCTTTCAAGTGGTTTACCGCTTTTTCCGATAAGAAACTATGCCATTGCGCTTAAAATCCGAATTTACTTTGCTTGTCTTGCTGCAGATTCTCTTGCCCTCTCTCGGACTGGCGGTTGCTATCGATTGGGGGCAGGAATGCCGCACAGGAAACAATATTGCGTGTCAAAAAGTAGGCGAGGCGTTTGAAGAAGCGTCTGATCATTTAGGTGCCGCCCGTTTTTACGCTAAATCCTGTGAACTAGGCCTTGCGGCTGCCTGTGTTGATACCGCCCAAGTGTTGGAACGCTTGGGGAAATCCAGCGAAGCGCAAACATACCTTGAGAAGGCCTGCACCCAAAATGATGCCCTGACCTGTAGCAAACTCGCTGATCGGGCGGATCAACTCGCAAATACCGATGGGGCTCGTAAATTTCGCATTGAGGCCTGCACCAAGGGTGCGGGGGCAGCTTGTATGCGACTTGGGTTTGAGGCTGCTAAAGCAAACGACCTCGGCAACGCAAAAGAATGGTATTTCAAGGGGTGTTCATTCAACCACGGCGATAGCTGCAACAATCTTGGTGGAGTAGAGAAGGCTGAAGGCAAGGCTCCAGGTGCTCGGCAGTATTATGTTCGTGCGTGCGCGCTGAGATCAGGCGCCGGATGCAATAATTTGGCTGATGGATACAGGGAACAAGGAAAGACTGCAGAAGTGCGCCGTTATTCCGCACTCGCTTGTCAGTATGAAGACTGGCTTGGCTGCAACAACCTAGGTGTGGCAGAAGAAGCAGCCGGACGCCTCGGAGAAGCTAGAAAGAATTACAAACTCGCGTGCGAAAAAGGGATTGCAAACGCCTGCCGAAACAGCGCCACGCTCGCACGAAAAGAGGGAAGAGTAAAAGACAGCGTAGCCTTGCTCAATCGCGCAACAACAATACTCAAGACGGCGTGTGGCAATGGAGTAACCCAGAGTTGTGTGGAATTAAAAAATATCCAAGAAGTGCCATCTGCAACAGATCGAAAACCGGCTTCTCGCAATTAGTCGGCAATCAATTGCCTATTAGTTCTCTAACCACCACAGAAGCGCACGCAAATCCAAACGCGCCAGTCACAAAACTAGCATTTCCCATGATCATGTTGCGGTTGTCGCAAGTGAAATAAGGATTATCTCCCTGTGGACATACGCACCTAAATCCTTTTCCACCGTCGTAGGTTAGCTCTTGGGGAAGCGTATGAGGCTCGGTAGAGTAAATGGCCCGAATACCAAACGGCATTCCTTCAGCTGGAAAATCGTATTTTTGCCTCAGTATTCGACGTAGCTCACGCGCTAGTGGATCGGTATCGGTAAAGGAAAGATCTGCGACTTTAACTTGCACAGGATCTAAGCGTCCCCCGCAGCCAGTAGAACACACGAGTGGAATTTGCCGAGTCCGGCAATAGTTCAAAAGGTGCGCTTTCGCAGTCACATTATCGATAGCGTCTATAACGTAGTCGGGACGCTCTGAAAAAATCTCATCCGAATGATCCGCGTTATAGAACTTCTCTATCGGTACAATCTTGGCAGCTGGATTGATCTGCTTCAGCCGATTTGCCATTACCTCACTCTTACTTGAGCCAACCAATCCGGTGAGCGCATGGAGTTGTCGATTAAAATTGGTGATACAAATCGTATCGAAATCGACCAAAGTGATTTTACCCACACCTGAGCGAGCAATCGATTCCGCAGCCCAGGACCCCACACCTCCAAGACCAATTACCATTACGTGCGAATCCATGAGGCGCTTCATTTTCTTATCGCCTACGAGTCGCCCCATTCGATCAAAGCGGCGATGGAGCTTATAGTTTTCAAGTTCAGAATCGGTCAGAGGCTGCAAAATGGGGGATGTTTCCATTATTCCACCTTCAAAAGCGTTTTCAGATTACGGCTGGATTGCTCCAGCACTTCACCCGGTTCTTTTCCCAAGAGGGCTCCGAGCGCCTGAGCAATGGACACCAAACCACTTGGTTCTGCAAGCCCATCCGGCGCGTCCGTTTCTATCACTAAGTTTTGCGGCGGGATATGCAAGACTGCCCTTTTTAATGACGCTCCAGTTGGTCGAAGTAATTGGGCGCCCACAGAAATCAAAAAGCCCATCTCCCAATAGTCGTGGGCTATTTCGGCACTCGAACTAAACCCGTGGACAATGGCTCCGGCTGGAAATGGGCCAATCTTTCGCAAAATGGGCAAAGCCAAGTGGTGAGAACGAACCAGGTGTAGAACAACCGGCTTGTTGAGATGTTTCGCCAGCCGAAGCTGCGATTCAAACGCTAAAATCTGATTCTTCTGCGATTTGTTGTGCTTTGGAGAAAAGTCTAAGCCCGTCTCACCTAAAGCAAATGCTTGAGGTACCATTTTTTCGACTAGCTCCAAGCCTTGCGCCAACTCCCGAGAGGATTTTCCAGATACCCACCATGGGTGCAGTCCGAAAACTGGCAAAATCCCCGGGTACTTACGGCTCAGCTCGATTTGTCGCTCCCATTCGGCTGGCTCAATGCCCCCCTGGAGCCACGCGTTTACGCCCATCGCACAAGCCTGCTTAAGGAAACCGTCTAGCTTATGGGAAATATTAAGGTCGGAGAGGTGGCAATGAGCATCGATCCATTGGAGTTGCATTCTAGTCGCCCTCAAACAGCGCCAAAACCTCTTTGACCCTTCCCCGCTGATCTGCCTTGCAGCTAATGGAACGGCGAACTTCGAAGGAACTCAACAAGGCCTTTTTGTAAGCTAATTGAACAAAAGGGGTATCATGGTTTGAAATGAGAACCGGGATGCCCCGTTCACTCAGGCCTTCGGCGAGCTCTGCCAATAGCCGCTGTTGGTCTAGTCCAAACACTGAGGATCCATAGCTCGTAAAATTCGAAGTCTCAGATAGCGGAACATAAGGGGGGTCACAGTACACAACGTCCCCTGGGCGAGCCCCCTGCAGAACCTCCCGAAAATCTGCGCATAAAAACTCTGCCCGGGCCGACTTAAGGTGAAATGCCCTGAGTTCATGCTCTGGGAAGTAGACTTTTTTATACCGCCCAAAGGGCGCATTGAACTGGTGCTTAAGGTTGTAGCGGCATAGCCCATTGTAGCTGTGTCGGTTCAAATAAACGAAATAAGCGGATCTCTCCCTAGAGTCCTTTGCCTCATTAAAATATTGCCTTCTTTCGTAAAAAACTTCTTTTTGATTGGCTGCCTCGGTGAACAGCGTCCGACAGTACTCTATAAAAGAACGGCCTTCTTCTTTCAGGGTACGAAAAAGGGTGATGAGGTCGGTGTTCGAGTCGGCCAATTGATAAGCCGGGTAATCGGCGTTCAAAAAGACCGCTCCCGACCCTACGAAGGGCTCTACCAGGCGTTGGCCGGCCGGCAAAAGCGCCCGAATTCGATCAAATAGGGGGTATTTATTGCCCGCCCATTTCAAAAAGGGTCGGTTTTCCATTTTGTGGTCCCAAACTATGCGAAATGGGGCCGAAAAACAAATCCCCTGGGCACCAAACTCACCCGTGTTTGTATTTTTTTCAAAAAAATCGTTTTCTAGGTTTGCAGTTATTCGGTTCTTGCCTTAGTATGCAGCCCGTTTTGGCAGCTCTTATTTTTCAATAATCTAAAGTGAAATGTAGTTAAGGAGTAACAGTAGTCATGATCGTACGTGATAAAAATGAAGTAGAAGAACGCCGTTTAAGAGCCAAGATTGTAGGGGACTTTCTTAAGTCCATGCGCCAAAAATCTGGACTTACCCAACAGGACCTAGCGAACAAGCTTTCTTATTCGACGGCCCAGTTTATCAGCAATTGGGAGCGAGGAATTTCCCTTCCACCTTTGGAAGTTCTCCCTAAGCTTTCGAATCTTTGCAAAATCTCTGCAAGAACTTTGGTGGAAACTTTGTTCCAGTACCAAGAAGAAGTTCTCAAAGTACACAAGAAACAACTGATGGCTGTGCTTTCAAAGAGTGCTGCACGCGCTCGCTAAGAAGCCCAGTTTCCGCTATTTAAAAAATCTCGAGCCCGCTCTTGTATAAGAGCGGGCTCGTTATTTTATTCCCCTACTTTAAAGCGGCCTTCCGTTCGCAAGGCATTCAACAGTCCCGAGGCGGCTACATAGTCCACCTGTGTGATTTCACGAATTTCGGCCTGCAACTGCTTTAGCATTGCATCTGCGAGCACCTTGATTTTGTTGTAGTTGTCGGAGTCGATTCCACTATCAGCAGGATGATTCTCTCGATCTCTGAAAAGCGCTTCCATTTCTTTCCTGCCATCTAAGTACGCATCACGACGAAGAGCGCGTGTCCAGAAGATGACCCCAGTGGATGGATCGCGCTGTTGAGCAGTAAGCCGCTTAGGCATATTTCGTTTTTTTGCGGCCTCTATTTGCTCGGGCGTCCGCGGTTTCGGCTTGTGGGCCGCAACATAGTCTTCCCGCATTTTGAGTAAATCGTAGTGGGTTTGTATGCGCAGCTTCTCGTTCTCGAGATACTTTTTGTAGGCTTTTTGAAAATGCTCTGCAGCAATCGCATTGTTCACATGGAGCATGCCAACGCTATCTAGGTAGGCCCCCATGCCCCTCAAATAGCTCTCATCAACCGTCGCTGCGTTCCCAGCGAACCCCCCATTGCCTGCGAAGCCTCCATTAAAGTACCAACCATAAAATCCGCGACCGAAGCGGCCCACCGGATAGGCCTGTGCGTCAAATGCCTGAAGGAAAAAAATCGCCCCAAAAGAAAGCAGAAAAAGCCGTATGTTTAGCTTCCTCATAAATCCCCCTACAATAAAATCGGCGCCTCCCCCCCGGGAGGAACCAAACCCATACATTCGAGCTTTCGCGCCGCAGGGAATTCTGTCAAGCCTCAATCACGGCGCAGCTTTACAAGGCTCTGCTTTTCTTTGACACTAATGCAAATAGTCAATTGAGGGGGATTATTGGTAAAACACTTCGCCTTGTTTGTAATTGCCGCTTTGTTTGCACATGAAAGTTTGTTTTCCGCCATTGAAGAACAAGAATGGAATGTTTTTGGCGATGATGATCGAGAGGAGATCACCACAAGCGCCTATCCCTGGGTTACGATTGGCCGCCTGTCTAATGGGTGTACCGGAACATTAGTGGGCGATGACCTAGTCTTGACCGCCGCTCATTGCCTTGTAGACGACGAAACTGGAGAGCTCAAAAGAAAGACTACCTACTTCCACGCCAATATGATCGCGGGTAATTCAAAGCATAGTTCTGAAGTCGTAGAAACTTCCCTTGGGACGAAAATCCCGAAGAAAGAAAGAGGGCAGGATTGGGCGATTCTGCGTTTGAAGGAGCCCCTGGGAAAAACCCTAGGTTACATGGGCGTGACGCAGGAAAAACACACATCGGTGAATGTTGCAGGCTATTCGGTCGACTTTATGAAAGGCAAGACCGCGGGAGTTCACCAAGGGTGCAAGATTGTGAAGCGCTACTCGAAGTTATGGTCCCACGACTGTGACTGTGCCCGAGGAGCTTCCGGTGGACCAATGTTTATTTTGAGGAAAGACGTTCCCTACATTGTTGCCATACACGTAGCAGAAATTAGAAACAAAGGAGATGTTTCCCTAGTTCTCCCAGAGTATGATCCAGAACAAGGGAACTTCGCAGTACCTTCTGTGAGCTTTATCGACAAAATCATTGAACTCCGAGGAAACAAATAGATGCAACTTGCTGGGCAATTGAACCCTCTTTTTCGCCGACTTGCCGCATTTTTACCGCCAGGCAACCCTGTACGCTCTTCACTTAGCAGAGTTTGGGCCGCAGTATTGAATACCTCGGCGTCGAACGCTCTGGTCGCTTTCCATGGACAGAACATTTGGGTATTACCCAGGTGGCGCTCTCTTAACTCGAAGTACGAAGCGGAAGCCGTACAGAGCTTTCTACTTTCCCTTCAGCACGGTGATACGTTTTGGGATGTCGGCAGCCACATAGGCCTTTATTCACTCCTGGCAGCTAGGAAAATCGGCAAAAGTGGAAAGATATTTGCTTGGGAGCCTTCGCCACAAGCATTCGCAGATTTAAACACGCACCTGAGACTTAATGGGGTGGACTCGATTTGCAGAACAATCCAAGAAGTAGTGAATGACGGAAAGCAGAGTGAAGTTACCTTTGCGATCGATAGCGGAAATGAGACTAGCGCGACAAACCAAATCTACCACGCGGGCTTTCCAAAACCTGGGAGCACGCTAACAATTCCGGCGCGATCTCTCGACGAGTGGGCGCAAACGCTAAAATGGACTCCAAATGTACTCAAGATGGACATCGAGGGCGCAGAAGTGGGCGCACTCGAAGGGGCTTCGCGCTTGGCGCGCGGTGAGTTCGGCGCGCCACCCCGAATACTGCTATCTGTTCACCCGGCCTCCATACACCAGTACGGTCGGACATGTTCTGAACTTGCGGCGTGGGTAGAGGCGCATGGTTACAAAGCCGTCACCCTAGGCGGTGAAACAGCGAACCTTTCCGAGTTTGGAGAAGTGTGGTTAATTCCCAACAGCAACAAATTGAAATAAGGAGATTGCGATGAAAGTAAAAAATCTAGTCCTCGGAGTTCTGCTCGCCATTAGCCCAGCTCTTGCACTGGCCGGAAAAGGTGGAGACTGCGGTTGCAAAAAAAGCGAGAATAGCAGCTGCGCCAAGAAGAGCGGCGAAAAGTGCGAATGCAGCGGCTGCAAAGAAGGCAGCTGTTCAAAAGACGGCAAGACTAGCTGTGAAGATCATCCAAAGACTGAAACCACTGAAAAGAAAAAGTAAGTTTTATAAGGGCCGCACTGAAGGTGTGGCCCTGTTTTTTTAAGAACAGTTCGTTGATTACTCAAAGAGCGCAAAAAATCTGCGCTAGTTGTGATTTCTATGCTTGCCTAGTTTTGAGGGCCGTAGGTATCGCCAATGTATTTGCGGCAGCTACTTAACGACACCCCGACCGCGCGTCCAATGGCGGTGGCTCGCTCTTCGGGATCTTGGATGCTTTGATTGTCATCCCACCCTCGCTTTGCTCCCCAGGACAAAGGACCAATCGTATAGACGCTACACACGCGATCAATGAACTCGCCTTGATCTAGTGGTCGCTCAGAAAAAGCCGAACACATCAGTAGCCCGTCTTCCTTAATCATTTGGCGGAGCTTTAGTTCGGTAAGGTGTTTTCCATCCGGGGAAGATGCAATTCGCTTAATAGCCAGACCGATCTCTTCTTTGTCGGTTACTGACTTATCAACTAGATTCTTAAATTCGGAAAAACTGCCGCAGACCTTAAAAAAGGCGTCTTCGGACTTTTTTTCGCCCTCACCAGAGCACAAAGCACTGGTGAATGAGGCCAGAACGACTAAGAAAAAGTATGGTTTCATCAATGACAGTCCCAAATCCCGTCGAATTCAGCTGGACGCTACAACATCTGACACCTCGTGTCTAGCGACAGAGACCGAGAAGACGCGTATTCTCCTAAAGTGAAGAAAATACTCAGGGTTGCCCTTCCTATCGCCTTCGCCCACCTCCTGGTTATGACCATGGGGTTGGTTGACCTAGCCTTTATTCGTAGTGTCGGTACCACTGCGACCGGAGCAGTAGGGGTCGGCTCGGCCCTTTTCGGCTGGGCCCTGACCGTGGGTTTTGGCCTACTAGCCGGGCTCGACTATTTCATTTCCACCTCTTTCGGGGCTCGGCAACTACGCCAATGCCATGTTTATTTTGGACAGGGCCTCTGGCTCTCCGTGATTACCGGAATTCCCCTCTCAGCCACACTGGTGTGGATGTCGCAGCATCTCGATTCCATTGGCATCCACAAGGAAGTCATTGCAGAGACTGCTGGATTCTTGAATATCCTTGGGTGGGGCCTAGCCCCAACTTATCTCTTTCAAGCTTGCAGAAACTACCTGCAGGCAATGAACCGACCTTACGCGCCTTTTTTCATTTTGCTGGCCGCCAATTTTGCAAACGCACTCTTTGACTACATTTTTATTTTTGGAAAAGGCCCCATTCCCCCCATGGGAGTAGTGGGCGCGGCGTGGGCGACAACGCTGTGCCGTTTTCTCATGGCTGGGAGTTTGCTGGCCTACACTTACTGGGTAGGAAAACAATGCAGTGAGAAAATCGCTCTGCGCGATTTAGCCTTTAAAGCGGATGCGATGCGAAAGCTTATTCTCTTGGGATACCCCGCGAGCTTGCAGATGCTACTTGAAATGGGCGTTTTTGGTCTATCGACGGTGCTTGCCGGCGGACTTGATCCTAGCTCCCTAGCCGCACACCAAATTGTCTTAAACATCGCTAGCACCACTTTTATGGTTACCCTCGGCGTAGGGGCCGCCACCGCAGTATTGGTAGGGCAAGCTCTTGGAAGAAAAAACGTACACGAGGCTTCCGCAGTAGGGTGGCGTGGACTTGGACTTTCGGCCGCATTCATGGTGGTTGCGGGATTCGCTTTGCTGGCTTTTCCACACGAAATATTGGACTCGTTTTCAGCAGATCCTAACGTGCTTGAAATCGCCACTGGCTTACTTTTTATCGCTGCCATTTTCCAACTAGCCGATGGACTTCAGGCATCGCTCACAGGCGCCCTTCGTGGACTGGGAGACACCCAAACGCCAGTTTGGGCAAACCTGATTGGGCATTGGCTGATCGGTCTTCCCTTGTGCCTTTGGCTTTGTTTTCAACAGGGCTGGGGCATCAGCGGCATCTGGATGGGGCTCGCACTGGGATTGTTTGTCGTCGCAATCTGGCTACTGATTTCTTGGACCAAACGAATTCGTCAAACTCATTTCCGGTTAGAAGAACTACCCTAACGATCTAGTTGCCAAGCCCGGCGAAGCGCTTTGGCGCTGCTTTTGGGTTCTGGTGCCGATTTGGCAACCACATGAATCCACCAATTTGGCGCGGCACCCACAATGCCTTTTGCAGAACTCAATCGAGTCGACAGCGCAATACTCTCAAGTCCAGCATCGCCTCGCACTAACCAAACTTTCTTCATTTCACTGGTGCGCGGCTCACCGGAGTCAATTTCCACTCCGTTCTTTGTGGCCCACGCCTCGGCATCGTCCACCGAAACGGGTTGCGCAAAGGTAACTACCGCCCCTCCTGGCAGAGCCATCCAAGCGTTCGCACCTTTCGTACTTGTAAAAATAGGGGACTGACCAACTCCCAGCCGTACGTTTCCGGAACTAAGCATTTTACTCGATAGCTGGAAAATCGACGAACCTCGTCCCTCGTGTTTCTTTTTCGCGCCAATTGCGATTCGATTTTTTTCACGACTTCCCCGGCTTGGACTGAAATCTGCAATGAGATCCGGAACAACGTAGGCGCGTCGCTCTTGTCCATCCTCGAGCCAAATAACTTCCTCTGGCGAATCACAATAAGAGGCTTTGGTTCCAAGAGAGAGACAAACTAAGAATATTATTTTTTTCATATTAGCTTCCAAAAAGTCGCAGACGCCATGAATTGAAAGTGCCTGTTTTACCATCTGAGTTCATGTCTTTTATGTTAAGGGTCCAACTTCCGTTCGCGGCCTCTCCGAGGTGTCGCGCGGAACCAAAGCGAAAGGTGTTGGAGCTATTCGAACAATCGATCGCATTTTGGGGGGCAGTCGCTGAATCGTAACAGGTATGGCTTGAGGCCAACCGGCTTGCGGTAGAATATCCCCCTGAACGAACTAGATCGATTTGGAGACTTCCCCAGTCTGCGTGGGTGGCACCGACCGTAATTTCGACATATTCTAACTTCGTAATTCCGCTTCCAGCTACCACCAAGGTGGAGCTGGCTGCAGATCCGTCTTGCGGAATAGACGCAGAAACAGTTTGTGCGCCAGAAGTTGGGAAACTAAACGTCACCAGCGAGCCCAAATTGATCCACGAGGCGGCCTCCGTGACGGCAGCATCGGCATCCACCATGCCAAAGCCAAAGTCGTAGCTGATATTATAGGCTGGCGTTGCGCCATTCGTACCCCACCCGACATTAGTGGGATCATTTTTTCGAGCAGTCTTTGCAAGAATCGCCCGAACATCTCGCCAAGACAGATTCGGATTCGCCTTGTACATCAAAGCGGCAACCCCGGAAATCATCGGTGCAGCAGCGGATGTGCCGTTGAAAACTTTGGTGTAAGCCCGATTTGTAAGATCGGATCCGGACGTGGAGTTGTAACCGTAGATCCCGACCAAATCGGAGGTGTAAATGGCATTTCCCGTCGGGCCTTCTGAGGGGCCGCAGATCCAAACATTGGCACCTGGCTCAGAGTACGTAGCGATGGTTCCGTCGTCCCCAACGGCACAAACCGCCGTCACTCCGTAGTAGTTCGCGTAACCATCGTAGTTCGAAGTATCCGCGTAAGTACTCGAAGCCGAAATCGCGCCATTTCCGGCAGCCCAGAAGAACGAAGTTCCCTTTCCGCCTCGTCCCGACGTAACGGCCGAATCAATCGCTGTTCTCCAAACTGAAACGGAGTCATGAAAAGTTCCCGTGCCGTCTTCTGGGCCCCAGCTATTGTTTGAAACGTAGGCCGTACTCATATTGCGGATTGTCGCATCGGCGATGGTGGAAGAGGTAGGGTATTGGAGCATGTTGTAGGTAGCAAATTTTGCTCGAGGAGCAATGCCCCTTCCCCCGAACCCATTCAAATCGCGCGCCGCTATGACACCGGCGACACAGGTACCGTGCGAGGCCGTTGTTCCTCCGGGATCGGAACTTCCATCCAGATAGTTGTAGCTGGCTCCTGTTTGAAGGTTCGCAAAGAGATCGGGATGGGTAGTTTCCGTACCGTCGTCGACGATTGATACTAAAACATCCTCTCCTCGATTTCCGCCTGCCCATACGGGAGTGACGTTCGCATCTTCACCCGACACACCACCTGCATGTTGTCCCGTATTATGAATATGCCACTGACTCGCATAGAGCGGATCGGATTGAGAGTAACCAGGAGTTTCAAGCGTTATGTAAGTACTGGGCCATTCTGTCACGCTTGTGGTAGAGGCCGTCCCCAGCTGGCCATATCCACCCGCGCCAGCACAGCGAACATTGCCACTGGTTTGAATTCCACACCAGTTTTCGCTCCCTCCACTGAGGGTAACCAGTGCAACACCGAGTGGAACACTAGGAGTTCCTCCCCAACAGCGCCAGCTTCCAGTGCCATCGGTAAGTCGACCGCAGGTTTGAAACCATCCTACCGCCAAGGAATCAAACGGGCCTGTGACCCTAGCGTTACCTTTCTGTCCGGGAGTGTCCGTCGCTCCGACCATTGACGTGGCGGTAGTAAACCCCAGCGCTTGTGTCGTGTTATCGCCCCAACAACGAATTCTCCCGGTAGTTAGAAGGGCGCAGGTGTGCAAGTGCGCCGAGGCAATAGATGCGGCCGTCGCGCCCAATGGCACATCGCCCACGTCAGCCGGTTCGTTGGTGGCTCCAATGCTATTCGTATTGCCGTACCCCAAGGCTCCACCAGAACCAAGGCCCCAGCAGCGTACTGCCCCAGTGGTCAAACGTGCGCAGGTATGCGCCGAGCCAGTCGCTACTTGCGAGACCGACGCACCCACATTTACCGACCCCGCGAGCGAGGGATTGAAAGTGGCACCCACGTCGGTTGTGTCCCCATAGCCCAATTGTCCGCTAGATGCTTCACCCCAGCATACGACTGAACCTGCTTCGGTTAAGGCACAAGTGTGTTGTCCTCCAGCCGAGATTTGAGTGGCTTTTGCTCCGATTCGAACTTCACCCGCCAGCTCAGGCGTTTCATCGTCGCCTATCGAGTCTGTGTTGCCGTAACCCAATCTTCCTGAAGCGCCATTTCCCCAACAACGCACGCGACCCGATGCGCACAGAGCGCAGCTATGTTCGTCGCCCAACGATAAAGCACTAACAGTGCATCCTACCGTCACGTCTCCTGCTGACATGGGGCTTTCATCGTCGCCGATGGTGGTGGTGTTTCCATATCCGAGTTGGCCGAATTGATTGCGCCCCCAGCAGCGCACATTGCCCGTGCTAAAAAGCGCGCAATGGTGGTCCTTGCCCGAAGCGACTTGGATTGCCGTTCCTGCGGTGGAATCGGTTACTTCCGTTGCGGTCGCTTGGCCCGTAACGATCGCGGGTTCGCGAAACCCCTGAATGATATCGCCGCAACCCACCAACAGAAAAAGGCAGCAAAGCACCAGGGCTTTTTCATATCTGGGCAAAGATAGGAAGTAGGGCTTTGGCAGAGGGCGTCTCCCGAGGTCTCGTCAGCACTTATCGGACTGTTAGGGCGGAGCCTTGATGGTTTAGCCCAGGCCAGGACGCGGGTTATGAATGAGGAGGGAGTTTTGCGCACTGCAAAGCGGACTCGCCGCTTCGGACGTTTTTCTTCAAGCTTTTCTCAGTATTTTCCGATGAGTTCGGATAGGCCCCTTGTTTTCAAATGGAACAAACACCCGTATGCTGGGCCCCGCTCAATCTAGGAGAAATGCATGTTTAGCCGATCGCCGTACCGCATCTTAGTTCTTGTTACTCTGTTAATTAGCGTTCCGTCCCACTCAACTACTCTACAGTGCAAAATCCTCCCAACGATTTTTGGAATCTATTTAAAAAATCACTACAGCATGAAAAAACTGACCCCGACGTTAAAAGACCACGCGGTGGAGCAGTTCATTAAGGAACTCGACCCCTCGAAGAACACGCTGCTCAAAAGCGATGTCGCCACCCTGAAACCAAAACTTTTGGCGATGTTTGATTCCATGGCAGGGGGCGATTGTGAGCAGCTTAAAACGGCGTATGACTTGCTAGCGGAACGCGCCAAAGAAAATGAGACTTACGCGAAGGAGTTCCTAGGTAAGCAGTACAAGCTCGATGAGTCCGTTGAACTCATTTTGGATCCCAGAAAAAGGGACTACACGGCTAATCTCGACGAGCGAAAAGCTCTGTTACGAAAGCTCATTCATTTTCAAATGTCGAACTACCTTTTATCCGACATGAAGCAGCCAGAGGCGATAAAGCAACTCACCCACCAGTATGAACTTGTCACCAAACGCATAAAGGAAAAAACCGAAGAAGGCCGTCTGGAGACCTTCTCCGAAGCATTTGCCCAAGCGCTGGATCCTCACTCTTCGTTCATGTCTCGAGACAGCATGGAAGACTTCCAAATCCAAATGGAACTATCGCTCGAAGGGATCGGGGCTGTTCTGCGATCTCAAAATGGATTTACCGTCATTGAAAGCCTTATCAAAGGCGGCGGCGCTGAGAAATCCAAACTACTCAAGCCCAAAGATAAGATTATCTCCGTCGCACAAGGAGAAGGTAAGCCCGTCTCGGTAATTGACATGGACTTACGCGATGTCGTGAAGCTCATTCGAGGGAAAAAAGGCACACAAGTAAAGCTGACTATTTTGCGTCAGGACGAAGAAACAAAAAGTTTTGATGTGTCTATTACGCGGGACAAAGTAAATATCGAAGAGCAAGCGGCCAAGATTAAGTATGTCGATCAGAAAATCGGCGACAAGAAGATTCAGGTAGGAGTCATCGATCTTCCTTCTTTCTACGGAAGTGGAAAAAAAGGGAGCCGATCTTCTTCCGCGGACGTTAAGAAACTTCTTGAAGAAGCAAAGCAAAAGAAAGTCGCTGGAATTGTCTTGAACCTTTCAAGCAATGGAGGCGGTCTTCTCGAGGAAGCAGTCGCGATTTCAGGCTTGTTCATCAACCGCGGCGCAGTGGTTGCAACGAAATCTACCGACTCAACGGAAGAAATTCTCAACGACGAAGAAAATGGCGTGGTCTATGCGGGCCCAATGGTAGTGCTCATCAGCCGTGCAAGCGCATCTGCGTCTGAGATTCTGGCCGGTGCACTTCGGGATTACCACCGGGCGGTGATCGTAGGATCAGACCATACTTTCGGAAAAGGAACAGTCCAAGCGGTGGCCAACCTCCCCTTGAATATTGGGGGGATGAAAGTCACCACGGGTATGTTTTTCTTGCCAGGGGGAGCGACAACCCAACACCAAGGTGTTCCCTCAGACGTCGGTCTTCCTCCCACGTTTAACGACTCTGACGTGGGCGAAAAAACCCTCGATTATTCAATTACCCCACAGACTATCAAGGCGTTTCTTTCAAAGAATGCCAATGGGACTGACCCCGCCGACAAATGGACGCCCATTTCCGAAGAAGTTGCTAAGTCGCTTGCGGAAAAGTCAAAGGCCCGGGTTGCTAAAAATGCGAAGTTTGGCGAGTTGAAGAAGAAGGTAGAAGACGCAAAGAAGAACGAAGGTCTCATCCGACTTGCGGAACTTCGAAAGATGGCCGCTGCCGAGAAAAAAGACTCCAAGAAGAAAACAAAGGGCAAGAAGGCTGCTCCAGGCGTGGCTGATGAAAAGGACGAAGATGCAGAATCGCCTCTGGTGGACGAAGCAGCAGCGATTCTTACTGATTTAATTGCACAATCACCGCAGTTGCCGGTTGCCGGACTCTAAAGGCGACATTAGATTTCTTCTTTCGCGACAACAGCGAGGAGACGCGGTTGAAAGCACCAACTAAGAGCAAATTCCCCTTGGTAATGCTGGGGGCATTGGGAATCGTTTTCGGCGATATTGGTACGAGCCCCCTTTACGCTTTCCGGGAATGCTTCACGGCTCATCACGTTCCGGCCACTCCCGAAAACGTCTTCGGGATTTTGTCGCTGGTATTTTGGTCTCTCGTTTTGGTGGTAAGCATCAAGTACCTTATCTTGGTACTGCGTGCAGACAACAATGGTGAGGGCGGAATTCTCGCGCTCATGTCCCTGGTGCAGCCCGAAAAGAAAATTGCCTCGGACCGCCTACGTTCCTACTTCATTTTGACTGGCCTTTTTGGCGCAGCGCTTCTTTATGGCGATGGGATGATCACGCCCGCTATTTCGGTTTTAAGCGCCGTAGAGGGCCTCGCCTTTGCCACTCCCGTTTTTGATCCGTACATCATACCCATTACTGTCGTTGTTCTTTTCGGGCTTTTTGCGGTCCAAAGAATTGGAACTGGCAGCATAGGCGCCTTGTTCGGGCCCATCGTAGTGGTTTGGTTCCTGACGTTGGGCGGGCTTGGCCTTTTTGGCATGGTTCAAAGCCCCGAGGTACTTTACGCATTGAATCCGCAGTATGCTCTGGCCCTGTTTCAAAGGGGCCATTGGATGGCGTTTGAAATCATGGGTGCAGTCTTCCTCGTGGTGACCGGCGGCGAAGCGCTATACGCCGACATGGGCCACTTCGGGCGCCGTCCCATTCAAGCAGGCTGGTTCCTAATCGCATTTCCTTGCATCCTGTTAAACTACTTCGGGCAGGGAGCTCTATTGCTTCACCACCCAGAAGCGGCAAGCAATCCCTTTTATCACCTAGCTCCTCAGTGGATGCTCATTCCGCTCGTAGTGCTGGCAACGTTTACGACCGTCATCGCATCGCAAGCGGTAATTTCGGGCGCATTTTCTCTTACCTACCAAGCCGTTCAGCTGGGATATTTGCCTCGAATTGAAATCCGACACACTTCTCCCGATGAAAAGGGACAAATCTTTGTACCCACCGTCAATTGGGCGCTTTTCGTATCGACCATTTGGCTTGTAATGACATTTGGGTCCTCAAGTCACCTCGCCGCTGCTTACGGAATTGCAGTATCAACTACGATGGTTATCACCACTGTACTGATTGGATTCCTGGCGCACCGTATTTGGAATTGGCCATTGTGGAGAGTACTCGTAGTTTTTAGCGCTTTCCTTATCGTGGATCTGGCCTTTTTCGGATCGAACTTGCTTAAAATTCGGCAGGGCGGGTGGTTCCCTCTTCTCATCGGCGGTGCCGTTTTGTTAGTAATGGCCACCTGGCGCACCGGAAGAAAAATACTTGCACACTACATGACGGTAAATGCCGTCTCGTTTGAAAAACTCTTTCGACAAATTGATGAACATCCACCAGTTCGAGTTCCCGGAAGTGCCGTTTTCATGGCAAGTGATACGAGCGTGGCGCCCCCTGCCCTTGTGCACAATTTAAGACACAATAAGTGCCTCCATGAAACCATCTTGGTAATACGGATTGTCACTCGAGATGTTCCCCACATTCCCTTTGGGAACCGTGTCAGCGTACGAAAGCTTCGAGAAGGATTTTATTCGGTACTCGCGGAATATGGATTTAACGATCGGCCAAACGTGCCTCAAGTCTTGCGGCAGCTTGGATCGGTGGGGATTTCAATTTCCCTACCGGACGTCACCTTTTTCTTGGGTCGAGAAACCATCCTCGCTTCTCACAAAGCGGGAATGCAGATTTGGCGAGAACATCTTTTTGCCGTCTTATCGCGAAATGCCCAGAGGGCCACGGCATTCTTTCAAATTCCGCCCGATCAGGTCATTGAAATTGGCTTGCAGATAGAAATCTAGTCACTTGAAAGTTTCCGTCAGCTCCAGCTCTCGGATCATCCCCCTAAAGTTGCCCCCATATACTTTTTCCGCTAGCCAACTGGTTTCGGACTCACGCTCCTCAGCATATACGAGTTTACTCCAAACTCGCTTCTCTGTGTCCCATCGGTAGCCCCGGGCCTTTAACATGTCTTTCGTTTCAATAGGCGAATACGTGGCAAATACGTGCGCCAAACGACGTTTCGCATTTTGGAGTAGTTCTTTGAGGTACACGGTTCCATCCACCGGACTCTCCATTCCCAATAGCTGCAAGAGTGTATCCGCATCGGCCAAAGCCCGGTGCGCATGGCAAAAAAACCCGTGGTAGATAGCAAGTATTTCGAGCTTCTGACTTGGGAAGCCCTTTGCCGCCCAATCAATTTGCCGAAACGAACATCCCCAAATCTTTTTTTGAGACAAAGGGAGTCGCGGATCGACGAACGGCCTATCAAAACCCGCATTGTGAGCCACTACGATTTGGGCTGCATCAAGAAGGCGATGAGCTCGCTCCCAATCAATAGCTTGGCCCTTCACCATCTCGTCCGTAATACCAGTAATCCTGGTTATCTCTGCACTCAGCGGAAAACCCGGATC
Source organism: uncultured Pseudobdellovibrionaceae bacterium (assembly GCA_964616705.1). GTDB lineage: Bacteria > Bdellovibrionota > FAC87 > UBA2466 > UBA2466 > JAIEOG01. The sequence continues at coordinate 44,864 of CAZTRP010000011.1, forward strand.
CTGTAAAGCACCGTAGCCTTCCTCTTTTGATAGAATCTGCCCACTCTCTTTGTGAAATCGGAAAAGGCGAATGCCAATTTCAATGACTTCATCCTTTTGAGCGTTTACCCCGCTCGTTTCCGTGTCTAACACCGCTCCCGTTCGCCACAGGTCCGGATTCTGCGAAAACCACTCTTGGGTAGCAAAGTCAGGCGCCTTAAACTCGCCGTGATAGTGCCGCAAGTGCACGTTTTCCCCATCGTCACTCAAACCAATCCACCTAAAATGCGCTACGTTCTTTTCCACGCCGCTAGTTTGGCCCGGATTTCCTTGAGCGGGCAAGCACGTTTCGCATATAACGCACAAATGGATCCAACAAAAAACTGGCAAGCTGAAAAGCAGTCTGCGTATCTGTACCGAGTTCTTGCAGCTAAGGAAAATAACCAAAAACGCAAGGAACTCTTCACAAAGCTGTCCAAGGAAGCTGAGCATCAGGCCACGATCTGGGAAGCCAAGTTTACGCCCGGACTGTCCCCAACCCATTTTACCGTCGGCTGGCGCGTGCATTTGGTCGCGGGTCTTATTCGACTCTTGGGCCCTAAACCCCTTCGGGGGATTCTGGCAGCGATGAAAGTCCGCGGCATGTCGGCTTACACGCATGCTGTCGGCTCCCATGAGATGCCAGATGATTTGTCGCAAGTAGGATCCCGCCACAAAGGCCGTGGCGCAGGCAACTGGCTCAGAGCCTCGATATTTGGGATAAACGACGGCCTTGTCTCTAATACAAGTTTGATCTTGGGGGTCACCGGCGCAGCTCTCGACGCGCAGGCAGTACTCTTTTCGGGAGTCGCAGGCATGTTGGCCGGAGCTTTTTCTATGGCTTGTGGAGAGTATATTTCAGTTCAATCCCAGCGGGAGTTTTTTGAAAAGCAAATCGGCGTGGAGAAGGAAGAGTTAGAGAACTATCCAGAAGAAGAGGCGGCCGAACTTGCGTTGATATTCGAGGCACGAGGCCTGCCAAAAGAAGACGCAAAAAGAAATGCTTTAACGCTTATCTCGGATCCTTCTAAAGCACTTGATACCTTGGCTCGTGAGGAACTAGGAATCAATCCCAACGATCTCGGCTCTGCGCTTACCGCGTCGATTTCATCTTTTTTGTCTTTTCTAATTGGTGCCATTCTTCCTCTGGTTCCATTCTATTTCCAAATAGGAACCAGCCCTGTGTTGGTGGCGATTGGCCTAGCGATTGTCACTCTATTTGGCGTCGGCGCGACACTGAGCTTGTTTACGGGGCGGTCGGCGATTTACGGAGGACTCCGGATGCTTCTGTTGGGAGCGACGGCTGGGGCGTGTACTTACGCGATTGGTCGTTCTTTTGGTGTTTAGCTAGCCAATCGCGGTAAGCCTGATTGACATCGGTAATCTGACAGTAGGTACTCAGATAAGTCTCGAGTTTTTTGCCTACACTTAACTGCAGCAGATCAGAGAGGGAACATTTCGAAGCAATCATCTGCGTTACCGCGGTAGAAGTCTGATAGTGCAGTTTCATTTGGGTAGGATCGGCCAAGGGATGGATAAACTTCCGAACATCCTGAATGGGCTGGCGGACCAACCACTCGTAGTCAACCGAACCTACTTTTCCCAAGTAATTCGCCAGCCCTTCTTCGAGCCAAGCCGGGATAGCACCTCGATACTTTTGGTATAAGGCGGCATGCACCCATTCATGCGCAAAGATGGGAGCAAAGTTTTCGGCGGTTACCTTAGGCCCCAGATGAATTGCACCGTCCTGCTTGCGAAAAAGGGCGGCGACACGAGGGCCACCGTGGTGAAGCGCCTCGAACTCATTGGCATCGGTGTGGGCAAAAACATTTACGCGCCGCACTTCCCACTGCAAAAAGTTTTCAATGGGCTTAATGGTGCTTTCCAATAAACGTTCACTCACCCATTGGGGCGGGTTTTTAAAACGCACTGAACTTGTTTGTAGGGTGGTGAGCTTTTCGTCGGCCCCAAACACATACGAACAAAAGAGGGTACCGACAGCGATAAATACAAATCTGGGCATGTTTCAATTCTTAGGAGATTCCTCTGAAGCTGGCAACCGTTCGGAGCGAGCCTTCTCCTCCTCACGCACTTCCCTCGCCGATCCCCTCAGGAGAAACGATTTCTGCATAGCCTTTAGAACAATCACCGTTTCATCAAGCGCTTCGACCATACGATTGCTTGAGCCAGGAACAATTTTCTTAAATTCCTCGCTGAGCGAAGTCAGGTTCGCCACTAGAGTACCCAGACGTTCTTCGTCAGTGAGCTGGTGGCTGAATTTCGACAAATCACCGGCGGCCACAGCGACTTGATGTATCATTTCAGGGAGGCCAGTCAGACTCTGAACCAATTTATCTGACGTTTTGTTTTTTAATAGTAACTCAACTAATCGACGCATCTCCGCGGCAGCACCTTCCATCGTCTTAAAATAGGGGGCGAACTTCTCCCCGTTTAACAGCTCCATGATGCCTATCGAATCTCGCGCCACCAAGAACTTGCCTTCAGCTAGTACCGGACTTTCAGAAGAACCAGGAGAGAGATTTAATACTTTGTCACCAACGAGAAAGGGTCTCGCTAGTGCCAACTCACTATTTTCACGAATTCGGTTTTGAAATTTTTTCAAGATGCTGAGTTTTAGTCGAATCTGATTTTGATCGTCTATCTCAATCGCATCCACCTGACCGATTTGCACTCCGACCATCATGATTGCCGAACCCACCCGGACTCCATCGCCGCTGGCCAGAAGGGTGTAGTAACGCACTTTTGATTCCAACCAACCTTTTTGTACAATCAGACCAATGACCAGGGCCAGCGTTGCCAAAAATGCAGTGCCCACAAAAACTGCAGACACTCGCTCGAATGGAAGCTTCTTCTTAGACACCATTTTGGAGTCCTTTGTTTTGTAGCAATACGTTCTGAACAGAAAACCGACTCAATAGACCATCATCTTCGGTCGACAGATAAACCCGACTTAAACCCATTGATTGCTGGTGCCACTGGATCATATCCCCCAAGCGAGCGATTCCGGCCTTATGAAGCCCCTGCGTCGGTTCATCTAAAAGAACCAATCGGGGACACAGCAAGAACGCCCTTATGAGCACACTCGCTTTGCGCGCGGCTGCAGTAGCAAATGCTGGAAGAAGATTGGCGTACTCCGCAATTTGGAAATACTCCAAGTACGCCAACGCACGAACGCGACGATCTTTTGGGGCTTCCAGTCGGTGGTAATCCAGGGGAAGGACCAAATTGTCGAGAAGCGTGTAGTTTGAGAGCAATCCACCGTGTGCAAAACTATAACCTATCGAAAGCTGCGCCTGAACCCGGTCCTGATCAGACAAACCAAAGTAATTTTTTTCATTTAATAGGTAGCTGCCCGAAATGGGATTTTTCAATCCAGCTAAAATCCTAAACAGTGTCGAGACTCCAGCTCCCTCTTTCCCGCTAAAAAGCAAAACTTTGTTGTCAGGAAACTTAAAGTTCACATGATCCAACAAGGGTGCAGTGTTGTCGTAACCAAAACTCAGTTCGCTAAACTCGATGGAGCGCACTTCTTGCTGCGGCAATGGAGTAAGATTTCTCATAACCCACCGCCGTGAAAACCACGAAACAGCAATGCAGCAGTAAGAAGAAAGTTCAGTACAGTTACAACGATAATGTTGATTACGACAGCTTTTATCGTTACTTGCGGGACCTCGTGGTGGCTTTTTCGTACTTGAAGGCCTTGGTAAGTAGAAACCGAGAATATGGCTAAACCCATCAAAAGGCCTTTTAATGCCACCAAGCAAAGATCTCTCAGCTCAATTTGCTGCAAGTAGACATGGAGGAACGATAGCGCTCCTGAGCCCTTCACAAGTACTGTTGCTATACAAGCTGCGAATACCGCGAACACGTTGAAGTAAATAACCAGACAAACCAAACTGACAACACCGCCAAGCAATCTCGGAAAGACAACAAAACTCAGCGGATCAATTGCCATGGTTTGGAGGGCTTCAATTTCTCCATTGGCTCGCATATTCCCCACTTCAGATGCGACGGCCGTACCGGAACGCGCAATTACAATAAAACCAGTGATAAGCGGCCCCAATTCGCGACTGACTATAAGGTAAAGCAAGGTGGAGCCCAGATCGGCGTTACCCAAAGGAGTTACCTGATTGGCGGTGTAGAAAATGACCAAACTACCGCTCACACTAGCTACTACGAAAATCAACGGAATTGCCTGCCACCCAGTGAAGTAAATCTGCGCAGCTACCACTCGAAAGGTAGCGCGAAGGGATCGAGTGCGAGTTACCAGTGCGGAATACGAAGCAGAAAGAAAGAGCTGAATCAAGTGCCCGCAGTACTCCACGGCACTGAGCAATGAATTGCCTAACTGTTCTAGAATCGCCAAGTTTTGAACCCCAAAAAGAAAAACTTCTCTTTTTCTTTTCGGCAACTTAGCTACAGAACTGTGGGACTTTTTCTAGACCGGCTCCATGAAAAGGAGGAAGTCTGAAGTAACACACCCCTCATCACGAGTATCGTATTCGGATAAGGTGACCTCTTCAGTAGATTGCCGATTCCATCGGTGAGTGCTCTGACGCAACAGGTCACAGATTACTGAGTAACTCAGGCCGGTCGGTATCTCAATGGGTTCGCCAACTCGGATAGCGTCGGGAATAGGAGCGCTACCGCTCTTTTTCAAACGTTCAAAACAGGCCTGTGCTTTAACGAAGACATCTTTGGCATGCTCAGCATCGCGCACGACGCGGACTAAGTCTTTTGAAACCTTATAACGCTGCACGAGAATTTTTCCACCTGCGGGCCCACGGATAGCTCGCTCAATTGCGTCAGCCTCAACAAACAATGCCTGGTTTTCGCCTGCCGCATCAGAGACAAAACTAAAAATCGAGACTGGAAGGGCTCCCTGACCAAAATCCAATAGAAATTTCTGGGTCAGAGTAAGATCATAATTCACCGCATCAAGCACTTCTTCGGGCAATACGTTTTTTGTAACCGTATTTACGTTTCCTGTCGTAACCCGACCTCGTTCGTCGCGAACAAACTCTTTAAACCGTACTTTTAACCGAAGCTCAGGTGCGGCATCGATCCCTTCGGCTAGGCAGTGATGAAGTACAAGCTGATAAGGCTGCGCTAGTACCAATCCACCAGAACTCCGCGCTATGGCTCGAGGTTTACCATCGAGTTTTGCGATCGCGGCATCGACGACGGATTTTCGAATTAGAACCTCGTGTCGAACACCCTTGGGATCAAAATAGATTAGCCTAGAGCGCTTAGGATCCGTTTCGTCTTGCGAAACGATGAAAGACTCTATTGGAATGCGTAGTGGTAAAGGACCTTTCATATTTTTCCCCCACACTTTGTTAGAGCAAGAGGTCGGCCAGGCGGGGCCACATTAAGCGTATGAAATTATATTCTTTTTTGCCTTCCAGAAATGTCGGCATGGCCAGGAAGTAGACGGGATAAAATCCGGAGCGCCGTAAGGGGTTGAAAAAACTAGGCTTAGTATGATCTACATTTGGGCAGCATCGTAAGCAAAGCAAGCCCCACCACCGGAATACAGGGAGGATTCGGCCAGTTAGAGCTTTTTTGACTTAATCTACCGCTGAGGATTGTCTGCCGACTGATACTGAATCGTGACCTCTTCGGTATCACTAGGTGCAAAATCGAGAGTATGAAACACGACTCGATTCAGATCAAAGTCGTACACCCAAAGGCCACCCTGATCGACTGGTCCCCCGGGAAGATCCTTACCTTTGTAAATCACTCGAACGGACGAAACGACCGGTCTGTCTGCCAGCGGAATAAAAGGGCGACGGACGCGTTCTACTAAGTCCTTGCCCAAATCGGCGAGATTTTTGCCAAAGTCGTTGTTGCACAACTTATAGACTTTTCCCTTTGTCGTCTTAATGACTTCTTCGTACGGACTGCCAGCGTAATTCCAATTTTCGTCGGTAAAAGTGCAACCAAAATCCACCGAAGCGAACACTCCGTAAGTCACTACTTTCTTCAAATCTCCTTTGAATGACTTTAGGCTAGCCAAGAACGTCGCTGCGGGGATACGGCTTTGCTCAGGTGCATCGGTAAGGAGAATCACAGCAAGAGATGCGCGCCTTCTAAGAAAATCGGGAAACTTAGTAAGATGCTCCGTAATGGGGGCAAAGAATCGCTCGGACACATCGCCGAAGGTTCCGAGCTTTCGTACTGCAGCCTTGAATCGGTCCGTATTGTTTTTAGTTTGGTAAGTCAGCAGAGTAGCAGCATCGAAACCAATAAATGGTTTGTTGTTTAATGTGCTAGAGATAATACCCATCTTCCATTCCAAGCCACCCTTGGAAACGAAGTCATTAATGAACGTATCCGCATTCTTGATGAGGTCTTGCTGGTAGCTCCCCATGCTCCCGCTATTATCGATAACCCAGAGGATATCCACTTGGCTCTCCCCCTGAATCTCCTTAAGCTTGTGAGTGCCTTCAAACAGCTGCTGTGGGACGTCTTTCACGTAGAAGAGCAGATCATCTTGTCGGCCGCAGCTAAGAATCGCCAAAGCCAATAGAGCCCAAATTCCGAATCGTGTTCTACCCATTTGTCCCCCTGCCGAAGCAAACGCCATCATCTCGCCTTGCACCAAAGGCTTCAAGACTAGCTGCGTCTCTTTTTTGGAGTTAGGCTATTTGGCCAGCGGCGCTACTGAGTCGTATTGGATGGTCACTTCTTCTTGGTCGCCGGGCGCAAAGTCTAAATTGTGAAAAACGATTCTGTTGAGATCAAAATCGTACATCCAGACGCCGCCTTGATCCTCGGGGCCGCCGGGAAGATCTTTGCCGTGGTAAGCCACCCTTACCGAAGAAATGACCGGACGATCATTCAATGCAATAAAGGGATGCTGAACCCGAGCCACCAAGTCTTTTCCCAACTCCGCTAGATTCTTTCCGAAGTCGTTGTTACAAAGCTTGAATACCTTACCGTGCGTCGCAGAAATTACCGCTTCGTAGGCACTGCCCTTGTAGTTCCAGTTTTCGTCGACTTGTACGCATCCAAAGTCAACTGAGGCAAAAACGCCGTAGGTAACCACCTTTTTTAGGTCTCCCTTTAGCCGTTTAAGACCATTCAAAAACGTCGCTGCACTCATTTGGCTTTGTTCTGGCGCATCGGTAAGAAAAATTATCGCCAATGTCGCCCCACTTCGGAGGAAATCGGGCGAAGCGGTGAGGTGGCGCAAGGAAGGAGTAAAAAAAGCCTCGATTGAGTCCCCACTCGTTTCAAGAGTGCCGACAGCCCGCTGAAAGCGATCTACGTTGTTGTTGGTCTGATAGTTCAACTGAGTCGCCGAAGTAAATCCCACAAAGGGATCTTTTGCGATCGTACTCGAGATAAGCCCCATCTTCCATTCAAGGCGGGCTTTGCTTACAAAGTCGTTTATAAAAATATTAGCATTGCGCGCTAGCTCTCGCTGGTAGCTCTCCATGCTTCCGCTGTCATCGACCACCCAAAGGATGTCGACTTGGCTTTCGCCCTGTAACTCCTTCAGTTTGTGGACCCCCTCAAATACTTGCTTGGGAACATTGGGGAGATAGTGGAGAAAATCGAGCTGCTTGCCACACCCTGCAATTAAGAAAGAGGCGAAAACAAACGCTCCTCCCAACCGCCGTAATATCACTTCGCCCCCCGCTCCTGGCAGCGCGATTGAGCGACTGAAGTCAGCTTAAACAATTCGTCAGGCCAAATGACTCCATCGAAGGGAAAAACCATTTCTCCTTCACTCGCTGCCTTTAGGGCAACCTGGGTCTGCGCCTTCAGCCGACTATCGGTATCGCGCTGCAAAGCGGAGACTGCCCCCGAGGGCGTCGCGTTTGTAGGCTGCTGCCGACTCAAAGTGCGCACTTGGCTGAAGAGTTCTACTTTTACGAACTGCATCTTCCTAATCGCCTCTGCGAGAATAGTTTTGCGGTTCTTCCAATGCCGACGCACTTCTTCGGCTGCCTGCTTCTTTGCAGCTTCTAAAGCTACCAAGGCTCGGACCTTAGCCTTCTCCCAATGCTGTTGTGGACCTACAGCCGGAAGCGTCGCCGTAATACTGGCCGTCGCCAAGCTCTCCAAAAGTTCTGCTTCAGCCTTGCGCGCGGCCGTGGAACGTTTTGCCAGCTCAGTAAAGAAGTCAGGAGCATCTTGCGGAGGATCTTCCGACTTCAAAGCCTCATTGATTTTGGTCGCCCATCTGCGATTGGTTGAAACAAACTCGTTGAGCTCCTTTTCGACCTCGCTATAAAAACAGAGTTTCAAATTGGAGATCGCGCGAACGACGTAAACATCAGGTGAGAAATGATCTTCAAACAAACCACTTCGAAGCGTCTTAAGTTCGCCACGTAACTTAGCCGTATCTCCCTGGCGCAACCACACCCAGGCCAATTCCTCACGTGCCTGGAGAAAATTGGGCGCACCATCAGGAATACGCTGATAAAAATCCGCCGCTCCATCGAGAGAGCCCGCCTGGTAGAGTAAACGAGCAATTTGAATATAGTGCTCGGAAAGACCTTTTAAATCCTTGCGAGACTCAATCGCCGGCTCCAAGTGTTGCTTGAGTACCGCACCAGCCCCACGAAGATCACCCTTCTTGGCAAGCGCCAACGCCACGGTGTTCGCCAGAGGAATCTTGAGAAAATGGTCCGCTGCGAGCAGTCCCAAAGCATCGTTCGCTTTTTCGCCGGACCGAAGTGCTCCCCACGCCCGTAGTGAGGCGTAGTGGCTACCCCGGCTTAAATCGATGGACGCCAAAGTGCGCTGCTGGTCAGCACTGATTGCAGGTGCGTTTTCGGTAAGCCACTTGTCGAACCCTGGATTGATCGTTTGATCCAAGGCAAGCGAAAGGGGAGAATCCAAAAAGCTCTTACGAGTTAAGTTACTGACCCACTCATCAAAGAAGGTCTGAGGAACGCCGGCCTTCCAAAGACAATACAAATAGGCCGTCCTGGCGGCAGGCTCGAACTTTCCAGGCAAGTGTTTCTGAATTGCCGTCCACAGATGGGCAGCGCCGACATAATCCTTTTTGAGTACTTTCTGGGCCCAAAGGCGCGCCTCATAAGGAAGATCACGCTCAACTTGAACATGAGAAAAGAACTGCACCAGGAACGGGTCGCTCAACTCAGAGCTGACAAAAGTCGCACCGGGGACAGCTTGTTCAACCGCGGGCGCACCGCCCAAAGAGTTAAGAAGCGCATCGGCACCTTTGTCGGCAGTGTAGCCGTAACAACTAACTAGCAAAATCCCCAAAACATACCGCATTGCTTCACCCTCCGAACACATACCCAGCTTGTAAATAGCCCGAGAAATTATTCACCCAGCCACTCGTCAAACTGCGTTGCTCATGAAAAAAATAATCTTTCACGCCAAGTCGGAAAGAAAGGTTACGTCCAAACCAGAATGCAAAACCAACATCTGCCACAAGTGATGCCCGATTGCCGGCCGCAGGATTCCTGGTCTTATCAAACATAAGCAAACCAGGTCCCAAAGCCACGTATTGGTCGAAGTAGAAAACCCTATCCATCGTTAAACGAAACTTGCCATAGAACAGGTTATAACCAAGCTGGAGGTCCGTGCGAAACTTGGTAACAGCGACGTCGGGAGCTCTCCTTACTTCGTCGATAAGCCATTGGCCGCCATCGGTGAACCGATTGAAAACTACGCTTCCGCTCAAACCCAAGTACCACCGATCGGAAAGATAGAAGCGGTAGGTAGAGTCAAGACTCTGTGAGAGTAGAAAGCTATTGGTGGAGAAATTATTCCCTCCTCCAATGGTCAATTCACTGCGGTGTCGCAATGACGAGAACCGGTTTTGTACCGCGTAGAGCTGCTCCGAAGTGAGGCCCACCGGCGCTTCATTTCCGGGTGTTCCCAAATCCGAAAGCTGATCTTCCAGACTCTTTGAGACAGGAGCCGCTTCCGAAGCCGGGGCTTCCGCAGCATTCAAAACGGGACACAACAGAAGAAGCCCGACGACTAAAACACGAAAGTTTATCTTCATGGGAGCACCACATCCGTTAACCATTTTTTAACAATTTTCGTATCGCTCAAACCGGTTTGGATATCACCGAACTCAAAGCCGGCGACCACTATCAAACCCTTATTCCGACGCGGGCAAGCCACAGCAACCGGGACATCTGCCTCTCCTGCCTTCTTCAAGACAAGAACGTCCTCACACACTTTGCCGACCACGATCTTTCCACCGTAGGTCACCGACACGGGGTTCTTCGAAACCGCCGTGAGTTTGCCCTGCAACGAAATAGGATCTGTCGGCGCGGTGAACTTGGTACCTGGAACTACTTCCAGCGCGTATCCAGTCAAGTCGGCGACTGGAGTGCCCACCTTTACTTCAAGGGCTGCAAGCTCATCTTTCAATACCCCTTCTAATTTGGCGACCATAGGAGTGCTGATAAAAACATTCCTCGCCGTAGCCGCCGCCGACTCTATAGCCTTAAACAACGAAGGCTCCGCGAAGGCCCCGGTCGTTAGGTACGCCGAATCGCGTAAAACAAGCAGGCGAGGGTCGGAAAGCTGCAGCGCTGGGTTAGCCACCTGAACCGAGTCAAAGAAGGCGGTTGCCGACTTCACTTCCGGATCGGAAGGCCCTTCCCCAAACAGAACCACTGAACTCCAACTCCAAGGCAGTACCTCAACGAGGAAGCTCTCTACTTGAGTCACGCCATATACAGAAGTTGCAAGCACGGAGAATTGTTTAAGACCGGCCTTTTTGAATTGCGCCGTTAGAATTCCGCTCTTCCAAGTCACCTCGTCCGATCCCTTCACAACCACGCTTGGGTTCGACGTAGCGGTTTCCGCATCTCTTACCGGTAGCTTAATAAAGAGATTTTCCTTCTCTCGGACATAACGAACCGTACCGAGGGGAAACTCACCTCGATCTACAATGGGAGGGAGATGCTTCTCTGCTTCAAACGTAATCGCGACAGTGTGAGTGGTGCAGGTGTCCTTTACCCACCGACTCCGTTTTACACAGGCTTGGAAATTTACGTTTTCTGTCTTGCCAATTTTTTCCGGAGGAATCTGCGTCCATCGAAATGTCGAGACAATGGATGGATTCACGCCACGAGCCGCATTTCCGGGATTGGTAGTCTCTGTCTTCAGATCAGAAAGTCCAAATGCTGGCCGCGGTGCGAGCTTTAACGAAGGCGGCTCTTCTCCGTTCGGATCTTCGGCACTGATACTAAACGAAGCGCTTGTTCCCTGAGAAATGCTCGTAGGGACCAAAACGATCGGCTTCTCTCGAACATCGTTGATGCGCCAAACCATAGGCACGGTAACAGAACTACCGCGAGGACCAAAGAAACTCACTTCCATGGATCGATCGACGAAGGCTCTAAAAGAACTGAAAATTTCATTTACACTCACTTCGCGGAACGAAGGGGTGAAATTCACCTTAAAGCGAGAAGGATTGGTCAGGTCTCGACTGATAGTCGTGCCCACCGGCATGTTTTTGATTTGAGGATCAAATGGACCATTTGGATAATCTTCGCTCTTTACCTCTATGTCCATTTCGAAACTTTTTCCTTCTTGCAGCTCGATAGGAGTAGAAGGAATGTTGACGGTAATCGGGCGTGCAACGTCTCTGACGATGATAGAAAAATTCCGCTGTGTGATAGTGACAGGATCTTCCGAACTGCTGAGCATAAGGTGAACGGGATACACCTTAACAATCACCCCCTGATCGCGCTCCTCGTTGGCCGCGGTATAATCGGGGTTCCACTTAACCTTGAGCGTCGCTGGATCAAACACCGCGCCCGCTGGCAACCCTTGCACGGTAAGCAATGGACGACCGGGCTTGGGTACCGTCGCACCAATTGCAAACTCCATTTGCTGTCCCTCGAGGACCTCCACAGAGTCGGGAACATCCAAAATCAAGGGAGGCACTACTGGCTCAGGCTTTTGTGGCTCTCGTTGAACAATGCGTCCCGTCTCTGGAAAGGGATTTTGCTTACAAGCACCCACTAGTAAAACAGTGACCGCCAACAAGGCTGCGAGTTTTTTCATGCCTTAGCTCCTTAAGAATTCACGGGCCGCAGTAGGAAGGGATAATTCACCTTCACATTGACGCCACCAATTGGTTTTGGAAAATCCCAGCTCATCATCCGAGTGGCTATACACTCTGGAACTTCAGCATCTCCCAAAGACGACTTTCCCACTTTCGAGAAGTTCAGACGCCCAGTTGGCCCAATTTCAAAATTCATGGTTACCTGTCCCGCCATGGCAGGATTGCGTCGCAAACCGATTTCGTAACAGGCACGGACTTGGCTCAAGTACTTCGCGATGGTAGCGGCAATGACTGCCTTATCTAAGCCACCTTCGAGTTCAATATCGTTAGAGAGTGGAAGCGTAGTAAGTGACCGTCCGTTACCCTGTCCAACTCCAGCACCAGTACCGGAACCAACAAGCGTATCTCCGTAACCACCGGCTCCACCGCCGGGGCCTTTACCGCCCCCAACGCCGCCCAGCCCTGCAACTCCGGTATTGCCAACCGTCGTGCGCTTGACCCCTTGGCCAAGACCCACCAACATTTCTCCGCCCGATCCCTTGTCGCCTTCAAGACCGGCGCCAGGGCTGACGTTTTGCATGCTGCTCGGAATACCGCCCACTGCGTTCTTAAGTTCTTTTTTCCCGAGCATTCCCAAAAAGCCGAGATTCTGAGCCACGGCCCGCTTGCCACCGTCGTCTTTCGCCTTAGAGGCGATTTCCGGATGCGGAGTGGTAAGAGTCGGAGCTGGTATCTTCACAGAGTTAGTAGGCGCGACAGTTACCGTAATGGGTTCTGGAGTCGGCGCTGGCTCCTCCTTTACAGGAGGCGTGTACATCCAAAGACCAGTAGACAAGAGTAGAAACAAAAGCGCCGCAATAAAAAGCGTCTTTCGGGTCTTCTCGTCGTGCTCGACAGGAACATGAAACTCTGGTGTGAGCTCGGCTGAAGGAGAAACGACGAAAGTGCCCTGGGGAGAAATAACCTGCCAGCTGCCGTTTCCTACTGCCTTGGTTTCACAACCTTCAATGGGGGAGACGCCCCAGGCCGAGCCCTTTGGCTCTAAGCGAAAGCGAAATAACCACTCCGCACGATGGGACTTTAGACCGTGGGATTTACGGTTGCGCATGCGCGCTTCACAAGCTTCTTCGCTGATGAAACCAAAAAGTCGGTGTAAACCAAACGTGCGTAAATTAGCTTCTGGAATTGCCCTTAAAAAAGCTCCATCCGAGTTGGCAATAGCAATCATCGAATTTCCTCCCCAGCATCTACCGCAACGCGATCGAGAAAATTCTCTCGTTGCCGAAGCAAGCCGTCGGTCCCGTCTTGAGCATCACCAGTGACCACGGCAATCTCTTTTCGCTGCAACTGACCTTGAATGAGCAGTTCTTCGAAATTTACGTCTTTGCCCTTCTTATATTTCACATTCGGAGCGGGAGCTTCGGCTGCTAGCCCCAAATTTGCGATCCCCACCAAAATGAGTAGCACCAACCTCATTGTTTCTCCCCCTTACTCGAATTCAATTGCAAGAGACGCCCTTGAAAATAAGAAGCCAAGCGCTCTTTACCCTGGGCCTCGTAGAACCCTTTGATTTCACTTAAAGCAACAGACGACATGGGATCTTCGTGTAAAGCTCCCAAAGCCTTCTTATAGCCATCTTCCGGAACGGCTACGGCAACGGTAGACGGGGCCGGATCGTCCACCTTCACAACCTTTGCCACATCGGCCTCTGGTAAAAGTAGCGCTTCGAGCGCGGCCCGCTCTGACACGACAGGAATCTGAGCCAACTGATCGTGCGCAAGCTTGTTGTACTCGGCCGCCTTCTTCTGGAAGGGTTCGGCCATAGCATTTAGCGATGCCTTCACCTCAGCCAAGACCTCTGGAGAAAGCTCGGGAGGAAACGGACTGTTCAAAATCTCGCCTGCAAAGTCGGTGTAGCTCTTGTTCAAAAGAATCGCTATTCGCGAACGAGTCTTGAGGTCGGCTCCCGCAAAATACTTCTCAACGAACTTGTCCAAGGCTTCGATTGCCGCTAGACGCGCTTTAAATTTCGCCTGACCTTTTTTCCCGTAGAATGAAATTTTCCTTTGCGTCAAATCGAGCTTCGAAAGCTCTTCCAAAACGTGCCGAGACCAAGCAACGCCCGCCGCCCTTGTGCTGGACAGCAATTCCTTACGAGTCCGTTCAGACGCCTTTCCTTCCAACTCAAGTTGGTTGGCAAGTTTTAGGCGGTTGGTTTCCGACCAGGGAAGATCCAAGGCACCGGGACCTAGAAGTTTCGCATCTTTCAAACAGGCAAAGATAATGTCTTCCTGTTCCCCAGCCGACTTACGCGCTTTCATGCGCTTGGTAACACTTTCAAGCACCCGGTTTCGATCAGAGTACCGACTCCCTAGTTCATAGAGCAAAGCCACTTTAAGGAATGCCGTATCGTCGGACTTGTCGGTGAGTTCTTTTTCCTGAAGCTCTGCACTCTCTGCGAAGAAACCTGCGGCTTCATACTCTGCAGCGAGATCCGACTTTCGATCCATGGCTTTAAGCAAAGTTAAAATCGATTTCTGATCTTTTAGCTTTACCGCCAAAACCCGAGCATTTTCGCAAGACTTCGGCAGGAACTTTCCTCCCAAGCAGTATTGCTGAAATGTCGTTAACGCAGCGGGCGTTTCGCCCAAGGCAATAGCTGCTTCAAAGCGCGCCTCTTCTCGAACACGATTGAGAAGGCCCAAACCATCGTCCCAAACTTTCTTTTCCTTTGCGGCCTTCGCTGCTTTGAGTACTTCAGCACTGTCGGCCCACTCCCCGGCGACGCGGGCGATTTCCGCGTATTGCTTCTTTTCGAGCAAAATATCTACCTGCAAGAGGCCGCCACGAAACATCCACGTATCCTGCGGCAAAGTCGCCAACGCCCAAGTCTTCAGCAAGGCGTAAGCCTCATCGGCACGACCCTGTTCCTTAATGGAAACCGATTGAATGTACCGGTACTCCCTGACTCTGGCTGGATCTTTTACCAACCCCGCTAGCTTCGAAGATTCGGCCTCAATGATTGCTGAATCTTTTCCCTTCACAGCGAGGGCCAATCGAATCTCACGCAGCTTGATCTGCTCGGCAGCAGAGAGCCCCATATCGGAACCATTCAACCACTCATCGATCTTTTTCATCTTGGCTTGAGGGTCGGTCTCGGACGCTAGCCAGCCTTCGATCATCTTGAACTGATCTTTGTTTTTGGGCAGTAGCTTCATGTACAGCAGAACTACTGACTTAAACTCTGGCGCAAACTCTGCGCGGCTTGCCCGCTCGCCATCCAACTGCACGCTCAATCGACGCAAGATTTTCTCGCTCTTGGAATCTAACCCACCTTGCGGCACAGGGTTTTGTGCAGCTTGGTCTAGAGTGAGCCTGAACTTATCCCACTCCCGCAGCCCGTAAAATTCTTCCATTAGGCGAATTTGGTGAACCAAACTCGGAGTGCGTTGATTGACCGTCTCAAGAACTTTAGTGCCCGCTTGACGATTGCCTGCCGAATAGAACGCTTCGGCCAAATCTTCATACAGCCCAGGACGTCCTGTCCGAACCGCCAGTTTCTCAATTAACAAAAGCGCTCTTTCGCCATCTGTCTTCTCTGCAGACAGAAACACCAGCAAGTCTCTGAGGGCTTCGTCGCGAACCTGACCTTTGGAATCAAAAAGCGCCACCTGCATTTCTTCAATCGCAGTGGTGAGATCTCCAGCTTCACGAAGTGCCCACGCTCGACGATAGTGGCCATACGCACAGACATCGCCTTCTCCGCAAAGCTCGATCGCTAGACGGTAATACACATCCGACTCTTTAAGAGCCGCGAGTGTCTTTTTCTTTTCATAAAATTCCGCAAGGCGAAGAGCTGCCTCACGACGCAGATCTCGGAATTCCTGCTGCTCAACGAGATCTTTCCAAAACTTATTCGCCGCATCTACTTGCCCAAGTTCCTGGCATAGGCGGGCCATTTGGAATTTGATTTTGTAAGCTAGAGCTCCCTGCACCCCCGGATGAAAGGAAGTGCCCTGAAGTGCTTCTTGGTAGAGCGCAAGAGCTCGCTTACGCAAGCTGGTAGTTTGGTCCTGTTGTTGTTCCGATGCTAGAGCATCGCCCCCCATCTCGACGGACTGATCGAAGAGGATGTCCGCAAGGCGCAAAGTCAAAGTGGGACGCGCTGAATCGCGAAGTGGTAGGGAATTACGAAGTGCTTCTACGTCCCTAGCTAACTGCGGGTCTGCCCCAAAAACAGTGCTTCCCAATACTAGAGCCAACGCAACGAATCGAAGAACCATTCGAACTCCCCCAAAAAAACAATCCGCAACGGATGGAATCAACCACCGGATATAACTGCAAGCTGGATCGAGCCGTAATGCGCACTAGGCAAAATAGCCATCAGCTGCGAAACCAAAGTGCTGGGAATCTCTCGGTGCGCCTGGAGAGTGATTTCCCCCGGGAACGGTTTGCCAGGATTTCCGGTTATCCAAAGCTTTCGCAACTCACCCAACTTTTTCAGCAAAGCCGTTGGGTCCTTCAACACAACTTCTGCAGTCCCCATATCTTTTTGATCCAAGAAAATTCCAGACGGTGCTACCGCAAGAACCGGAGCATCTTTGATTTCCTTGCCCGTAGACGCACTAGGTAAAGTTACGCCTTTGACCAGGATCAACAGTTCCGGCGAAGTCGAAAATGCCTGGAGCAAGAAGATCACGAGCAGACTGAACATGTCCACCATCGGGGTTAGCATAAGACCCGACAGCATGCTCCGCTTTCCGCCGCGTTTCTTTCCTCTCCCCGCCAAGTGGTGTTCGAAGACGCCAGGCTTTAAAGTATTGGCAACCAAACTCATTTGCCTTCTCCTATCGGCACCACGCCGAGGTTAACTATTTGGTGCTTGCGAAGTACGTCCATCACGGAAACCAAATCCCCGTAGCTGACCCCAGTTTTAGGAGAAAGCATCGCCGCACTGACGGGTGAAGCAGCTACTTCTCCCGGCTTTACGGCTGGAGTGATTCCCGGCAACCACGCTTGAAGCTGGCCATCGACAGAGGTTACCAATTGCTTGATATCCTCTCCCTTAAAGGCGGCCTTTTTTACCGTCTTGCCGCTCTTCTTTAGCTGCAGCTCCAAAGTCGTCGGCCCCCCAAAGCGAACATCGAGTTCGTACGCGCTAGAAGGCGCCGCCGCTTCCGTGCCGTGACTTTGCTTTACTTGCACAGTGCTTAGCTGAACCCAAACAGCGGTCATCAGCAGGAAGCAAATGCAAACCGACAGCAAGTCGATAAAGGGAACGAGGTTGATTTCTGCATCCAGACTGCGCCGCCCTCCAGAGGACGGCATCATCGGTCCTGCGCCAGCCATTTAAGCCCCCACAGGTTGGGTGCTTAAGCTGGAAGCCTGCCGAGACACGCTTTGCTTAGCAGTTTGGTTTGCTAGAGAGCCTTCGGTGTAGAACAAAAGATCGTGATAAATCTGAGCCGTAATTTGAGTAAGCTCGGTCACGATTCGATCGGTCCGGTTTTGGAAAATAGCGAAGGCGATCAAAGCAGGGATAGCCACCAAAAGACCGAACGCGGTGCAGTTCATCGCTTCGGAAATACCGGCGCTCAACATCGTTGCTCGATCCGCTGGATTAGCATTGGCCACGGCAGCGAATGAGGTGATCATCCCGCTGATTGTTCCAAGCAGTCCAAGCAGAGTAGAAACGTTACCGAACATGGCCAAGAATCCCGAACGGCGATCGATTTTCGAAATCTCTTCAGCGAGCTTCTCGTCCATACGAGCTTGGAGCTCTTCTTCACCAGCAGAATTCGCGCGGAGTCTGCACCCGGTTTCGATGATTGAATTCAATGCAGTCGCAGGGGTGGCGTTACGTGCCGCATCGGCAGCAGCGTTGTAATCGCCCTTCGACAAATGGGCCAAAATCTTCGCCCGAAAATCAGGGGCTGGCTCTTTAGTACGGGAGTAAAGCGCACGCGCGCGTTCCACGATGAATCCCAACGTCGACACCGCGAAGATGAGAATGAAATACATGAACGCCCCACCGGCGTGAAACTTTTCTAAAATAATACTCATCGGAGCCCCTCCAACCTTTCAATATTGCTGATGCTGCTATTGATTTCCTACTTTGGGAGTAGGTGTCAACGCACGTTTTTGACGCTGCCCATCTATGGCCAGACAAATGTTAACACCAGTTTTTGGGCGAAACTCAAGCGCAACCTTTATCCAAGCCGCTTTCGCAGGAAAATATCCCGCGTTATGCGTCGCGCTATAATGTAGGCCTTTCAAAAGGCAGCAAACCCAGCAGTTGATATTTCTTTTGTGAAGACAAAACTTAGACATCCGTTAACAAACTTGAGATTCACGTAGTTAGCCGTATTCAATGAGTACACGCCTTAGTACCCCACCAAAAACCCCCAAACCGTCGACCTGGTTTTTGTGGCAACCAAGTTGCAATTCTAGTGGGACGGAGGGGGAGAAAAGTGAGCCTGGTGAAGTTTGCGCTTTTCGTCTGCCTTGGCGTTGCCCCTATGGGCCTAGTGCCGGCAGAAGCGAACGACACTGAAGATCCTCACTTTGATTTTGCGGACTTCTCAACCGAAGAAGAAAACTTCGACGAACCCGGTTATGAGACTCAAACGACCAGCGTAGCCCAGGACTCGGGCCCGCTCGTGATCCCAGCTCCGCCACAAAGACCGCCGGTACCGCTCCTCTTCGCTGCGGCAGCCGACCGCTTTAACGCCTGGAAAAAGGCAGGGGAACTGCCCGAACCGTCGCCCGCCACTGTATCGCCCAGGAACCTGGCAAGCGAAACAGGCAAGAGCGAGACCGAAAACCTTACTCAAATAGCCCTTCGCAAAGAAGACACTTTCCAAGATCAAGTTGTGGAAGCCAGTTTTGGCAGCACTGCACCGACTTACCAAAGCATTGTGCGAGCCATTTCGTCAGGTAAAGTCACCCCCACAAAAATTCTCGGCACCACCAAGTAACATAGGGTTGCAAGCTAGCCCGAAGAAAGGTACTTCAAGGGCCACTTACACACATGAACGCCCAATTAGTACTTGAAAACGTTAGTGTCCGACTGCCAAACCGCGTCCTTTTTGAAGACGTAAACTGGAGCATCTACGAAGGGATGCGAGTTGCGTTAGCGGGAAGAAACGGCTCAGGAAAATCTACCCTGCTGAAGATTCTAGCCCGCAGAGCCGAAGCCTCTTCCGGCGAGTGCATTGTGGTGGGCGGCAAAAAACTGCGAATGGGGTTTCTTGACCAATCCCTTCTCGACTCGGCTGTTATCGACATCAAGAAAAATCACGAGATGGGCCTTTCCTGTGTTCAGTACATTGTGAACCGCCTTGGCCACGGAAAAGACCCTGAAGACTTTGACGAAATAGAAGCCGAGTGGGAAACGCGCAAAATTTTGAGTGGCCTTGGCTTTAGCAAAGAATGGATGGACGGCCCCCTAGGAAAGCTGAGTGGTGGCTGGCTGCTGCGCGTATTCATTGCCGCGGCATTGGTTGAGAAACCCGAAATTCTGCTGCTCGATGAACCTACCAACCACTTGGATATCTCCTCCATTCAGTGGCTCGAAGAATTTTTAACCAAAGAGTATAAGGGCAGCTTGCTGATGGTGACTCACGATGTGTCACTGCAAAAGCGAACTACCGATTCTTTGGCAGTTCTGCACGGCGGCCGCTTCTTCTTTCGCCCGAACCAGAGAGACTATCTTTCGTTCCGAGAATCGCTAGGGGAAGAAAAGCGACTCATTCAAAAAGACATCGAAACTTGCGAGCGAAAAATTGCCGAGAACATGGATTTCTTCATGCGTTTTCGCGCAAAGGCGAATACGGCGAACCGCGCCCAAAGTAAGTTCAAAGCAGCAGAGGCCCACCGAGAAGAACTTCAGGCACTCAAAGACCGGCTGGCTAGAGTAGAAGGCTTTGCGTACAATTTAAAATTCCGCTTTCGACACGGTGGCCCAAGTGGCAAGTTCCCCGTTGCCCTGACCAACGTTAGCTTTCGTTACTCCGAAGAAACTCCGTGGATACTTAAAAATGTTTCTATCGACGTGGCACGTGGTCAACGCATCGCTATTCTCGGTGACAACGGAGCCGGTAAGACCACTTTGCTCAACGTTCTCGCAGAGCGGTTGAAGCCCAATGAAGGCGCCTTGATCGCTGGCCACAACGTTCTCACAGGATATTTCGGACAGCACCAACTCGATGAACTTTCTCTCGAGGATTCTGTGCTGGACAACTTGCGATCCCGCGCAGTGGGAGTGAGTTACGAGGAACTTCGTGGTTGGCTCGGCGCCTTTGGCTTTGTGGGCGACGATGAAATCGGCAAGAAAACCCGAGTGCTCAGCGGGGGAGAACGTGCGCGGCTGGCGTTACTTAGAATCCTCGTAACACGAATCAACTTTTGCTTGCTCGATGAACCTACCAACCACTTGGACATTGAAACGAAAGAACTCCTCAAAGATGCGATTAAGAATTTTGAAGGGACGATTGTGTATGTTTCACACGATCGGGAGTTTGTCGCCGATACCGCAGAGCGGATTATCTACCTAACCCAAGATCACCAGCTTATTGATCACTTAGGCAACTTAGATTCGTTCTTTGAAAAATACCCTCAATACGTACGACACCTGGAAGGTAACCGTGCCGCACCATCCCAAGCCCCAAAACAGGCTAAGATCGCTGACAAATCAGACGCCCCCAAAATTTCATACGAAGAACGTAAAAAGTATAAAAATCTGGCAAAATCACTAGAGAAGAAAATCAGCAATGCTGAAACCGAGATGGAGAGTCTTGGGGTTCGCAAAGACGAGATTGCAAAGAAGCTGGAAGGCGGAGGGCTCGCCGCGGCAGACGCGAGTGCGCTTACCCAAGAACACGCTGCCCTCGATGCAAAGCTCCACAGCTTGATGGTTGAGTGGGAAAAGTGGGGCACAGAACTTGAGAAAGTTCGCCAAATAGTTCCCGATCTCGCGTAAAGGAAACGGAATGAAGGTCTTAATTCTCGGTGGCACCCAGTTTTTTGGGAAAGAAATCGTGCGCCTTCTGGCCGATGCTGGACACAGCGTGGGGGTTTTCACCAGAGGGAATCGAAAACCGCAAGACCTTGCTCCCCATCAACACATCCAAGGTGATCGTGAGAACCCCGAGGACCTCCGACGCGCCGCTGAGACAGAGGATTGGGACGCAGTAATCGACAATATTGCCTACTCCGCGACTCATGTGCGGGCAGCGCTTAAGGCTTTCTCGTCTACGTCGCACTATATTCTTTGTAGCTCCATTTCTGTTTATCGCTATATTCCGTCGTCCTACGCACAGCCCATGCGCGAATCGGAGGTATCCTTCGACTTCCAACCGGTCGACGAGGACCTAAACGATATTCACTGGAAGTACGCGAGGGGAAAGCTTGAAGCGGAGCGCGAACTAGTTCGGCAGCGTAAAGTAAGCTGGACAGTCATTCGCCCTCCCGTAGTTTACGGCCCTGAAGACCCCACGGAGCGCGGCTTCTGGTACCTAGCCCGCCTACTCCGCGGCGGACCGCTTTTGCTCCCCAATGGGGGAGTACAAAGCTTCAGAATTGCTTCTTCAACGGACACCGCACGGGCTTTCGTTCAAGTAATAGAAAACCGAAAGCGCGTTGTAAGGAAGGCCTACTTCATTGGACAGAGAGAGATAATTACTCTTCGAGACTTTGTTGAAGAAAGTGCGCGTGCAATGGGCTTGATGCCCGACTATGTCGAAATACCTTCAGAGATATTAGGAGAAATGGGTGGGCCGTGGGCCCCGATGGTAAATCTAGTTCCTGATATTAGCGCAGCACGAAAAGACTTTGGTTTTGAACCGACGCCGTTTGTTGATTTTGTTCACTCCACCGCCCACTGGTTTCGCGACTGCTGGCGTGGCGACGAGAAAAAATTGCTCGCTACCCGGGACAAGGAACTCAAACTGGCTACAAGCTGGAAGAAGCTAGTGGAGCAGATCGAGCGGCAGCGCGTTTGAGGCGAGCTTCCGATGCGTGGTGGAGCTGACCACAAGCTGCGGCAATATCTCGTCCGCGGCTTCTGCGATAGGTCGTGGTGTACCCTAGGCTCAACATGACCCTCTGAAATGCAAGAACCCGTTCTTCCGGGGGACGTTTAAAATCGACGAAATTGTTTTCGTTGTACGCCAAGAGGTTCACCTTACTGGGGATACCTTTTAAAATTTCAGCAAGACGGTGTGCATCTTCTAGGGAGTCATTGATGCCATCAATCATCAAATATTCCCAAGTAATGCGCTGACGACCTGGGAGGCGCAACTCTCGGCATGTCTTCAACAAAGTCTCCAGAGGATACTTCTTGTTCACCGGCATAATGCGCGTTCGTTGCTCATCAGTGGTCCCATGCAACGAAATAGCCAGCTTACCTACATCGGCATCGATAAAAGACTGTATTTGCGGCACTAAGCCCACGGTCGATACAGTGATGTGGCGCTTGCCGATCTGAGGTCCCATTGGGTGGTGGAATATTTCCAAAGCTTGAATGACGTTCGCGTAGTTGTCGAACGGCTCCCCCATTCCCATCACTACGATATTAGTCACCGGTGCCGGAAACGGCAGGCTAAGGAGCTGGTCGACTATCTCCCAAGTTTTAAGGTCACGGGTAAACTTCTGATAGCCCGTCGCGCAAAAGGCACAGGCCATTTTGCATCCCACCTGAGTAGAGACGCACAAAGTGTTACGCCCCTCGGTTGGAATAAAGACGGCCTCAACCTTTTCGCCATCTTCTAACTGCACCAAGAACTTAATAGTTCCGTCGCCCGAGTCCATTTGCTCGGCAATTCCCACTTTGGGCAGAGTAAAATTCTCGCTCAACCACTCGCGGAACGACTTGCTGAGGTCGGTCATTTCATTGAAATCATTTACTTTTTTTTGATTTATCCACTGAAATAACTGCCGAGCCCGGTAAGCCGCATGCCCATGGGCTTTCATTTTGGCTTCCAGATCGGCCAGCGGGATACCCTTGAGATTTTCTTTCGGTTGGGGTGACATTGCGGCAGGGTTATACCCATTCGGAGTCAGGAGTTGTAGAACTAAATGGTGGGTATCGCGCAATGAAAGAGCTGGCGGCGTCACAGAAGAGTTGGGTGCTACGTCCAATAGCTCAGAGGGGTATATGTCTGGGAACCTAAAAACTTGGCTCAAAAGACTCAAGCGGGGAGACCAATCGGCGTTTTTGCCGCTTTACCAAAAGACTTCACCGGGCCTGATGCGTTACTTGCTCTGGAAAACCAAGGGGGATCGTCCCCTTGCGGAGGATATTTTGCAGGAAACCTATGTCCGATTCCTACTCAATGTAGATCGGCTTGAGTCCCACAAGGACATCGCAGTTCAGTCCTACCTGCTTCAGATTGTTCGCAATTGCCTTATCGACAAAGTGGCCCGAACCCCGGAAGCAAAGCGCCCTCATGTTCCTCTCGAGGCGCTCGGCGATATTCGCGAGAGTGGCGAATTGAGACAAGAAGCCGCTGTACAGATGCGGGAACTTTCTGTCGCGATGCAGTCCCTTTCAGAGCGAGAATCGGAGATTGTTTGGCTTCGAGACGGAATGGGACTTTCCCACCGCGAGGTGGCAGACAAAGTCGGTATTTCGGAACAGGCCTCACGCCAGGCTTATGTGCGAGCAAAGAAATCTCTCATCGCTCTTTTGGGAGATTCTGGGATGAAAGGAGGCCTGAATGTGGCTCAAGAACTGTCCTAGCTCAGAGCTTCTTTTGGAGACAATCACCATCCCCAACGAGATGGGGCGTTGGGATCTGCTAACGATCAAAGCACATGTTTTTCGCTGCAAATCCTGCCAAAAGGGCGTGGCACGACTTAAAATGGCTTGGTCGGGCTATTTTCAGCCTGAACCCGAAATCGCGTCCTCTTTGTTAAAGGTTTATGCCCGACTGCAACGCGACGAAACTCTCATCCTCAAAGGCTGGAAGTTGAGTGATTTCCGAAGCCAACGGCCCTCGATCGGCCGACAGTTTCTGCAAAGCTGGGGTTTTCCCACGGCCATTGCGGTAGCACTTGGCATCTTTGCCGTGATTTTTTCGCCCGCTTTTCGTGAAGTCACACAGGAAGAATCTCAGTTAGCGGCCGTCCGTGAAGGACTTCCTCTTTCTCCCATCCGTGTTCGAGATCGCAACTCAGTGAAAGTCCACTATGTCCAACCCGAGTTGCTTCACAGCATGGAATTTGAAACGGGGCTAAAATGAAAACACCGCATGCTTTTGCGCACTGTGTTTTGCTTGCCGCCGGGGTCCAGGCCTTTGCGGTTTTCGCCGAGCCCAAGCCGGTTTCCCAGTTCACTTCTAGGGTTTATTTCCTAATCCATGAAACCACCCCGAGCCAGCTAGTTCGCAGTCGCAAGCGCATTGAAAGAGAGTTTGCTCGAACGGTAGACTCCATTCCTCAATTGCAGAGCTCGCACTATCAGATTATTTCCGATGGAAACGAAGTCGTTTTCTCAATGGTGAGCAGCCACGATATGCAGCAGCCCTTTCAAGCCGCTGTTTCAGAGATGGTTGGTAGCCTCAATGGCCAGGTTCGAACCCGGGGGCGCTACGACTTCTTGCGAACAAGCATGGATTCGGCGTCGGAAAACTATTTGGAAGTGGTCCTGGATGAGACCAGTACCCGAATTCGAACCGTAGTGGCCCGCTCGGTTCCTCTCAGAGACCTCTTGGGCGAGCTCAAGATGCAGTTTGCCGACCCTTCGGAAGGGCCCCGCAACAAAGCCCCTCGCTTTAGCTACCTTATCCCGGGAGAGTGCGCGGCCAGACAGGTAGACTGGAGTTTTGGGACTCCCCAATCCGAGCCCAAATCCCTGGATGAAGCCATGAAAGAATTGGCAAAGCTCTTTAAGCTGGGAGTGGAAAACCATCAGGGAACCTATATTTTTTCAGGGGAATGCCCTAGGTCCGTGCACGCACGCAAGCCCGCTTCCCGTAGCCTAGAATTCTTGCCGAACGGCTGGATCCCTCTGGAAGAGGGAAGCCTGACGGCCCCTCTCACAGGCAGACGACTACCGATAGTCCCGGTCCATATTTCCGAATAGTCACCCCTTGCGTTTAGGCGACAAAGGAACTAGGTTTCTATCTCTCTTTTCAGAGAATGCGGGACTAGCTCAGTTGGCTAGAGCGCAACCTTGCCAAGGTTGAGGTCGCGGGTTCGAACCCCGTGTCCCGCTCCACTTTAGGTACGCCCTCCCTCAAAGCCGTTACGCCCTTCCCTTCGTTCTTCTAGACGCTAAGAGTGCGTCTGTGAAACTTATCCATTATACTGGGACCTCGAACTAGCGCTCGGTCGTCCTAAATTGAACAGCGCTTCATTCACACGGTGGGACGTGTCTATACCGATGGTTTACCTAAACACTGTCCGGTATTTTATCCTCCTGGGAGTGGCCCTTCTCCCCTCCATCGGCCTAGCAGAGAGCCAGTCGGCCTTGAGTATGACCGCCCCCGATCTTTCTATGGGTGCCTCTGGATCTTTTAGCACCAGCCATATCACCGGAGCAGCCGCGTCAAATAGCGGATCGATTTTGCATTCCTACGCCGGGATCACAAAGTTCATTCAAACTTCCGGAACCGGAAAGTTTTCGGCGCTAAACGGGGTAACGCGGTACGGAGTACAATTTGATACTTTCCAAATCTTCCAAAGTTTCCTTACGTCAAACTTCTTCACTCTCGCCAATTCAGGCTCGTCCTGCCCATCCGCATCGGACTACAACTACATGTTGGTGAGGTTTAGAAGCAGCGATGTGCCAAGAAATCCTCAAACTGCCAACTCGGTAAATACCTTTGTCGGCGGCAGCCTGCACTACGACCCCGTAGCAAACCCCATTTTCTCAGGAGGAGACTACTTCAATTTAGCGGGGCCGACGCTTACCTCGAGTCCCTCACACTCTCTCACCGGCTACAGCGGTGCCAGCTGCGCAAGTGGCAAGATTCGTCTGGATGCAAATGGCACAACTCCTTTTGATCCGCTGGCGACTCTCTACTTTGGCGCCAGAACTTTTGCGCTAATCACTTCCGGAGGCAATCCAAAACTTGCCATTGGAGTTCCTCAACAAACGCTCAGTGGCGCTTCCATGACAGCACTGAGTGACTATGTCTTTACTGGCCTCTACACAGAGTTCTCCAGCAAGGATACTCAAGTTCAGAAAAATGTTTATCTCTATCCCGATAGCAGCGGTACCACTTTTACGATTCGGAATGCGGACAGCCTGACAGACCCCACTTCCTACACGAATGTCGGAACACTCACCTGCACTAGCCTGAACTCTCCCATGACTGGATTTTGCAATGGAACGCTTACCTTAGATGGCGTAGGTGGTAGTGGAAATGCCGCATGTTTAGTGTCTACCGATGCGACTGAAAACCTTCTAATGTGCAGCGCGCTTCACCCAAGCAACAACGCGGTTGCTGTTTCGTTCATAACGAAAACAAATAAAAATTCCGCGTTGCAACTCGCCGTTCCCGCTACTGCGGCGTCTGTCGCTCTGGCAAATGACTCAACCACTCTGACAGCTACGCTCACGAATTTAAGCAGCCGCTACATCCCAACCCTAGGGGAACCTGCGGATCCGAGTCTGCGATTGGCGACTCCGTGGACAAATGCGAGTGCGTACGGGGGCGGAAACGGTACTTGCGGTACTTCGCTCAAGGCCTACAACTCGTGCACCTTCACGGTTACTTACAACCCGTCGGCTCTTGGGACACATACGCGAACTTTTCGATCAGCCTATGACAACGGAACCACTACAGTAAATGCGACAACTACGTTGATAGGAACCGCGGGCCTATCAAGCATCGCGGTTACGCCCTCTACTTCAAGCTACATCGTTGGCGCTACACCTCAATTCACGGCCACAGCCACCTATAGCGATGCTTCAACGCAGGATGTGACGTCTGCAGTGATTTGGAGCTCTGACACCCCCAGTAATACTTCGATAACTTCTGCGGGCCTTGGCACCGTAGCCGCCGCCGGAGCCGCCACGATCTCAGCCAACCTAGCCGCTGTTTCTGGATCTCGTGCGATAACGGGTTATTCGGCCCCGCCGGACGTCGGCTCGCTAACTGCAACCTCAAACTTTTCGACCGTAGCAACTCTAGCATGGGTAAGTGGCGGTGCCACAACAAGCGTTTACACCTTAAGTTATCAATCGGGTGCTACGGCGCCAGCGAGTTGCTCACTAGGAACTACCATTTCCAGTGCGACAATCGGCAGCGCTACCTCGTATGACGTCATTGGACTAACTGGATCCACTCAGTATAGTTTCCGAGTTTGCGCAAAAGATGCGAATGGGAACGCGGCAAGTGGGACCACTGTCTCGGTTACAACCCCCGCTTATGACCATAGAATTTTTGTCACCTCGACGACAAATAGCGGAAATCTCGGCGGCCTATCGGGTGCGGATACAATCTGTCAAACACGTGCAGTAGCGGGAGGTTTCTCCGGCACCTGGAAAGCAATCCTGTCGGACACGACATTTAACGCTTCATCTAGAATCGTCATCACGGGCCCGGTTTACAATACAAACAACACTCTCGTCGCGACTGGAAAGACGGATTTCTGGGATGGCGCACTAAGCGTAGCTGTTGGCTACAATGAGTTTGGAGTTGCGGCTAGTGCGAATACGTGGTCTGGAAGCACCTCAAGTGGCGCAAAAGACCAACCCAACAGCTGCTCCAATTGGACTAGCAATTCCGCGAGCAATTATGCTGCCTACGGTCAAACAGGTGTGGCGACTAGTAACTGGATCGCCGCAGGCTCTAGCGCCCTTTGCAGTAACAACTACCGCCTCTACTGCATAAACAACCAGTTCAACTATTCCGACATCGTTAGCCTGACGGGTTACCAAGGAACTAACTCCGGAGACGTTGATGTCACTATCGATTTTCCAGCAGACACCACAGGGTATTCCTCTGTCGCAATTCGAAGGTTAACATCGAGCGTCTCGGCTGCTAACGGTGATTGCACTGCCGGAACGTTGACACACACTTTAACTTCTTTCGCCGACACGACTGTTACCGACGCCACCGGAAGCGCGAGTACGTATTTTAGCTATCTCGCTTGCGTTTATAATTCGGCAAGCCAATTGGTGTCGGTGAAACCGCTCCTGAGCGTGAAATCGAAAGGAACCACTCCCACGAACCAAATTTTTGTCACCTCTACGACTTACCCCGGTAATATGGGCGGCCTTTCTGGGGCCGACGCCTACTGCCAGTCAGCGGCAGACGCGGGAGATTTAGAAGGCACTTGGAAGGCGTTGCTGTCCGATAGCACTCATAGTGGAGTCCAAAGGCTTTCAATACTAGGCGCCATATACAATCTAAAAGGAGATGTAATAGCCACTAATAAAACCGACTTTTGGGATGGTACGGTTACCGCTGTAAACTACAATGAGTTTGGAATCGCCGTCGCCAATTCCCACGTGTGGACGGGGAGTACTTCTTCAGGCGAAAAATACCTCTCCAACAACTGTAACGATTGGGGGAGCAGTGGCTCAGGGGTCAGCGGGGGGTTTGGTGCAAGTGGAGCTACAACCACCGCATTTTCGTGGACCACGGCAACTTGTAATAATGCGAAACGAATTTACTGTGTTAGCAACCAGTTTACCGCACAGGAAGTTTCTGGCTTTAGCGGGGTGGCAGGTAGCAGCAACGGAGACATCGACCTTACGATCGATTTTCCTGCTGATACTAGCCAGTATGACTCGGTTGTGATTCGCCGTCTGACTTCGGGTTCCGCCGCGGGCAACCAGGATTGCACTTCAGGGACCGCAATTCATACCTATACTAGTTTTGCAGATACTACTCTAACCGACTCTACCGGCAGTGCGAGCACCTACTTTAGCTATCTCGCCTGTGTGTACAATTCCTCTGGGCAACTCCTTAACTCTAAGGCCGCCCTTGCCATCAAATCGATGGGAACAACACCGAGCAGTTTGATCTTTGTCAGCTCGATTTTTTACACTGGAAATCTGGGTGGTATCAGCGGGGCAGATACGATTTGTCAGGATTCAGCGACGTCAGCGGGACTCGCTGGAACATGGAAGGCAATTCTGTCAGACAGCACCACTAGCGCTGTCGTCCGGAACATTTTTCCCGGCGCCGTCTACAACATTAACGGCTCCTTGATTGCAAACAATAGGAACGACTTTTGGGATGGAAGCTTCAGTAATGGAGTTCAGTATTCAGAAAATGGGATCCCAGTACCCACCAACAGTCACGTCTGGACCGCGTCTACTGGTATGGGGGTACTTGAATACAGTGGCTCCTGTTCCGATTGGTCGAGTGGTGGCGCAGGGGTCTCGGCAGTTTTTGGAAATAGTTATTCGGCCACCACACAAGCGTTCAATTGGCAGGCAACGCCTTGCAACAATTACAAGCGCCTGTTGTGCATTCAGAGCGAATTCAACTACTCCGCAATGACGGCCCTAACCGGTGTTGAAGGAAGTAGTAGTGGCGATATTGACCTTACGATTGATTTTCCCGTCACTACCACTGGATACGACTCCGTTGTGATTCGACGTCTGACATCCGGCGCTTCCACGGCAAACTTGGACTGCACCTCAGGAACTGGGATACATACCTATACTAGTTTTGCCGATACAACCCTGACTGATGCAACAGGCAATGCAGATACCCACTACAGTTACCTCGCCTGCGTGTACAATTCTTCAGGCCAACTACTCTCCGCAAAGCCCTTGCACAATATCAAGACCAAGGGTGTAACCACCACCCACAGAATGTTCGTTAGCTCCGCGGTCTCAAACGGGAATTTGGGTGGCCTCGTTGGCGCGGACGCAAGTTGCCAAGCGTTCGCCTCAGCCGCTGGCCACACAGGCACCTGGAAAGCGCTATTGTCCGATTCATCCACAGATGCCGCAACTCGGCTTACTATCTCTGGGAAGATCTACAACATGAACCTGGGCAAAGTAGCAGATAACGCGGCTGACCTCTGGGACGCCTCCTTCGACACTGCGGTGGCTTACACTGAGCACGGGCTCGCTCCGGCTACAATCTTCCCTTGGACCGGAAGCACTTCCGCAGGACTGAAAAGTGCGAGTGTGTGCAGTGATTGGGCGAGTAGCTCGAGCGCCGTATCGGGTACGTTCGGATTGGGATATACTACGAATTCCGGAATAACGCAGTCCACTTCGACGTGCGATACTACTAATCGCGCACTTTACTGCATCAGCCAGTAGTGTACCTGTTAAGCGTTTGATACTAGGGGGATCTTGTACTCGGCGGCCTTCCTGTAGAGCGTGCCTCGATCGATCTGCAAGATTCCAGCAGCCTTAGATTTATTGTACTTAACTGAGCGAAGTACTTTCGCAATATGTGCCCGCTCGACCGCTACTACCATTTCACCGAGAGAGCCAAGCTCCGCGCTGCTGGAACTTGATTCGAGCGCAAGATCCTCAGTAGCTCCCCGCAACTCCACGGGTAAGTCCTCTGGAAACAACAGCGTGGTGCTGGCCATTCCAGCAGCCCTTTCAATAACATTCTCGAGCTCACGAATATTGCCAGGCCAATCGTAGGCCTGCAGTAACTTTAGAGCTGAATCCGAAACGCCCTCTACGCGACTCAGTTTCACTCCAAGTCGGGAAATAAAATATTCTATGAGCGGCGGGATATCCTGTTTGCGTTCGCGCAAAGCTGGTACCACCACAAGAAACACCTTCAAGCGATAGTACAGATCTTCTCGAAATAGACCTTGCCGAATCTGGGTTTCCAAATCTCTGTGTGTGGCAGCAAAAACGCGTACGTTCACTCTATGGCTGTCGACTGCACCAACGGGTTTGATTTCCCCTTCTTGAACAGCCCGAAGTAACTTCACTTGAATCCCAGCCGATATATCGCCTATTTCATCGAGGAAGATCGTGCCGCCATCGGCGATCTGAAATAAACCAGTTTTGTTACCGGAAGCGCCAGTAAAGGCTCCCTTAACGTGTCCGAATAGTTCAGACTCCAAAAGGGTCTCAGTAAGGGCGCTGCAATTTACAGTTACAAATGGCCCACTAGCTCTATCACTGTTTGCATGAATTGCGCGGGCAACCAGCTCTTTTCCCACGCCGCTTTCACCGACAATCAGTACATGGCCCCGAGATTGGGCCGTCTTTGCGATGGTTCGGTACAATCTCACCATACACGGAGATTCCCCAATGAAGGAGCTTGGGGTTCGGAAACTTGATCTCGTCTTCAACGAATGTGCAGCTCCCATACGATTCAAAAGTTCGAGCTGCTGTAGGGCACGATCCATTACTTGTTTAAGATCTTTCTCGCTTATCCCTTCGTCTGCGCTCTTACTTATATAATCAAACGCTCCCTGGCCCATAGCTTTGACTACAGAGTCAAGACTACCGTGCTCGGTCATAAAGATAATTAAACTCGGCCGATTCGAATTCATTAATACCGGGATTAAATCGAGACCATTTCCGCCATCGAAGTTCACATCTGAAACAACTATCCCAAAATGTCTAATGCGCAGCATTTGCATTGCCTCGGCAACGCTTCCAGACACCGTCACTCGAAAGTCGCACGCTTCGAGGAAATGTCCCATCCGAACGCTGCTCGCCCGATCGCTATCAACGAGCAAAACTTCAATTTTTGTGGTTTCGATCATAAGGTCAGGTGCGTTGTAGCACTATCCACCAGAATAACAAGCATGGTGAATTGTTCGACATCACAACAGCACTAAATAAATATCTGTGGACACTCACTTACCCAGCCTAGCAACGCAAAACTGGCACATGAGACATCTGCGTAAATGGCTTGTATCTATCAGTATCCTACAGACTCAACCGGAAATGCCCCGTGTCCCAGAGGGCCCACGGCACGACTAGTGCATCGTCAATCTGAAATCAGCGATCAAAAACGCGATAGGAGAAAAATATGAACAAAAATACACTTACTGGGGTCTGGCAGAAAACCAAGGGCAAAATCAAAGAAGAGGTCGGTCATCTTACCGGAAACAAAAAGATGGAATCGCAAGGGGTAGGCGAGCAAATTCGAGGCGGAATTAACAAAGATATTGGCTCCGCAAAAGATGCTTTGAAGAAAACTGTCGATTCGGTTCTAAAGACCGATTGAGACAGAGAGTAACAGCTGGGGAAAATCATCCGTGTGATTGCCCCAGCCGTTCAAGGAAACTACCTGCAATCGCCCACGACAATCGTGCGCTTCGTTTTGTGACCGCCTGGAAAACGGGGATCAATGCGGCCAGGCATGTGGGTGTAGTTCACGGCCACTTCCAATGCACACTTAGCGTTGGAAACTACCCAACCCTCTTTTCCATCACGCAAAACGTCGCGCTTTATGCTGGTAACAAACTCAGTGTAACCGAGCATCTTCTTTTGAACGGCTTTATCCTCCAATACCGCACGAATTTCCGAGACACTTTGTGCATATTGAGGCATTGGGGAAGTTGCAAACAGCGATGCGCCAATGCAACCGATAGCGAGAATTAGAATGTTTTTCATAAACCCTCCAGTTTAGTAAACAAAATCGCGGTGCCATGACAGCGATTAGGACAAACTTTGGCGGGCACACGACGTTATGTCATGGCTAGAAGTGTCAACACGCAGCTACTTACCGCTTCTGAAAATACCGCAACCCGGCTTCGTAATAAGATTCTACAACAGGCCCCAGCCGTGCCGGTACGGCAAGTCCACCGACAGTGAGCGAGCGATCATTCAGTCGAACACACTCATCGACATTGTCTTGGCAAAGTATTTCACCGTAAACGATTGGACTTCTTACCAAGCGGGTCATACCAAGATTTCGTGCAAAAACTCCCGGCTGGCATGTCGGCAGACAGCTTTTTCGCAAATAAGGCGCCGAAGTTTCCATGCCCGAGGCAATCGACACTGACGTATTACTCAATGCTGCTCGCATTAACACGCCTCCAACCTCCACCGACTCATCTAGATGATCGGTAACAAGGAGTCGAACAAACTCATAGCGAGAACGTGGGTCCGCAAGCTCGCCCTTCATGAAACTCCCAGGGACAAAAGCCATATTGTAGTTATCCGAACTGGCGATGTTTTTTCCGGACTCTTTCTCTCGTCCGCCCGCGGCGTTGAAGTGAATAACTAAAGTGAGGTGAGGATCAAACTGGTTAATCTTCTCAGCGCGGGCTACGAAATCCAAGCTGCTATAAAGCATACTAAATACTTCCGCATCCGTGGCTTCCTCTTTCCACCACTTCTGTGCCGCAGTTCGCTTTGCAGGATCTGCGATGCCAAGTGTCTTTGCTTCAACTGCTTCATCGAAAGCCGATGAGCTCCGCCATTTTGTGAAGCTCTCCTTAAGTCCCCCCTCCTCGAGATGTTCGCGAGTAAGCAAGACCGAGGCGCCCTTTTCCTTAAAGCGCTTTTCCAGCAGTAAAGCAGTCGCCAGGGTCAGCGTACCTTCGTCAAATTCGACGCCGGGCTTGTCCTTCATGTCAATGTAACGGGCCTCTAAAGTACGCGCCATCGCGCCCCCGAAATGACCGGGATCGATTGCAATGCGAGCGCCCAGCAATGGCAACTCAGTCGTTGGCGCCAAGGCTTTCCGTTCGGGCAAAGGTAAATCACCAAAAGTTATCTGATACTCAGGATTGCGAGACGCTTTATCTGCGGGGGAGGCGAAAATGGACAATTCCGAATCGCTGAACTCGAAATAGGACGCGATTTCCGGATCCTTCTGAAGGATCTGAGTAATCCGCTGTTCAAGAAAGGCACGACTCCTTGTTCGCTGAAAAGAGTCGAAATCGTGAAAGTCCAATGGGCTTTCTGCTTGAACGCCCAAGACAAAAACTCCTAAAATAACCGAAACTAGGCGAAGCACTTCAACTTACCCCTTTTCCTTTATCTAGAAAATCGGCCCCCTAAAATTCGGGGCGCAGAAACTCGTCATCCGCGGTGCAAACTAAGGAACCTACGACGTTATTTTCAATTACGT
The DNA here is from genome assembly GCA_964616705.1 of uncultured Pseudobdellovibrionaceae bacterium. Lineage (GTDB taxonomy): Bacteria > Bdellovibrionota > FAC87 > UBA2466 > UBA2466 > JAIEOG01. Next base: position 78,902 of record CAZTRP010000011.1, read on the forward strand.
AGACTCCCCCTCCACTACTACCAACCTCATCAATAGTCAGAGAAAGCAGGCGGACCGTTTCGTCTAAGGGACCAACCCCCTCACGCGTCGGACTCTGAAGTACGTAAGACCCCACCCGGATCGCCTTGCTCATTTCAACTGGGATATAGCTACACTTCCACTCAACGTAGTACGTGCTGGACATCGCCCCGCCGCGGGCATCTATCATGCTGGCATCACAGCTTTTTCCATCTTCGGAGCGGGAAAGCTTCACGCGGACAATTTGCGCGGGCAGCGCTCGAACATCGCACTTAAAGTTCAATTTCACGTCTGCTCCAGAGCAAATATTCACTGCGGTCGCAAAGAAGATGAGCAAAACCCTATTCATTTTCATTTGGCGTAAGTAGCCCAAACAAAAAAAAGGCGCAAGACCCGATTCACTCAGCCTGCGCAATCACCACAAACCTGGATTCTCATCCCACCTGGAGACCTCCTCTTGGGACGGTCTGCCCTCCCCTCAAAGCGGCGAAAAACCGCTTACACCACCAAACGAAAAACCAAATCTTGTTGAATGAGCATGGGCGATACACCAGAATAGAAAGATGCGCCTCACCTCTATCCTTAGAACTTACCTAGAATGGGCGCTCGCGAAAGTCGTCATTGTACGGCATCTACCCAGTCGGTCTGGGAAAATTCCACTCGTCGTTTCTGGAAGAGCCGGGCTGCGCTATTTTTTTCGTCGAATGAGCCAAGTTGACCCAACCTTAGTTTCGTTAGTTCATGAATTGGTAGAGGAAGGCAAGATCGTTTGGGATGTCGGAGCAAATGTTGGACTATTTGCCTTTTCTGCGGCTGCTAAGACAGGAAGCACTGGTTCGGTAATCGCATTCGAGCCCGACATCGAGATGCAAAGACTCCTGCACAGGTCCGTAGCGAAGCAACAGAAAGATAGGGCTTTTGTCGAAATCATTCCAGTAGCGATTACACACGAAGCTGGAATTAAAACATTTTGCATTGCGAAACGCAGTTCGTCCGCGAATTACTTGGAAGGAAAGGGCACTACTCAAACGGGCGGAGTTTCGGATGCACGAACTGTTTCGTGCGTTTCGCTGGATTGGGTGAGCAATTTCAGGCCGCCGCCAAACATTCTAAAAATCGATGTCGAAGGAGCAGAAATCGAAGCTCTGAAAGGTGCAGTCAAGCTACTAGAAGAGCACCGTCCAATCATCATTTGTGAAGTCGCAGGTGAAAATAGCATTGAGGTATTTGAACTCCTCACCTCACACGGGTACCGTATTTTTGACGGCGAAACCAAGAAAGGCAGCCGAACCCCATTGAAAATGGCCCCATACTGTACGGTTGCTCTACCGCCCACATCCTGAACAACTCACCATCGCCATACTTGAATTAGCTTTAGAAATGCCTTAGTCCAGTGACAATGCCTGATTTAGAACACGGTTCTCGTTTCCCCAATAATCTTCCACCCGGCTGGAAAGAGCATCTCGCCCAAGAATCTTCGAAAGAGTACTTTCAAATACTCACGACGTTCTTGCGAACTGAGTACCAAGGCGGGGCAGAAATCTTTCCCGCTCGAGACCACGTGCTGCGCGCACTTCAATCGGTCGACTTGCCGAAAGTAAGGGTGGTTATCTTAGGGCAAGATCCCTACCACGGAGAGGGACAGGCAATTGGCTGGTCCTTCGCCGTGCCCAACAATCTGAAGCCCAAGCCGCCTTCCCTAAAAAATATTTTCAAGGAAATTGAAAGCGACCTTGGAAAGAAGGTGAACCATGAGAAATCGGAGCTTTCGCACTGGGTTTCACAAGGAGTGTTACTGCTCAACACAGTGCTCACAGTTCGAAAAGGCCAGGCGAACTCGCACAAGGAAAGAGGGTGGGAGCACTTTACCGATCGCATTATCGCTTTGCTAAACAGCCGAGTAGAACCGCTGATCTTTATTCTCTGGGGCGCTCCGGCTCGAAAGAAAAAGGCGATGATTACCAACCCAAAGCACCACGTTATTGAGTCGCCTCACCCCTCGCCCCTATCGGCGTATGCAGGCTTTCTTGGAAGTAAACCTTTCTCCCAAGCGAACAAAGTGCTTCAAAGCTGGGGTTATCCGCCGATTGAATGGGAAATTACGAGCTAGTCAGCAACAGATTGCGCTGCAAGCAGCACTGAAGTTCCGACCGGAGTTATTGGAGCGACTTTAGTTTCCAATCGCATCAGATAACGAAACAGCTGATGAACTAGAGCGGAAGGGGGACTAAACCCAACCTCAACTACCGCTTTTGCTGAAGGCAACATACCCACTACCCATTTGCGCAACAAGGCTATGGGCAACAGACTGAACCCCCAGTATCCGGAAGCCAAAATCTTTCCGCCGGCCCCGGCCACCTCTTTTTGTAAGCTCTTCACGGTATATCGACGATAGTGGCCGACTGTTTTGTCGAACCGACTGTAGAGAAGACTCAAGGCAGGGACATTGACAATCAAAACTCCACCGGGAACCAAGTGCCTCATGGCGGACCGAAGTAGATTTTCCGGGTACTCAAGGTGCTCAATCACATCGCAAAGCAGCACAACATCATACTTTCCAATTAAACTCGGGTGCTCTTCAGTAATGTCATAAAAAAATCGCCGTCCTTGAATACGCTTACCTTGCTGCAGGGCTTTTTCATTTAGCTCGCAGCAATCCACCGTCCAGCCGTAGCGCTCTTCCAAGCTTGCGGCCATTACACCATGTCCCCCTCCGATATCGAGGGCTTTAAGATGTTTTTTTTGCAAGGAGGGGATGGTTGATATCATTTGCGTCATGGCGCGAAAACGCCACTGGACCCAGAAATGATCTTCAACGGCGGACAAATACCACTCATCGCTAAAATCGTGGGAGGGGCCATGGGATAGAAACTCTACAGCCGTGGCCATCAGCACTGCCCCGCTTCTACAGGAAGCACTTTTACCAGCGGATTCTGGGCGCCAATAGCGACGGCATCTTCCATCCAATCTACCTCTTCCGCAATCAGGTAAGCTGGACGCGATTTAACTTCGGTATACGTGCGCCCCAGATAGCCAGCGATAAAATGCAGTGCAAAAAGCGTTACCAAACTCGTAAACCCCGTAACCATGTAACCAATCGAAATAAAAATAATCTCTCGAGAGGTTTCCTTGCTAGAAATCAAGTACCCCGAGTAACAGCTAAAGAACACCACTAAAATACCTACTAAGAACGCACCCAACTGAACGGCTTTCAAGGGACGTGTACCACTTGAAACGATACCCTCAGTTGCGAGCCTGTAGAGGGCCCTAAAACTGTATTTCGAGGTGCCTGCGAGGCGACGATCCCGTTCGTACTCCAGCGTCGTCTGGCGAAAACCCACCCAGGACCGCAAACCGCGATTGAACCGAACTTTCTCCGGCAGAGCGTTGAGAGCGCTGATGACACGTTTGTCCATCAAACAAAAATCACCGCTATCTTTCACAACTTCCACTTCGGACAAAACAGCTAACAAGCGGTAGTAGGACCAATAGAAAAACCGCTTAAGAGGTCCCTCTTTACGTTTTCGCCGAACGCCGCAAACGACGTCGAATCCTTTGCGCCAGAGCCCCACCATCTCGAGGATAACTTCGGGAGGATCTTGCAAGTCTGCGTCGATAATGGCCAGCATATCAGCCTGGCCGCGAGAAATACCGGCTGCTACCGCATTCTGATGTCCAAAATTCCTTGAAAGGCGAATCAGTCGCGCGGGGAACCCCTCTCGGATTGCGTGAGCAATCATTTCAGCGCTCAAATCACGACTGCCATCATCGATAAAAATATAGCGCACCGAAGTAAGTCCAACGGAAGCAAGCGCTCGATCAGAAAAGGCCGTGCGAAGCCGCTCAAATAGGAGAGGGAGAACCTTTTCTTCGTTGTAAACCGGAACCACTACATCCAAAGAGGCAGGGAACGCTCGCATGGGTGCTCCAGTTTCAATATGATAGCGGGTTTTCGTAAATATCGAAAGCCGGTGAAGAGAACGTCTTGCTGAAGCCTGTCTTAAACCGCGGCAAAAGCTTGTCCAAAGGACCCGGATCGGCCGGATTAGTCTCTCGTTCCGAGTAAACTAGCTGGTGCACCACTACCGCCAAGCCAGTTTCCTTTTCATACCGCTGGTAGTCACGCAAGAATGCTCGTGCCGCTTCCTCGTGTTGGGGATAGGTCCACCAAAGATTTCCTGCCGCAGGCCGCATCGCCGTAATCAGATAGCCAGCGGGAAAGTGGGGATGAAAAACAATGCGCCGCCCCAACTGAGAACGCTTTCCTACTTCATCCTGAATTTTGACAATCCATTCGACTTTCCCTTTTTCTGTCCTCAATCCGCGGTAGGGCCCACTGGGCACCACGGTCACTTCCTGAAAAACGGGAGACTGAACACCGATTACCAGAAGGCAGAGCAATGTGACACCCAGCGGAACGTTTCGCGCTCTTGGAAGAAACAACTCCATAGCCCGAAGCAAAAAATATTGTGTCGCAAACATCCCAAGAATCATTCCTGTTCCAAAGCGCGCAACTCCGCCACGATTTCCGGCCCAAGTGTAAGCAATTGCGGCAAGCAGAGAGGGCACCCAAAGAGACCAAAAAAAACGCCGACAATCGGAAGCTGACTTCACAAATAAAAAAACTCCAAACCCCGCCAACCCAAGATAGGCAAAATAAAAGCCGCTTCCGTAGCCCATTTTCATGACCAAGAAAAGGCACGCGATCGGCAAGATTACCAACGCTGTGGCAAGTCCCGGCCGATAGTTTTTCCATGAAAAAATCGCCACCATCACCCAACAACACAACCAAAGCGCCCGATAAGGCACCGCGAAAAGATCCTTTGCGTGCTTAAAAAACCGAATAGAGTAACTGGCGTGATCCAAATAACGAGAGGATTCAAAAATCGATTTCATTCCTTCAACGCCGGCAAGCGCCACCATTGCCACGCCAATCGTCAGTAGCGGGGTAAAGTAAAAGAGTGCCAGCTTGCTTCGTTGTTTTGAAAAAGCCATACCTACGCACACTAAGATCAACACAGTAGGAATTTGAGAGGGATCCGACGCTGTTGCAATTGCGTGGAAAATCCCCGCTGAAAAGGCAATCCACTTGCGGTTGGTCTCGGCAGCCTCTAACAAACACAACGCGCCCAATAGAAGCCCATTAATTCCCAAAGAGGTGTACGAGAAATTCGGAGTTGAAATGGGCATGAGCAAGAATAAGCCCGCGAAAAGAGTTCCGGCTTCGCTACCGAGTCGGCGGGTAAAGAAGCGATAGGTAAGGAAACTCCCAAACAAACTCGCCGAGAAAAAGAACAGCCGGGTGAATAAGATGATGCCATCCGAGCCCGATGAAAACTTACGAAACAAAACTACCAGCGGAAAAAGAAAAACCGCAAAATTCTGGTGAAAAGAATGCTCATCAAGGTAGGGCCGATCTCCCAAAGCAAACCGCCATTGAAATCCCACCCAATAGGCTTCATCGAAAAAGTCGACACCGAAGAAGAGGCGGACAAATCCATACACGACAATCAAAACGAAAATGCCGCGCGCCGCAGCGAGTTGTGGCTGAGGAAATGGAATGATGGAGTGCTCCTAGCTGTTTATTCTAATGTGAGGAGGGCATTTGGAATACCCTAGGCCCCCCTTTTTTCTGGCAAGAAATAGACAGCTCGCAAGCAACGAGCCCCCCCTCTCCCACCCATAGCCACCTATATTCAATGACTTAAATCGTACTTCAGTACACGCCCCACCGACCCGTTGATGGGTTCACGGTGTAAAATCCTCAATCAACGCAAGTTATCAAAATTATGTACTATTTTGAGAGGCTCGCGGGACTGACCTCCGCACTTTGAGAATACATCGCAGCGCTAGGCATACGCGGATATAGGCGAGAACTTTGCAATCTAGATTCGGTGGGGAGGACCTACGGTCCTATGTTTAGGGGAGTTCCATTTTTAGTGCTGGTTCTGTGCGCGTTGGTTTTGCATACGCGCGCGCCACAAAGTTTTGGGTGGGACCATGCAGTGGAAGAAGACGATGCCGAGGCCTCGTCCTCGACGACCGATTCAGCTGAAACTAAAGAAGACTCAACCGATTACTTCAAAACCCTCTTCGCTGACGAATACAAAGATAAGAGCAAAGCCGGTGAAAAAGAAGCGCTCCAAGGACTTTTGGGCAATGGTAAAAGTCGCGCAACTGAAGCAGACATTAGAGACGCAAAGTCCTCGCTTGAGAAAAAGAAGATTGATCTGCTGAGTGTAGACGCCAAGGGAAACAAAAAGGCGATTGAGAAACTCAGCGCAGCAATTCAGGTCGCTGAGAAGAAGCTTAAAGACTACGAACAGGTGAAAGAACTAGTGCGCGAGAAAGTTGCCAAGGCTTTCGAAACCCCCAGCAAGGCCGGTCAGGTTTTGCAGGAGTTGCTCACGGCCAAGTTACCCAACGACTATGCAACGGCGGCAAAGGGCGCAAGCTCGTTGGGAGAGCAAAAACAAAGTACTGGTCCAACTCCGGCCTCGAAACCTTCGACTGCTTCAGTGGCACCAACAAAGCCTTCCGCCGGGCCAAACACGGTACCGAGTTCGTCGCCAAAACCAGCTTCGACCATAAGCCCTTTGCCAAATATTTCACCACGGCCCACTCCGGCGCAGACGCTCAAATCCGACACATCAAGTACGAGCAATTTGGGCGTTCCGTCTACCGGTTTCGCTTCAACCCATGCTTCTGCAGCTGCTTCGGGGACTGTCGAGAGTCCCCCAACATCCTCATCTGCAGCAGAATCGTCGGCGGCAAGTACCGACTCGAATTCAGTTTCGCCCGCGACTTCAGCGCTGCCTAAACTGAATAGCGTCGCTAACAGAAAATCTTCTCAAACAATTCCCGTATTACCCGAAGGACTTCTCACGGGAAAAACTTCTAAGCCTGACCCAACAGTCAACAATGGCACGGGACCCGTATTGATTTCGGCAAACTATCCCGCTGGGGAAAGCGCCCCGGCTTCTGAAGCGGTTTCGGCAAGGCCTTCAACCTCACCAGGAGAAACTCCAAGCCAAAAAGCCACTCAGCCATCGCGTACGGCCGAAAATTACTGGCAATCCCGTCGGGATAGCGGTTCGGGCTATAATGCACCTGCTGATTACCAAACCAACAGCACAGGCACCTTTGCTGCAACCGAAACAAACTACAAAGGCAACTCCGATGAACCAGCTAGCCCATCTAGCAATGAACCAAATCGGAACGAACAATCCCAAGGCAGAATCCCTGCGAGTATTCCGACCTATGCAAGCTCAGAGTCGGCCGACGCCGCGGCAAGTGCCGTAGATTATGCACTTTCGTTGCTCATGCCGGAAGAACAGGAGACTAAGAAAACGCCCGCCAAATTTATTACCGAGGGCGTTTCGATGTCGCTTTCTCAGGCTTTTTCAGCGGCCTTCCCCAAGGAGCCAATTGTAAACCTGAATAATCCAGAAAATATTTATGCACCGAAGGGGCTCCTCAGAGAACTCGCCGACAAAGCCGCCCGCCAGAAAGAGCCAAAACCGGCAGCTACCGTCTATTCGCCACCAAAAGACATTTTCAGCCAGTTTTTTCTCTAAGCACTAGACACCGTTCAAATACCTTGGCAGTCTCGCGCCCAGAGGCCCAATATGACTTCCAAGCCCCATAAACCATTTATTTCTCCTAGCCAATTCCTTGCGGAACTAAGTCCAAGAGCCCTTTGCCTGGGAGCTGTTTTTGCCGTCGTTTTTGCATCGGCCAATATCTACCTGGGCCTTTACGCCGGGATGACTATCTCGGCTTCCATTCCAGCCGCCATTCTCGCCACTGCGATTTTGCAGAAGGCATTTCGTAGTGGGACCGCATTAGAAACTACGATGGCGCAAACCATGGCCGCCTCCGGGGAATCCATTGCCGCTGCAGCAATCTACACGCTTCCCGCCCTGCTTATCGCGGGGGTTTGGAAGGAATTCGACTTTTTTACCACTACTATTGTCTGCGCAGGCGGTGGCTTACTGGGCATCGTCCTGATGCAGCCCCTCAGGCGATCTTACATAGTAGAAGACAGCGGCCTTGCTTATCCCGAGTCCATCGCACTATCGGAAATTATTAAAGCGAGCGACCAAGGGGGCTCGAAAGCAAAGCAAGTTTTCCGTGCAGTGGGACTTTCAGCCCTAGTTAAGCTTTTCTCCTCGGGCGTAGTCTTTTTTAAGGCCACAGTGGAGACGGCTTTCCCACTTGGAAAAACCGCCTTTTTTCTCGGCACTGATGTTTCTCCGGCTTTGCTCGGAGTCGGCTATATCGTCGGATTGAATGTCTCCTGCGTTATGGCAATTGGTGGAGCGCTTGCGTGGTGGATAGCCATTCCAATTCTAGGAGCGTCTCATGGCGTTGGGGACGACCTGCTCGGATGGTATTGGGACATGTGGAGTTCGCAAATTCGTTACATGGGGGTTGGCGCCATGATGGTAGGTGGGGCAGCCTCAATCTACCGCGTAAGAAAAACTCTGCTCGCTGGAGTGAATGAAGTTTTCGACTCGCGACGAAAAGCGAGTCACTCAAAGGCGCCGCTCAGAACAGAACAAATGATCTCCGGATTTTCGCTCGCAGCTTTTGCATGCTTGGCTATCGCCCTTCTCTTTGCGGCTTTCTACCAATTGCTTAGTCCAAAAATGGCTTCTCTCGCCCTCGGACTCACCCTATTCATGTCGTTTTTCTTAGTGGCGGTGTCTGGGTACATCAACGGGCTTGTGGGAAGTTCCAACGCTCCAGTAAGTGGGATCACACTCACTGCAGTTCTCACGACGGGCTTTTTGCTTGTGGTATTTGGCGTTGTTGGCACTTCCGGAGTCACCTGCGTGCTTGCGATAGCAGCAGCAGTGTGTTCCGCAGTTTGTCTTTCTGGTGAAATGGCCCAGCAACTTAAAACAGGTTATTGGCTGGGAAGTACCCCGCGGAACCATTGTTGGGCGCAGATCTCGGGTTTAGCAATTGCCTGCCTCGTGCTCGCACCGGTGCTTACTGTGCTCCACCAAACTTACGGAATCGGCACTGGTGCACCGGGCGCTCTCAAAGCCCCTCAGGCCACTTTGTTTGCTAGCATCGCTCAGGCTTTTTTTGGTAACGGGCAATTGCCTTGGAATATGGTGGTCATCGGTTCTGGTTTGGGGCTCGCAGTTTTAGGGTTGGATCGCTATTTGGAGCTACGAAAGAGCGGCTTTCGACTGCCTTTGATGGCTGTAGCAGTAGGAATGTACCTACCCCTCACCATCGGCATTCCAATGGTGCTCGGCGGTATACTGCATCAGATGAGTAAGGAGAGTTCCGAGGCAGCCCCCGGACTGCTCTTCGCCTCTGGACTCGTGGCGGGTGAATCGCTCATGGGTGTTGGGTTAGGAGTTGTGATGTACTTTGTACCGGGCGTACTCCCGCTCGAGATCGCGGGTTCAAGCCTGCTTTCGCTCTTCGTGCTCGCAGGCCTTTGTTTAGCGCTGTGGCGTTCCGCAAACCCGACGTCAAAGTAACCCAAGCGGAAGCTGCGCTAGTTCGCCGGGTTCATGTAGAACGGATAAGCGGAGACCTCGGTCACCACGGGTGCTTCAGGTTTGGGGAATATCCACGACTTCACTCGTGCGATGATGCAAGAGCCAAGTGCGGAATCTCCAATCGTGCTTTCCTTTACGTTCGCTGATTGCACGATTCCATTCGGCGCGATGTTAAAGGCGACCACGACTTTGCCGCGCAATCCGGGATTGCGCTGTAGAGCAGCATCGTAGCAGGCCCGAATCTCCGAGCGATGCCGTTGCACCACCTCGTTGATCACGTCCTTAGGCAAGCCCGAAAGGACCTGAACATTTTCGGAAACGATGTTTACAGAGTGCTCTCCCTTTTGTCCCAATCGGCCAGGACCGGAAATGCCCTCTCCAATACCATCGCCCTGATGTCCACGACCTAAGCCGCTAGTAGACGGGCCGTCGATTCCGATAGTTTTTCCACCGCCACCGACATCGACTCCTTTGAGTCCTTTGCCTCCAGCACCCGCCGACTGTTCAATCGACTTGCCTTGCATTCCGGAAACAGCCTTGTCGAAATCTTCAAAGCCGCTGGCTCCGGAATTGGAGTTAATGAGATTCTTCAGATCTTTCTGGATTCCACTTCGGCTAAGGGCCTCCAGCATTCCGACCTTTTTGGCCTTCTGCTGATCCACCACCTTACGTTCAGGTTTTGGAGGAGAAGGCTTCGCGACGGTAGGAGCGGGCGGAGCTGGCTTAGGCGGCTCTGCCTTTTTCTCCGCAGTCTTCGGTGCCATCGCCTGAGGAGGCTCAGGTTTCTTAGGCGCGTCCGGTTTGCCTACTTGGCCTTCCGGCTCGGGAGCCTTACCGCCCTGACCCATTTTCGATCCGCCTTCTAAGGGCTCTGCCCCTTTTACTACAACGGCGTCAGGAATTTTTGGGCGCTTTTTCACAACAATCTTTGCAATGCGCTCGGGCACCATATCAACAACTACCGGTATGGGCGGCGCCATGAAGCTCATGCTGACAAAAAGCAGCATCAGAAAAAGAAACGAGCCGATCATGGTTCGAACTAAGAGCGCGTCGTTGTCGAACATGGGCGCGGCCTTGATACGAGGGGCCGGGCGCACGTAGAGCATGAAGAAATTGATGTTTCCCACTGAAACCTTGGCAAAATCTTCCTGTTTCAGCGCCACTACAAAGTAGTCGGCAAAACGTTTTACGAACTTTTCTTCCTGTAAATCCGCAAGCGTAAAGATCTTGTCCCTAGCTCGTACCGTACCCGTCATCTCGCGAGTAAAGGCCAAGTAGGCTGTACCGTCTTCCTCGATGGTAATAAGCGGAAACTCCTCCGGAATACCCTCGCTAGGAATAATGTATTCGTTCGAAGGAGACTCGCCGACGGTGAGTACTACCGGGTCGTGGTAGTTCGAAACATCAAGAATGTGATCTCCCCACATGGCCGTAACTTCAAACTCACGAGCATGTTCTGGGGCTTCAAATGCTTTTTCTAACTCCTCGGGAAGTAAATCATCATCAGAACGTCTTGAGCGCCGATCTTCGATTCGCCTTTCAAGGCTGGTGATATCAAAAATACGTCGATCACCACGCCGGCGATCTCCCACACGACGTTCGTAATCTAAGCCAGTACGCCGATCTACTCCGGCGCGCCGTTCCGACTCAACGTCTGGTGGCAGCGGAGCGGAAACATCATTCTTTCGGCGATCTTCGCGACGCTGATCAGTACGTCGATCCCCATCTCGCCGTTCATCCAACCGGCTTTCCTCGGGAAAAGCATCTTTCTTGCGTCGCTCAGTCGACTTGCGACGCCGATCGCTTTCTTCCAGGGCCTCAATAGAAATATCCACGGCGGTTGCCGTGTTGTCTCTCTCGGGATTGGCTTGAGCCGACGGCTGGGAGGTCATAGTAACCCCCGAGCCCTTAGAAATACGCACCTCAACATTGCCCAACTTTAAAACATCGCCGAAGTTTAGAGCCGACTCGACCACTTTCTTTCCATTGACGAAGGTTCCGTGCGAACTCGCCAAGTCGGTAACCCCGATCGCGCCATTTCTTACTTCGATAAGGGCGTGAATTCTGGAAACCTTCGGATCGTCGATACGAACATCGGCCGAGAGAACTCGACCAATAACGATCTTCTCCTTCACGAATTCGCTAGCGTGAAGTATTTTTCCATCCGCGCCAATGACATCTAAACGAATGGGAGTAACGGAGTTTGATTTTGCTTCCATACGTGCCCTTATTTCATTTGCCGCGGAGAATCGATCACCTCGGCATCGAAGTTCTCTCGCACCCGAATAATACTTTTCGCTTTTACATCTTTAATATTCGAAACATACGAACCCGACGGTTTATTTGAAATTCCGTCGATTCCTAAACCTTCATAGTCATAGCTTGTCTTCTTCTTGTACTTCACGGTAGTGCCATCGGAGCGCTTCTCCGTTACATAATCGCCGCTATCGCCCGAACTTACAGCCGATGGAGCGGCCTTTTTGCCCGCGCGACCTTTCGCGAAAATCGAACTCGATGGCAGAAGGAAAAGCACCAAAACTAGAATTTCACCTAGGGCTATGTGCATCTTCTTTTCCACGTTCTTTAATTTTACCGCCAATTACGCATAGATTCTTGGGCTTTTGCAGACTCTCGTCCCCCAGCCTGGATGTAGCGCAGCATTTGGTTCGCGGCTGCCTCTTTCTTTCCCAGCCGATTTCCAAGCAAAAGGGAGTCGTTGTAAAGAACACCTAGGGCCCTTGAATTATCGCCGATATAGTCGGAATACACAGAGTGCGCCGCATCAAACTTCCCAGAACCTTCCAAGGCAACTCCGAGGCCCAATGCTGCCTCCTCAAGACTTGGATCGATTTCCTGCGCTCGCCGAAATAGCCGTTCCGCATCGGAGTAGCTACGACTTTGAAGAAATAGCGCCCCGCGATTCACGAAGGCTGCCGCCAGTGGGGGCTTTGCTTTCGTTGCCTGATCAAAATAGTCGATGGCCAATAGTCGGTTCTTCGCAGCCAAGGCGGAAAGCCCCAAACTATTTAACAAGTGAGACTTCCACTCAAAGTCGGATTCCTTCTCAAGCTGGTTGAAGAAATACTGAGCTAGCTCCAGTTTCTTTACCTTTTGGTAGTGCAGCCCAAGCAAGTAAACGCCCCGAAGATTCTTTGGATTCTTACTTAGGAACTCTTTAAGCCTGCGTTCAGTTCCATCCCTCGAGCCCACTGCGCTGCTGAGGTAGTCAATGTAATCTCGACTGTCGATGGCAGGGATGGTCCCCTCCCACTTAACCCCAAATTCCGATGCGACGTTAGGAAGGGGTAACTGGCCCGTTGAGTCGACTAGCTGTTCCGACTTCGCTCGGCGGCGGCATTTTGCTGCATACTCATTGGCAACCTGGAACTCTCCCGCCTTTGCCACGCAGAGTTTGAACATCTCTTCAGCCTGTTTATCGAGAGAAACTACGATGTCGGCTTCTATTTTTTTAAGTCCCAGTTCCGTTTCCTTGCGTTCGTCCCCGGTCATTTTCGCGGGGATCTGCACTTTCCTAAAACCGATACCGAAGGCAGCAAAGGCATCGGCTTTGTCGTGTAGCGCCGCCACGCCCCACTCGGGAACCCCGACCTCTATTACATGGTCGTATGCAGCCCCTAAAGCCTTAAGCCGTCGTTGCTTCAAGCCTACAAGGTAAACGAGGTCGGTGACTGGAAAGCGAAGCACGGTTTCGTCGTATTTTCTGCGTGTGCCGTTTACCGCATTGAACTCAGCTTCGGCAACGTATCCCGCTGCGTAACCTGTATTCTTCGCGTTCTTTCCGAGCTTGGTGTAGAGAGCTTGAATTTCACGAACGGTTTCCTGTTTTGCAGCTCCGCGCCCGGCAAGTTCGTATTGATGCGCGAGTTCGCCAAGTAGGGCGAGTTTATCTTCTACCTTGGGGGTATCTTTCACGATCTGATGGTAGATCTTCCCAAACTGCTCCCAATTGCCCTGTTTTCTAGTGAGCTTTGCGAGACTAATTTGTATGGCGCGCTGTTCGTCAGGACTTACTTTCCCCGATTTCAGATAGTCGTTGTAGCGATCTATCGCCGCTCCATTGTGCTCAAGAATTTCTGCAAATACCGCCGAATTGAAGAGCGCTTTTCGAGCCTCTTTGCTTGAAGAGTGATTGCGATAGAAATCGTGATAAAGCTTTTGCGCCTCTTCAAACTCGTAAAGTTTCTCCGCATTTTTTGCCATCGAAAGCAGGAGCGGTTCGGTATAGGTCGACTTCGGGTATTTCGCTACGAACTGCCGTGTCAATTCCTGCGCACGATCTACCTCTTGGGCCTTCTCAAAACTGACTAGCGCATTGTACAAAGCCTTCTCAGCAAGCGGACTTGAGGTGTCGGACTTGTAGAGAGCCAGGTAAGTCTCCCCCGCGTCCTTCCACTTGCCGTTCGCTTCCATTTTTTCGACTTGCTTAAAACCAATTTGGGCACTGATCTGTTTCATCTCGCCCTGAAATTTCTTATCTCCTAGTCCTGGAACAGAAGCGAAAAGTTTGGCTTGTTCATCCAGCTTGTCGTAGTTCTTCTGCATGTTCAGAACATCGAGCACGATGTACGCTGCGGTCGGGGCGCTGCGGTGCTTTGGATGTTCAAGGGCAATTCCCCGGAATAGCTCAAGGGCCTTATCAAAATGATGGTACCGATAGTAAATTGCCGCTATTCGGTACTGAACATCCACAAGGCGCGAACCCTTCGGGTACTCTTTCACGTAGAACTGGGCGATTTCGATAAAGCGCGCCTCACCCACAGGAATTTCCTTGGGGCTCAGGTCTACTTTCTTTTGTTCTTCTTCCGTAAAACGCTGGATTTTATCGACGCGAGAAGTGAGTTCATCTAGAGCCAACAGGGCATTGTAAACCGCCTCGTCGGTCATCTTATCCTTTGGAGCTATTTTTGAAGCATCCATATAGGAGTTGGCTGCTTCTAACCATTTCTTCTGCCCATAGAGAACTTCAGCTCGATAGAACAAGAACTTCTTTCTATCTGCATGGTCCGGAAAGTTCTTAATCAGTGCGTCGTAGAGCACCAGGGAGTGGTTATAGAGTGCCTTGTTGGAGCCCTTTTGTGCCGAGGCATGGTAGAAGAAAGCGACTTTTGCCCCCGTCTCCTCCAAAACTTTCATCATATTCTGGAACTCGGCTTTATCGCCGGAATAGTTGCTCGCCCACTCCGATTTTGGTCCGTAGTTATCGAGCGTCGCCGCCAGGGTTTCTACTGCCTTTGCAGTCTTATCCATGCTCTGGAGCGATTCGTAGATTCCAAGCTGAATCAAAGGTGCTTCGGGATTATTGGGGGTTTCGCTGAGCAGTCGCTGGTATGCACGAATTGCTTCGGCATCGCGTGCCTTCGATCTCATCGAATCAGCGATAATCCGCAAATTCTGCAGGGCCTTCTCTTTTCCCACTGCTTCGGTGAAAAACTCCATTGCATCGTCAATGGAACCGGCACTTCCATAGAAGACGACCAAGTCGCGAATGGCTTGCTCACGTAAATTGAACTTGGCCGGATCTTTTTCGCCCTCTAAATCTTTTACAAGGCGCTTCATCTCGCGAAGAGCTTTGTCACCCCGCATGAGGTTCAAATCGCACCAGGCCATTTTATAGATGGCAAATTGCTTCATTCCCGATTCGCTCTTGTTACCAAGCAAAGCAAATTTTGCGTAAGCGCGCTTAAAGTCGGACTTATCAAAGTAGTAGTCGCCCATGTAAATGACGGCTTCTTCCCACTTGCGGCTTTTCGGGTGCTGCTGAATTACTTTGTCGAGATACTTAGCTCCCTTGGCCCCATTGCCACTCTCCATTTCAACGAATCCAATGAAAAACAAGATTTCATCGATTTTCGCGTGATGAGGTGCCTTTCGCTCAAGTTCGTAGAAGAGCTTCAGCGAGTCTTTAAGGTAGGTTTTCGAGCGAGAGTTATCCGCTTTTGGGGATTCTGCTTTTACACCAGCAGCTTTTTTCTTCTCATACTCTTGAAGCTTTGCCGTAAAAACTTCGGTTTCCTGAAAGCTGAGATCCATATACTTCTCAGCGTACAACTGACCAAGGCGCAGCAGCATGTTTTCTCGGTTTATGTTCATGCCCGAGTCCATCTGTTGCCGGAGAAGCTTAATGGCTTCCTCGCGTTTCTCGGCAAGAAAGGCTTCCTTAGCGAACAGAAACTTCTTTGCATCCACTTGCGAAACTTTTTGTCGAATGGCGTTCTTCAGATAAATACGCTCAGAAACATATAACTTTCCGCCGCCATCTGGCCCTGAGTTTACGATTTTGGGCAGTTCGAAGTTTTTATAAGGAGCTTTAGTTGCCGCCATTGAAGGAAGGGCAAGCCCCAGAAAAACAGATGCGCCTATGTTTAGAGCACAAGTGGTCCTAGTTAACACAGCTGCTCTCCGTCGTATAAACATATGCCCCGAGTTCGTCTTCCCAGTACTCTCCGGCATACGGCCAAAAGTGGTAATTTTCTCCTACGCTGGTTTCGACATCGACTACTTGCTTAGGAGGAAGGCCTTTTTGGCTTTCAATAAGATCTTTTTCACCGGTCACAACTTCAACCTTTAAGTAGTTCGCCTGCTCGCGTTGAGAAGCGAGCTCTTTCATTTTTCTAGTGTGGAGCTTTCTTAAGTCTCTACCGATGTTGCGTTCGGAAGTGGAAATTGCTTCGTCGACTAGCTTTGCAAATCGAGCAATGTTCTCGCTTCTTCCCAGTCGGGCGAGATCACGACGTTCTCTTCGTAGTAAATCTAGAACTTTCATCGAACGCGTGACGCCTGGATCGCGTTTTGCAAAATTCAAGAAAGCTGAGTTGATCCCTTTTTTGGAAGCAAATGCATCGTAGTAAGAATTATCGCTTCCGAAATGGTTCGATTCGCCCTGCATGCTGCGTAAAATCGGATCATATATGGTGAAGAATTGGGCGAGTGTCGTCTTCATTTCCTCGTATTTGCAGAGGGAGAATAAGATGGTCGCACGCAATACGTACCCCTCGCCGACAAGATCTTCCTGATAAAAAGGTGACAACACCGTATGAAGGTTGCCCAATGAGACTGTCGTGTCGTTGACCCGTAGTAGCGGCCAACTTGCCTCAAGCAAAATAGTGAGCCAATGCGCGGATGAGCTTGTGAACTGAGAGTATAGCTCTATCGATCGCTCTATCTGGCCAGCCGAATAGTTAGAACGGGCAAGGTTTAGCCTGGCCAACTCTTTGAGTGGGGCTTTTTCCTTGTCGTTTCCGCACGCCTGAAGCGACCGTTCAAAGTTGGCAATGGCTTCGGAATAGTTCTTGGATCGGGTCGCGATCACCCCCAACAAGAACGTCGCCTTAGCATAAAAGGGGTTTTCCGGATTTACCGATTTTAGTTTTGCCGCCGCCTTAGAGTCTTCACCCAAACTAAAGTAATGCGCACCCGATGCGTAGTTGGAGTGTGCAGAGACACTAGGAGAAATGTAACCAGCTGGCAGGGCATCGACGACCTTTCCGGCCGCTTCAATCATGTCCAGTTTGTCTGCAATCGTAACGCTGTTTTTAATCGCCTTCTCATATACATGCTTGTTGTTTGCATCGGCCGTAAGGAGCACGTTCTTAAAGGAGACATAGCTAGAATAGTACATACCCAGTTCAAAGAGGGCTAAACCTTGGTAGTAGAAGGCGAGATTGCGACTGCTCGCCGAATCTGCGGACTGAGAGGCTTCGCCTAACAACTCAAGAGCCCGCGCATAGCGACCTCTCTCATATTGTTGCTTTCCCAGTTCGAGCGCAGAACGAGGCGCAGTAGAACTAGGCGAAGTACGGCGCTCCGCAATAGCACTCGTGCTAATGAGTAGCAAAACCACTCCCACCATTCTCATTTCGGTCCCCTTAATTGGTCGGCATTTTCGGCAGCCAGAAACTCAACGATACGGTGAACGCATAGTTGTTTCGCAACTTTGAGCCTTGATTCCCTTGCTCAGTGTAGATGTAGTCGCGCAAGTCAAAGCGCATCGAAAACCATTCTTTGAAGAACAGCCTAAAACCGATGCCCGGCACCCAAACAAAATAGTTACTGGTTTCGGTTTTCGCTAAGCCGAGATTGAGCGAAACGAAGGGCTCAATATAAGCAATATATTGCGAAAAGGTTGCCAGCTTCCCGTAGAACGGAGTCACCTGAACTCCCCCGGTTAAGAAGAACAGGAGGCGTTGTTCGTCGATATTTATCTTCGGATGTCCCGATCCGTCGTCCTGACCGGCATTGATATCGCTCGTAAATGAACTAAAGAAAGTTTTTGTGTAACTAAAATGCGGGATCTCGAGCGCAAAGGCATCGCTAAAATGGTACGTAGCGCTCGCACCGCCAAAAAGGGTGCGCCGAATAGTACCAAAGGGAACTCCGCCGAACTGCACCGGCGTAAGTTCGAAGCGCCCTTTCTTTCGAGTGTACTTTCTCTGGACGACAACGACTTCTTCGTCCGGAACCGCGCCAATCTCGGCCAGTTGATCTTCAATAATGTTTCCCATCGCACCCTGAGGCATGACAAGAAATGAACTGGCCATGAAGACAAACGCGAACCAACCCATCGATCGGAGAATTTTCTTCATGGTGTTTGTTTGAACGGTGTATGCAGGTACTTCTCCATTATAGGGGAACTAGCGGGGATTGACCAGAAAACCTAACGGCAATACGCTGCGTTCAGAATTCACCAGGAGATAACATGTCGCAGGATGGCTCAGAAATTAAGTATGTTTGGATGGACGGAAAGCTCCTTCCCTATGGACAGGCACAGGTTTCGATACTTTCCCACAGCCTCCACTACGGCACTGCGGCATTTGAAGGAATCCGAGCTTACCTCGGCACCGATGGACGCACCGCGGTATTTCGAGCAGAAGAACATTTTGATCGGTTAGCAGACTCTTGCAAGGCTCTCGACGTCAACCTTGAGTACAGCACCGCTCAATGGATAGACGCGACAAAAGAAGTTTTGCGGAAAAATGATTTTAAGGAGTGCTACGTCCGCCCTCTTGCTTACATTGACGATACCTTTCGAGGCCTCAAGCTTCCTTCTCGCGCAAAAGCCCACGCAGCCTTGATTGCCTGGCCTTGGGGCAAGTACATGGGCGATGAAGGAGCAGCAAAAGGTATCCGCGTAGCTGTTTCCAGTTACCGCCGCCCTGACATCGCGACCGGTTTACCCTGGGCAAAATTGAGTGGGGGCTACCTAAACTCTGTCTTGGCCCGGCGCCAAGCAGCATTGAACGGCCTAGATGAAGCGATTCTTTTAGACACGCAAGGGTATGTGGCAGAAGGCTCGGGCGAAAACATCTTCATTGTAAAAAATCAAACCCTGCTTACGCCCCCACACGGCGCCATTTTGCCCGGAATTACGCGTGATAGCGTAATGCAACTAGCCCGAAGCCAGGGCTTGGTGGTGAAAGAAGAGCAGATAACTCGAAACCAGCTCTATTTGGCTGACGAAGCTTTCTTTACCGGTACTGCCGTTGAAGTAACGCCCATTCGGGAAATCGATGGGCATCCCATAGGTTCAGGCAAGCCAGGGGAAATTACTCGCTCTCTGACCGACCTCTTCTTCAAGACGGTGCGAGGGGAAAACAAAGAATTTAGCCACTGGCTCACTAAGGTGTAGTGCGAAGACGCAAAAGGAACTTGATTTCGCGGTGCAGCAAGCGGTATTTATTCCAATTGATGCTTTACGCCCAATTATGACAATCCACCCCTCGCGTACCCATTCATGACAGCTATTCGAGTCACGCTTCCAGATGGATCCGTGCGGGAAGTCGCGCCAGGCACTTCTGCCCAGGCCATTGCTGCTTCTATTGGTAGAAACTTGGAAAAGGCTGCCATCGCAGCCCGAGTGAATGGTGAGCTCTACGACCTTAATCGCCCACTTCCTGGCGATTGCAAACTGCAGCTTATTACTCGCGAATCCAAAGACGCACTAGAAGTGTTGCGCCATTCAACGGCCCACTTACTAGCCCAAGCCATTAAAGAAACCTTTCCCAATGCCCAAATCACTATCGGCCCGGTGATCGACGAAGGTTTTTATTACGATATCGACTGTGAGAAAAAACTTTCCGCCGAAGATTTAACCTCTTTAGAGAACAAAATGACCGAGATTGCTTCGCGCAAGCTCGAAGTTGCCCGAGAAGAATGGCCTCGGGAAACGGCCATCGCTTTTTTCCGCAAGCAGGGAGAAGCCTACAAAGCCGAAATTATTGAGGGGCTCAGTGAATCGGTGGTGAGCGTTTACCGCCAAGGCAACTTCGTCGACCTGTGCCGGGGCCCACACGTTCCCAACACTGAAAAGTTGGGCAAGTTCAAACTTCTTTCGGTTGCTGGCGCCTATTGGCGTGGTGACGAGAAGAATAAAATGCTTCAACGCATTTACGGGACGGCATTTGCTACTCAAAAGGAGCTCGATGAGCACCTACACCGACTTGAGGAAGCGAAAAAGCGCGATCACCGTAAGCTTGGGCCACAGCTAGAGCTGTTCACTTTCTTGCCTGTTTCGACGGCCATGCCATTCTACCTGCCTAAGGGAACTGTGCTTTTTAACGAGCTGGTCGCTTATATGCGGGAACAAACTCGCGTGGCCGGCTACCAAGAAGTCATTTGCCCGCAACTCATGAGCACCGACCTCTGGACCACCAGCGGACACATGGAGAACTACCGAGAGAATATGTTCTTCTCGGACCCGGGCGGCGAGGGCGAAACTCCGCTTGCACTCAAGCCGATGAATTGCCCGGGACACTGTTGCCTATTCAAGGCCGCGCACCATAGCTATAAAGATCTTCCCCTGCGCTATTCGGAATTCTCCAAACTCCATCGCTACGAGCGAGCCGGCGTAACTCACGGCCTTTTCAGAGCCCGCGCGTTTTGCCAGGACGATGCACATATTTTCTGTCAGGAAAGCCAAATTGAGTCTGAAGCCATCGCAGTGGTGGCCGACATATACCGAATCTACGCCGTGTTTGGGTTCACAGATATCAAGGTCCGTTTGGCAACTCGACCCGAGAATTCCATCGGCACCCAAGAAACCTGGGATAAGGCGACTGATGCCCTAGCTCAAGCCTTGAAAAAACAGGGTTGCGAGTTCGAACTCGCTGAAGGCGAAGGGGCGTTTTACGGGCCAAAGATTGAATTTCACATTAAAGACAGCCTTGGTCGATACTGGCAGTGCGGCACGGTCCAGCTGGATTACTTCCTTCCGCAACGTTTTGAACTAAGTTACATCGCCTCCGATGGCTCTTCCCAGCGCCCTGTAATGATTCACCGTGCGGTGCTTGGGAGTCTTGAGCGTTTCATGGGGATTTTGATCGAACACCATGCCGGCCATCTGCCTACCTGGGTCAGCCCAGTTCAGGCAGTCATTGTAAATGTGGCCGCCGATCAAGAAGTGTATGCTAAAGAGCTTCGAGCAGAGATGGATCGCTGGGGAGTCCGAGTGGAACTCGACCTTCGGAATGAAAAGCTAAGCTATAAGATCCGCGAAGCGCAGCTTAAAAAGATCCCTTTAATGGTGGTTCTAGGCTACAAAGAGGCCGAAAACCGCCAAGTAACCGTGCGTAAAACCACGGGAGAAAACCTGGCCCCAATGGGCTGGGAAGAATTTCGCAAGTACCTAGAACCCTTGCTGAAAGCTGAAAATAAACCCTTAGGAGGACAATCCCATTAGGCCCTTTAACCCACGTTTCCGCCCTGAATCCCGTCCACAAGACGGTCTACGTATCAACCACCGCATCCGAGCACGCGAAGTTCGTGTCATTGGTGCGGACGGCGCTCAGCTGGGCGTTATGGAAACTCGCAAAGCGATTGAGATGGCCACACAGCTCGGCCTGGATCTCGCTGAAGTTTCCCCAAATTCGGTGCCTCCAGTTTGCAAGATCTTGGATTACGGCAAATATAAGTACCAGCTTAAGAAGAAAGCTAAGGTCGCCAAGAAGAATCAAACCGTCACTACCCTTAAAGAAGTGCAGTTTCGGCCCCAAACCGACGAACACGATGTCGATTTTAAGGTGAAGCACATCATCCGCTTCCTAGATGAGGGCAATAAAGTGAAGGTTTCTGTCCGATTTCGCGGAAGAGAGGCTGCCCATGCGGATATTGGGCATGCTCTTATCAAGCAGATTATTGACATGGTTGGAGCTTCGGGTATTGTCGAGGCCAATCCAAAAATGGAAGGAAAGGTTCTTTCCCTCACTTTTGGGCCCGGACCTAAGACCGGGAAAAAGCCCGAGCCTAAAGCAACAGATGCTGGCGGCAAAAAGCCCGTTACCAAAGATGGTACGGTAGCTACCGGAGATTCGGGACACGGTCAGTAGTATTAGAGGTTTAGTAGTTCATGCCCAAGATGAAATCAAAATCCGGCGCCCGTAAGCGGTTCAAGCTCATGGGTTCCGGTCGCATTAAGCGTAAAAAGGCTTATCATCGTCATTTGTTGAATTCCAAATCCGCCAAACGAGGCCGCAATCTCCGCAAGGGGACAATGGTCGATGAAAGCAATTTGGCCCAAGTAAAACGAATGCTTCTAGCCTAAGAGCTAGGAGCCTAGAAAGTTTAGTAGTAAAGGTTTTGTATGCCTAGAGTTAAGCGCGGTCCCGCTGGTCGTATTAAACGCAAAAAGTTGCTCCAAAGAGCCGAAGGCTTCTTTGGTAGCGCAAAAAGCATTGTCAAAGTCGCTCGTGAATACACGAACCGTGCAGATCGCTATGCGTATAGGGACCGGAAGACGCATAAGCGAGAAATGCGGTATCTTTGGCAGGTAAGGATTAACGCCGCCTGCAGACTTCACAACCTGAGTTACTCAAAGTTTGTCTCTGGCCTCAAAAAGGCGAACATAGAATTGGATCGGAAGATTCTTGCGGATCTCGCAATTAAGCACCCCGCCCATTTCACTCAGCTTGTGGAGCTTGCGCGGCCGCAAGCTGCATGACCGATAATATCCAACGGATTCAGGACGAGGCCCGTAGTCGCATCACTTCTGCTCCCGACACAGGGGAGTTGGAGAGGCTACGAGTCCATTACCTAGGGAAAAAAGGGCTTATCACTAGCCTTTTGGCCCAGTTGCGTGAACTCACCCCCGAAAAACGGCGTGAAGCAGGTGCTGCTCTCAACCGTGTTAAGGAAGAGTTTGAGCGGTTTTTTACGTCTCGACAGGGTGAGCTTGAACAGCTCCAAGTCGAGGAAGAACTCAAGAAAACCCCGCGCCTGGACGTAACCTTACCCGGCAACTACGCCATTCAACCTGGCTCTCTTCACCCCATTACGCGCGTTCTTGATGAAGCCATAGAAGCACTTCGACGCGTTGGTTTTTCGGTGGTGAGCGGCCCAGAAGTAGAGCTCGAATACTACAACTTCGAAGCCCTAAACACCCCCGAACACCATCCCGCCCGGGACATGCAAGACACCTTTTACATCGAAAAGCCGGTCCTTTTGAGATCGCACACTTCGCCGGTACAGATTCGGGCCATGAAATCGATGAAGCCACCTTTGCAGATTATTTCGCACGGCAAGGTTTATCGATCCGACTACGACCAAACACACACACCCATGTTCCACCAACTTGAAGGGGTCATGGTTGATGAAACCGTGTCGTTTGCAGACCTTAAAGGGGTAATGCACTACTTGGTGAAAGAGCTTTTCGGCGAACGTCCGCTGCGCTTTCGACCAAGCTTTTTCCCCTTCGTTGAACCGGGTGCCGAAGTCGATATGCTTTGGGGAGATCCGAAAGACCGGGCCAAGGGAAAACCCCCGTCGCCTTCCGACTGGTTGGAGATTGGCGGCTGCGGGATGATCCATCCGAATGTTTTGCGGGCCGTAGGTTATGATCCCGATCGCTACACCGGATTTGCGTTTGGCCTTGGTCTAGAGCGCATTGCAATGACCAAGTATGGCATCGGTGATATTCGCGCCTATTTTGAAAACGATCGGCGGATGTTGGAGCAGTTTTAGATGCAGTTATCGATTAATTGGCTCAGAGATTACCTGCAGAAGCCGGACGTAAAGATCGTCGCAGCAGACTTGGCAGAAAAGCTCACAATGCGAGGCATTCAAGTTGGCGCCATTCGCCAACCCTCGGCAGGGCTTGAAAGCGTCGTCGTTGGACGGATTGAGAAAATCGAACCGCACCCTAATGCCGATCGCCTACAAGTAACTCGCACGATTATTTCCGACGAACCTTCTGCGGAAGCACTTCAAATTGTGTGTGGCGCGCGAAATATTGCCGAAGGCGATTTGGTGCCCGTAGCCCTAGTGGGTGCAAGTCTTCCTGGTGGTATCAAGATAAAGAAATCGGCCATCCGAGGAGTTGAGTCCTCTGGAATGCTTTGCTCCGCGAACGAGCTCGGTATCGACGATAAATCTGAAGGTATCCTCCAACTGCCTAAACATGCTGTTCTTGGGGAGCCCGTTGCCCGACTCTTGGGCGGGCAACAAGAAGATACGATTTTTGAATTAGAACTCACTGCCAATCGTGGAGATTGCCTCAGCATCTTGGGCCTTGCACGAGAAGCCGCGCCTTTACTCAAAACGAAGTTGCGCGAACCGAAGCCACCCAGGTTTCGGATGTCCCAGCACCGCACCTCTTCCATTATTAAAGTGGAAGTAGATGATGCAAACCTTTGCCCTCGTTATGTCGCGCGCGTGATTGACGAAATAAAAGTCGGCGAAAGCCCCGACTGGATGAAGCAGCGACTTGATTCTGTGGGCCTGCGGTCCATCAACAACGTCGTAGATATAACGAATTTTGTAATGTACGAGTACGGTCAACCGCTCCACGCCTTTGACCTACGACGAATACAATCTGGCACTGTTCGGGTCGGGCCTTGCAAAGAAGCTCAAGACTTTACTCTTTTGGATGGCTCGGTTGCAAAGCTGGAGCCTGGCGACATCATGATTTTCGACGGCGATCGCCCGATCGCGTTGGCCGGTATCATGGGTGGATTGAATTCCCAAGTTGAAGCTGACACGACTGCGATTGTATTAGAAAGCGCCACCTTCAACTCTCAACAGATTCGAAAGACTGCCAAGCGGCTTGGGCTTTCGACAGAGGCTTCAAAGCGGTTTGAGAAAGTAAGTGACATTGCCGTAGTCGCTTCCGCCAGCGATCGCGCTGCAGGTTTGTTCCAAGACACTTTTAACGCAAATGTTTACCACCCAGCGATCGACACCAATGAATTTGGGGTGAAAGAGCCGGTACTCGCACTCGATATGCGCGATGTTCGCCGAATTGCCGGGCTGAATAATTTGTCGGCGGAGTCGGTCTCTGAATTGCTGGAATCAATCGGCATTAGCTCTCACCGAAAATCCGCTAACGTTTTGTCGGTGCGGCTCCCTACTTTCCGCTCAGATTTAAAAGAAAGCGTCGACTTAATTGAAGAAGTAGCGCGACTCAACGGCTACGATTCCATTCCTCTTAAGTACCCACTGTCGTTGGGCATGTACGATAGGCCCGACGAAAACCGTTTCGGATTTGAAAGACGCGCAAAAGACATTTTGGTCAGTCTCGGCCTGCGAGAGACCATTCACTATAGCTTCACTTCGGAAGAAAACCTTAGCAGGTACGGCCTACTCAACGAAAATCGCGTGGTTATACAAAACCCGATTAGCGAAGAGATGAAGGTCATGCGGACAAGCCTTCTACCTTCGCTTTTGGAAACTTACTTATACAACCGCAATCGCCACATTACCGATCAGCGGCTTTTTGAAGTGGCCAATATTTACCGGTTGGAACCCAAAGCTGAGACCAAAGTGAAGGAAACGATTCACGGCTCAGTACTGCTGTCCGGAAAAGCAGTTCCTCCGTCCTGGACTTCGGAATCTCGAAACGTAGATTTTTTCTACGCCAAGGGTGTGCTTGAAGCGCTGATGTCACAGCTTTCTACTGCGAAACTTTCGTTTGAACCGTTAGCAAGTTCGAAACTTTTTCACCCGCACCGATCTGCATCAGTGAAGCTAGGACCTCGTGAAATCGGGCTAATTGGCGAAGTTCACCCAGTGATTCGCGACAACTATTTGAAGACGACCGAACCCGTCGTGTTGTTTGAAATCAACTTGGGAGCCTTTCGCAAGTCGGAACGCGTAGGAGTGAAGTACAAAGCCCCCTCAAAGTTCCCTGCTGTCGAATTGGACTTGGCTTTCTTGGTCGATCGCGAAATTTCCTCGTTCTCTCTTGGCGAGGGAATTCGCCAAGCGGGCGGCGATCTGCTTACCGAACAGCGCATCTTCGATGCTTATGAAGGTGATCGGATCCCGGCTGGAAAACGCAGCCTGGGCTTCCGACTTGGCTTTAGTTCCCCAGAGCGAACTTTGAACGATGAAGAGGTTACCGTACTTAGAACGCGCATCGTCGAAACTTTGCGTGAGAAATACGGTGCACAGCTTCGCGATGGTTAATATAATAGCCGGATGAAAGACACCCAAGGCCCGGAACTCCCGAAGGATTCTGAAAAGCTTGGCTATAAGTTCCTGCTCGATAATCTCAGAGATCAGCTACTAAAAGATCGCGAAATAGAAACCCAAGACACCGTTGAGGCTCCCATCCACTCACCGGCAGCGCCCCCTTCGTATGTGGAACTGCCAGAAGGTAAGAAGTATTTCCGTATTGGAGAAGTTGCTGCTCTGCTGGGAGTTGAGGCCTATGTCCTTCGGTACTGGGAAAGCGAGTTTGGCTCAATTCGACCCAAGAAGAGCCGAAGCGGTCAGCGCATCTACGATCGCAAAGACGTGCTCCAGCTAGCTCACGTCCGCTACCTACTGCACACAGAGAAATTCAGTCTTCAGGGCGCCAAGCAAAAGCTCTCCGAGGCCCGAAAAGCCGCAAAATCGGCTCCACCCACGGCTCAAACCGTGAGCATTCAGTCGTTAAAAGCACTACGAAAAGACGTCAAAGAGCTCATAGATTTGCTCCAAAACGACCCATTCTAGGCCAAGGCAACCCTTGCTCCCAATAGGCTAATGAAGTAGTTTATCCGTCTTCTAACGGGGCGTAGCGCAGGGGTTTAGCGCGCTTGCTTGGGGTGCAAGAGGTCGGGGGTTCAATTCCCCCCGCCCCGATTCCTCATTAATTAACCTTAACCTTAAACTTAACCTAACCACACACTCGGTCCGAACCGGACACATAGGTAACAAAACAAACCGGAGACATAGGTAACACTAC
>CAZTRP010000012.1:0-103666 GCA_964616705.1 uncultured Pseudobdellovibrionaceae bacterium
ATAGAGCGCAAGCCTCCGAAGCTTGAGGTCGCAGGTTCGATCCCTGCACTGCCCATTTCTGCATTCAATTTTAAAATCAAAGCGTTAGTGGGAAGCGGGTAGCGAACCTGAGTCTCGCATTTCGGAGCGCGTGGGACATTTGTGGGACATCGCAGACCGTAACCCACCGTCAACGACCGCTTCCAAGTCAGAGGGATCACGCCAGCCCTCGCCCAATGCTTGGGGAGCTGAGCGGATCTTCTCGGTTATTGCGGCAAGTCAGACTTTTTTGCGCCCTCGCCTTGTCTGGGTGTTAGAATTTCAAGATGCGCTTTCTTATCTTTATAGGCCTTTGGTCTCTTCCATTGCTAGCCGATCCTGTCGTTCTCAAAGCTTTTAGACATCCGTCTGGATTTATTCTTTTCGAGGTTGTATCCCAAGACACTTTGAAGCAACTGCAGCAACTGCAAGCGCGAGGGGAACGCGAGGGGGAGATGTTTGGGTTACGTAGCGGATCGGACTGGTACTTCGGTCGAGCCGATGGCAATAACTTTCGCCGACTCCTTCCAGGAATGGATTTGTTTCATGTAAAGAGCAACGAGATCGACATCAATTTCAATTTCGTGGCTGTGGATAGCTCGGGTGCTATTAGTCACGGAGTTATCAAGGGGGAAATCACTCGCGATCCCTCGGACAAAACGGCACCACTTGAAGGGAAAATTGAAGTTTCCTGTGGAACAGGGTCTTCAGCTTGTTTCTCTTACGACCAGAAGTTGGTCGGTAATCTCAGCAAGAGGATTGGCGCCATGGTTTTGGCGGATACACCAAAAACGGCTCGTGTTCTTGGTATGTTACTTAAAGACGCTTCCGGTAATTTGTACGTAAGTGATAAAGAGGTTTTCACTGAGTATGATCCCCACAGAACTAAGCAACACCAAGCTGACTATGAATTGAGTACCGCCGAGTTCCTTCGTATTCGGCCTAGTGGCGAAGTCGAATTCCTAGACATAAAGTCCTTTTCGGAGCCAGCCCAAGAAACAGTTAGGCGTAGCGATGGAAAAAATCGTCAGGTTCCCGTTCAAGAAATCGCCTTTACCACCGGGGAAAAATTCATCGAGACTTCTTATGACGACGGAAACAAGATGAAATTTATTTCCATAGACGGTTCCGAAACCGCTCTCCAAGGTGCTTTCCAGGATACCGGTAGTCGTGAAAGGGTTAGCAAAGCCTTAAGGAATCGTTATCAAATCAGTTTAGTAAATCCTTGCGAAGCAATCAGCCGCCTCGCCCGTTAAGGGTTCGGCTAGATGCGAGGGAGCTCTTAACAGTCTTACATCGTGGGCGTGGGACATCTCTAACAAAAATACTTCAATCGCACCCTCAGTGACCCTGACTCCTAATTCGGTACGACCGCACTCAGTGCTTTTAGGATGAGGTTTTGGCAATCGGGGGAATGATAGGTATCGCGTATTAGGCGATACAACGTATCCCGTTCAACATTATTGGGAAGGCGACTAGCAACGAGCTCCCTTTGATTCGTAGAACTAGTCCAGTCGATAACAGGATCATGCGAAAACGAGGACGAGACAAAATCTCTACTCATTACCGAAACCATCATCAATCCGTGTCCACTATAATTGTATTGGAGAACGAAAGTGGGACCCGATTGTGTAGCGATGATTAAGTGGTGCCCCTTTTCCTGAGTGTCGATCTCCCAAAAAAAGCCACTCACTCGATCCATTCCAAATTTTTCCTCTCCAACCGATGCCTTAAAGTCCAAAAGCACCGGTGGGTTTTCCAGATCAAACCGGGTCACAATATCGATCGAAGGGTATGACTTAAACTGATCGGGCAAAAGCGGCAAATCGAACTGATAACGAAATATGCCTGCTTTATCAAAAATGGGAGCAGCGCAAGCGGGTTGAATGAAGGAGTCGAGTAAAATGAAGAACGAGACTGAAAGTTTCGCAAATTTGGCGAATGCTGAAAGAGTCATTAAATCGAACTCCTGATTTGCCCGAAGGGATAGCACAAATTCCTAGGCCCGTGGGAAATTTGTGGGACAGCGTAGGCAGTAAAGGCCCGTTATGGACCGCCAATGACCGTAGTTACGAACAAGAAATAACTCCCGATTTTTGTTGAATTAGCGTCAGAAATTCACACCTTACGTTTTTAAGGGATGCAAGCCTCCGAAGCTTGGGTGTAAAGCATGCGTTGAATCGCATGTTTTACGGTTCGATCCACATTCTAGTTTGATTCTCAGCTTCTATTCAGATCGTTCATCCCCGATTGCAGTGAGTAGACTCTGCAAATCTTCCAGCCCCAAGATTAGTTCCGGCACTTCAAAGCTCTCTTTCGGCGAATGAGCATCACGTATCGCCGTAGGAGGGAAGTTGATGGCGCTCAACCGAGGAAACTTGTTCAAAAAGATCGCCGGCTCAATTCCGCCAGGACACAGCGCAAATTCATAACCTTTGGGGCCCAGAGTACGGCGCGCCAATTCAACTAGTGGGCTGTTTTCCTTCGGCTGCCACGCTGGATAGTCTGCGCGAATGGCAACGGACCAACTCAGACCATTGGCTGCCATCTTCTCTGCAATTGAGGTCTTCAAGTTTGAAATCGGTTCGTTTACGAAAGACCGTGGCATAAAGCCCGTATGTATCCGGTCCGGACTAATAAAAAGGAATGAGTGATTGTTAGAGGTCTCAACGTCAGCGGAGTATCCTTTTCCTTCCGCTCGGGCAGTCACCGCGTCCGGTACCGCTTGCAAAGAAGCAATTACGTTATCGATCACGCAGCTCTTTACCGCCTTCCCTGTGACCGCCCCAAGATTAGCGATCGTAAGTCCGAAAGTAGGCTGCAAGTCTTTTAGATCTCTTCGCAGATCCAATTCTAAGTCTCGTACCATCGCCGCCAGTGTCGTTTCGTCCGATGCTCTCAAACCGATCTTTAAATCGAACGATGAAGGAATAACCGTAAAAAGATCTTCCGTACCCGCAGAAGCACTAATTACTTGGCTATGCGGGAATTGCGTTCTGACAGCCGCCAACAGCTTCGAGGCGATTACAGCGGCATTGCCACGACCACGATGCACGTCTGCTCCAGAGTGGCCTCCAGCTAAGCCGGTTAGTTCCACTTGAAAGGAAACAGCTTTATCCATCAGTGGCTCTGAAGAAGCGGAGTCCAACTCATAGGCCAACATCATGGCACCTTTAGAACCGATTTCGATGATCTTCGCGTCCTCGCCATCCAAGGTGATGAGTTTGGTAGCGCGCAATGGAATATTCCATTCCTGCGCACCGTGCAGCCCCTTTTCCTCGCCCCAAGTGAAAACGAGTTCTAATGCCGGATGGTCGAAATAGCCCCCCTCGATCATCGCCATCATTACAGAGAGGCCGATTCCATTATCCGCACCGTTGGTAGAACGAAAAGCGGCTGTGTGCACAGTGCCGCCCGTGGAAGTGAGCTGCTGCCCCTGCTGGAAATAGGCTTGCTGAGCTGCCAAACGTTCTACCTCCGGGAAAGATCGGAGCCATTCTCCGTCAACCGTTTGCACCATATCCAAGTGACCCGAGAGGGCTACGATTTGGGGGGATGCCGCGTACTTCGGAGTAGGGGGAACTCGAACCAGTAGATTGCCGCCTCCCTTGGCAGACTCCTGAACCACTACTTCACGCCCATGTTGTCTCGCGAAGGCTTCCATAAAGAGCCGGAAAGGACGTTCTCTATACGAATCCCGGGATACCTTCGTGGTGCTCTCGAAATGCTCCAACACCCGTTTAGCACGCTGAGTAGCGGTATCTTGGCCGGCCAGAAGCTCCGGGCATAAACTAGCCACTCCATGGGTGCAAAGCATGAATTTCAGGCACAAAAAAACGTGTAAATAGGCTTTCATTTTCTCTCTCACAGGTCCGTTTGCTAAGCGGCGGGATAGTTAGCTGAATTGGCTGCCTCCCACAATCCCATTTCTTGCTGTTTCCGGTGACAATTCTTGCTCCTTGAGACGGTTTTCGGGGCGTGTTAATTAGCGGCCGGGCATGAAAAAAATCGATAATCAGATAGATTGCCATGTAACGCCTGAACTGGTGCTGGCAATCGGTTCAAAGTATGGGGCTATCGATGTGCCCCACACCCATCCCGACGAATACCAAATTGAAGTTCCGCTTCTCGGAACTTTTCATGACCTATCCAGAAAAGCAGCCGCTCAGTTTGTGCCTGGTACAGCCAACGTGTTTAATCCCGATGAGCCCCACCGCACGCACTATGAAAACTCCAATTCGTATTTCTTTTCTGTTTCTCGTCAGAAAATGGCGCAAGCATTGGATGCACTGGGTTGCCCTGGCGGCGCAGAGGTGGCATTCGATCCGAATCGTCCTTACCGAATCCAAACGAAACTTCAAACCCAGCAGACTCTTTCGACTCATGCGTTGCAATTACATGCTCAATGTACAGAGAGTGGAAATGACTCTCTAATGGAAATGATTGTAAAAGAGAACGCCGAGTCTTTTTTTAATGCCACACTTCAGAGTCTACTTACGCAAATCTCCTGGACGAACGTTTCAGAAAAGATTGGATACCACCACTCGCTTATTAATCGCAGCCAAAAATGGATTAGTGACCATGTAGCGGACGATTCGCTATCGTTAGAAAAGATTGCTGCTGCCGCTCGAATGTCTCCATATCATTTCTCTCGAGTTTTTAAACACCGCACAGGCATCTCGCCCATTGCTTGGCTAAGCAGAAAACGTACAGAGCATGCAGTTAAAATAGCGCTCTCTCACCGAATCACGTTAGAAGACGCGGCACTCAAGTCGGGGTTTCGATCGGCCAAACAACTTAACTATCACCTGAGACGGCACCCAGATCTGTTTCAGAAGCTTACTAACGGTAGAAGCCTCAGAGAAATTCACACCTTACGTTTTTGAGGGATGCAACCCTCCGAAGCTTGAGGGTAAGACATGCGTTGAATCGCCTGTTTTACGGTTCGATCCCTGCACTGCCCACCATTTCCGTTCGATTTTGCTTTCTACTCGCCATCACAAAACACCAACTCCGCGGGACACAGATAGCAAATCACTCAACTTCATCAACGTGGAAGTCCAGAAAATCCTTCTGTTTTATCCTTAGTGTATCGAAACCATTCGTAATCCAGGCCTCTTGCAGACCTTGAGCTTCAGCGAGAGATCGGAAGAGACTCACATCTTGTTGGCTCGGAGCCACTCCACCACCCCGCCGCTTCTGATTCACAAAGAAGTTGTGGTTGTGCAGATTCGCCCATAATCCCCACCCCTGCAAAACATCCTCTCGAACGGCGTTCATCGGGGCGTCCACCCTACCTATGCCCGGTTGGTTCACGGTGTAGAAATAGATTCGTAATTTCTCGCCGTTTTGGGATCGAAGGATGAACGCAGTAAACTCGGTGGGATTTGTTACCATGTCCATCCGATCCGTCTGCTCGGCCATTAGCGAAGCCTCCAAACAACGGATTG
Source organism: uncultured Pseudobdellovibrionaceae bacterium (assembly GCA_964616705.1). Lineage (GTDB taxonomy): Bacteria > Bdellovibrionota > FAC87 > UBA2466 > UBA2466 > JAIEOG01. Next base: position 5,469 of record CAZTRP010000012.1, read on the forward strand.
GATGGATGAGATCCTGCCTACGATCCCTAGCCAACTCTGCGTTCAATCTGTCTGGCAGTGCCGGGCTTTCCTCAACAATCTTTTGTAATAATGAAAGCGCGGTGAGAGAGGGAAATAACGTGAGAATTCTTTCTCTAAAGTCGAGAAAAGACTTTGAATCAGGTTTAACCTGTGTCCAAAAATCTGAAGAAATATCTAAGTTCCACTTTTGTAGCAGAACACTTCCCGCAGCATTCGGTTCTCCTTTCTCTAGCAAAATTTCCGGATTTGAAAACAACGGACAGGATGATTCTATTTGCAGTTTTCCAACGGGACGAGAACATCCCAGCGCACTCAGGCTAATGAGAAGGACTATGCCCGAGAAAAATGTCGGGTAAGAGGCAAGCACCGCTCGGGTACCGGAAACCCGACCTGGGCCAACGGTAAGAGTGCACATTCTGGCTGGTTCTTGCATTCAGGCTTAGCACAGAGCGGGAACTCGCCGGCGCTCAATACAATGCACCCTTCCGCTTCCCCTGAAGTAAACAACGCGCTTCGAAACCCGGGCCTTGCCCGCGAGTCTTACTCGGACAGTAGCGCGCGTGAATTTCGCCAGTGCCCCCATCAAAAACCAAACCGTCATCAGCGGCTAGGTAGCAATGAGCACCCGTGAAAAAAGTAATTCCGTCTTCAATCTTACTCCTAACTAGATTGGGCAGGACTTGTGGTTGGTAGCCCGTAGTATTTGTGTAGAGTCTCCCATCGGTATTGTCCCACCTTGCACCCAAGTACGCCCTAAGGTCCATAAAGTGATGCGAGCTGGGCAACACACCCCCCGACTTCTGGCAATACTCCTCGGCGTCGCGCACATCCGAAAATAGCCGTGGCGAGCCATCTCTTTCCACCACCGTATCTCCCCAAATGGGACCAGAATAGATGGCGACTCCAGAGTACTCGAGGGTAGAGGCGCCATCGTAATTCACCAAATGGGCCCCTACTTTCTTAGCACGATCGGGCTCCTGCCACGCTTCGCCATTAGGACCTCCGACGAACATTTCGGGTTGAATACGTAGAAGCTTCAAATCGTCTTCGCTAACCTTCTTAAAGGTAGCACCGGAATGGGTAGTGCGGATTGAATCCGAGGGCGCTGCCCAAGAGAAAACACTACACACGAACAAGATACAAACAGCCCCAAGTCGTCCCATAATACCCCTTCCCCTTTTTTGCAGAGTCTCTATCGCTTCAAACAGTTTAGATCTTCAAAAGCCTGGCAAACACGTTGAACAAGCACTTTCTCGCCCTCTCGCAGCCATGTGCGGGGATCGTAAAACTTCTTGTTCGGCTTTTCTTCGCCTTCGGGATTTCCGATTTGGCCTTGTAGATAGCCTTCGTTCTTTTTGTAGAAACTTCGGATGCCGTCCCAGAATGCCCATTGTGTGTCAGTGTCGATATTCATCTTCACGACACCGTAGCTAATGGCCTCTTTGATTTCTTCTTTGGAAGAACCTGAGCCGCCGTGAAATACAAAGTTGATCGGGTTTTTCGGCGTATCGAATTTCTTAGAGACGTACTCTTGGGAGTTTTTCAAAATCACTGGAGTGAGAGTGACGTTTCCAGGTTTGTACACCCCATGCACGTTTCCAAAAGCTGCAGCAATGGTGAAGCGCGGGCTGATCGCATCTAAACGCTCATACGCATAAGCCACGTCTTCGGGCTGGGTGTAGAGCTTGGAGTTATCTACTCCTGAATTGTCTACGCCGTCTTCTTCTCCACCGGTGACACCCAACTCTATCTCGAGCGTCATGCCCATTTTTTCCATGCGTTTGAGATAGGCCGCGCAAGTATCGATGTTTTCCTCAATGGAATCTTCGCTTAAATCCAACATGTGGGAGCTAAACAGCGGGAAGCCGTGATCTTTAAAATGCTTCTCACTCGCATCCAGCAAACCATCGACCCAAGGCAAGAGCTTACGAGCGCAGTGGTCGGTATGCAGTATCACGGGCACATCATATTGCTTTGCCATGATATGCACGTGGTGCGCCGCCGAAATGCCGCCCGCTATGGAGGCCTGTTGCTGGGAGTTGTCTAAACCCTTACCCGCAAAAAACTGAGATCCGCCTTGCGAGAGCTGGATGATAATCGGAGCGCCCACCTTCTTGGCGGCCTCCAAGCACCCATTTATGGAATTGGTGCCGATAACATTGACTCCGGGCAGCGCATAGCCCTTTGAGTGCGCATCGGCAAATACCTGTTGAACTTCATCCCCAAACAAAACGCCTGAACGGAACTTTGACATGCTTGGACCTTAGCACCGGTCCGCGCCGTAGAAAAGAGCGATGCAGACCTCACCGACGCCGAATTAAGTAGATTCCGTCTCTGACTGGCAGCAGCACCCTGTCCAGAGTGGGGTCATTGAGTACTCGTTCGTTGAACTCACTCATCGCCTGCCCATTCGTCGACCGCGCCGCCCCATTCAGGACTTCTCCGCTGTATAGACAATTGTCTACGACTATCAAGCCGTTCGGGCTTAAAAACTCTAGCGCTATGTCCAAGTATTCCCTGTAGCCGGGCTTATCGGCATCAATGAAGACCAAATCAAACGGGCCGATTAACGTTTTTGCAGTTTCGCTCGCAAGCCCCAGCCGAAGCTCGATTTTGTTTCCATGAGGGCTTTTCTCCCAATAGGCACGAGCGGTTTGCCCATTTTTTTCGTCGATATCTAAGGTCACCACCGCCCCATCAGAGGGCAATGCTTCGGCCATGCTCAGCGCCGAATACCCTGTGTAAGTGCCAAACTCTAAAACCCGCTTTGCTCGGACCAGCCGACAGAGGAAACCTAGCAACGCGCCCTCCAAGGGCCCCGTCAGCATGATCGAAGCAGGTACATTTGCCCTGGTGTGCAATTCGAGTTCGCCTAGAACCCTTGATGCGCGGTTGCTGTGTTCGATGCAGTACGCATCCACCTCTGCTGAAACAAAACTCAAATTGTCTTTGTTCATACTAGAATTAAACCTCCCCTATTAAGAGGGGTCAACGCAGCGAAACGTATCGGAGCCATTAGGAATATTGATGCCATTCACTATTGGTCGTAGCGAGATTTGACCACCGTCCCAAAGACGACTAATTTCATGCCACAAATGAACAAGAAAACCGAAACCGCCATTAAACCGACCCGAGAAGAAAACTACCCCGAGTGGTACCAAGAAGTAATTAAGGCCGCCGAGCTCGCCGAAGTTTCTCCGGTGCGTGGGTGCATGGTGATACGACCCTGGGGCTGGGGCATTTGGGAAAACATCCAAGCCATCCTAGATCGGAAGTTCAAAGAAACAGGGCACCAAAACGCCTACTTCCCCCTGTTCATTCCTATGAGTTTTTTGGAAAAAGAAGCCAAACATGTCGAAGGCTTCGCAAAAGAATGTGCCGTGGTAACTCACCACCGACTTGAAGCAGGTCCCGACGGCAAATTGCGCCCTGCCCCTTCTGCCCAACTGGACGAGCCGCTCATTGTCCGCCCCACTAGCGAAACCATCATCGGAGAAACCTACGCGAAGTGGGTTCAGTCGTACCGAGACTTGCCTATTTTGATCAACCAGTGGGCCAACGTTGTACGTTGGGAAATGCGCCCCCGACTCTTTTTACGAACTGCTGAGTTCCTCTGGCAGGAAGGCCACACGGTGCATGCCACTTCCGAAGAAGCCATGGAAGAAACCATGAAAATGCTTGGGGTCTACACAGACTTCGCGCGGAACTACTTGGCGATTCCCGTTATTCCAGGGGAAAAAACTGCAGGCGAGCGTTTTCCAGGAGCCGTTTCTACTTTTACCATCGAAGGAATGATGCAGGATCGAAAAGCCCTGCAAATGGGAACTTCGCACTTCCTAGGACAAAACTTTGCCAAGGCCTCGAACATCCAGTTCCAGGACAAAGAAGGTAAAAAAGCCTTTGCCTGGACTACGTCGTGGGGCGTTTCTACGCGTCTTATAGGCGGTGTCATTATGGCCCACAGCGATGATGACGGCTTAGTACTCCCCCCTCGAATCGCGCCAAAACAGGTAATGATTATTCCCATCTACCGCGATGAGAGCGAGCGAGCTTCGGTTCTTGAGTACTGCGAGTCTCTTTGTAAGGAGCTCAATGCAGTGAAGTATTCCGACGGCACGGTGAGGGCCGAGGTAGACAAGCGCGACCTTCGTGGTGGCGATAAGGTATGGCAACACATTAAAAAGGGTGTTCCCATCCGAATCGAAGTCGGCCCGCGCGATATGGCCGCAGGAGCCGTCTTTATGGGCAGAAGAGATAAGGCCCACCGAGACAAATCCAGCATGCCGCGAGCTGAATTCGTGCAAAAAGTTCCCTCGATTTTAGAGGAAATTCAAAAAGGCCTCTATGATCGCGCCCTAGCAGCACAAACCGCTGTTACCAAAAAGATCGACGACCCAAAAGAATTTGAAGAATTCTTTACCGCCAAGAATCCGAATCGTCCCGAGATCCATGGTGGCTTTGCGCTTTGCCATTGGGCTGAAGATCCTCGTTTGGAGGCAAAACTTGCTGAACTTAAGGTCAGCATTCGATGCATCCCAATGGAAGGACCTGAAGAAAGCGGCAAGTGCCTTTTCTCAGGAAAGCCGAGTACGAAACGCGCGATTTTTGCGAAGTCTTACTAAACCGCCCACTTTTCGCGAGGCGGAAGATTGTCGCCCAAGCGATCGCGCAGCAAGATAAACGCCTTGGCAGTAAGGCGCACATCGCCAATAGACCTGTGTCGCAAGTCGCCCTGATCCATGGCTAGGTTGAGTCGCTGACAAATTACATCGAGATTGTGGCGCGACTCCTGCGGAAAACACCGGCGCGAAAAATGGACAGTGTCATACACTTCAAAGGGGCGGCTGATTTTATTTTGCACCATATATTTCATCAGAAACGACATATCGAACTTGGCATTTTGGGCTACCAAGTAAGCATCTCCGACAAAATCTAAAAACTTGGGAAAAACCTCGGCAAAGGTCGGCGCGCCCGCCACCATTTCGTTCGTAATTCCGTTGATTCGAGTGGCATCTGCTGAAATGAGACGCTTTGGATTGACCATAGAATGGAAGAAGTTCACTTCATCCACCTGGTCACCAAAGACCTTCATTGCACCAATTTCAATGATTTCGTCCCCTGCCCAAGGTGAAAGGCCTGTGGTCTCCAAATCAAAAACAACGTACTCATCCAGGGATAAACTCAGCTGCATAGTAATATGGGTAGAAAAGCTGGGTTTGACGGTCAAGGGAAAATGACCTAATTAATGCGCCAGCCGTGCTACAAGATCCACACTACCATAATCAGCAATACCGACTTTCCGAAATCCCCCATCATTACGGGAAGAACGTCCACATTTTGAGCAACCCTTTCCTCTTCACCATGCTGGCAAAACTCGGCCGCCCGGACACTGTCCAGCCCCTGATCAACCAGCTTTTACACGTTCTGTACGGTGAGATGGTACGAATCGTCGCCAACCGGGAGTTCCCTCAAGTGGAATCTCAGCTGGTTAGCCGCATGAAGTCGCAACATCCAGAAGGGGAATTTAGCGCCAAGATTCTGGACCCGAAGACCCAAGTAGTTTGCGTCAATTTAGCGCGAGCGGGAACGGTCCCCTCCCAAATCTGTTTCGATGCGTTTAACTACCTTTTAGAGCCGTCCGGAGTCCGACAGGACCATATCTCGATCAATCGCAAAGTAAACGAACGCGATCAAGTAGTGGGAACCAACCTGGGGGGCCTGAAAATAGGCGGACCCGTCGACGATCGCTTTATCGTCATTCCTGATCCAATGGGAGCGACCGGATCTACCCTTCACAGCGCCATGGAAATTTATAGCCAACACGGCAAGGCCCGACGCTATATCGCAATGCATCTTATTGTGACGCCTGAGTACCTAAAATCGGTAACGCGAGCCCACCCTGAACTCGAAATTTATGCTATTCGTCTAGATCGAGGCCTTAGCCCAAAAGGCTCGCTCACTGAGGTGCCTGGCTCAGAGTGGGACAACGAACGTGGCTTGAACGACAAGCAGTACATCGTTCCCGGCGCCGGTGGCCTTGGAGAAGTAATTAATAACGCATTCGTCTGAGGAAAAAATGGCTCTTAGAAAAGTTGCTGTAATGGGAAATCCGGTTTTGCGCAAAGTAGCCGAACCCATTGCCATAAAAGACATCAAAAGCCCCAAAATCGAAGCCTTGATCCAAGACATGGTCGAAACCATGTTTGAATACGACGGCCGCGGCCTCGCCGCACCTCAGGTTCACGAAAGCTTGCAGCTAGTTGTCATGATTTGGGACTTCGACAAGGACGTGAAGCCTTTTTTAAAAGTGCTGATCAACCCAGAGATCGAACCTGTCACCGAAGAGCAAAGCGGGAACTGGGAAGGATGCCTCAGCTTGCCAGGTCTGCGGGGCTACGTTGAGAGACCCAATAAGATCTCCGTAAAGTATTTCGACCAACAGGGAAAACGCCATGAGATGGTGGCTGAAGGTTTTGCTGCTACAGTAATTCAACACGAATGCGATCATTTGAAGGGTATTTTGTACCTAGATCGAATCAAAGACCTTACCCAATTCTCCTTTATTAAAGAATACAATCGATTCTTTGAATACTCCGACGAAGCGGGCGGAGTGGAAGACTAAGGCCTCGATAACGCAGCTAGAATCTCGCTCCCCGATACCGATCCGCTCTTGCGATTTTGCGACTATCCGGGCTAAACTCTCGCCCTATGAAAACCCCGAAGAAGGCTGCCCCAGTAGAAGCTCCTGCACTCGACTACGCATTGCTTAATCGAATTACGAGCAGGGCATTTTACATGGCGCTGGAAATGATCCACGCCGCAAATCACCGTCCCGAAATAGAAAAAGAAAAAGGGGAGCCGAAAGTTGGCGGACATCCCTCTGCCTGCGCGTCGTCTCAGCATATTCTCGCAGCCATTCATCTAGTCATGAAGCGGCCCGAAGACTACATGGCGAACAAGCCGCACGTTTCGCCCATGGACCATGCGCTCAACCACCTTCTACATAATTTTCGAGAAAAAGACGGCAGTTGGATGCCAGAGGATCGCCGCAAAATCGCCATGAAGCACTTGCGGCACTACTCAAAAGAAGGCCTTCCTGTTTTTCAGTCTTATCACGCTGAAGCAGATCCAGATGGTTACCGTTTCTTTCCGTCGGGCTCCGTCGGAATTCCTCCGGTAAATGCTTTGTATATGGCCCTGGCATACGACTATGCGTGGCACCATGGCTTTGAAATCGACGAAGATCCCACTTTCTGGTGTCTTATGGGCGATTCAGAGTTCCGGGAAGGTTCGCTGCACGAGGCGATGCCTGATGCCGGAGAACGAGAGCTCAAGCGCCTGATTTGGATTGTCGACTATAACCGGCAAAATCTCGATGGCACTCGTATTACAAATGAAAAAGCGCTTGGTGGAACCGACGCGGACCGCATCGTAAAACTCGCCGAAGCCAATGGATGGCACGGGGTAAAGCTCAAGCACGGCAAGCTTCGAGAAAAACTTTTTGCCTCCCCGGGCGGAGACGAATTCAAACGCGTGCTCGATGAGGAGCTGTCTGATTTTGAATTCCAAGCTCTGATTACTTCCAACAACACCGATCTCATTGTTGAACGGCTCGCGAAGAAGTCTTCTAAACTAAAAGCGTGGATGGAAAAGCGAACGAAGGAGGAAATTCGAAATGCCTTCTTTAACTTGGCGGGCCACGACTTAGAAAGTTTGGTAGAGGCTTTTGCCGCTGCCAAGCAGAGCAAGAAACCCACCCTGATTGTGCCTTACACGATTAAAGGCTACACGCTGGAGTGCCAGGCAATGTCGGGGAACCACTCGGCTATGCCGGAGCGAGAAGAGCTGGATCGCTACGCGCCAACCGTGGGAGCAAGCGCGGCAGACCCTTTTGCTGGATTTGCCAAAGGAAGTGCCGAGGAACTATTCCTCGAAACGCGCCGAAAAAATCTCTTACCCGGAATTGACTCCGTTATCCAAAGTGCAAATCGCCGACGACAGAGCTGGCAAGAAAAAGCACGTGCCATAGAATGGCCGGTAGATTTCGACATCACCGCGCTTAAACTTTCTCCCGTCGCCCACACACAATGGATGTGGGGACAGATTGCAGCAAAGCTCGATCGCCTTGCCCGTGGAGAGGCCGATGGAAAAGGTCAGAAAAGTTCCGGCACTGCGCTCGACATATTCTCGAAACTTTTCCTCACTATGGCACCCGACGTGGGCAGCTCCACAAACACCAGCCCTAATATGAATGGGAAATTGTTTGGCGGAATTGAGCAAGAGGACTTCGAAAAGCTTTTTGACACCAAAGACAAAAAGGCTCCAGATGTGATGCCGCACCTTTCGGAGAGAGCAGGACATTTGCGATTTGAAATTGCCGAAGGCAATTGCATGTCTGCCGCAGGCTCCTTCGGAAAGTTTGGACACTTCGTAGGAATCCCCTTCTTCCCCGCGATGCCGGTTTACGACTTCTTTATCAAACGAGCGCTCGACCAGCTGTACTACAACTGCTATTGGCACTCGAGTTTTGCGACCATCGGCACTCCTAGCGGCGTGACGCTTGCGGCCGAAGGCGCTCAACACTCTTGGAAGTCGGACATTCAGATTCCCAATGAAATCACTTGGGAGCCTTGTTTTGCGAAGGAAGTCGACTGGATTTTGGCCGACACCCTCCGAAGGCACTTCACCGGCGAGAATGTCGACCGGGAAGCTATTTTACTTCGTTGCGTTACCAAGGGCGTGACTCAAAAAGACCTGCTTACGCACCTAAGGCGACAAGCTCGGTTTAAAGCGGATGCATCGGATCTATCGATGCAAAACCGAGACACTGCTGCTCTTTCCGACGATGCGATTTTAGAAACCATTCGCAAAGATACTCTCAACGGCGGCTATGCGTTGATCGATTTCCGAGGGTATCCAGAATACGTTCCAGGCGACAATGCTGTACACCTTTTTGCAATGGGCGCATTGGTCCCCGAAGCTGTCTTGGCATCGCAACGCCTTTGGGATGAAAAAGGCATCTGCGCAAACGTATTTGTGGTTACTAGCCCCGACTTACTCTTGGGCGGATACGCCTACCAGGATGGATACGTCCACTTGAAACAAGGCCTTGGAATTGACGCGAATGTCCACTTTGTTCCAGGTCGCGGTGGGGCAATTGAATCGGTCGGTGATTGGTTTGCACTGCAAGGAAGTCGCGTTCCTGTTGTATCAGTGCACGACGGAGAGGCGGGCTTGCTCGATAACATTGGCGCGATTGTCGGTGTGAAACAGCACGCTTTGGCGGTACGCAAGACCTCGAAGTCGGGGACCACTTGGGATATTTACCACCTACATGGAATCGATTCGGAGGGTGTTTTCGAGGCAGCCTTGGAAGTACTTAAAGAATCGGCCGATGAGGCGTTTAAGATTTCCCCTCAGGCCCTTCAAGCAATTGCAGCTCTGGAGAGGTAGCGGCTTTCTGGTTTGGGACTTGTGTTCCCTTTAGGCTCTTTAAAGCTAGGCCCGTGAAATACTGGGTAGGATCTACGGCTTTGCCGTTTTCTCGAAGCTCAAAGTACAAGCTCGGCTTTTCGCTATTGCCCGTATCGCCGACTAACCCGATAGCTTCACCCTTTTTTACCTTAGCCCCTTGCGCGAGTAGTGGCTTGAAAAGGTGCGCATGCAAAGAGTAGAAGCCGGCACCATGGTGAAGAATCATCACATTCCCCATACCGCGAACCCAGCCCTCGAATTCGACTTCCCCATCTAAAACGGCATGGACCGGAGCGTTTTGTTCAGCCTCAATCTCGACACCTTTGTGGAAAGTAACCGTGCCAAACTGGGGGTGCGTGTACTTGCCAAATTCTTTCACCAAACGCCCTGCCTCAAGTGGCAAGTCCAAAGAGCGCCGTTTAGGCATCAGGCCCACAGTAGTGTCGCGATCGGCCTCAAGGCTCTGAAATAGCTGATTGAGTTCTTTTGATATCGATAGCCATTCCTGCGTGGCAATTCTGTAACGATTCTGTTTTCGATTCAGTGCCGTGAGGACTTCTTTTTTTCTCGTAAGGAATCGCTTGAGCAAGCTTTCTTGTTCCTGCATTTCGGCAAGCAGTGTGTGCACACTTTCACGTGCCTCGGATATCTTTCGCTCGCTATCGGCAAGGCGCTTCGATCGCTCCTGTATTTGATTTGAAATCAGAGAATGCATGCGTAGCGTGCGAAACAAGACTCGCACTCTGCCCGCGACTTCGCCCAAGTCTCCACCAGCGAGCGCAAACCGAACAGGTCCGTCACGACGAATCTTGTTTACTACCTTCATGAGCTTGTAGAAACGCTCCTGCTGTTCCTTCTCAATGGCTCGGTGCTTTTCTACTTCCATAGCCAAGTTTCCCAAGGCCATTTCTAGTTCTTCGCGATTGCTGAGGATTTCTGATAGACGGCTGCGGACCTGATTTTGGCTTTGATTCACACGATCGAGCTCTTCCAAAATGCTTTGGCGCTGCGCTTCGCGAAATTCGAATTTCGGTTTTTCTTTGGAAAGGAATTCTTTAAGTTCTTTGGCCCGCTCAACGGCAGGACCGGAAGCAAAGAGAAGGGCGGGGGAAATAAAAAGGTAAAAGACTTTCGTCTTCATGGGTGACTGTTTTCCTGAAATCGAAAAAACACCATGACACTACCAATAAGCGCCATTGCTATACCGGAGGCAAAAACACTAATGAGCTGTGGCGCACTCAAAAAAGAAAGACGTCGTAGTCCTAGAAGCGCGCCCCACTCCAAAGTAATTACCTGGGAGAAAACAGCGGTACCCACGTAAAGCAGGAGCACCGCAATGAACCCACCCAGCATGCCCTCAATAATACCTTCCCAAACAAAGGGCGCCAGAATGAAGCCGCGGTGGGCGCCCATCATTCGAGCGATTTGAATTTCTTGTCGGCGAGCCTGGTGACGTAAACTCATGAAGTTCGCGATGAGAAACCCGCAGCCAACGATGAGGGCCGCGAGCACCAAAATTCCAATAAACTGTCCAAGTCCACGAATTTTTTTGTACTGCACCAACCAGCCGTCGGAAAAATCTACATCCTGCACGCCTGCCATCGAGAGCAAGGACTTTTGCACTAACGCGGCCGCATCTTTTTTCGTGGAAGCATCAAGCTCCACCTCTAGGACATCCGGGAAAATTTCTGCTCCTGGCATCGATCGATGAGTAGCTTCGCCGAGGAAGGTTTGGATTTCTCCCACCACTGAATCTCGGTCTTTAAAAACCACCTGGCGCACGGTCTCTAGCGCAAAGACTTTATCTCTTAGTTCTCTGACTTGATCGGAAGTGAGACCTTCTTTTAGGTAGACTGTGCCAGTCATTCGAGGGTTGGTTTTCTCGGTAACTTTTTCCACGTTACGGAAGAACACCAGGAACGCCCCCACGAGAATCAACGCTACAGTAATCGTGGTTACGCTAATGAAATGCAGCCAAGGGTGGCGGCGAAAATCGGCAAACACCCGTCGTAGACCTCGAGATTTCATGCGGCCCCTCGCGAGTCGGAGGAAATTTTTCCCTGATACAACTCAATCACTCGAGCCGGGAACTCGTCCATCAGCCCTTCGTCGTGAGTGGCCACCAGTACAGTAGTGCCCATTTCCCGAATGTCGTTAAAGAGAGTCATGATTTCACGAGCTGTTTTTGAGTCTAGGTTTCCGGTTGGCTCGTCTGCGAGCAGAAGCGATGGCTTTCCCACCATGGCACGCGCAATTGCTATGCGCTGTTGTTCTCCTCCGGAGAGCATCTGCGGGTAATCGTTCACCCGATCCGCTAGCCCGACTAAAGAAAGCACTCCCCGAACTCGGTAGTCGGTTTCTTTGGTTGTCATGCGACGAATTTCCAGGGGAAGGGCGACGTTTTCAAAAACCGTGAGGTCAGGTAGCAGCTTAAAGTCTTGAAATACAAACCCGACTTCTCGTCGGTACTGATAAACTTTGCCCGAAGTCAGTGACGCCAAATCGCGATTATTTACGACGATAGAACCGTTGCTGGCTTTTTCGGTCGCAAAAAGTAGCTTTAACAGGGTGGTCTTACCAGCCCCATTGCCGCCCGTAATGTAGGCGAACTCTCCGCGATGGAGATCAAAGCTAATATCGTTAAGTGCGACACGGCCGGGGGCATACTTCTTCCCCACCCGGTGGAGACGTACCATTTTGCTCGACATAGTCGAAACCTAAATTTCTTTGGTTGTTTTGGATTTATGGGAGTTACAAAAAGGAAGAAACGAAACGGGAGATAACTCCCACTTTTAGTTTAGCACAAACCCCTTTTCCAACCAGCGCTTTTTTCACCGCACCGCCCCAATGGGTAGGGGAACGTGCCAAAGGTGCCCGTCGTATTCCGGGCCCGATTGGTAGCGGGCACACATCAAAGATGTCCGCCTCCTTTCGGGCCCGGAATACGACGGGCACCTTTGACTAACTGTAGTTGCCTTTGGGCCAGACGAGAAGTAGAAGAGTCTGTTATTTCAGGCGGCATAGCCAAGTGGTAAGGCAGGAGTCTGCAAAACTCCCACCCCCGGTTCAAATCCGGGTGCCGCCTCCATTTTTTCTAAAAATTACCCTAGCTTCCCAGACTTAGCGTCCGGAATCATGGCCTGAATCGAGTCTGCTAAGGCCTTAGCTGTTGAACGAGAACACTTCCACCCCAGAGCTTGGATCCGATCGGTATTCAATCGCACAATCGGTACATCGCCTTTCCAACCTCGTGGCGTAGTTCCAAACTCAAGCTGTACCTTATCTACCGATAAGCCCACGAGCTCAACCGCCATTAGAGCAATCTCTCTGACAGTGATGTAATCGCCTGTCGCGACATTGTAGGCATCGAAAGGTTTTTTGGTATTTTCGTGGGCCCAAAGTACGGCAGCCACCACGTCGGAGACGTGGATGTAGGACTTGCTCTGCGTACCATCGCCCAAGATACGTAGCTTCGTGGGGTCGTTCAAAAGGCGTCGCACAAAATCAAAACCTACCCCGTGCGTCTGCCGCGCGCCAACGACGTTTCCAAATCGAAATGCGCACCCACTAAGATCGAACATTGCGGCATAGCTACTAATTAGCGCCTCACCGGCTAACTTGCTGGCTCCATAAGTAGACGATGGCAAAAGTGGACCGTGGTCTTCTTGTGCCTCTTCAGTTCCCAAATCGCCGTACACACCGCTGCCCGACGCATACAAGATTCGCTTGGCGGAAGTGCAGCGCATGGCCTCCACCACATGGTTCGTCAGCAAAGTTCCTTCATCAAAATCGATCGTGGGCTCGGTTGCGGCCCGTGCAATATCGGGGTTGGAAGCAAGGTGGATAACAACATCGTGTCCATCCATTGCTTTCTTCAACGAATCGAGGTTTTTTACATCTCCTCGAACAACCTTAAAACGAGGATTGGAAAGGTGCTCTTGGTAGTGCCACTCTCTTCCAGAGGAAAAATTGTCGTAAAGAGTTACCCCCGCAGCATTGCGGGCACCAAGGAGCTCGTCCGTAAAATGGCTTCCGATGAAACCAGCTCCCCCGACAATAAAGAATTTTTGTTTTGAAATAGGCTGTTTTTCCATTAGGCCGATAGGCTAGTGGAAGTCGCCCGAAATTCCAAGAGCGAAGGCAGCAAAGCAAACCCAGCCCTAAAAGGGGTCGCCATTCACTGCCCACACGGCTTTTTCGAGCACCAGGTCTTGCCCGTGTTTCAGGTTCAAAAAGTCAGTCCGACGGGCAAACCATTGGGGACAGCTTCCCACCGGAATTCGGTAGCGCACATTAGTCCCCGGACGAGTGGAAAAACGAATTTGAGGTTTTGAACCTTCAAAAACCAGCTCAATGTTCCCCTGGCCAACCGAACTGAAGTACAGATCCAAATAACCCGGCTTTCCCAGTGACGAAGGTGGCAGCGAAAGGCGAGTTGAGCTCGTAGCCGTTTGATGAGCCACAACGGAATAGGATGGGGCCTCAACATACGGCTTTGCCCAATAAGATAGGACATGGCCCCAGTTACAGCTTTGAACCGAATCCAACGCATCAAACCAAGTCAACTTTGGCGCGCCGCCCGATTCCCTGCGTTCAAGCACCAAATTTCCACCCACCCACGCACTCGGTTGATAGTGGCGCAAGAGGTGCGCACTTACCAAGTGGTGCCGCACTGAATTCGAAACACCATCCCAGTCAAAATAGTACGAACTCTTTGATTGGTAGATCACAAACCGAGGACGCACGCGCTCAAGTTCGCGGATGACCTCCGTCTGCAAATAGGGATGTATCGCCACACTCACAAAAGGAAACCGCGTAGTTGGCTGGAAACCCAGCAAGTAGTGGTAGAGCAATGGCTGATTTGTAAAATCGAAGACCGTTTCCGTTTCTCGATTGGGCCCAAAGAACTCCAATGAGTCATTAAAGGCCTTCTTGGCGCTCTCGCCCAAACCAATTGGGCCCAATTCGGGGTGGTGCGAAATCGTGCTTACTGTGGCGTCCAGCCTTCCTCCAGCCTGTGCGTCGAGACGCCGAAAGATCTTAGGACTTAACAAAAGCAAAACCAAAGCAAAAACCAGCGCACTCACAGGTCTTTGCAATTTTACTCGCGGCAACGTCGTTACTCGAGCCATGGCATCCCAGACATTGAGTAAACGAAACAGACAGTAGAGAGAAAGAAACAAACTGGGCATCCACATCAGCAGAAAATGATGAGAATCCGATCGGGAAAGAAACTTTTGATAGTACAGCACCGCAAAAACAAAAACGGCTCCGGCAACAAGTTCTTCAGCAGAAAACCTTCGCCTACGCCGCAATGCCTTGCCGGCCGAATAGAAACAGGCGGCCAAAGTGCCAAAGAAGGCAAGAAGCCAAAGTGGCTCCACTCGCTGCCCAACACCTCCCCCGGTAAAGCGGTGGCCACTGGCAGTTCGAAGGTGGAAATCCAAATAGGCATCCAGTGCCCCCACTTCTTTGAGACAGTAAAATCCAATCCCAAGTCCAGCTACAGCCATTACGGCCAACCCAAGACTTCGACGGATATTCCACACCAAGGCGCGAGTACGATCCCAACTTTGAACATCGCTTACTACGGTTAGAACCCCAAAGCCTAACGCAAGGAAGAGCGTCTCGGCTGAAAGAAAGAAACTCAAAATTAAAAGGCCGCCCAGCGAGATAGCGCGCAATACCGTAGGCCGACGAAAATAATACAACCCCGCAACCAAACACACGGGCATTAGGAAAAATCGCGGAACAAATGCCGTTACACTAGGGCCGATGAATAGCACTGGGAAAAAAAGCAAAAGGATCAAACTCAGAACAAACCACGGATTCGAATGGAAAAACGCCCAATAGCAAAGCCCCACTAAAACAATACCAATGGGGTGAAACCAGAACGTTCGCCCTAGCCACGCAGCCCAAAGCGACTCACCCCATTGAAACAATCCAGGCAAATACTGAAGGGCATCCTCCAATAGGCCATGAACAAATAGATAATCCCGCCACGGAACTTTGCCCTGCGATAGCAGACGCGCGGGAATGAATCCCTCGCCCCAATGAAAGAAATCGTGTCCGGCAAGCCATGGGTTTATCGGAAAGCAGGCATCAAAAGCAAAGAGCGTCGCAGTGATGACTACAAATATCGAAAGTAACTTTTCCCTAGGAAAAATCTGCTCGCCGACCACAGAGACTTCCACAGAATGAAGATCCCAATGAAATAGGAGTAAGGAAGCCAAAAACGTTAAAGCCGCGAACGAACCCAGCGCCCAGGAAAACGGAAACCAAGCGACTTCTAAAAGTGCCCCATCTACTATCGCTGCGGTTTGGAGTGAAAACACCCAAGGAACGAAAGCCACAAAAGGCAGTGCCGCCAAATTCATTGCCGCTTGAAACCATGCCTTCGCTCTTTGGGGGTAACGAAGGGCCAAGACGGTGCTGAGCTTCCTAACGCCCAAACTCCATGCAATTGCACCCAAAAGACCAACCAACCAAACCGGCGTCCAGCCCTTTCGAAAAAAAAGAGTCCCCAAAAGAAATCCGATTGCCGCCGTGCGCACCAAAATAAGTTTAGTTCCTTCGGCTGCGGGCTCTAAAGCCGCTGGAGAATCGTTTGTAGGCCCTTCAGGGAGTCGCCGGGCTATCAAGTAAAACAAGACGCTTGAGACCAACGGAATCAGCAGCAGATCTGCATAGCCGAAATAGAATGCACGATTGATATCAAAGTCATAAAAGAGCGGCGCCCCCACGACCACCGACGAGGTCTTGAACGAGAATGGCAAAAACCTCAAACCGAGAGGAACTAAAATGTAAGCCGTTGCAAAACTGAGGATGGCCGCCAAAGAACGTAAGAACATGAAGTTTGCCTGCTTTCTACTTAGCGCTCATGGGCAAAAATAGGCGTCTCAATCCAGCGCACTTTTTCAACTTTGGAATTCTCACCCATTTCCAAGGATACCGACGTTGGATGAGTATACCAAGCCGGACAACTCCCCAGGGGTACTCGATAACGAAAGCCCTCGCCAGCATGCGTCCTAAAGGAAGCAAGCAAAGCTCCTCGTTCGGACCGTACCACTACGCCACCTTCGCCCACTTTGGAAAACACAAGCTCCAGCGTCGGCGCTTTGTTTTTTATCGATTCGGGCACCGTAAGAACGTTCCCAAGCTTATCGCCCGACAAACCCGTGACAGGTTGTTTCCACCGATCTAGCACCCACCCCCAATCACAATCGCTCAAGGAGGGATCTAGCGGAAGCGTCCAACCTCGAGTACGTGTGTCGCCCAATCGCACCAAAATCAAATTGCCCGAAACCCAAGCATAAGGTTCATAGTGACTCAAAAGGTAACGACTCACATGGTAGTGGCGTATCCGATTTGGAATTCCGTCCCAAATACCTAGCGGTGAAAATATAGACTGGTAAATAACAAAACGAGGCTTCGTTTTTTCTAGCTCAGATACCAGCCGAGTCTGAAGCGCCGGGTGAATTGCAAGACTTGTATACGGAAACGAAATCGCCGGCTTGAGATTTAGCAGAGCATGAAAGAGCAATGGCTGATTCGTAAAGTCAAAAACCCCTTCGGGCGCTGGGTGTTGCCGAAAAAACCCCTCCAGACCAGAAATGACTTTCGCATTTCTTTCGCCAAGCACTAGCGGGCCTTTTTCCGCCCCTCCAGGCAGGGAAGAAACGCTGGCAGTTAAGCGAGCGCCCGCCGCCTGGCCAGTATATATGTTAAAAAGTTTAGGCCGCAGATCCAAAAACAAGCCGATCAGCAAGCATGAAGTTAGCGGTGCAGACCAGTTCTTCCACGGGCGCAATCGCGCGCTGACTGCGTCATCGGCAACGGCGAGCAAACGATACAATCCGTAGAAGAACAGAATGAGCGCCACACTCCAAACCATTGCAAAATGAGGAGCGTCGGCCCGGCTTGTGTACTTTTGAAAATAAAGCACCGAAAAAAATGCCACAGCACCCATGGCGAGTTCTTCATTCGTAAAGTGCTTCCCTCTCCACCAAGAGTTCAACGCGTACCAAAACGTCAGATTCATAGTAGCAAGAAAAAGTACAAACTCTCGGGTATAGACAACAGAAGGAATGGAACCCCCACTAAATAGATGATCTTGAGCTGTTCCTAGGTAGAAAGCGAAAAATGGCGCGAGCAAACCCAGAAAGTGAAAGCTTAAAAAAACTGCGCCAATCAAAAATACTGAACAAAGTCCAAACCGCAACGTTTTGTAGTAACTCCTTGATTGCCAGTCTGACACGGCAGTCATGGCAGCAAGGCCCAGCGCGAGAAACAAAAACTCTGGAGTCAAAAACAGATGTACCACCGATAGCAGGGCAAGCACGAATGCGCGCGCCCAACTCGGGCGGTCGAGGTAGGCCACAAAAACCCACAGACACAGCGGCATTAAAGCAAATCGTTCGCGAAATACCGGAAGATACAAGGGAGGAACTAAAAGCAGCAGCAGCGCACAAAGCAAGAACGGCATTCTCTCGCGAAACAACCTCTGAAAAAGTAAGCCGAGAAAAGCAAGGGAAGCCGGTCGTAGCCACAGCTCGTACCCAACTAGACTAGCCCAAATAGTCTTACCCCAGGAGGCCATTCCGACATACGACTGCAAAACGTCTTCGAGCAAACCGTGCACGAAAAGAAAATCTCGCCACGGTAAAAGCCCCGATTGGAGCAAAGAAGCCGGAACAATCCACTCGCCGAAATGAAAGAAATCGGTACCAAAAAGTGCCGGGGCATGTGGCACGTTTACTCGCAAACAAATCAAGGCCAGAGGCACCAAAACCACTAGCAATACGCGTTTTTCAAATTCAAGCAGGGCCCCAATAGAACCGGCGTATTTGGGGAGATAAGCTCGTATCGCCCCGGCGGCAAACAGCGCGAGCCCTAACCCCAACACCGCAGGAAACCACGTCAGACTGACTTCAACGCCATCCACAATCGCACCCGTTCGAGCGCTCCAAAAACTCAAAATGGGAATCAGGAAGGGAAGACAAAAAAGATTGAGCCGAGCTCTTTCAGCAGGCCTCTGCGACAAATCAACCGTGCGCTTTCCAGCAAGCCAAGAGACCGCCAAAGTGTACGCGGTGGCGATCAGTGCAGGGTAAACAAAACAGGCCACGGGCCCCATGGGGATGAGGTATGCGGCAAATCCTAGACCGACGACAAACAGCCGTTCATCGCCATGTTCCACACTGCGAGTGCGTTCGATTCTGGCTGCTCGGAGCGACGGCAAGGGAAGCCAATGCTGAATACCTACGTAGAGGATCCAACTGAGGAGCGGTGGAAGCAGAAGGATCAAGTACTGATCCGTGGCAAAGCGCACGATATCGGAATCGGAAAAGAGCGGCAGGCCCACAAGCAAACTCGGTCGCCTCAAATCCCACGAAAGCCACTGCAAGAATAACGTCACCCCCCAGAACGAGGCCGCGTAGGAACCAAGGAGCACAAGCAGGTGTTGAAGCATCTTGTCCTTTTCAGTTTTTTTCTAAAACGGCGACTAGCTGCCAACCCCAGGGCGACTGAGACAGGTTAAAGTGAAAGAGCGTGGAAAAAATACGCATTAATACTCTTGCGAGCCAGCTCGCGCTGGCGCCTTGTTCTTGGGCGACGTCCTCAATCAGCCTCTTGCCCCGCAAAATTACGATGAGTTTGTACAAATTCATAAATGGAAAGCCGGCTGAGCAAATACTTTTTACCTTGAATCCGCCTTCCGCAGCGACATGGGACAGGGAATCCGGGGTAAAATGTCTGCGGTGACCAATGTGGCGATCGAAAGCCGACATGGGGCCCGCCGGAACGGTAACCACTAGTTTTGCGCTCGCCGCCAAAAAGGGAGCGACTGCTTGCAAGAAACTTCCCGGATCATCCACGTGTTCAAGAACTTCTGAGCAAACCGCTACCGTTGCCCAAGCGCTCCAGGCGGCCGGAACTGGAACCACTTCGGTAAGGTCACGTTGCAGAAACATTCCCCTTGGAACTTTCTTCTGCGCTTCACGGACGCCGACTTCGCTAAGCTCCAAACCTCGAATTTCAGACTTGGGAAATACAGATTGAACAATAGAGCACAGATCGCCCTGACCGCTGCCAATATCTAGGAATCGATCTTGCTGACACTTTGACAGCGCCTGTAAAACTAGGTCTCGTCGGTACTTCTGGGCCGGATTGATCTCCGCAGAAGGGGCGTAACGTTCCCAGTGTAAGTTCCAATCGTCAGTCGATTCAACAGACATCAGGCCTTTTCTTTCTTTTGAACAACGGCAAAGGTGTTTAAACCGAATTTGTGTTTAAAACACTGGATCTGGCTCGGCATAAAACCCGCCCTCACCAGCAGCGGCCACAAATCTCTGGGGTCGTAGTAAGCTTTGTGATCATCCATTTCCGCCTTTGGGCTCATGCCCAACCGGAACGCCGAGTACTCCAAGAAGTATTTCCCCCGCCAACTTGGAACATTGATCAAACACTTACCGCCAGGACGCAACACTCTGTGGAAATGCGCAAGCGCGACTTCGGGTTGCCAGAGATGCTCCAACACAGACAAACAAAGAACCACATCCAAACTGCTATCCGTCACGCGCTCAAGCGTGGCGGGCAATGCGCCCCGAAGACAGTCCACCTTCGGGGTATTATCGAGATCGGCTGCCAAATCGACATCAAGCAAAGTTAATTTGCTGACTTGCGGTAAAAAGGACCTCGCCAAACGTGCGTCGAATCCGCAACCCGCATCTAACAACGAGAGCCCCTCAAAGTTTGGCACCCAACGCTTTACTTGCCTTGCCGAAAGCCAAACGCCAAAACGGTCCACAAAAGTAAGCGAATATCCCTGACCGAATGCCTCCTGGCGCACTTGTGTACTCACTCCTTCACCGCCTCGCGCTTGGTGAGCTGAAAGCCGTGAAGCAAAAGTACAAAACAAAAGGTCATAAACGCAGAAATCATGAGGGTTAAGCCAGTTACTGCCAAATACCCTGAGGGGACTGGCACTGCCCATAGCTTAAACCCACTCTTCACATAACTCACAGCAAGCAAACCAGCCAGAAGAGCCCCAATCACAAACAAGGTGGCACTCCAAAGCACCGTCTTTGTGTACGAAAAGGCCTCAAGTACGCGAGGGGTAATTTGCCCGGAGTAATCAAAAAACACTTTAGACAAAATCCCTAAAAACACGCACTGCAAACCCAAAATCACAAACGACATTCCCAGCAGCATGGAATACAGAGAAAACTGGATCGGACCAACGGTAATGGGTCCAAAAGAAAGCGGAAGCACCAAGCTCGCTCCAAGGCCCAAGAGAACGACTCCCGGCCGAAAGAGAAAAAAGTCTGAGCCATAAACAAACATCTCGCGCAAATTGATCCAGGCTGCTTTCCAAGGCGACAACCAACCCGACCGACGATGATGACTCAAACGTCCATCTCGATCTTTTAGGAACCGAATAGGAACTTCCGTGGTTCGTAGCTGCATCCGCACAGACTTTAACACCATTTCCGAGGCATATTCCCAGGACTGTGAACGTAGCTGCATCTGAACAAAGGCAGCTTTAGTAATCGCCCGCATTCCGCAGTGAATATCTGAGAAGTGGCTAGAAAAAATCTGATTCAAAATCCATGTGGTGACCGGAGTCCCCAGGTACCGATGCAATGGCGGCATAGAGCCGGGCTCTATGTACCCCCGAAAGCGAGAACCCATTACAAATTCATTTCCGGCCCGGAGCTTCTCTACAAACGGGCTGATCTCACGGAAATCGTAGGTACAATCACAATCTCCCAAAATCAGGTACTTCCCGCGCACAAAAGGCAAAGCGTCGATGTAGGCTCGGCCAAGTCCCCGCTTAGGGGTTTTTAGGACCCGCGCACCTTTGGAAAGAGCGATCTCTGCGGTTCGGTCGTTCCCACTGTCCACTATGAGCACTTCGCCGCTCACCCCAGCCTTTTCCAGGCCCTGCTGGCACCACTCCACAAACAGCTCAATCGTCTTTTCTTCATTCAAGGCAGGCACCACGAGAGAAACCTCGGGCGCGGGTTCATCCCGCAAGGGAATCCGAAGTTCAATTTCTGGGTCGACAGGCACGGTGGTCCTTTGGTGAAAACTTCACACTATCGAATCGGCCGGAAACGCTGTCAAGCGAGCTGAAGCAGGCTGCTGGGGATCGAAGTAGACCATCCCTAGAAATACCTGACTAAGTTGGAAAACCCTCGCTCAAACACGTACGTCACCAAGCCACCAACCACCCAAAGATAAGCCACTGCCTCAAAGAGTTCGCCCTGCACCACGCTTAGCTTTCCCCGAACCAAGATCATCGAGTCCCATCGCGCCCCAAGCCAACCGAGGAAAAAGAGGTAGGCAGGAATGTAGTAGCGGGCCTGCATACCGTCGAGAGAGGGCGCTCTTGGAGAAGTCCAGAAAAGAGCTAGGAAAAAGGCAATCAACAATAACCCCACCAAAATGGATGAAAGAAAAAGCACATCTGCACAAACTTGTTTCGCCACGGGAAGGGACAGCCCCTGATACACCAAGCGCTTGCGGCTGGCCAAAAGCGTTAGCAAGAACAGGCCAAGCACTGCCGACTGATACACGCGCTGAAGCACTAGAGCGGACGATGTGGGATTAAAATCTAGTGCGCCTAGGAGCAAAGAAAGATTCCGCGGCCTTGCTGCCTCGGCCCAGATTCCCTTCCACAAATAAAGCAAACCAGCCAAAGGATCGCCGAGTAAAAATGTAATCTGGGCACCCGGACTCGCTCGATCCAACGGAACCGTCTTTGAAACGCTCAACCAAGAAGCCAGCGCGGTAACGACAACAACAGAGCCCACCACTCCCCATAAACACGCGGTCTGGCTCTTTGACAGGGATCGATTAAACTGCAACCAAACACCTAGCCCGACCAGCGAAACAAGCAAAGGTGGTTTAGTTATTGTCGCCGAAATTCCTATCGCAAGCAGAACCAAGGCATCGAGCTTGGTGAACTCTAACTTCCAAAGAGAGTAAACGACGTATAGGGCAAACAAAAAAGTAAGGGTATCGGCTGAAACAGCAAAACTTTGTTGCAGACCGATGGGAGAGAGAAAAAGAAACGATGCCAATATCCAACAAGTACGTTTCCCAGTTTCGGGGTTTGCGGATTTGAGAATGACTCCTAGCAAAGCCCCCATCGCCGCAAGAACAAGCAAACCTTGAAAAAACCGCGCAAGGTAAAAGGTTGTCAGGTCAGAAAGTGGAAATATTTTACTCAAAAGAATAGCCGCGGTGACACCGGGGTAGCTTAAGAAAAACCCATAGTTCAACTTCGGATCCACCTCGACTCCGGAAAGCGATAGGGACTGTTCAAAACTGCCCGGGGTATTTTTCTGATCTCGCTGCCTAGAAATGCGCCCAAAACCAAAATGATCCGGCAAGGCACTTAGCCTTGCCCCAGCCTGAACCCCGCCTGGGAGCCAGGCATAGGTCCGTTGCACTCCCGCCAACCAATGCGTGCGCTCATCAGGCGCCTGAAACGGGTATTGCGTAAAGGTCTGTACCAATCCCGCCGCACCCAAGCTGCACAAGAGTATCCAGTAGAGCACATTGGGGCCAATCTTCGTACGTATCGCCATAGTTTGGCTGCAATGGTAGAACCTCTTTATGGTCGCTGTCATCCTTCCCTCTTATAAAGTGAAAGAGTGGATTCTGCCGGTCCTAGCTGGAATTGGTCCGGAGGTTTCTAAAATCTATGTAGTGGATGATGCTTGCCCGGAACATTCCGGAAAGTGGGTCGAGGACCAGTGCCGCGATCCGAGGGTTAGGGTGCTTTATCACGCCGAAAACCAAGGGGTGGGCGGTGCAACCATGACTGGTTTTCTCGAGGCTCATCGTGAAGGCGCCAAGGTAGTAGTAAAAATAGATGGCGACGGACAAATGGACCCTGCCAAAATTCCCATGCTCATTCGACCGCTCATTGAAGGAAGGGCAGACTACGCCAAGGGAAACCGGTTTTTTGCCCCAGAGTTTCTTAATTCCATGCCCGCCCTTCGGCTTTGGGGAAATGCTGCTCTTTCGTTCATTACTAAAATTTCCAGCGGCTACTGGCGCATTATGGACCCCACCAACGGCTTTATTGCCTTGCAGGCGGACCTGCTTCCTCTTCTGCCGGCATTCAAAGTAGACAAAACTTACTTCTTTGAAAGCGATATGCTTTTTAGACTCAGCACTTTGCGAGCCGTTGTTGTCGATGTGCCCATGCGCTGCAGGTACGGCTCAGAGATCAGTGGTCTGCGCATTTCCAAAGTTCTCTTTTCATTTAGCTTGAAACACCTTCGTTGCTTTTCGAAACGGATTTTTTACAACTATTTCTTACGCGACTTTAATTTGGGCTCGGTGCAATTGGTGGCGGGAATTTTCTTGCCGTTATTTGGGGTAGTCTTCGGAGCGTCCGCGTGGTGGGAAAATGCCCACGCCGGCAGAACTTCGCCGGTAGGGACTGTTATGATAGCCACCCTGCCGATACTCATTGGAATTCAACTGCTTCTGTCGGCTATCAATTACGACATTCTAAACGAACCCCGCACTCCCTTATCTGGCCAGCTTTGAACACGGCGGCAAGGCTTCCCTTTTTCCCAAGTTGATGAGACCCTAAAAACCGGTTGGATAGGGGGTAGGGAATGGGTTCAATCAACCGGGGGCTCCCGGCATACTTACAGCGTTACATTGCACACCAGGACTACGACGCCTATACGGCGCAGGATCATGCAGCATGGCGTTTCATCATGCGGCAAAACTGCGCCTTCTTTAGTAAACATGGCGTTGGAATTTATCTCGAAGGCTTGAAGGCCACCGGGATACGAACCGATGCAATTCCACGCATAAGTGATATAGACGCCTGCTTGAGCAAACTTGGTTGGCGAGCCGTCGCAGTGAAGGGCTTCATTCCCCCTGCTGCCTTTCTTGATTTTCAAGCGCGCGGGGTATTGCCCATTGCGTGTGATATGCGCTCCATCCAGCACATCGCGTACACGCCTGCCCCAGATATTGTGCACGAAGCCGCCGGCCATGCACCGATTTTGGCCGATGCGGCCTATGCGCGCTACCTCCATCGTTATGCCGCCATGGCGCAGAAAGCGATATTTTCAGCCGAAGATGTGCGACTCTACGAGGCTATTCGCCTGCTTAGTGACATAAAAGAAAATCCAGATACGAAGCCTGAGCAAATCGTAGAAGCCGAACAACGACTGATTGAAGTCACTCGATCAATTCAGAATATTTCCGAAGCGGCAAGAGTGGCACGAATGAATTGGTGGACTGTGGAATACGGTCTAATGGGTAAAATCGACGCCCCGAAAATTTATGGCGCTGGGCTTTTGTCTTCGGTAGGAGAGAGTCAGAACTGCCTTTCGAACAAAGTTCGAAAAATTCCCCTGTCCGTGGATTGTGTAAATACGCCCTACAATATCACTGAGCCTCAGCCACAGCTGTTTGTAGCCTCGAACATGGAACAGCTTGTCGACGTGCTAGAGGAATTTGAAAAAACTCTTTCTTTTGTTCAGGGGGGAATTGCGGGATTAGAGGAAGCTCAAAAAGCCGCCACAGTTACTACTACTGAACTAGACTCTGGCCTTGAAATGAGCGGCACCCTTCAGGACTTTGCCCGAGAGAACAACCGAGCCGAGTTTTTGCGCTACACGGGTCCCGTGCAGCTTTCGCTGGGCAGTGCCCAACTCGAAGGACACGGCAAAGAGCACCATCCCACGGGGTTTAGCTCCCCTTTAGGTCGGTGGAAAGGCGCCCCACTAAAACCGATGTGCGAACTCACCAATGCCGAACTTGAAAAAATGGGATTAGAGCCAGGCAGATCGGCTGCGTTGGTTTTTGAGTCAGGTTTTACAGTAGCCGGAAAGCTTACAGGCTGGTTAAGAGCTGAGGAAAAACTCCTTTTGCTGACTTGGAAAGACTGCCGAGTTACTCGCGGAAGCCAAGTATACTTTCGTCCCGAATGGGGTGACTTCGACATGGCAGTTGGCGAGAAAATTCTCTCCGTTCGTGGAGGCGCGGCCGATAGGGAAGCCTATGGAGAAATGCATGTCGGAACCGCCTCTTCGAGCCCCGCAAGGACTTCGAAATTTAGCGATCGTGAACTCGCTCTATTTGAAACGTACGCTCAGATTCGAAAGTACCGTACCACGTCGAAGGTGCTAGAAGTCGCGACCGTCGACAAGCTCGCCGACCAAATCCTGAGTAACCATGCAAATGAGTGGCTTCTTCAACTGGAGCTCTTGGAGCTCGCGCCAAAGGTACCAAAAGCAAATTGGCGAAAGGCCGTTGTGGAAAACTTGCGTCGCTTAGAGAAGACCGAGCCCACTACGACTTCGGCACTTATTCAAAAAGGCCTCGAGCTTGCAAAAAGTAAGCAAATCTACGCGGCCTAACGAAATTATGTCGTGTAAACAGCTACGAAGTTAGAGATTCGAGAAAACCTCTACCACAGCACCATTAAGATGGCCTGACTGATGCGTGTTTGCCAGATGCAGCACCGTTTTTGCGATATCTGCCGGTGTTGTCTGAGTTTTTAGATCGGGCACCGCTTTTCTGAGCATTTCGGTGTCGACAGCCCCGGGAGCAACGCAATTTGCACGAATGCCCAAAGCCTTTCCCTCGACTGCGAGCGCCTCGGTAAGCCCCACAACGGCGAACTTACTTGTGACGTAGGAAGCAAGTCCCGGAAATTTTTGGGTGCCGCGCACGCCTGCCAATGAAGCAATATTCACTATCGACGCCGGTTTCTTCTCATCTCGACAGCCTTGGAAAACGCGCCTGCTGCAGAGAAAGCTTCCTCGTACATTTACGCCCATTACAGCATCCCATTCTCTGGCTGTATGATCGGCAATCTCCGCTCGGTGGAATATGGCTGCATTATTAACCAAAATATCCACGCTTCCCCAAACTTCTTTTACTTTGTGAAAAAGAGCCTCGACTTCGGATTCTTCTGCGATGTCTGCAGGACAAACCAAAGCCTTTTGTCCCTTGGAAATAAGCTCGCGGGCTACCGACTCGAGCTGATCTCGAGTACGGCTCACCAAAACCACACGGCACCCACTCGCAGCGAGCGCCTCGGCGCAAGCGCGCCCTATCCCCCGACCCGCTCCAGTGACTAACGCGATTTTATTTGGAAAAAAAGAAGGCATTGCGCAGCAAGATTGACAGCGCCTAGGCAATCTTGTCAATTGGGCTCCCATGGAGAAGAAAAGCCCCTTCCTGCACCAGCTCACTGTCCGCAAAGAAGCGCTTAAGTTTGCCTCTGCCCACATGACCGTTTTCCCTAATGGCACCAAGGAAGCTCTGCATGGGCACGGTTACACGGCATCGCTTCAGGTGGGAGTGTCCTCCATTGGACTTCAAGAAATGATTCCGTTTGAAGCTTTTAAAAAAGCACTCAAGACGATTTGCGATGCTTGGGACGAAAAAGTTTTGCTAGCGCAGAACTGCCCGTTCTTTTCCATTCGGTCCCAAACCCCCACCGAAACTGAGTTTGTACTTTGTTCCAAGCGTTACGTGCTTCCCACGGACGAAATTGTTTTACTGCCCGTCGACAACATTACTGTGGAAACGCTGTCGTACGAAGTACTTCGATTGCTTCAATTGAGTCTGTCTACAATTCCACGCTACGGTTTGATTACCTCTCTCGAGGTTCGGGTGGAAGAAAGCCCGGGCCAGGGAGCTTGCACAAAATGGGAGCGCTGACCGTGAGCTTTTTGGAAATGTTTTTGAAGTTTCAGCTCCGGGCCAAGCATTCGCTCGATGAACGCGAAGAGGCCCACGAGCACATTTGGCGCATTGAAGTGGGCGTGACCGGCGAAATTCAACAAGGAAGAATTGCTAGCATGCCTCACCTAAGAGCAGTACTTGAACCTGCAGTCTCTGCTTTGCAGGGCAAGTTTTTGAATGCAGATCCATTGCTTGATCCTGACACGCGCGCATTCCCCACTTGTGAACATTTAGCCTACTATTTTGAGGCAGAATTCAAAAAGCGTCTAACGACGGAAAACATCGCGGTCAGACTCACCCAAATTCAAGTGTTTGTAGATGAACTATCTGGCGAAGAAACCGGCTCTGCAAAGCTTACATTTAGCCGCGACTAGCGACGTCCACGCGAAGAACGAGACCCGGAAGATCCCGAACGAGCGCCGCGTGATCCACCCGACGCCGGCTTGCGAGATCCACCCCCAGAGCGAGAAGAAGAGCGTCCAGGGCCAGAAGAAGAAGATCGTTTTTGCGGGGGCTCGAAGTCGGAAGTAAAGCGCTCGGGAATGCGCGCCTTAATGAAGTTCTCAATCGCCTCCACCTGCTTTAGGTCGGCGCCTGTGCAAAAGGTAATCGCAATTCCTTTTGCATCTTTTCGGCCCGTGCGGCCAATGCGATGAACATAGTCTTCGGGCTCTATGGGCAAATCAAAGTTGATTACCAAGCCAACATTTTCGACATGAATACCCCGTGCCGCAACATCGGTGGCAACCAATACTCTGTACTCACCCTCTTTGAAACCCTTGAGGGCGGCTTCGCGGTGAATTTGCAATTTGTTGGAAGAAATGTAGGTGGAATCTTCTATGCCCGCAGCATGAATAGAACGCCACAAGAGCGTTGCTCCATCTTTGGTTCGACTGAAAATAATGACAGTACCTTTGAAACTTCGTAGCAGGCGAAGAAGCTCTCTTTTCTTGGAGCGGTCGTTGACCCACAAAATTTCATGATCGACGCTATCGGGCACAGTGACACCGGTTTTGCCAACCAAGATATGTTGAGGGTTACGCAAAATTTTCTTCGCAAGCTGTTCAATTGACGGCGGAATGGTTGCAGAAAACAAGAGCGTTTGGCGACTCGTTGGGGTCTGAGCCACGATATTGTTTAGCTCTTTAGAAAAACCCATGTCTAACATCTTGTCCGCTTCGTCTAGAACGAGAACTTCCAAGAACTCCAGCCAAAGATTTCCACGCAAAATATGATCGCAAATACGACCAGGCGTACCCACGATGATATGCGGCGATGCTTTAATTGCGAGTGCATCGGCCTTAAGATCAGTGCCACCGATGAGTGCGCACGAAGTAACCCCGAGTGGCTCACCAAAAAGTTTCAGCGTTTCAAGTGTCTGAAGAGCAATTTCCCGAGTGGGACAGAGAATTAGCCCGTAGGTTCCTTTGCGCCCGACAAACTGCTGAATCATAGGCAAACTAAAGGCAGCGGTCTTTCCTGAACCAGTCCGAGCACCCGCGATGAGATCCCGTTTTTTTAGTGCAACTGGAATAGATCGTACCTGGATTGGAGTAGGCTCTTTGAAGCCTACCTCTCGTATCCGGTTTAAGAGCTCCGCCGAGAGGCCGAGTGTGGCCCAATCGATGGGCTCGCTGGAGGATGGGGAATCGACGTTTTCTTCTTTATTCATTCAATCTCGAGGTGACGCTTACCAGGTAAGGGTTGTACTCTCAACCGCTTTTGCCAGGGCCGCCACCATTTTCTTCAAGCAGGGTTCAATACGTGCCACATTCGCAGCATCACTCAGCTGGGCATCTGCTTTATGCACCAGCTCTCCTTGGTCATTTTCCATTCTAAGGTTGGTAAAGTGCAGGTTGAAAAAATGGGGACCTGCCTCAAAATCCAACTGGAAGGCGAGGTAGTACTCTTTTATTTCATTTTCCCTTCGAAAGCTATTGCACTGATACGCCCCGTGAGTCTGGATGCGTCCGCTTTCTAGGTCTTGCACCCTTACGGCACCGGGAACGGACCGCAGGTTTTTATCGAACCAACGCAGAGCCTGTGTATAGGCCGTACCGGCTTTCACTTTGGTTTTTTCTACGAAGTCTGCTTCGCGCAAGTTTCGGGGCGCCAGAAGCGAACTGGCACAACCTGCCAACACCAGTAGCCAAACCGTCACTTTAAGCTTCATTTTCTTCCTCAACTAGCTGGCGGACTATCGGAATATCTGCCGGAGCCACCTGATAGGTAGGCAAATCGGCGACCTCTACCCATGCTAGCTCTGTATGTGCCTCACCGGCTACCGGCTCACCCGCTAACGCGCAGCGGTAGAACTCAAGCCGGATTCGCCCGGTCGACGAAAGGTGCTCTGACTCGCCGTAGAATGCACCCACTTCGGAATCTACGCTCAATTCTTCGCGAATTTCTCGACGCAACGCCTTTTGGGGCGACTCGCCAGCTTCTATTTTACCCCCGGGGAACTCCCAATACCCGGTTAAACTGCCGTCTTTGCGGCGCGCCAGAAGCACTTTTCCGCCCCGTTTCACAATCGCGGCCACCACGACTACTTTGAGTTTATCCATCTTTAGCTTCTTAAAGGGATGTTCAGTTTATTCCGATATTTAATAGTGTATTCAAAGGCTTATAACTCGGTGCAGCATTTTATTTGCACCGCTACTTCTCTATAGCACAGCTTGCTATGGCGAAGAACTGGGCTTTGATACCGTCGCCAGACTTGGTGTCGGCGCAAGTTTTTCTCGCCTTACCACTTACGATCAAGCCGTAAATGCAGTCATTGTCAGCCAACCTGCTTTGACGATTTCGCCCGCCTTTGAATTCGCGGTCGCACCCGCGTGGCTATTTACTGTGCAGTCGCAATTGCAATTGATGAATTGGGATTCGCCCTCACTTGCGCGTATTTCCCAAGATATTGCTTCACTCTCAACCGTTACAGGTGGAATCAATTTGCGATCCCAATTCTTTGAACTGGGATTTATCGGCGGAGTGGGACAGAACACTTTTGTCTCGGCGGCACCCACACTTTCTAACGTTGCGGTGCAAAGTCTCACCATGCCGTTCTTCGGGGGCCGAGTTGCCTGCAACGCGCGGGCAAGCAAGCGATTCTTCTTTCGTCTAGAAGCCAGCTATGAACACGACATTCCCACGCCACAAGACCGTTCATCACTCACAATTACTAGCAACACTCGACTGCGCATCCAAACAGAGGTGGGACTTGGCAAAATCTCCTCCATTTTACGCTTCACTGCCGCGGCAATTATCCAAAATGCTGAAACCTCTCTAGGACGACAACAATCTGTAGGTTTGCAGTTTGGAATCTCTCTCGGCAACCTATGGGGCCAGCGGGGTCCCGGAGTTCAGTAGACAGACCGTTGCACAAACTGCTCGTGCGCCCTATATATCTAGTCATGGAAAAGATGACCCTTTATGAATACTTTCGGCCCTTCCTTTTGATTGCGGTAGGTTTCCTACTCAATGAGTTTCTTCATAGAAACCGTGCAAAGCGCAACTCCGAAGCTAGTTCTAAATGAGGAGTTGCAAGTCAGCTGGGGCCAACGCCTGCTGGTACCTGCGACTACCTATCAAATGGTCCGCCACGGGATTTTGAATTTCTATTTGTTTTCCTCCCGCTCGGCTCGCGGAAGACGAGTGCTAGCTTTGAGTTGATAGTTGCCCGCTCGACGCCCATTCGCTAGGCAGCCTGCGGTGCCAGCGGGCGGTGGACCCAGCTGACTTGCAAATCTTTTAGAGTAGGTTCTGGACAAATTCCTTCTGGTGAATTGGGCGCCATACCCGACAGGGCGTCGAGCGGGCACGCATCTGGTCGAAGCAGCAAGGCGCCTTCCGCGAGCCGAGCCAGAGGCGCAATATTAGAAATTAAAAGTCGGTGCGCGATCCCTTCGGGTATGGCGCCCAATTCACCAGAAGGAATTTCTCCAGACCCCGCTCCAGGCAAGACAGGGCCAGGCGTCCTCGAAGCGGCAACCCTTGAAGGAAAGAACCGACGCGACGTGTAAGTAGTTCGTACAGGGGGTGTATTCCGTTCTGTACACACTGTCGGCTCTATTGGCGTATTCAGTGTGTTTCAAAGTATACTGAATACAGGCCCTTTTATCGTACCCAACTCCTTGCATTTGCCCAGCTTTACTCTGATGCCAGGAGGGCCGTTCGTCTTTGGTGTGGGGTATGCATTTTCAAAGTATTAGCTCTGACGGGATGATGCCTATGATGCCTTTGCACGGGGGATTTAAGCGCTTAGTTCTGGTTCTGGCCCTTCTGGGAGTTGAGTTGTTTTACCCAGTGGAAGTCAGCGCCGAGCGTCGGTTCATTCGCCAGCAGCGTCGTCAGATTCGCATTCAGAACCGCCAGTTCAATAGAAATTTTGTCCTCATGAATCGCGGGCGCCGCTTAGTGCGCAATAATGTGCGCATTGTTCAAAACAATGTGAACAACTCTAATCGTGGAATCGACCTAGGCAATCAGCAGCGCATTCCTGGGTTTTCGCGAATTCGTACGGCGGGCAATGCTCTAGTGGGCGTGGATCGGTTTGGTCGGGCGGAGGTTGTTTCGATTTCTTCGGGCGATCTAAGAGATCGATTTGGGAATAATCTGGCTCAGACGGATCCCGTGTTGCATCGCCAATTTGTGGAGTTCTATTTTCAAAACTTAGATAATTTTGCAGGCAATGCAAGGGCAGAGGTTTTGCGGTTCTTGGCTCGAAACGCTCCAAACTCGGGATTTTTTGGGACTTTGACCGCGCAGATTTTAGATCGGCAAGGGCTTTCAGCCGGCGTGACGCCATCAGGTGCTAAGTACAAAAACTTTCCGAAAGAGCAGATTCGTACGGCTGCCCTTTCTTGGACGTTGAACATGTTGAGCAACTCTTGCACACCTATTCGCATCCCCCCGGGTGGCTCAGCTGCAGATGGGACCTTCACTCAAAATTTAAACGGCTTTATCGAGAATGCCCGCCTCGCTACCTTGCTGAATGAGAATCCCTACTCGTGTGGCGATAATCGGGCGCCTGCGCGAGTTGACTGGCTCGTTTCTCGGGCGATGACGCCTGAAGTTTATTATTCTGTTCAGGGACTGAGTAACAACATTGATGGGCTTTCGCGCCAGCTAGGTGTGCAGTCAGATCAACAAAATGAGTTTGATTTAACGGGCCGTCGCATTGATAGAATCGCGGTCGTTGGCCCGCGAGAAGGTGCGGATAAGGAGTCTGCAGTTGGCGTGAACCCACAGCGTGTTCTCGAAGTCCAAAATAGAGCGAACTCCGTGGGCTCATCGTTTTATCGAAGCTACGATTTTATTGAGCATCCCACTTCGGGAAGCAACGCAGAGTCTAGGGACGTTCTTTCCCAGGGAATTAATTTCACTGCCGATGCGAGTGAGATTATTTTTACTAAGTGCAACAACTTTATGGGCTTCTACTTGGCCGATGGAAAAGGCAATCGCGCTCGGGCGGCACCTGCGGAAATTGCGATTGATGCAGGAAAGTCCGTTGTCTCACCGGATCGTTGCATGAAATGCCACGCCAATGGTTTCCATGGTGGGGACAGGCGCAATTTCGGCAAAGGCGAGCCCTATCAAGACCACTTTGCAGCGATATCTGCTCTCGATGGGCCCAATCAAAGCTTTCATTCCCGCTTTTTCTCGCGCAATGGCGAGTATAAAGCGCGGAAGGTTGCAGATTCGGCGCGCTTTGCTTCCGCAAAAGCCATCACGGGTTCTCATTTGCAGGATCCTGACGAAAGCGAAACCAGCTCATTGCCCGTGGTGTTCGACATGGCCGAAGAGTACAGAAAGCCTTTAACTCTTGCTCAAGCTGCAGCGGAGCTTGGAGTGGCCCCCTCTCCTGATTTGGCGGTGGCTTTAGTAATGAACCCGGATGGAAAGACCATCGACCGAGAAAATTTCGAAAGAAAGTACTGCCTACTTCGAGCAAATCTCGGTGCCGCCTCCAGCGGCGCCGTAGGAACGGCCAGTTCGCTTCGAGGCCAGGGCGGAGCGAGCGGAGTAGGCGGCGTAAGCCACGGCGGAAGCCCTGCGGGCAGTCAAGGGACCATAATCCGTCGAGAAGCCCCAACCAACTAATCCGCCCTCCAGAAGTGCCCGTCGTATTCCGGGCCCGATCGGTAGCGGGTAAGTCGCATTCCCTTTTGGGATCCCTAGGACTTGGCTTTTAGCGCTTGGAATTCTTTGGTGAGCAGAGGAACTACTTCAAAAAGGTCCCCAACGATTCCGTAGTCCGCTTTTGAAAAAATCGGCGCTTCCGGATCTTTATTGATCGCCACAATTACCTTAGAGGTGCGCATTCCGGCTAAGTGCTGAATGGCCCCTGATATTCCGCAAGCAATATAGAGCTTTGGACTTACGGTCTTGCCCGTTTGTCCCACTTGCATATCGTGCGAGGCGTAGCCCGCATCTACAGCAGCGCGGCTAGCTCCCACTGCAGCTCCCACGGTAGCAGCACAGTCAGCAATAATTTTAAAGTTATCGGCGCTCTTTAAGGAGCGCCCACCGGAAATAATAATATCTGCCTCGGTAAGCTCCACTTTCTTTGCGCTAGACGCCTGGACCTGAACAATCTTTGCGCGAATATTCCCGGCTACCGCTGCTACTTTTTCCACTGAAGCCGATTTTGCGTGGCTTGTGCTTACAGCTAGTACGTTTGGTCGCACAGAAAAAACCGCGGGTCCTTGGGTGAATTGCACGGCCTTTGAACACTTGCCTGCGTAAACGGGCCGACGAACCGTGAAAGAGGTGCCATCTGCCTTAAACTCAGTGCAGTCAGCAGCCATGCCCACAGAAAATTTCGCCGCTAGCCTTGGCAGGAAATCTTTCCCTTGAGATGTAGCGCCCGTGATGATGGCCGCAGGCTTCTTGGCAGAAAGAAAGGCAAAGAGGGCATTCGCAAACCCTTCGGTGCTGTACTCTTTGAGCGCGTCGGCCTCTAAGAACACCACCTTCGCGGCGCCGTGCTGGCCGAGTTCGTCCTTTAGGCTGTCTGCAACTCCGTGTCCCGGAAGAATGACAGTCGGCTCGAGCCCTTGGCGCAAACACTCCCCAAGGATTTCGTAAGTTACCCGCTTTACTTGCCCATCTTTTAGTTCGCCAATGAGTGCGACTTCGGCTGCCATTTCATTCTCCTTGAAATTTAGATCGTTTTTGCTTCTTCGCGAAGCAAACGAACAAGTTCTTTCGCCTGGGCGGCGGCATCTCCCGCAATTTTAATCCCGGCCTTTCGATCGGGCGGAAGCGCGTAGGCTGAATCTTTAGTTCGAGCAGTTTCCGCGCCCAAACCTAAATCTGCCAGTGTGTAAGTCTTAATTTCCTTCTTCTTGGCCTTCATGATGCCCGGAAGGCTCGCATAGCGAGGTGTATTAATCCCTTTGTTGACCGCGATCACTGCAGGCAATGGACACTCAACAATGTGCTTTGTTCCGCCTTCTACTTCTCGCTCAGCGCGAAGTGATTTCTTGTCTGCCGCGATGTCGAGTTTCACCACCACCGAAACGGAAGGCATGTCCAAGAACTCTGCGACAAAACCAAAAAGCGCTGCCTGATCGTCGTCAATTGCCTGTTTCCCGGCAAGAACGAGTCCGGCAGATTCCTTTTTGCAGACCTCAGCGATCGCCTTGCCGATTAGGTAGGTGTCGGCGCTCTCGTCCATTTTGATGTGGATAGCGTTGTCCGCGCCCATGGCAACCGCTGTGCGAAGTGCTTCAACTGTTCGATCGGGGCCGGCACTTACTACGGTTACAGAGCCTTCCTTGAGCTTATCTTTGGTCTTGATGGCCTCTTCTATCGCAAATTCATCATAGGGATTGAGAATCCACTTGATGTCGGTTTTCTCGATAGAGTTTCCATCTGCGGTGACACGAATTTTGGTCTCGGTGTCGGGAACTTGTTTGAGTAGAACAAATAGGTTCATACTGGCTCCTAGTCTTTCAAGAGGTGTCGGGCGATTACGACTCTTTGAATCTGCGAAGTTCCTTCGTAGATTTGAACGAGTTTCACATCGCGCATGATTTTTTCTACAGGGTATTCCTTGGTGTAGCCGTAGCCACCGAAAATCTGTACCGCGTCGGTTGCGACTTCCATGGCCATATCGGCGGAAAATCGTTTGGCATGGGAAGACGCTAGGTTTGCTGCCTCTTCGTGGCCTTCATCCAGTAGGGACCCCGCACGGTAGCAAAGTGAGCGACCGGCTTCGATTTTAGTCGCCATGTCGGCCAGCATAAACTGAATGCCTTGAAAATTCGCAATGGGTTGATTGAATTGCTTGCGCTCTTTTGCGTACTTAATTGCGTGATTCAGAGCGGAGCGCGCCGCACCCACTGCGCTGGAAGCGATGGGGGGACGAGTGCGATCGAGAGTTTTTAGGGCGACTTTGAAGCCTTCACCCACTTTTCCGATGAGATTCTTCTTGGGGACTTTCACGTTCTCAAATGTGATGGCCCGCGTATCCGATGCCCTTTGTCCCAGTTTGTTTTCGGCTTTGCCTAAATGAATACCGGGGAGATTTGCGGGTACCGCTAAACAGATCAAGCCCTTTTGCTTTAGGCCTTTATCCACGGTGCAGAAAACCGAGAATAGTGAGGCATGGCCAGCGTTGGTGATCCACATTTTTGAGCCGTTGATGACGTAGTGGCTGCCTTCGTCCCGCGCTGTTGTGGACAGTGATCCTGCATCTGAACCTGCATTGGGTTCAGTGAGGCAAAAAGACGCTAGAAGTGGGGCTTCAAGAAACGGAGTGATAAATTCTTTGATTTGGTCGTCAGTGCCAAATAGTAAAATAGGGTAGAGCGCCAGTGTATTCACGGCGACGCTTGTTGTTATCCCTAAACACCCCGCGCCGAGTTCTTCGTTGATGATCACATCGTCAGTGACCCCAAGTCCCAGACCCCCGAATTTCTGGGGGACCGTGATGTTCATAATTCCCAGTTCCCAGGCCTTGCGAATCACCTCGATGGGAAACTCACCACTTTCATCATACTTGGCGGCGACCGGAAGAACGTCGTTTTGAACGAACTTCGCAACCATTTCTTTTAAGGCTTGTTGTTCTTCACTGAGCTGAAAGCTGATCATTTGTTTTTCCCCTAACCCCGGACATTAAGTTATTCGTAAGAGGTATGGT
This sequence comes from uncultured Pseudobdellovibrionaceae bacterium, assembly GCA_964616705.1. Classification (GTDB taxonomy): domain Bacteria; phylum Bdellovibrionota; class FAC87; order UBA2466; family UBA2466; genus JAIEOG01. Next base: position 41,845 of record CAZTRP010000012.1, read on the forward strand.
TTTTCAACCTCTTTTGAGATAGCTTCCCAAGCGAATATGAGTACCGATTCGAAAGCTCGCCCTGTTTTATTAGTCATCCTGGATGGCTTTGGCATCAACCCTCGCTCGGAAAATAACGCAGTTGCGTTGGCTAAAACGCCCACTCTCGACGGCCTATTGAAAGGTTCTCCGCATACTGAGTTGGATGCTTCGGAGAGTCATGTTGGTTTGCCTCTTGGTTTTATGGGAAATTCCGAAGTGGGCCATTTAAATATTGGCGCGGGTCGAGTGGTTTACCAAGACTTTTCTTTGATTAGTCACGCAATCGATCAGGGTAGTTTTTTTTCTAACCCCGTGTTTCTGAAGCTTATCGAGGGAATTAAATCTTCGGGCGCGAAAAACACACTCCACCTAATGGGCTTGGTTTCGGATGGCGGTGTACACAGTCACCTAAGTCATCTCTTTGCGTTGATACAGCTGGCAGTGAAGCAAGGCATTGAGAATATCGCAATTCACGTTTTCCTCGACGGTCGTGATACCTCGCCGACCTCAGGGCGGGAGTTTTTAAGTCGCTTGGAAGGGTTCTTGCGAGATACGGGCCGCGGCACCATCGCTACTGTGCAAGGGCGTTTTTACGCCATGGATAGGGACAATCGTTGGGAGCGCACGGAGGCCGCATTTAAGGCGATCGCTCAGGGAAAGGCCGATAACCATTTCAAAGAACCGCTTGCTTATCTCGAGCAGTCTTACGACTCGAGGGTAACTGATGAGTTTGTAGTGCCCGCGACGCGTAGTGGCTATGGTGGAGTGCAATCCGGCGACGGGATTATATTTTTTAATTTCCGGGCAGATCGGGCTCGGCAGCTGACGCGCGCCTTTACGCAGCCGGAGTTTTCCTCGTTTCCTCGTGGTGCAGCTCCAGCATTGTCCGGGTTTGTCATGATGACCCCTTACGATGCCTCTTTTCCGCTCCCTTTCGCCTATGGGAAGCCAAAAGTAGAAAATACCCTAGGCGAGTTTGTTAGCAAGCAGGGATGGAAGCAGCTCCGTATTGCGGAAACGGAAAAGTACGCTCACGTGACTTACTTCTTCAACGGTGGTGAAGAGCGAGTTTTCGATGGAGAGAAACGGGTTCTGGTGCCGTCTCCGAGGGAAGTGCGGACATACGATCTGAAGCCCGAAATGAGCGCGGTCCAAGTTACCGATCAGCTCTTGCAGGAGTTAGGATCTGGCGGCTACCGATTCGCTGTGGTGAACTATGCAAATTGCGACATGGTGGGTCATACGGGGAATTTGCGTGCGGCCATTGACGCTGTGGAGGTAGTCGATGGTTGTCTGGGAAGAATTCTTGAATGGGCCATTGGAGCCAGCGCGTTTGTGGTGGTGACAGCGGATCATGGAAACTGCGAAATGATGCAGGCGGACAACGGTGAGCCGTTAACGTCCCATACTTTGCTTCCAGTGCCGTTTATTGTTTTTGACCCAAAAGGGGGAAAACATCCCCTTCGAAGTGGTGGAAGACTCTGTGACATTGCACCGACGCTTCTCGATTTGTGGGGCGTTGCGGCGCCCGCCGAAATGACCGGTAAAACACTCATAGCCCACTGAGTCGATTAAAGAGCGTTCGGTTCGGTTTTCATCTGCGCCCGGCTACGTTATAATCAAGAAGATCCGCTTTTTACCTATTTTCCAATCTAAATCCCAAAAAACCTCGTTCAAGGATACGCATGTCAGCGGGCCGTTTCGGAGATTTGTTGGTTGCGCGGGGAGTAGTGACCGCCGATCAGCTCAGCCAAGCGATGGAACTCCGAAAGGAGAACCAGATTCGCTTGTCTTCCGCTCTAGTGCAGCTTGGCCATGTAAATGAGAACGTTTTAGTAACTTTCCTCAGCCAGCAATACGGAATTTCTGCAATATCTCTAGAGGACGTAGAGGTTTCTGAAGAAGTAATAAAACTCGTTCCTGTAAATCTTTGTGAGAAGCACGGTTTGGTGCCACTCGGTATTGAGGGCACACACATCAACGTGGCGATTTCGGATCCAACCAATGTAGCTGCTGTGGATGACTTGCGTTTCCTTTGCAATATGGAAGTAAACGTCTATTTGTCGACGGAAAGTGCTATTCGAGGATTAATTCAGAAGGCTTATAAGAAAGAAGGCAATGTCAGCGATGCACCCATCGCAATGGACGGCTTGGATCAAAACGAAGAACCCGAAGGTTCAGTCCATTTTGAGTCTGGCGAGAAGAAGACGGCTGTTCAGGTGGATGCTGCTGGTGGAGGCTCGGACAAGCCGGTCATTCGCTTAATAAACAAACTCTTTGTCGAAGCCATTAAACGTAAGGTCAGCGATATCCACGTAGAGCCCTTTGAAAATTATTTGAGGATTCGTTTTCGTCTCAATGGAAGTCTCACCGAGGTGATGCGCCTGCCGGCGCAAATGATCGCAGCTACCCCAGCGCGAATTAAGGTAATGGCACAGCTAGATATTTCCGAGAAACGTCTGCCCCAGGATGGGCGTCTAAGCGTTAAAACGAAAGACAAGAGAATTGATATCCGCGTTTCCGTGCTGCCAACGATTTTTGGTGAGAAAGTCGTCATGCGTATCTTGGATCAGGGAAATACATCGCCTGATATCAAGGGAGTGGGTTTTGAAGAAGACCAGCTAAAGAGCTTTAAGAAAGCGTGCCAACAGCCCTACGGGATGCTCCTTGTGACTGGTCCTACGGGAAGTGGAAAGTCAACTACGCTGTACGCAGCGCTCTCAGAGGTAAACAGCGGAGATGTGAATATCTCTACGGTAGAAGATCCGGTCGAATACAATATGCCCGGCGTAAACCAAACCCAGGCGAAAGAAAGCATCGGGCTAACGTTTGCTGCGGCTCTTCGGTCCCTGCTACGGCAGGACCCCGATATTGTAATGGTTGGAGAAATTCGCGACACCGAGACTGCTGAAATCGCCATCAAGGCTTCGCTTACAGGTCATATGGTGTTTTCAACGCTTCATACAAACGATGCCCCCAGCACGATCTCTCGCCTAATTCACATGGGGATTGAGCCATTTCTAATCACGGCTTCGCTTATTTTAGTTCAAGCGCAGAGACTCATTCGAGTTATCTGCGACAAGTGCAAAGAGCCTGACACGCGAATCACGCGGGAAAATCTCATTGAGGCTGAAGTGCCCGAACACTGGCTTGAGACCATTGCGCCGAAAAGAGGGAAGGGCTGTGAGAAGTGCGGTGGTACTGGTTTTAAAGGGCGGTGTGGGATTTTTGAGGTTATGCCCATGTCGGAGAAGTTGCGCACACTCATTATCAAAGGTGCAAACGCTGATGATCTTAAAAAAGCTGCAATCGAAGACGGAATGACGACACTTCGACAGCATGCCTTGATGAAGCTTTACCGAGGAGAAACGACCTTGGAAGAAGTGCTTAATAATTCACGCCCTGACGGAGATCTATAAAATGGTAACTTTGTCCAGTTTGCTACGGGCCATGCTTGAGCACAAAGCTTCCGATATGCACATTACGTCGGGAAGTCCTCCTGCATTTCGCGTAAATGGCCGGATTCTACGGGCGAAGACACCGGTGCTCTCGCCGGGAGACACGAAAGAACTTTGCTACTCTGTGCTCACTGACTCTCAAAAGGCCGCTCTTGAAGAGGGACGCCAAATTGACTTTTCGTTTGGAATTAGGGACGTCGCTCGATTTAGGGCAAATTTCTTTTTTCAACGCGGTTCCGTGTCCGGAGCGTTTCGTCACATTCCATTTGAAATACCGCGCCTCTCAACGCTCGGCCTACCCCCCGTTATTCAAACTTTGATGCGGCGGCCTCGAGGCTTGGTGCTGGTGACGGGAGCGACTGGGAGTGGAAAAACTACTACTCTTGCCGCGATGATCGACGCTCTCAATGAAACGTCGAATCTGCATATTATTACGATTGAAGATCCCATCGAATACATTCACTCGCATCGTAGTAGTTTGGTGAATCAGCGCGAGATTGGCCAGGATGCCTCAGGCTTTGCTACCGCGCTAAGAGCAGCGCTTCGTGAAGATCCGGACGTTGTTCTAGTTGGGGAGATGCGCGACAAAGAAACGATTGAAACGGCTCTGTCGTTGGCCGAGACCGGACACTTGGTCTTTAGTACATTGCATACGAACAACGCGTTTCAAAGTATTACCAGAATTATTCAGGTTTTTCCTGCGGATGCTCAAGATCAGATTCGATTGCAGTTATCCATGTGTCTAGAAGGGATTATTTCTCAGTCGCTTCTGGAACGAGCCGATCGCAAAGGTCGGGTATTGGCTGCAGAAGTGATGGTTCCGAATGTGTCGATTCGAAACCTCATTCGAGAGAACAAGCTATTTCAAATTCAATCGTCGATGTTGGTGGGACAAGACACCTCGGGAATGATCACTTTCAATCAGGCTTTGGTGAATCTGGTTAAAAATGGCACGGTCACTGCGGAAGAAGCAGTTTCAGCAAGCCAAGAGCCTGATGAACTCATTAAATCCTTACGTACACCGGCTCGGCGCGCGGGTTAAACAGGAAAAAGGGTCAAAATGAAGTACCGATATGTCGGCACGACAAGGCAACGGGAACGCGTCGAAGGTGTTGTTGAGGCGTTCGATGAGACAGAAGCGCGACTAAGAATTCGCTCGATGGAAGTACGGCCTGAATCGGTAAGTCCTGCACCGGAAGCAAATCCAAGTTCATTTGGATCGTTAAACAAGGCGTTTGCGGGTTTCAATTCGCCGAAGGTTTCTCTAAAAAAGCTCATCTTGTTCACTCGCCAATTTTCTTCATTGATCGATTCCGGCGTGCCCATTGTTCAGTGCCTGGAGATTCTTCACGCTCAGGAAAGAGCCGGCGGCTTGAAAACTGTATTAGCGGCAATGAAAAGCGATATCGAGGGCGGGAGTGGTTTGGCCGCTGCCATGTCGAAACACCCGAAGGTATTTTCAGAGTTCTTTGTTCGAATCGTTGAAGCGGGTGAGGTGAGCGGTACTTTGGATAAAGCCGTGCGACAGGTTGGAGCGCAGTTGGAGAAACTAGAGCGTCTGAGGGCAAAGGTAATTGGCGCATTGACCTATCCAGCCATCACTCTTGTGGTGGCTTTTGGCGTGTTGGTATTTTTGTTGGTAAAGGTGGTTCCTGAAATTGCAAAACTTTACTCTGATGGAAATGCTCAGCTTCCAGAGTTGACCTTAGCCGTAATGGCCATGTCGAAATGGGCTCAGGAAAATTTTCTGGTAGCGATTGGTGTGGCTGGCGCTGGTTTGGTGGCCGGAATGGCACTTTATAAGACGCCGCAGTTTAGGGCGGTTTGGGATCCTATTGTACTCAGAGTGCCCTTGTTCGGAAGTCTGGCGCTTAAATCGGCCGTAGCTCAGCTGACGCGTACCTTGTCTACTCTGGTTTCCAGTGGGGTTCCCCTTCTGACTGCATTTGAAATCTGTTCAAAATTAATGGGCAACCTGGCGATTCGAGGAGCCATAACGGCCACCGCAACGTTCGTTCAAGAGGGGCGTACCATTGCGCAAGGTTTAGCAGCCAAAGGTTTGTTTCCTCCGATGCTAATCCACATGGTGAATATTGGAGAAATGACCGGCCGCTTGGATGAATTGCTTCTAAAAGTCGCTGCTATCTACGATGACGAAGTAGACGATGCAATAGGCGCTATCACCGGAATGTTGCAGCCTGCAATCATCGTAGTTGTTGGGGTTATGGTGGCTTTTCTTTTGGTGGCCATGTACCTGCCTGTGTTTCAATTGGCAGACAAGGTTGCGGGACAATAAAAATGCTTAAGCGATGGAGATGGTCCACATTGGGGCCGGGAGATCCGGGCTACCCGACAGTGAGTGAATCACTGCAATCGATGATGTTCGCTCGCCTGGGTGTTCTTTACTTGCTTCTGTTTCTAGGGGTTTTAAGTCAGCTCTTTCAATCCACGGTGACGGGGCCTTCATTTTTCATTGGCTATTGTCTGCTTGCTGCTGGTTTTGGTTTTAATATGTTGGCCGCCTTGCCCGTGGGGAAGCTTCGAGGTGGTTCTTGGGTGGTGAACCTCCACATTGTCTTTGATGCTGTACTAATTTCAGTTTGGATCTACTTCTCGGCGGGCAAAGAAAACCTCTACTCTTTGCTTTATCTGGTGCAAATACTTTCAGTCGCATTGATTTTGTACCAAAGAGCGGCGCTCCTCTCGGCATTCTCTGCGGCGGTGGGGTTTGCGATCGTACTGTTTGTGTCCCCTTTAAACGGCGCGTGGCTGTTGTGGGGGCTCAACGGCGCCTTATTCGTTACTTTAGGTCTTGTGGGTGGGTATCTGAGCGAAGAGCTCCATCGCACGAGCGTGCGACTGGTTGAAAAGAGCCAAAAGGTAGAGCGTCTCATTGCATTGCAAGAGCGGATTCTCACTGCAATGCCAACGGGGCTCCTTGTGGTAGACGATGCCTTTCGTATGGGATTTGTGAATCCTGCCGCTTTGCATATTTTAAAACTCGATTCACAAAACGTGCAGGGGAAAACACTTCGGGAGTGTTTGCCTGGATTGATGGCTTTTTTTAGTGGCAGAACCGGGGAGACGGAGATTTTGCAGCGGGTGGTTGAAGTTGAATTAGATAGTGGCAAGCGACTGCTGCGAGGCGATGTCGCTGTGCTTGAAGAGGGCAGCGAGTTTATTGGTTTGCTTGGAACAAAAGCGACAACAGGCCATGTTTTACTTTTTCAGGATGTAACCAATTTGATCCATCTTGAGGAAAAGCTAAGGCAAAGCGAAAAACTGGCGGCCGTGGGTCAGTTGGCTGCGGGCATTGCGCATGAGATTCGTAATCCATTAGCTGGAATGAGCGCAAGCATTGAGATGCTGCGCTCGTCATTGCCAGTTAGCGCGGTGACCGGCGAAAACCAAAAACTCATGGACATTGCCCTTCGAGAAATCGATCGGCTAAACCAACTCATCTCCGAATTCTTAGACTATGTAAAACCACAAAAGTGGAAATTAGAGCCTGTAGATCTGTCGAAGCAGTTATCTGATGTACTCTTTGCTCTTCGCCATCCTGAACACCCAGGAAAAATTCGCTCGCTTAAGGGCGGCATTCAGATTCGAACGGATATTGAGTTAGTCGAGAAGTACGATGCAGGTGTTCGAGCAAGTGCGCATCCGGAAAAACTCAAGCAAGTAATTTGGAATTTAGTGATCAATGCCCTTCAGTCGATGGACAAGGCGGGAAGTATTGAAGTGGGATGTTCTAAAGTAAGTGATGCATCGGTCCGCTTTTGGGTGCGGGATCAGGGGCAGGGGATGAGCGAGAAAACGCTCTCGCACCTTTACGAGCCATTTTTCACCACAAAAGAAAAAGGCACCGGGCTTGGGTTAGCTACGGCGTACAAAATAGTCGAATCCTTTCAGGGCGAAATTCGCGTTGAATCAGTAATAGGACAGGGAACCCAGTTCGAAGTCCTGCTTCCAGCTGCGTAACCATTTGGAGCGCGTGTGCCATTCAAATTTGTGCTGTGTTGGTTCTTATTCTTGGTTTCGGCGGATCTATTTGCTGCGAGCGCTGATCCGGTTGCGCCTGAGTTGCTTGCATCTCCGGATATTGCTGATGCGCCGTTGCTTGCGCCGCGCTTGGAGTCTGCAGAGCCGCTACGTAAACAAAGTCTCTTAGGTACATTGCACGATTCAAACTTGCTCCTCCTCGGGCTTAGGCTAGATACAGCGTACAATGCCGGGGCGACCCCCGCTCAGGGGTTTTCTATTCCTTCGGTGCGACTGACCGTTTGGGGAGATGTCGGTAAGTTCGCCTCGTATCGATTGTCGCTTGGTCAGACGAGAGAGTTTTCCTCGGTGCTCTTGCCACAGATTGTTCCAGTGGAAGCTTTTGTGGACTTAAATAGTTCGTCTGAGGTTGAAACTAGTTCAAGTCCACGGATACGGTTTCGTACGGGGCTATTCACTCCGACCTTCAATCCTTGGTGGACTCCGGATTTATCCAGTCTTGCAATTCCAGACTATGGCGAAATGCACCGATCGTTTCTGGTGGGACGCGATATGGGAGCCGAGTTGCTATTTGATCCGTTTCGAGAGCGGTTGAGTTTTTTCGCGGGGTATTTCAACGGCACTGGGATTCTTGGTTTCAATACCAACAATGCTAAGGCTTTTACGGCGGGCGTGCGTACTGCCTTCGAACTCGGTGGTGGTACGCTCCAATTTGGCTTAAGCGCGATGGCTCGCTTGCAGGCAGATCCGAGTAGTGTGAATTTTAGATCTGACTTGGTGGGGAATTTCTATCTGTGTTTTGACCACCCTGATAGCGGATTCCAGCTGGGTGCCGAGCTTCTGAGCGCTGAACTAAACGACAGCGTGCGCACGGCTTACCCCTTTGGTGGCGCTGTGATTTTGCAGCTTCCGGTTTTCGAAGGGGTTCGCTTGTTTACCCGAGGGGAAGTGTTAAAGGGCTCGGGCACTGGAAATGGCCTGATTCGAAATGCCCAGGTGGGACCGGTCCTCGATCTTCATAAAGCACTCCAGGCCTATGTTTTCTACCAGTACCTCGAAAACGGCGGATCGCCCGAAAACATCGGGTGGGTCAGACTGCGACTTGTGCTGTAATTTTATCGTCGGCTCTTGCCTTCTACGATCAACCTATCTAGATTATCGCCTTCAAGCCGCCGTGGTGAAATGGCAGACACGCTGGTCTTAGAAGCCAGTGGGGAAACCCGTGGGGGTTCAAGTCCCTCCGGCGGCACCATTTCTTGGGGCTCTACTTGTCGTAAGCAGGAGCTACCTGAAGTTCCGCAGATTCTTCGGTTATTCGCTTTAGGATTTCTTCTATCTCGTCCGAATCGAATCCTTTTTCGAAGCTTTCCATTGCTCTGCGTTTCGATCGCAGGACTTCGAGATATCCGTGAATTCCTTTTAGGTTTTTAACCTTTTGGTAGGGGTACTCCCTCTCTTCTAGCATCAACAATTTTGAACTCATCTTTGGTGCTTGTAGTATCTCGTTCAGATCGTCATCCCTGAGGAGTTCATTGGCTCTCTTGAGGAGTTCTTCCATTTCCTCATCCGTTAGCTTGCGATCTTGACGGTAGTTTGGAGCGCGATAGGAATGCGGCTTTCCTACTTCCAATTCTGCTAGGAAAGTTTGGGCGAATAATTCTTGTTCGGTCCGCGCTGGTCCCAGCACGGCTTTTTTTGCGGCTTCAAGCTTTGTGGCTCCTTTTCGCAGTTCTTCGTCCAGGCGGTAGCCACCTTTGTATGTGCCTTTGTATTTTTTACCGTGGTCGTAGCCGCGGAAACCGTTTGGTTGCGATGCTTGTTTTCTCTCTAAATTGGGCGGCATAGCCAAGGAAGGATACTGCCCCTTCTTTTGTTCGGGGTTCATGCCTTTAAGGCGGCTCAGTCTATCGACGGCCCATTGAAAGCGTTCCTTTGTGACTTGGTTTAAAAGTGGAGAATTTTTGCTGGCACCTTGCAATTGAGAAAGTGGAGAAACCCCGCCTTCGCTAACTGGATTGTTGGCTTGGTAAAACTTTAAAGCCTCCACCAGCGCACGTCCTTCATGAGCGCCACCTTTTACAATGCGTTCGGCCAGGCTATCTGCCGTTTCATAAAAAAGGCCAAGTTCATCCTGCAAAAACTCGGAGATGTCTGCGGCGTCTTCCGTGTTTTGCGCTCGAATCACTTTTGGGCGTGGTGCGGTGGCGTCAGTTTTTGGCGATCCTTCAAGAAACTTTTTTGCCGCGCGGGGCGCCGGGATCTGTTCAAGTAGCGCTTGCTTAAATTCGTGAAATTGATTGAAACCCCCACTTTTTTGGGTGCCCTTTTCTGCTCTAGGCTTACCCGAGTAGGGGGCGCCTGCTTTTGCGACGGGGTTAGCAAGGTGGGTAAGGATGAACAATGCCATTAAGTAACGCATACTTATTCCTTTCGGTGCGGTGCCGCTTGAGGCGGCCGCTTTGCGCCTTTGAGGGGTTCGTATGCCCCCGAAAAACGCTGCGCCTTATAGCATTTTTGGGGGCTTGGAATCAAGACATAGTCTTTAATGCGGGCGGTCTGTTTCGTGGGGTGCCGGCACTTTACCTCTCCCGACATTGCCCGACATTAATATGAGAAAAAAGGAATTGTTCCCCTGCCGAGGGTGCTCCTAGGCTCTCACTCATGAGCAAAACACTTTTTATTGTGTTCTTTTTGGGTTGTGCACAGTCATTTGGCAGCACGGTGAGTAGGCTAGAGCTTCTCGAAGGCAACGAGAAGTCGCTTTCAGCGAAGCTGTATTCCCAGCTACTTGTTAAGTCGAAGACAAGTAAAGAAGTCATCTGCAAAGCCGGTAGTGGCGAAAGTTCTTGCACATTCGCAATTCCATCAAAGCCCGCCTATAGGATGGAAGACTTCAAACTTACCTGTTTAGAGAAAACGCCTCAGAAGTTTCAATGCACCTTCGCGGTGGTGGGTCCGCCATCACGTACTGGTGATCCCGAGGGGAAATTTTTGGTGGCTTGGGTATCGAATCAATCGATCGCTTCGAATGGCGTGTATTCCCGGTACAGTCAGCAGATTTTCTCATTGGTACAAGATCACCCCGAGACGCGAAAGCTAACCATTCCTGGGACTGACATAGACAAGGAGTCCTTTTTATTAGAGGGCGCCGGTGCGCAGACAATTTGCACGAAGGTGACTTTAAAAATCGGTGGCGGTTGGCAGGCTGAGTGCTCCATTAAGTTTCTTTCGCCTTCGGTGCCCGCGGGAGTTGAGCGAGAGGTGGTGAATCTTTACCTTGGACCCAAGGTAAAGTTGCAGTTTCGGCCCTGTGAAGACGGGGCGGCATTTTCGTGTGTCCTTTTTGCGGCCATGAAGAAAGCCTACGGTCAAAACAATCCCGATCTGTCTATTGCACGGACCGCGGAAAGTTCGGGTGAGGTTTACGAAATGGCCTCGGCTGGAGAGGAAAAAGTAGTTATGCGCTGTTCCCACAACAGCGGTTCTCCCCAGTGTTCGGTGTTTCCATTTCGATCCCAGAACCTCACCGGCAACCAGGTAGTCGCCGAGATGAGTGACGAGCCACTTGCTTGTGGAAAACATGGCAAGTGTTTCGGTGCTCAACTCGGCGAGCTGCTTCGCTATGCGGGGGGTTTAGAAGAGAAGACGGAAGATGTTCCCCACAATCCGATTAAACGTGGCAGACGGCGAGGCGACAAGACCTACTACCATGGCGGAATCAATGTGACAGAAACGCGCAGAATTTCTGGGAGTACTTCCGAGGATAAGCAGGGTATTGCATGCTATGGACATTGGGTGAAGAGGCATGCTGTGCCTGAGGACGATGAACCCGCTAAAGTAGACCTGCCTCGTCCTAAGCAGGTGGATTTCTCGTGCGAAGTATGGGCGCCTGAGGTGTACTACTCCGACTTTAAGGAAACTCTATAGTCACTTCACCAGCGGGATCGTTGTAAAAGTGGTTCGAGATGGCGTTGTAAGCCAAAAGCGTCATCGGGTTGTTGGAGTGGGTTTTCTCAAGATACTTTTTGGCCGGGGCGTCGCCCAATATTTCAGCGAAGTTGCCGTAGGCAATGGAGCACCTTACTCCTCTTTGATCTGGCAGCCAGTTGCATCGGCCGTTCGCAATCGTGACGACCCGAGGATCTTCGGGGCTTCTCAAAGAAGGACAATCAACGTTATTAGAGGCCTTTTCAAAAGGCCAAGTGCACGCTTCGGCCACAACGATCCCACGTACGGGAAATGAGTTGCCGCCTTTTGTGGCGGGCAGAGTGCTATAGAAGCCCGCCTTCAATTCAGGGGAGTCGCCCAATAGCTCTTTCGGAAGTGCATAAGCAAATTCTAGATCCCCGTTAGTTTTGACTGCAAGACCCGGCTCACGCAGCTGAAAGCTCGCAAGTTTCTCCAGCGCCGACAGTGCCGTCGGGAGAGGGACTCGGTAGGTTGCCCCATGGGAAAGGGCCGCAGCCAGAACGGTGAAAAGGGCAAGGTATTGCTTAACGATCACTGAGTTTCTCCTAAGGTAACTAGATATGCGTAGCGCGTTGTTTTGCCTTTTCCTAGGACTTTTATCAGTCCCCTATTTGCCAGGTCGGCTAGATCTCTCTGTGCGGTTCGATCCGAGATTTGAAATCGCCTGCTATACTCGACGACATCAAATACAGAGGGTTTTAACGATAGTAGCGAGTTTTGCCTGATACTTAGGCCGAGGTGAATCTGCGGACCAAGCGCTTTGCCAATTGGATGGCTGGGTGCCTGGTGAACTTCGATGGGGCCTAATAGGCAAATGCCTTCTTGGTCCTGGTGCAAAACCTGGCGGAAAAAGTCGGATAGACGGTGAAATCGGGAGAGCAAAGCGTGGGCAAGTTTCTCGTGTCGATGGGGATGGTAGTTTTCTCCCCAGACTTTTTTTGCAAGTTGGGAAGTTGTTTGTGGGCCCTCGATGATCGCTTGGATGAGTTTCCATTGAAGTGCCGTCAAATGGCCGTGGAACGCTTCTCCCTTTATTGTGAGCGTGATTGATTGAGGCTCCAGTCCGAGTACTATGGAATTTTTGCCGCTACCTACCGGGAACGCTTTGTGAAGTAGTCCCCATTTTCCTTGATCTATGCATTGAGCGATCGATTCCGGTCGTTTCGCGAACAGGCCATCCAATAGATCTCCCAACGGGTCTTCATTGCGGACCGGTAGCGGCGTTAAGGGAAGGCCCCTCTCACGATTGAGAATCCGGCTAGCCAGCAGAGAGTTTTGCCACCTTGTTAGGGTATGTAGTTTGGTCGGCTCGGCCAGCCGACTCCCCAGTTTCTGTAGCATTCCCAGAAGAGAGGTTTCGAGTCGGATGTCCGGCGCTTGCCCCTCGCCCATTCTAATGTGCTTCAAAGCTTCAACGCAGACTTCCTCGGCCTCGGGGTGCTCCGCTCTTTGAAAAAAGAGCTGGGCCAGGCGAAGATGATGCAATGTCTGCAGCCGCTTATTCCCTCGGCTGAAACATTCCTTTCGGCTCTGGTCTAAAATTGCACGCGCCTGGCGGGATTTGCCCTCATGCATACTGAGTCGTGCCATTTCCAGCTCTATTTGGGCAGCCATGAAGGAGTCTTTGAAGTGAAGTTTGGAATGAAGCGTTTTAAGGGTTTTGAAGGCGTGACTGAGAAGGCCGAGGTTTGATCGGTATAAGGTGGAGGTTGCTATTGAGGTTTGGTGCATTGCTCCACGCCCTAACGTAGTAGCTACCTGGAGCGCCTCATGGTGTCGCTGTAGTCCTTTCTGGACTTCCCCCCGATTTATTTCGCAATGGCCCAATAGATCCAAAGTCAGGAACCGAAAAAAATGATCGGATCCGACGGCGGCGCTGGCAAGTGCTTGAGTCGCATACCTTTCCGCTGGAAGGAGTCTTCCGTAACAATAATGAAATACCCCGAAGCCCAGGTTTACCCAGCCCTTTATGGGTGCTGACGATCGGTGCTTTTTGCGCAGCTCGACGAGGGTAAGGAGTAGTGAACGAGCCTGCTCAAATTGCAAGTGCCGAATACAAGTGACTGCAAGGTAGAAAGTTGCCTTGGTTTGGTCGTTAGCATCAAGTTGGCCGAAATAGTGTTTGTACGCGCCCATTGCTTCAGCTTCCTTTCCAAGAAAGCAGTAGCAGCCGATCATGGTAGCGAGTGCCGAAGGTCCTTCGTTTATTGAAAGCTCAAGCGCCTTTTCAAAGTCTCCGGCTTCAAAAGCTCGCTGGGCGGGGGAGGAAAGCATTTTTCTCAGCTAACACTGTTCTAAGCAATTCACAACGCCAGTTAGCGATGTCTCTAACTCCCCGACCGAGACATTCGTTTTTTTTGGGGGGGGGGCGGTTTGTGGGAGTAGTCCCTGGATTATGCACTACTAAACCAGGTTTGACTAAGTCGCGGCGAGGAGAATAAAATCAATGCTTTCTACGGCAAAAATCCCGGAGTTGGGGCATGGTCACTCCTGAAATCTACCCAACGCCAGCACAAAACCTGCTTTTGAGGGCGGCGGCTTCATCTCCCGAGCACGCGTTGGCCGCCTACGGCCAATGGAAGGCGTCGGTGGACCTACAGGCTTTGGAGTATTCCAGTCTGCGTTTGCTGCCCTTGCTTTATCATCACTTGCACTCTTTTTTTCCACGCGATCCGGACTTTCAAAAATTCGGTGAACGTTACTTGCGCGTGCGTAAGAATAATGAATTTCGAGTAAAGGCGTCGCTTGAGATTATTAAGTCATTGTCTAGTGCAGGTATCGACGTAATGGTTCTTAAGGGCCTTGCCTTGGGCCAGTTCTATTACGACGACTGGGGGTGTCGGCCCATGGCCGATGTCGATATTTTGGTGCCTTCGGCAAAAGCGAAAACGGCAATTGCGATATTGGAGTCTTGTGGTTGGAGGGGTATTTATCCGCCTGATCGTCTTTTTCCCCAGTACCTACATGCTTGGACACTGGTTAATTCAGAGGGGCACAGTTGCGATCTGCATTGGCATTTGTTGGGCGATCGATGCTACGACGGGACAGATGAAGTATTTTGGGATGGAGCCGAAACGAAGGATTTTGGCGGGTGCAAGGTAAAGGTCTTGAACCCCACGGATCAGCTATTCCACGTTTGTGTTCACGGTTTTAGGAGTAATATTACTCGGCCCATTTACTGGGTTGCAGATGCACTCGTGGTTCTTGGGAAACGGGGGCCGGAAGTGAGTTGGGAAGAGTTTGTGAAAAAGGCCCAGTCACTCGATGTAACTCCAACCCTTTTTTATTGTTTGACCTATCTTCGGCAAGAGTTTCAGGCGGATATTCCCCCTTCGGTGTTGAACCAGTTGAAACCATCGCGATTGTCGAAATGGCAGAGAATTGAATTTGAAACTTTTACGCGGCAACCAAAACACTTTCGCGATATGGAGTTTTTTGAACTGCTTTCGTCTCAATTTATTGCGGCGCGCCTTTTTGGTCGAAGGTGCAATATTAAGAGCCCATGGGGTTCTTACTGGCACTATCTAGTATTTCACAATGGACGAAGATCGTTTTTAGAATTGGTTTCCGGTGTGATTAGGGTGTTCTCCCGTCGGCTGCGTCGATGGTACGAGAAGAGGTCGAAATAGTGACCGTTGATATTTTAGTGGTTACTTACAATGCTTGCGATGCGCTGGAGCGCTGCATTCGTTCGATTCAGCGTAACACTTCGCCGGAAATGTACAGGTTGACTGTTGTCGACAACGCCAGCAGCGATGGGACGCGTGCGCTGCTGAAGCGACTTGGTTCAGAGGTAAATGCGGTCTTCGCGGAGGCGAATCTTGGTTTCTCAAAAGGTGCGAATTTAGCTGCAAGTCTTAGTCGGAGTGAGTGGGTTGTCTTTCTGGATGACGACGTGGAGGTGACTCCCGGTTGGCTTGACGGTCTTGTAGCGCACACTGAAAAAGAAGACGGTTTGGGCATTGTCACCTGTAAGGTGCTTTACCCGAACGGTTCGATTTTTTCCGCTGGTTATTTTCCAAAGCAAACTATTTCAATCGGCCACGGTGAGTTGGATCATGGTCAGCACAATGTCTTGCGTTACTGTGACGCTTTTCCTGGGCCCGTTTGGCTTGTGTCGCGAAAAGTTTTTCGGCGGGTAGGTGGATTCGAAGAAGCTTATTTCCCCTGCCAGTACGAGGATGTAGATTTCTGTCTGAAGGTTCGCGAAGCTGGGTTGCCGATTTTATACGATGGATCCCATTCTGTCGTTCACCACAATCTTTACCGCTCGGGAGGGCAGTTAGCTCTTAATCGAGAGCGCTTCCAGTCGCGCTGGTCCGAAAAACTTCAGCGCTATCCTTTTATCGACACTTCCGCACCCATCCGAGCCGCTGCCTATGGGTATGAGGCATTGAATGAGGGCCGTGGTTCACTCGCTGTGGCGTACTTCCTGGAAGCTAAGCGACTCGACCCGGGGCTTGTAGGGCCGTTTCATTTGGCCTGTGCGTTGGAAATGGCGGGGCGGAAGTGGGAGGCATTCTCAGAATTCAAAAGAGTGCTCGACTATTATCATCCACATTCGTGGCGGACTCGCGCACAGCATTGGGAGCGAGTCTGTAGTGCACTAAAAACCTTGCAACTGGAACTGGGCGTAGAGGGCTTAGATCCGCTTCCACAATGGCCGAGCGTTGAAGGGGAGTTTGCTGAGATAAAATAGTAAGCGGTCGAGTGACAGAAGGGGCAGTAGGAAAAAATCCCCCTTTGAGAGGATCTGTAGGAAAGCAGTTTTATACAAAGCGCGCTGGAGGGTTATGGCCGGCACACCATACGATGCCAATTGGGCAAATCCGCGACGTACTCTGATTTTTTGCCGCACAAAAGACGGGACCGATCGGGCAAAATCTGTCCTTACAATCAGCCTGTTTTCATAAAAGAGCCGGACTTTAGCGCTGTGTAGCGTCCAACCTAAGAGCGCATCTTCATTGAGTATGTTCTGGTGAGTCAGAGGATGAAATGCCAAAAAAATATTTCGCTCAAAGAAGATGAAGTTTCCAGAAATAAACCAAAGTGTCCCGTCTCTCTGAGCCTTCTGGCGTAGTTGATCATATACACGGCAGCAAAGAACTGCCCAGCGAGACAGCGCCTCGCGGCTAGAGTCTCTTGGGCAAATTTGGGGGCAAATCACTTGGTGTGTTTCCAGGTGCCTGAGACAGATCAAAAAAGCATCGGACTCAAATTCCACATCGCTATCAATGCTTAAGACGTACTGGATTTTGCTTCTGCGCCTTACTTCCTCCGCCATGCAGTTGATGGCCGCAGTTTTTCCCTTTCGGGTGGAAGATTGGAGTATGAGAAAACGCCTATCGTTTCGGTACTTGCCCTCAACTAGCCGTGGCGTTTCGTCAGTACAACCATCGAGGTAAAGTAAAATCAGTGGGTCGAGATTCGCGCGTTCAGAAGCCCTAAGTGATGCTTCAATGGTGCGATGCAGGTTTTCTGCTTCGTTATAGATCGGTATGCAGATTGCGATCTTCATTTTTAGAGTAGGTGTCTATTGCTGCATTTACGTCGCATTGAAGTAAGTACGTGCTGTTTCTAGCAAGGTAGTAACCGTAGAAATCCATCCCGGAATATTGCAAGTGAAAGTCTTCTTTATTGGCAACCTGCTCTGCGATTTGGGAAGCTGGGCTATTGTATAAACTGCTGGTGCAGGCACTAAAAAGATTCATGAGTTCGGTACGTCGGGTTGAGAGCAGCTGTGCTTCCGGATAAACCGCGGCGACCGGTCGTTGTGCTACCCGCATCTTGCGGCCAATTGCGTGCGCAAGACTATGGTAAATAAACTCATAATCCTGGCCAAAATGCATATTCATGAATGCTTCGACACGATAGCGGCGGTAGCCACAGGAGGTATCTGAAACGAAAGTGCCGAAGGCCATTTCAAAGACACAAGACGCAAAAAGGTTCGAGGCTATTTTAGCGGACGGAATTCGAAAGGGGCTTCGGAATCGGCTTCCGTGTACTAAATCGATCTCAGGACGAACCTCCAGAAAATCGGGGATGTACCTTGGGGGATGTTGAAGGTCCGAATCGATTGTTAAGATGTGAGTAAAGCCAAATTCTGCCCCGTAAGCAAAGGCCGTTTGCATTGCCTTGGATAAACCCAAGTTGGATGGGTGTTTAATCGATTCAACTTCATGGGATTTGGCAATGGCAAACGTGTCGTCGCGTGAGCCGTCGTCCACCACCAAAATGGAATCAGTGTAAGCTCGCGTCTCGGTTAGTAGTCGGTCCAAGGTGGTTTGCGCATTGTGCGCCGGAATTACGACGAGAGTTTTCACTTTAAGAGCATTGCCTATCTCAAATCATCCTGCAAGCCGGGAGACTTTGGTTTGGTACCGGTCGCGCGCCTTCTTTGAAAGATTTTGACGGTACTACGTGCGGTCTATAGCATCGAGCGGATGAAAATGGGTGGCAGAGTTTATCGGCGTATTTTTACTGCGCAGCATTTTCGGATTGAGTTTTTGACCAATTCTAGGTCTTTCCTCGAGCTGGTTTCCAAACAGCTTGATTTTAACCGTTCCACCGGGCGCCGGCTGCGGACTTTCAAGATTCAGGTTTGGGTTCAAAAACCAGATTTCCAAGGCTATGGACTGGGGCTGCACTATCCCGTAGGGCGAGAGTCCAAATCCGAGTGGACGGGTGAGGTCTTTGCGCCGGTTTGTAGAGTCTCAGTGAATTCCAAAAAAAAGGAATCGACCGCTTTTGTGTTTGATGCCGACCCCGAGGTCCACAAGCACCTACTTTATATAACACTTTTTAAACCTATTCGGTTTCTCGCCGCCAAAGAACGCATGTACGCCGTGCATGCCTCCGCGGTGGCAAAAGATGACTTGTTGGTTGTGACGCACGGCCCAAAGAACACTGGCAAGAGCAGCTTCGCACTAGAGTTAATGGCCCAGGGGTTTGGTTTGATTTCTGATGACACTGTCTTTCTGCAGAAAAACAGAGGGCAGTGTCGGGTTTTTGCTTTTCCCACCAAAATGGGGATCAAACGCGCTTTGAAACTTCGCCATCCAGCGATTCGAGGTTTGTTGGTGAAAGGGTACAGCTACGGAGAGAAGCAACGTGCTTCCTTTGTCCGCGGGTACCGCGAGAATCTTGTCGACTACAATCAGAAGGTAGTGGTTTTTCCTCGCTTCAAGAAATCAGGGCCACATAAGATTTCCTCAGTGAGCGTAAAGGTGGCTCTTGGACGGTTTCTCAAAGAAAATCCGAATCTCAATGGCCGGCCGAAAACACCCAAGAATCTCAAAAATGTGGTGGATGCCTATCGAAGCCTGCTCGAAAATGCCCGTTGTTTCGAAGTTACTTATAGCGACGGAAATATTTCTGGGCAAATCCAGAATCTGCTTAAGCTACTTTAGGTGTGTCAGTAGAAAGAGCTTGGTTGTACGAACGTAAGACCTCTTCGGGGCGGCCTTGAAAGCGGATTTCGCCGCGGTCCAAATAAATGCAGCGGGTGCAAAGTTGGGCGACGGCTCTTTGATCGTGGCTAACAAACAGAATCGTTCGTCCATTCTCCGACAGAGATTTTGCCTTTTTGAGGCACTTAGCCTGAAACGCACTGTCGCCAACGGCGAGTACTTCGTCGATGAATAGAATGGGTTGTGCCAAATGCGCAGCCACGGAGAATGCCAAACGTACGTACATCCCAGAGGAGTATCGCTTGACGGGCATGTCGAGAAAAGTTTCGTTTTCTGCAAAAGCGACAATTTCATCAAGTGCTTTAGAGATTTCCTTGGTACGCATTCCTAAAATAGCGCCATTCAGAAAGATGTTTTCGCGCCCCGATAGCTCCGGATGGAATCCCGTACCTACTTCAAGTAGAGCAGAGGACCTTCCGCGCAGGATAGCCCGTCCCATTGTGGGGCGAGTAATTTTCGATAGAATTTTTAAGAGAGTGGATTTCCCGCAGCCATTTTTTCCAACTAGTCCTACGACCTCTCCTGGCATTACATCAAACGAAATATCTTTTAGGGCCCAGTGCGTGTTTTGAGCCTTGGTTAAGTTTAAAGCCGCGGCGATTGGTGCGACGCTGCCCGTTTTTAAAGCAAGCCATGCCTGGTTTCCCAACTCCCTAAGCGAACTGCGACCGACACGGTGAATTTCGTATCGTTTAGAGATGTTTTGAATTTCGATGATGGGTTTCATTCTTCCAAACTTCTTAACTAAGCGACATCCACAAAGTTTTTTTCTACCTGGTTAAATACAACAAGACCCGACGTGAAAATTAGAGTGCTTAGCGTGGCTGCCCATGCAAATTCCGCCATGTTCAAAATTCCTTGGCCGAGAAAGGCCATTCGGTATCCGTCTACTACCAAAGCCATGGGGTTAAGGCGGTAAATGAACATCAAGTGTTCAGGAATGTGGCTTGCGGGGTAGACGATGGGCGTAGCAAAAAACCAGAGTTGAACAAAGAAGCCAGTGATGTGGTGAAAGTCGCGGTACTTCACGGTGAGCGCCGCAAACCAAAGCCCAGCACCCAAGCTGACGAGAGCGGCGATTAAAAGCAGTGCCGGAGTAAGAGCAAGCCAAAGATAGTTTGGTGAAAAGTTCCCGGCATCGGCGGTAAAGAATTTGTAGTAGGCGAGTGAAGCAATAAAAACGCCGAACTGAGTTGCGAATACCAATAGTTTTGAAACCACCACGGACAGCGGAATCAGAAGTCTAGGGAAGTAAACTTTTCGAAATAGCGCGGTGTTTCCAAGGAGTGCATGGGTGATGGCTTCGAAGGATTGAACAAAATAACCCCAGGTGACCAAACCGCAGAGGTAAAACAATGCAGGGGGCAAGCCGTCTGTTGGAATGGCCCCAATACGCCCAAATATCGCACTAAAGACACCAGTAAGAAGCAGTGGTTGGAAGATAAACCATAGTGGCCCAAGAAAAGTCTGGCGGTAGCGGGAAATGAATTCCTTCTGCACAAAAAGCAGAAGCAGGTCTCTATAGCGCCAAATTTCATCAAATCCAAAGTCGAACCAGCCCGTTCTAGCCTCAATGATAGTTTCATGATCTGTTTCGTTCATGATTGAGCTGGTGCGTTGGTTGGGTGGCATAAGTTTGTGAGTAGGTCACCACAAGCCCTTTTGGGGCGCGGCCTGTGTGTTACTTATCGTCGTTAATGCGTAGAAACTTTAAGCGGTAAATTCGCTTAAGTAGTGGAAACGGCGGGGAAAGAAGCAGCGCGGCAGGCGATCGCGCCTTTCCTATCCTAAGGCGCGATCGCTACTGCCGCTGGTCTGCGAACTGACTGGAGATCCTACTTAGTTCCTTCGAACGTTTCTTGATACTTAGCAGCCCCTTTTAGGAGGCCTTCTGGGGTTAGCCAGCCTTTTTGATCTAGTACGTTGAAAAGCTTGCTTCCTTCTTTATGAAGGTAGCTTCCCACTGGTGTCAGCGTTGGATTACGATCCATGGCGTTCCAAACGTAGATTCGGCTCGCAATGTCCATGATGAAAAGCGCGGAACCTGCCATGCGGATTCCCTTCATGCCGCGAGTGACGATCCCTTCGCCTTTTATTGCATTGGCTCCATTGAGTAGCGCACCACGAACTTCCGTCATGGCTCTGGAGGCATTCTCTAGTGCCGCAGTTCGCGCTGCCTCAGAGACTGTGGTTCGCGACAATAAAGAGGCCAGTGCTTTTTCTCCGGCTAGTGCCTCAACCGACCCAGGTGCTGCCAGACGATTGGCCGTCTCTAAAGCAAGTTTCTGAGAAGTTTTTTCTGCTTCTGTAATCATGGCGCGTGCCGTCGCCATTTCCGTTTCAGCGACTTGAAGGGCAAGCAGTCGGGGATCCTTGGGGACAGAGGTTTTAGGCCAAAGCAAGGCAGCGAGTGCGGCGTCCGTGAGGCCTAGAATCACTTGAGTCGTGCCGGCGGTCGGCGGCTCCGCAAAAATAGGATCTGCGCTGTAACGAGTTTCAGCAATGCAAAGGCTAGGCAGAGTAATTAGCAGTGCCGCTAGCTTTTTCAATTTTGGTCGATTCATGGTTCGTTCTCCTTGACTAAATATTCCGTTTTTAACTTTCTGCAATTCAAGAGCGCGGTAAAAACCGCAATCAACGCTAATACTTTTCTGTTCCGTACACCTCCATCAGTTGGTGCACCAGTCGGCGAAGTTCCAGAGTTTCGACTCTGGAAAGTTCCTTTTGGTGCCTTGCTAGAACAAATACATGCCGGTGGAATGGGCTAGGATAAATCCAGTGCGAACCCCGACGGCGTGGCGGGCCGAGTAGCGTGAGCAGAACGCGAGCGGCATAGCTAAAGCTAACGTTGTGTGAGCTGCTGAGTTTTTGTTGAGCCTCCAGCAAGACTTCCTTTCTCGTTGAAGTGGCCGAGGGAACGCTTCCGAGGGCGGCAAGAGGGCCGCCACACTTTCTTTTCTGAATGGCGAAAGAACTGTCGGAAAGTTGGTGTAAAAAGGAAATGAAAATACACAGGCCCGCAAGCCTAGTCTTACAACCCAACACCCCAAAACCCCCAAAATACCCAAGCTCCCGGATAACACTGCTGAGCTAGCTGAGGCAAGCCGAGATTTTTATCTTGGGTTAGGTTCTCTAAGTGGGCTTTGTGGCTTTTACGACGAGAGATTTCCAAAGGCCCCAGACGCGTCCGGCGTTGTTGAAGTGGAAATCTTCAAAACCCTCTGCCTTCAAAAGGGAAACTAAGGAGGTTTGAGAAAAAAACTTAATGTGTCCGTGTTCACGATCGACTTGAAAGTGGTTGTCCCACTTATTTGTAAGGCTCAGCGCTAAGTTCTTTAAGTACCCGTGGTAAGGAGTGGTGAGAACCATTGTGCCGCCGGGGCGCAGCACCTCGAAGGCGCGACGCAGCATGGCTCGGGGATTGGTTAAGTGTTCAATCACTTCACAGCTAACTACAATGTCCGCCTGAGGAACAATCTGACGGTAGTCTTCGTAAACAGAAAGAAGGCGAAATGGAATCTCGCCAAACTGTTTCGTCGCGACGGCAATTCCATCCACTGATTGATCTATTCCAAAAACGCGGTAGCCGAGCTGGCTGAATCGCCGTGTCATTGCCCCGTTTCCGCACCCCACGTCGATTAAAATCCGGGAGTCGGGCGGAAGGAGTTGAGCAACGGCCGGAAAGAGGTAGTCGTGAGAGTCCGATTCGCCGCCCTGCCACAAATACGCTTCGGTTTGCATGCACAGAATTCTATCAAAACTAGTTCGCTAAAGTGAGTTGCATTTGGGGCTGTTTGACGGTGAAGGTCCAATAGATCGTTAGCATCCCGTCTTCGCCCAATAGAACCTTGGGCGGATTCGGAAAGCGACCAACATTTTCAAAAGCAAGTACGGCTGCAGTATCCAGCAGGTCGGCGCCCGATTCCTCAATTAGAAAAACTTTCTGCAATTCCCCCATTGCATTGAGCCGCACCTCTACTTTGGAAACGATTTCCTCTTTGTTCAATCTCGCGCCGATAGCGCGTAGGTCGGCAATGCGTTTGTGGACATCCCCCCTCCATCCAGCCTCAATTGCCTTACTCACGCGGTCCATGAAGAGCCAGTGTGCATACTTGCGGGTGTTCAGAAGGGTCTCGGTACCCAACTCAGTGTCGGGTGCGCTCAAAGACAGGGAAGATCTGGGAACGTGAGAATCATCGATTGCCCCGACGTTGAGGTCGTGTTCCCCCGTAAGTCCAAGTTCCTTCAGCGAGAGCTTGTTTTGCGTCACAACTCGGCTGTTTTTTTCGCGTGAGGGGAGTGTTTCGGGGGCTATTGTTTCTCGTTTTACACTCTGATCTCTTTCGCCCAACCAGCGTGAGGACTTAGGGGGCGTTAAGTCATCACTCTTACGACTGCTGGCAACGAATTTATCTTCAAGCTCGATCAGGTTTTCGGCCGGAGTTAAATTGATCGGATCTACCTTGCTCTGGGGAAGGAGTTTAACGAAAAGCACGGCATGAAAAACAGAGGAAAGTAACAAGGCCCAGAAGGGAAAAGTACCTCTTCTCAACAGGCCCCCACCATGCTTTCCCATAAATCCATGGTATCTGGTCTGGTCGGCTTTGACAAAGCAGTGCCCTGTTTCTTGGAAAAAGCCCTATTGACGCGCGGTGCGAGTTTTTTCTTTGCGTGAAGCTAGGCTAGAATAGTCGCATGCCCGAACAACGAAGTGCTAAAGCCCTGCTTGTGCTCTGTGCGCTGGGGGTTCTCTATGTTTTTGCAGTACTCCCTTTGTTGTCCTTTCGACACGATGACTGGTGGATTCTGGGTAATAGCGTGCGCTATTTGCCTTTAGACTGGAATTTTCTTTGGCGTCCAACGTTGTACTTCAATGGTCACGAGATAATTTGGTTTTTTAGGCCAGGTTTCAAACTCTTGGTGTTTGTGTTTTATGCTTGTTTTGGTTTGCACTACGGTTTGTGGATGTTCGCCTTGCTGTTGCTCTTTCTGGCGGCACTCTGGATTGCCTTTCTGGCTGTTTCAAAAGTGAGTGGTTCGAAAAATTCTGCGCTCTGGTTTCTTGGAACCATGGCAGCGTCATTTACTTTGCATCTGGGAAGTCTTGCGTGGATGGGCGAGGGAATGATGAATGTTCCACAATTCTTCCTACTTTCGCTTTGCACCCTGGCTTTTTGTAATGGGGCAGGTGAGCGCGGAGTTCTTTGGTCAGTTCTGTCTAGGTTAAGCTTTGTTGGGGCGCTCTGTTTCAAGGAGTCTAGTTTATTTCACGTGGCCTTATTAGCCGGCCTTTTAGGTGCGGAGCCCTACTTCCGCAGAGAGAATCTAGCAAAAACATTCGCTCCCTTGATTCCTTTTTGTTTCCTCTCGGTTTTTTACCTCGCGATTCGTTTGGGTTACATGCCTTACAACCCAGGTTACGTTGCCGTACACACCTTAAAGAAAACTTTGTATTCCGCATTCGCGGTGATCGGGCCGATCTGCTTACCTATGATTGTTTGGAGTTTAGGGGTTTGGTTTCTTAAGCCCGATCAATTGATACGCTATCGAACCAGTCTAGCTCGCGGGATTTGGTATCTGCCCTTTGTCGCAGTTTCTTTGGCGCTCTATATCGGACAAGATTTTTTCTCTCCTGGATGGCTGCTGGTTGTTGGTGGATTTACGATGTTTTGGCTGGCCCTTCGAGCAATACCGGAAAATATTTCTGATGATTACATACTGCGTTACTGTGCTGTTCTTTTTCTTATCTCGAGTGGCCCAGTTGTTTATAAATTGAACGAAGTGGGATGGTGGAAATGGCATACGGCCCAAAACGAGGTTTTTGATCGAATTCGAAGCGCGCCCAAAGATACGAAGCATATTTTTGTTCGAGGCTGCGAGAACCCGCAATACCCGGGAGTCGTATTTGAACGAGTCGTCGCAAACGAAGAGGGAATGAGGCAAATGTTTTTTCTGTCTCACCAGAGCGAGGTTTCGGTTCAGTTGGTGGAGTGCAATGCTTCGATACAGTCGAATCCAGATTCGCTAGTGCTCACTTGGCGCTTTCCAAGGCTTATTTAAAGGTCCATCAAATTTTGTTTTGAGTTGACCGCTACCCCAAAGCTCCGTTACCCCTTAAGTAGGGTAATTTGGGGGTGGGATTTTGGGGCGTATCTTCTTCGTCTTCGGGGTCGTGTGTCTTTTTTCTGCGGTTGCGCAGAATCCGGAAAATATTTCGCAAAAGGATTGGGCTGGGGCTCTGGCTCGTTACGAGTTGTCGGCTCTCGAGCAGAGTCTCAATCAGGCTTATCGCGATGGTGGGATGACGCTGTCGGGATTGCATGGGGCTGTTAGGGCAAGTAGTAGCCTGAGACGAGAACTACATTTTGCTGGAAGTTCTGACGGCATTCGCTTGGCAAGTTTGAAGTACTTAGCGCTGACGGATTATTTAGCGCTCGCGCAACTTCGGTTAGTGGAGCCCGAGAGCAAAACGGCTGCCCATTTGGGATTAGTGCAAGTGCAAGCCGAATTACTTCTGCAAGAGCTTACGGATTCAGTGGCTGTAGGTGATGAAAGCGTCTTCTTAGGAAGGCTTCGTAGCCTTGAAGCTTCGGCGGACCAGGCGAAAAGTGAGTTGGTTCTAAGTAAACGTCTTGAAAGTCTTCAAGAAGCCGTATTGAGGTTGCAGGCGCTTAGTCTTCTAAATTCGGGTGATAGGAAGCTTTATGGTTCAGTAGTGAATTCGTTTCAGAGTGCTCGGAAGAATCTAGCGTTGGGAAGTAGTGCTGTTGCTGAGAAGCAGATTGAGCTTGGATTGGCCGAACTATTTGGTGAGCGCGCGCAAACTTGGGATGGGCGTCATCTATGGCACTCGTTGGGACTGATAGTTTTGGTTAAGAGCCTTCCTCAATCTGAACGGGTCGGACTTGAGAGTTTGCTTGAAAGCCTTCTCAAAACAAATGATTCGGAAGTTTACTCGACGCTGGCCCGCGAGATCGAAGAAAAGGGAAGTTCGTCCCTTCAAAGACTGGATGCCGCGAGCGCAGTGCTCTTTCTTAGTCCTCTGCAAACGCAGAAAACTCTTCGAGCAAGTCTTCGAACTATGCAAGGGTGGCTACCGCAAGTCCGCAGTGCTTTTCTTGAGACTGAAAGCTTCCTTCAATCTTTTGATGTGTCTTATCGAAATCGGGTTTTCGAAAAACTGAAGGCGATGGATGCGGCGCTGGCTTCGCTAGCTGGGGTGCTAAGGAACAATACCGATTTTGCGTTGTTGCAGAATCTTCAATCTTCTCTTCCCATGATGCAGACGGTCGCTTTACACGCCCTAGAAGCATCAATGGACCACTCCAGTTCGGCGACTGGGTTTTTTGAGGTTTGGCTCAGTGGAATTGCGCGTGTAAAGCAAGGCGAGCGCTTCATTCGGAATGAAGATTTTAATCGGCTTCGCCTTGGTTTTCGTGTTCAAAGATCCGAAGGCACTCGTCGTGCGTGGCTAAATAGGCAAAATATCGCCGTTGCATCTGTGGGGGTGTCGCTCGCTGCAGAGGCAATAGCAATTCCGTTTACTGGGGGGCTTAGTGGTGCGGCCATGCCGGCAACTTTGGCCACCGTCAGCACGGTGTCTGTGGCAGCTGCCAATTCATTTCTTATCGCTAATTCCGCGTTGAACATTGCAGATCGCACAAAGGCGCAAGGCCTAAAGGGTCTTGCAAACATCGACACCGCAGTCGATGCGCTGGTTTTGCTGAGTTTCGCTCCCAGGCCAATGCTGGGTGGCACAGCGGCTACCACTACCATGGGAAAACTTGGCCAGCGTTCACTCAAGGCGTTAGCGGGCTTGCAGTACTCCTCTGCAACGCTTCTCACTTTGGGCGGTGCTGCTTACGGAACTTACCTTTTCTACAACGCGCAGTCTTTATCTGAAGAAATGTTGAAAGAAGGCGTGATTGTAAGTCCGGCCGAGATACGTCGCAAGGGATTGGTGTCGATTGCCCTGGCTGCGCTTGCGGCCGAAAAGAATGGCCTCTACTACGAGCGGGGAGTGGCCAAGAATGGGAAGGCTTTTGAAAATGAAATCGCGCCTTACACCATGACCAAAGGAACATTGCCGAGTCTTATGAAAGAGGTTCGACAGCTCAAGGCACTGAAGGACTACTACAACGCCCATCCTGGTGCTTGGGGCAAGGTTGGAACGGCGGGTTACGCATTGGGTTATCTGGGGATGGATGCTTTGGTGGGGACTGAGGCTTTGATATTTAGTTATTCCAACTTGGATAGCAATTTTGTAAATCACGCGGAGAAAGTACACCCCTTGCCCGATCTCAACGAGGGTGAGACAGCCGTGATTTTGGTGGGTTTTGAA
This sequence comes from uncultured Pseudobdellovibrionaceae bacterium, assembly GCA_964616705.1. GTDB lineage: Bacteria > Bdellovibrionota > FAC87 > UBA2466 > UBA2466 > JAIEOG01. The sequence continues at coordinate 69,105 of CAZTRP010000012.1, forward strand.
CAGGGGGATTATTTTCTGTACGCGGGAGCCCTGGCGCCACACTCCAATCGGCACGAGGCCAATAAGTACGGCGGGCGACTGTTCGTTTATACGTATGATTCGCCGGAGCATCTAATGAAAGTGCTCGAAAAACATCGGCAAGAACATGGGCCCGTTCGCTATCTGAAAATTTCAACCCACGGACGTCCCGGACGGCTATTTACCCCTGCTATCAATTCGGGCCCTGAAGGTGCGCTTGGTTTGGGGTGGATAGACGAAGCTTGGTTTTCAAATAATCAGCAGTGGCTTCGAGAGAAAAGTAGAACTATTTTTGCAGCAAAGGCACAGATACGTCTTTGGGCGTGTTTAGTTGGCGCGAACCTCGATGTGGATGCAGGCGAGGGCGTGGATGTAGGGGACAGGTTTCTTAAGAAGATAGGTTCTACTTGGTTAGTAAACGGCGGCTCTGTAGACGCGTCCACCCGGATTCTCGTGGGAGTCGATGCAACTCTTGGTGTTCTGGCCGACGAAGGAGTTCGAGCTGGTCTTCGGGGGGAAAAAAGACCACGACTCGTTTTGCCAGTAACCCATTTGGACTCAGAAGAGTTTTCCGATTTGGATTCCGATTCTTCAGATTCGGCAGATGGCTTGCGGGCTAAATTCGAAGAGACTCTCGAGATGGGCAAGACGATGGGCAGCCGCTTGGTTTCAATCTTCTCTCACTGGCCGCCAGTTTGGTGGGAATATGGAGTGAACCTGGAGGGTCCATTTTGGCAGTCGCGTTACAAGTCGATGGAATTTCCTCCAACACCCTGAAAATTAGTTTGAGCACGGATAAAGACATTATACGATTGCGCTGAATTTATCCTTGTCTTGAGGAGCAGCTGTGAAAATCGCCTTCGTTTTTAACCTCAAACGCGACAACTCGCTTGAACAAGCGGAATTCGATACTCCTGAAACCATAGAGGCGATTCACGGGGCGTTGGCGTCTGCCGGTCATGAGGTTATCGATATGGAGATGCCTCCTGCTAACCGCTTGCATGAATGGATGCATCGACTCACTGACGCAAAACCCGACATCGTTTTTAATACGGCCGAAGGCTACCACGGTATTGGTAGGGAAAGTCTCGGTCCCACCCTATTTGAGCAACTGGCGCTGCCTTACGTGGGCTCCGGGCCGTACGGATGTTTTCTCACTCTTGATAAGTTTCTTACTAAGCAAATGGTTGCCAGTCGTGGCGTTCCGGTTATCGAAGGCTATTTCATAAATAGCGTTGAAGATCTTCAGACGGTCGCAACCGATGTCGTCTATCCGGTATTTGTGAAGCCAAACTACGAAGGCTCCAGCAAAGGGATTACTGCGCGCTCAGTATGCCGCGATTCGGATTCTTTTATGCAGTATGCCACCGAGTGTCTGCGTCTGTTTCCAAATGGCATTTTAGTAGAGCGATTTGTCCTGGGGCGAGATGTCGCTGTTCCCTATATTGCGGGGTTAGGCGACTGTGGCGTCTTGGAGCCATTGGAGTATGTCCTGAACCCGAAGCAAGGGTTTGGAGACAATGTGTATGACTACGATCTTAAAAACACCAATGATGACGGGGTAGCTGTGCGCTGCCCCGCCGAGCTAGAGCCGGCGACGCGTTCCTCATTGGTTGAGATGATGAAACGAATCGTCCCGGTGACCGGCACTGTAGATTTTGCACGCGCAGATTTTCGAATTACTCCCGAGGGAGAAATCTATTTCTTGGAACTCAATGCGTTGCCGAGCTTACAGCCAGGGGCTGGCGTATTTGAAGCAACCCGTGTTTTGGGCTTGGACTACAATCAAACTATCCTGAAAATGCTGGAGGCAGCCTCGACTCGTCTGAAGCGCCAGGGTAGGAGCTTGAAGACTCCACGGCGTATTATTACGTCTAAAATGCCGAAGGTGGCATTGGTCTACAATCTAAAGCGCAAATCGCCCGGTGAGGCCGACTACGAAAGGGAAGCGGAGTTTGATTCGCAAAATACGGTCGATGCAATTTCTCAGGTGCTGCAAAAACGCGTAGGACGTGTTTTGTGCATCGAAGCCAACAAGACTCTGGCCGAGAATCTTAAAGCTGCGAATGTGGATTTAGTTTTCAATATCGCAGAGGGTTCAAATAAACGCGCACGAGAGGCTCAAGTTCCTGCTATTTGCGATTTGTTGGGTATTGAGCACACGGGGAGCGATGCAACCTGTCTTGCTATTACGCTAGATAAGGCAATTACGAAGAAACTTTTGTCCCAAGACGGAATTCTCACTCCCGCGTACAGGCTTTACCAGGGTGGAAAGTCCGTGGAGCCTGGACTTCATTTTCCCGTTATTGTTAAGCCGAACCATGAGGGGACTTCAAAGGGAATTGGCGGAAAATCTGTCGTTTCCAATCAAGCAGAGTTGGAGCAAGTTGCTGCCGAACTTTGGAAGACCTACCGTGAGCCTGTACTGTGTGAAGAATATATTGAGGGGCGGGAGCTAACGATTGGGCTGCTTGGCAATTCAACGCTCAGGGTCTTGGGCCCCATGGAAATAGTTTTCTTAAAAGATGCTGGTCGCTATCCGGTCTACTCTTTTGAGGCCAAGAACCTGCCAATTGCTTCGAATACAGTTTTTCAACTGGAGTGCCCTGCATCACTTGGCAAAGAAATAGACCGAAAGATTGCGACGTTTGCTCGCAAAGTCTACCGTTCGCTCGGCTGTCGCGATGTGGCTCGAATTGACTTTAAGGTCGACTCAAAGGGTGACATCTATTTCCTTGAAATTAACCCCTTGCCGGGACTCACACCTGGCTTCAGCGATCTGGTGGTGATGGCGGAGCGTTGCGGGATGGAATTTGACAGCCTAATCAACCGCATTCTCACTCCGGCATTGCAGCGCTGGAGAAACGCGGGGAAATTAGCACCGTCGTAAGCCGATCGCGCAGTGGTGCATTGCCCCACGGTGCTAGTCGGGGTAAGTTGTTTGCTTGATGAACCTCTTTGAACGCTACAGAGAAGACGCTAAACAACGTTGTCGTTTACGGGATTTGGGAGTGAACATCGGAACACTTCCGACGGGCCCATTCAATGCGATCACCGATGTGCCGGGCGTCAGAGTTGGACACACCACGCTGATTGAAGGATCGGGGCGTAGGAAACCGGGTAATGGTCCGGTGCGCACTGGTGTCACGGTCATCATGCCCAACGATGACATATACAATCGCAAGCTCTTGAGTGGTGGATTTATCCTAAGTGGGGCGGGCGAAGTTTCTGGCTATACGCAGTTGAGTGAGTGGGGATTGATTGAAACCCCCATCGCGTTAACCAACACCATGGCTGTGGGCCGGGTGAGTGACGGAATCGTGAAGTGGATGGCGGGTCGCTATCCAGAAATTCGTGACCAGCAAGAAGTCATCATTCCAGTGGTCGGTGAGTGCGACGATAGCTTTTTGAATGATGCTGTTGGTTTGCATATTAAGCCCCAGCACGTTTTCGCTGCTCTGGATGGGGCAAGTTCCGGTCCCGTGGAAGAAGGCGCTGTCGGCGCTGGCACCGGAATGATTTGCTGTGACTTCAAAGCCGGAGTTGGAACTTCTAGTCGGGTTCTGTCGGTGGGCGGCAAGCAATACACCATTGGGGTTCTCGTGGTGTCCAACTTTGGGATAATGGATGATTTAAGAATGGACGGCTATCCGGTTGGGCGGCTTTTGGTGCCCTTGCAGGGAACTTATTCTCGTCGCGTGAATAACTACGGTTCAATTATAGTCGTGGTGGGAACCGATTTGCCATTAAGCTCTCAGCAGCTGAACAGAGTTTGCCGGCGGGCAGCACTAGGAATTGGACGCGTGGGAAGTTACGGTGCGCATGGCAGCGGCGAGATTATTATCGGTTTTTCAACTGCCAATGAGATTCCTCATCGCCCGAAGGACAGTTTTGATCAGGCGAAAGTAATGCGAGATAGTGCCTTGGATCCCGTTTACAAAAGCGTGATTGAAACCACCGAAGAGTCTATTCTCAATAGCCTCACAATGGCCGTCGATATGGAAGGGGCAGGGAACAATAAAGTACCTGCTATGAAACTATCGCTGCTTAAGGGATTGTTGGAACACTACCAGTCGGTGCAACGTTTGGTGGACGCGAAAGTCTGATATACTTTTGAACTATGTCGATCTTTCATTCCGTAATTCTGGGTGTGGTTCAGGGGCTTACCGAATTCCTCCCCATTAGTAGTTCAGCACATTTGGTTCTTCTGCCTTGGTTTTTTGGGTGGGAAGACCCGGGGCTTGCCTTTGATGTGTTCCTCCACTGGGGCACTCTAGTTGCCGTGTTTCTCTATTTTGCAGGAGATTGGTTCACTCTTTTGAGGGCCGGCATCGGGAGTATTCTGGAACGCAAAGTCGGGTTCCATCGAGATCGTGTTTTGTTTTGGATGCTGGTGTTGGGAACGATTCCGGCGGGTGCAGCGGGATATTTCTTACATCACTTGAGTGCGGGGGCGCTACGAGCGCCTCTGATTATCGCGATGAGTTTGTCCCTTGTCGGATTCTTGCTCTACTGGGTCGATGGGCGCTACCCGCCCTATCGTTCAATAAACGATCTTTCAGTGACGGACGCGATCTGGATTGGATTTGCCCAAATGTTCGCTCTCATTCCCGGAGTGTCTCGATCGGGCGCGACGATGACGATGGGACGGTACCTTGGTTTAAATCGAGAGGCCGCGGCTAGGTTTTCTTTCCTTCTGTCCTTTCCCATTATTTTGGCGGCGGGCTTGTATGAAACAAAAAACTTGCTCGAGTTGGGTGGACTTCAGGTTTCCATGAGTTATCTGCTCGCGGGCTTCCTGGCCTCTCTTCTATCGGGCTTGTTGAGTATTCATGTCTTGCTTGCCTACTTAAGGACGGCCGATTTTGCGCTTTTTGCCTGGTACCGTATTGGGCTTGCGGTCCTAGTGCTTATCTGGAGCTTAGTAACCGGCAGTTAGAAGCTGTAAGTGAGAGTAAGAGCAGTGCTCAGTAAATCGCCCGCGCGCTCTCCCGCAAGTGCTTTGCCGCCCAGGGTGGAGTTTTCATCGTTAAAGAAAACCATTTGATAGCGGACATCCGCGCCTAGGTAGATGTGGTTTCTGTAAATTAAGAATTGGACTCCACCGCCGCCTAAGAGCGTGAAGTTCGTGCTCGGCGTGAGTCCATTCACCGTACCCGCAACTACGGTTTGATTGCGCATAAAGACCCCGGCCCCTGCTATTAGGTAAGGATTTGCGATTGCGATCGCTTTCGGGGCTGCCTTGGTGTCGAAGTAGTAACGAAAGCCACCGGTAAATCCAGTAAGAGTAGTATCAATTTCCTCACCACCGCGGAGTTGGTCGAGGTGATTTGAATAACTGCCTTTAATTTCAAGGGACAGCGCCTTATCAAAAAAATAAATGAGGTGTCCGCCAGCCAGAACTCCCGGGACGGTGGAGCTTCCTAGTCCCCCGGTAAGAATATTTGCGCCGATATCGAGGCCAATCATGAGGTAGCGGCCTAGGTGGAAGAATTCTTTGTCGTCTTTTTCCTCATCGGAAAATTCATACTGTGACGGATCGGCAAACGGATCCGCCACGCCAGGATAATCTGCACCTCCTTTACTCTCGCCCGAGGAGAGGGAGGGGACGGACATGACGCACAGCAACGCGATGTGAAGGCCAAGTTTGCGCATGCGTACAATTATACATTAGAGAGGGATCAGAAAAAGTAGTGAATACCGCCGGATGCAAATCCTCCGCCGATGGAGCGAAAGCTGGTGGTTCGCAGCGAGCGCAGTCCAAGTCCCATTTCGAAACTGAGCCCTAAGTTTGGCAAGCCCGGCAGGAAAAATTCTCCACCAAATAACACATCCAAGCCAACTCCATAATCGGCTGTACCGGCCGTAGCAGACGAACTTACGAAAGAAGCTCCGAGTCCGAGAAAGACATTCATGTTTTCTTCTAAAATCACATTTCGTAGTGACCGGGCGCCAAGAAGGTACGTCCCTGATTCAGTGTTAAAGCCAGTGTAAACATTGGTGGCCAAATGGTTAGAATGAAAAAACTTCAATGAAAGTGCTCCAGATTGGGTGAAGTTCTGGTAGGAGACACCGGCACCAAAACGGCCTTCCAGGCTCTTTGCTTCAAGATACAGGGGGAAAAACGACAGAATAACGCAGATCAATCGTGTCATATTCGAAAAGAGTACCATAAGAGTTTTGAAAGCAAGGCAGAGTTTTGATAGCTTCTTGGCCTATGAGTCATGAACCGCATGTAGATCGAAAAGCTTTGAAGAAACCGGACGGCTTTGTTCAGCTCGGGCTGCGAGCTCTAGGGGCCCTGTTCCAGGAAAGAAACTACGTCATGGGTGCGCTTGTTTGTGTCGCACTCGCTGCGGCAGCGTACTACGGATATTCTGCCTGGAACCGCCGAGTTTTGGCTCGTGATTGGTTGGCGTACTACCAGGCAGAGACCGCGAAAGAGAGCGAGCAGGTAGCGAAATATAAACAGGCCTACGAAAACGGTGGGAAAACCCGTGCGGCTTTCTTGGCTGCGGTCGCCTTAGGGGATCATTATTTTCAATCCGCACAGTCAAAGGTTCAGGCCGCTACCGGTAAGGATTTGGAGCCCAGTTTAAGCTTGGACCAAGCGGCACAAAATTCTGTTGATTGGTATCGCAAGGCCGGGGAGTTTTCCTTCTTGCTGCAAGCAGAAAAGGATTTGCTCACCCTTAACCTAGGGCAGGCCTTTGAGTTGCAGGGTAAGGCCGATGAGGCTCAGTCAGTGTACCAAAAAGTGGCTGACGGCAACGGGCCTTCGAGAGCCATGGCCCTGCTAAGTGTCGGTAGAATTTGGGAGGCCAAGAAAAATTCTGAAAAAGCAAAAGCCACTTACCAGGCCGTAGCTACCGATTTTGCCAACACCGAGTACGCAAAGATTGCAAAGAACTATCTGCGCCGTATGGACAGCCCTCTGCTTGCAAACCCATAAGGGGGAAAAATGTTAGCTCGCCTTTTTTTGTTTTTTCTATTTGTTTCACCCGCTTTCGCTGGGGTTGAAAATGCTTCAACCTGGGTGATGCCTTTGCGCTCGGAAGCGCATTTTGGATTGAACCCCTTCGAGCGAACTGCTCCCATTTTGCTAACCAAGATTCTCTACACGGCGGATCAGACTGGGCGGGTTCTAGCGATCGACAGGAAAAAAGGCTACATCCTTTGGGAAACTAAGTTAGAGCACGGGATTTCGGGGGCTTTGGCCTACGGCAGATCCAAGCTTTTCGTTGGCGACCTTCATGGCAATTTGATCGCCTTGAATGCCCGCGATGGTTCTGAGTCGTGGCGTTTTAAATCGAGTTCTCCCTGGCTGTCCGCGCCGGTGGTCTCAAAAACCCACAATCAAGTTTTTGTGAGCAATGCGTCTGGCGATCTTTACGCGCTTTCCGATAATCATGGCGAAGTTCTTTGGCGGTATGCGCGCCACCCTGTGGATAAAATGACCGTGTGGGGGAGCGGTGGCCCGGCATTGTTTGGGGACACTGAGGTTTATCAAGGATTCTCTGATGGCACTTTGGTGGCACTCCAGGCCGATAGTGGAAAAGTGATCTGGGAGAAGAAGCTCCGTACCCGCGAACGATTTGGTGACATTGATATGACGCCCTATGTCGACGAGCAAAGGGTGGTGGCTTCAAGTTTTGATGGGCAGGTCTTTTGTTTGGATCGACTGACTGGCAATACAAAGTGGGTTTTCCCAGTCGGAAGTTACTCTGGATTTTTGGTTCACGATGGCCAGGTGTTCTTCGGCGGCCTTAACCAGCACTTCTACGCCTTGGACTTGGCGACGGGTCACACCGTTTGGAAAACGCCGTTTGCAGGGGGGGTCTCAGCTACCCCGATCTTGTTGCGAGGGAGTTTGGTTTTTCCCACTTCTTCCGATCCCGTTTATTTGCTGAACCTAAAGGATGGAAAAATTCAAACTACCGTTTCTTTGGGTGCCGGAGCCTTCGCTACCCCTGTGGCGAGTGAAGAAGACGGTTGGTGGTACGCGCTAAGTAATTACGGTAATCTTTATTCTTTTGAACTTCGACAAACCATCCCTTGAACCGATCTGAATCCATTTCGGATATTTTTGAAAACGCTCGCAGGGCGCATGTGTTTTCTGGCTATCAGGCCTGGGCGAGCTGTCGCGGAAATCGCGAAGAATGGTTTGGTGGAGTTACTAGCTATTGGCCTGAGGCTCAACCGATCGATTCAAACACTTTGTTTGATATTGGCTCGGTGACAAAGGCTGTGGTCACTACCACTTTGTGCGCTCTTTCCGTCGAAAGAGGAAAAATTCAACTTTCGGATACGGTCGGTAAGTGGATTCCTTCTTGGAAGACAACCCCATTGGGGGGGATTCATTTGCGAGATTTGCTTACCCATAGTGCAGGCCTTGTCCCGTGGTTCGATATTGCTGCCTCCACTTTACCGCAAGAAGGAATTCTGGTTTGGGCTCAAAAAAATGCCAGCCGCTGGATAGTGGCAGCCCCGGGACAGAAGACTGCCTATAGCGATATTGGATTCTTGGTGTTGGGCGAGGTTTTGCAAGCCGTTTGGTCAGCATCCATAGAAGCTCTCTTCCAAAAAGAAATTGCTACTCCCTTGGGGCTAAACTCGGTCCAGTTCGGGCCAGTCCATCAGCTGGGAAAGGTTGCTGCTACCGAGGTTCGTGAAGGTAAGCCTTGTTTAGGTTCTGTCTTTGATGAAAATAGTTTTGCTCTTGGCGGCAAAACCGCCCACGCTGGGCTTTTTGCGACGGCCCGCGGACTTGCGCCCTGGTGTGACGAATGGCTGAAAGCTTTGCAGGGAAAATCCGCCTTCATATCCTCTGAAACAGCAGCCCTTTTTACCCAAAGACAAGATCGGGTTCCGGGTAGTTCCTGGGCGTTGGGTTGGGATACAAAATCGTTGCATGGTTCTTCCGCTGGCCAAGTTTTCTACGGCAATAGTTTTGGTCATCTCGGCTACACCGGTTGTTCCGTTTGGATTGATCCCCAGCGGCAAGCCTATCTTATTTTCTGGAGTAATCGAGTGCACCCCTCTCGATTGGATGAGAGAATTCGAAAGTTCCGCCCACTGATTCACGACGCAGTGGCTACAGGCTGGAACTCATTGCGGGGAGATTGATTTTGAAGAAGATCCATTTTGTAGGAATCGGCGGCGTGGGAACTGGGACGCTTGCAGTAGCCCTGGCGAGCAAAGGCTACAGCGTCAGCGGGAGTGATGGGGCTTTGTATGAGCCAATGAAGTCGGTGCTCAGTGATGCAAAAATTCGTTTGATTGAGGGCTACAGTGCTCAAACGCTGGAGCAGGTTTCGCCTGACGTGGTGCTTATTGGAAATGTAATTCGCAAGGACAATCCGGAGGCCGCGGCCTGGATTCGTAAGGGAACGCCGTTTATTTCATTTCCTGAAGCTGTTCGCCGGTACGTTATTGAAGATAAAAAGTCGGTGGTATGCGCTGGAACCCACGGAAAAACTACGACTACTGCTTGGGTGGCTTTTTTGCTGAGGGAACTGGGGATGGATCCGAGTTATCTCATAGGCGGTGTGCCGCTGGATCTTCCACAAGGCTGTGCCATTTCCGATTCGCAAGTTTTTGTAGGCGAAGGCGACGAATACGATTCTGCGTTCTTTGACAAGGGACCCAAGTTTCTACACTACCACCCACATTGCGCCATTTTGGCCAACATCGAATTTGATCACGCAGATATTTACCGAGATTTGGCACATGTACAGACTTCATTTGAGAAGTTGGTGGCATTGCTTCCAGGTAATGGTTTGTGCGTCGGGCGATTTGAAGATCCTGTGGTGAAAGAAGTATCCCGAGGAGCTATTTGCCCTGTTCAGACTTTTGGCTTTGCCGCTGGAGCGGATTGGCGCGTACTTGGTGTGAAGTATGAGCCCGAGTTTATGAGCTTTGAGCTCCAAAGAGGGCAGAGAAATCTCGGTTGGTTTCGTACGAAAATGTTCGGAGAGCACAACGTTCTGAATTTAGTTTCAGGCATTGCTGCTGCGGTTCACTTGGGCGCCACGATTGAGGCGATTCGACCAGTAGTGGAGCGTTTCCGCGGTGCACGCCGGCGGCAGCAGATTCTTTTGGAGAGCCCGGTTACGTTGATAGATGACTTTGCTCACCATCCCACTGAGGTCGAGGCTACTTTGCGAGCCGTGCGACAGAGATTTTCTCAAGGGACGCTTTGGGCTTTTTTCGAGCCTCGATCTGCCACTGCGCGTCGTGGCTCTCATCAGGAATTGTATCCCAGTGCGTTTTCGGCCGCTGACAGGATACTGGTGTGCACGCCTTTTAAGACTTCCCAGGGCACTGCCCCAAGCTTTTCTGGTGAATCTCTCGTTAAGGCGCTTTGCGACACGGGCAAGGATGCTCGCCATCTAGATAATGTCGATGCCATGGTAGAAATATTTCGTGCGCAATATAAGCCCGGGGACATCGCTGTGGTGATGTCCAATGGCGAGTTTGGTAAAATACAGCAGAAGCTTAAGCAAGTCTTTTAGTCGCCCACCCAAAACAAGGAGAACTGCTTTGCGTGCGAACTCTCGAGGCGCCGGAGTAGTCGATTACCTCATGGTTACTGCAATGGTCGCGGCGGTGGCGGTGCCCGTCATTCGCGCCACTTTTGGCGATCAAATCATCGGGGGCCTGAGTCGCAATCGCCAGCAGTTGGTTAGCTTTATCGCTCAGACGCCTAAACGTCCCGTACCCAATATTTGGTTTTCCACCGAACGCCAAGGTAATCCGGGCGGCAATGGAAACGTCGGCGGGAATGGCAACGTAGGAGGCGTGAACGGTAGTGTGGGGGGCGATGGAAATGTGGGAGGGGGCGGAAACGTCGGCGGAGCGAATGGAAACGTAGGGGGTAATGGCAATGTCGGCGGAGCGAACGGCAACGTTGGGGGCAATGGCAATGTCGGCGGCAACGGTGGAGTAGGGGGCAATGGCAACGCCGGCGGTGGGGGTACAGGACGGGGGAGTGGTTTTGACGGCGGTGGGGGAATGGATTCGGATTTCTTTGGTGGTGCTGGGGGCGGCAATGGTGGCAAAGCGGGCGATGCCGAAACTACTGCAGAATCCTCCAGGGTCTACGGGCGCGGTGGCGGCGGTGGCGACTCGGAATCGGGTGGCGGAGAAGGTTCTGGCGATGGCGGAGGGCAGAAGCAAGGGGGGAAGGGCAAGGACGAGTCTTCAAGCAACGCTGGAGGCAGCTCTGATTCAGCTAAAGCCCAAAATGAAGCGATGGCCGCTATAGAGGAGCAAGAGAAGAAAAAAAATGGCGCGTTTGATTGGTACCTGGTGCTGAAGTTCCTAATCGTCTGCGCTATTTTGTTCTTATTGGTTTTGATTGCGCTCAGCAATCTGAAGCGAACTAGATAAAAATAAACAACCGGATGGGGTCGGGGAACCCCATCCGGTTGCACAGAGTAAACGCGACGGAATCGGTATGAATTCTCGTTCAGGGTATTGGGGAAACCAGGATAGACCCGTCGAAAGGCTCTGCTTTTGCGACTCTAAGTGAGTCTTCGGTAAGTTGTTTTAAACTCTTCATGAGACTAGGTAAGAGCAAGGGATGTGCCACCCGTAGTAAGCGTGGTTTTCAATCGAAACGGAGCTAAAATGACACTCTTCGGCGGCACCGGTGCCGCAAATCGTAATAGGCTGCTATTGGCCTTGGTTTTGTGCGTAACCAAAACGGCTTACGGTATAAAACAAGCGGGCTCGCCGCTGCAGGTAGTCCTCGAGAATACGCTTAAAGTCGTACGCACGATTCCCCATTCGGGCTATTCGGAGGGTTTGGATTTCCACGAAGGCTATTTGTGGAACGCATTGCCCAAGGAAATTCTCAAAATAGACCCGAAAGATGGTTCGGTGGTCGCCAGGTTTGCTCCCGCATCAGAATACAGCGAAAGCGTTACTTGGTTTCGCGGTGGTTTGTGGAACTTAAGTTTCTCAGACAATGGAATTTATCGTGGGACGCTTGCGAATGGGCAGCTGAAGTTTAAGAAAATGGGGACGGTGCCCCAGGTCCATGCTTGGGGAATTACCCACGACGGAAAACAGCTCATTGTCACAGGGGACTATAGCCACCAATTATTTTTTTTAAACCCTGACACCGCAAAACTCGTCCGTACTTTGGATACTAACGGGAAAGACTTGGAAGATTTGGCCTGGGACGGCGAAGGGATTTGGACTTCGAGCTTTACTCAAGATGTGGGGCAGGTATTTCGCATTAACCCCAAGACAGGCAAACGAAGCCAGCTTTATTCACTGCCCGATCGCCAAGCATGCCCGGTAATCGATGGTATTGCCTTTGATGGCAAGAATCTTTGGATCACGGGCAAGCACTGTCCCTCACTGTACTACGTCGAAATGCCCACCCTGGGTGGTAAGCGCTCGCCTTCACGTTAACACTTGGTTAAAGCTTTCATTGAAATCATGGGTGGTGAGGGTTTGCGCGTCCAAAGCCGTGGGGGTAGAAGTAACCTACGGGGGTTTTTTATGTTGTTTCGGTTAGGTGTTTTATTGGGGTTCATCGGCAGCTCTGCCTTTGCTGTGCTTCCTACCATTTCCTGTGAATTGCCAGACAAAAGCTTAGTATTTGAAGAAGGCATTGATGAATTCAATTTGGATATCAAAGGGTATTCGCGAGGGGATTCATTCATCGGGTTATTGCTTGCCGCTTTGAAACCTCCCACCCCAGTGGCCGCAGCCGCACCAATGCCAGCCACACCGGCCGTTGTTGATCCGCTAGCTGCATTGCGCTTGGCGAACAGCCCGTCTATGCACCTAGCACAGATTAAGCTTCCAAAGAGAGATGGCTCTCCCATTCCCGATCCAAATCGTCCATGTAGGTTTTCTCAAGAAAAGCCACTGATGTTGCTTTGCCAGATGTATGGCTCAAAGCAAGATTGGAAGCTAACCGATGTCGGAACGGGAACTTCGACCGAATCGAGCTATGGGTATCTTATTTTTAGCTCTCAGCGAATGCAGACGGAATCCCTCGATTCAACTGGCCGCCTTACAATGGCAGATATTCTTCGATTCCAAATCCGGATGAATCTACTTAATCCCGGTAGTCCCGGAAAAGAGGTTACTTCTGATATCGATTTTCCGATGGCGAGCTGTAAGTCGGGCGAACGCTCTGACAGTCCATCTAGATAGTCGTTATCGCGTAATTTCTGTTTGGTAGGTTTGGAAGTTGTAACCACTGACTGTGAGCAAAGCTCCATGTGGGAGGGATTTGAGGGGTGTTTTTAGGATCGCTTTCCCCGTTGAGTCGGTGGTTGCGGTGGCTAAAAGCTCCGACCCCTCGGGGATCCAAAGGCTGGTAGTTAAACCGGCCACCGCGTTCTTAGTTGAATCGTTTGCTACTACTTCAACGGCGGCAAATCCACTTGAATCTTGGGTGGAATAGCTTACTGAATATTCTTTCGGTGTGTCGGTTCGGGCTAGTAGGGAGGGATCGCCAAAGAGGTTGTACCAACGAAGATTGTCGATGACGTTTTCTTCCATTCCCATTTTTTCAAGCAAGTACATTTGCCCCGCAAATACGCTGGCTCCAATGGTGTGCACAGGGCGTTCAAAGTGGTACTTGGCGATGCCGATACTCATAAGTGCAGGTTCGTTCCAGCTCACTTTCACAGATCCCCCTAAGTAGGCGATCGCTCCTGTTGCCACCCCGCCACTTGTTGCGGTCATCCAGCTCTTGCCGAAACACTTTGTGCTCCGGGTCCATGCTGCGTTTTCGCACGCAACATCCACCACGAATGGAAGCCGGTTTTGGTTTTCGATTTTCTCGACCTCAGCGTTAGAGAAAATTTGGTTGGTTGACGTCCATTCCGTACCGGTTCCGTGGCCAAAGTAGCTTAGCCAGCTTCGGCCTTCTTTCAATGCATCGAAAATATTGGCCTGGGTTGCCGTTTTGAGTTTTTGCAGAAAAGTATCGACCTGGCGATAGGTGTAGCGGCTTAAAGCCTGCTTTACGTCGTTTGCGTAGTCAGCATCCGAAGGACGAATTCCCTGATCGCTAGCGAGAGTGATTGCCTTTGTGTACCAATCTCCACTGGGGTGCATTTCGTAATCTATCCAGCGAGCTACTTGCGTTTTCACTTCCGCCTCTGAATCGGCAAGCAAGCGACCATAAAACACGTCGGGAATGGGATCGCTTCCGTCGAGAAGGGAGTAGGAATAGTCCGAAGCCGCTCGGCCCATTCCAGTGCTCTCATCAAATCCCGGTAGGCTTTGTTTGTTTCCAACTAGAAGTAAGTAGGAAATGGCTGGGGCACTAGCATTGTAAAAAGTCTGGATAAATTTCTTGATTGCGGTTGTGTCCGATCCGGTTTTCGAGGTTTTTGCCACCACTACGTTTAAACCTCTCTGGCGCTTCCAGTGGACTAGAGGGGCGATGGCTTGCTCGAATTCATCTGGCAAAATTATCAGAAGTGTTTCTGTGTTTTGTAAGGAATCAGAAACGCGTTGGATGTCTTCGCCATTCGCGGCAATGGAAGTGGCAAGATTCGCGAACGATCGAGAAATTTTTCTCTTAGCCGGATGATTGTGAAAATGTATCTCGGCCGAAAGTTGGGTTGTGACAAGCAGTCCTCCGGCTTGCATTTGAACCGGGTAAAACGCTGCCCGTACAAGCCGTAGCCCCTGCATAGTTCCCAGCTCCTCAAGACGGAGCGTGTTCGGTGGATAGGGCTCGGTTGATTCATAGGCTTGAGGTTGAAAGCTGAAGCTAGTACCAGCGGGAGATAAATTGCATCGAGCGCGTTTTTGGCAGGGGGCAATCGAAATTTCCCGGAGGAAGGTTTGACTGGGTTCTTTGATTCTTAGCTCAACGTCCACCCCTTCAGGTACCGCAAACAATATTCCTGTCGTCAGCAAGTCGGGGTAGCCGACTTTCCCGATTGGAGCGAGGCCGTCCACCTTAATCGAATGAAAACCATCTTGGTTCTTTTCAATTTCGACTCCGCCCAAATTGAGTTCCAGTTTGATTGGACGAAGCAGCCGATGATTCGAGGACTTGGGTTGGGAAAATCGAACTACGGCGCGGGTCCCGACTCCTGGCTGCGAGGGAAACAGGGTTGTTGTGGCGGCTGACGCAACGGGACACAGAAGCGCTACAAGAACGCCAAGCAGGGCAGTCCATTGCATTTAGGGCCTCGCGGTTTGATGGGAAGTGAAGACGAAGAAAAAACGAGCTGGTTTTATTTTAGCATTGGAAGGCAATGCAGGTAAGTCTGCAGGGTGTGATTCGCAGTTTTATCCCAACTGAATTTAGACGCGCGGTCTAAACTCTTTTTGCTGTAAATGGAACGGGAGCTAGGGTGAGTCATCTGCTCAAGTATCAAGCTAAATGCCCGTGTGTCATTCGGGTCAAGAGCAACGGCCGTATCCGCTCCCACTTCTCGCAGTGCTGGATCGAGGCTCGTGACGACTGGGCAACCACATGCCATCGCTTCCAGAGGCGGGAGTCCAAACCCCTCGTATGAACTTGGGTAAATCAAGGACTGAGCGCAGTTGTACCAGTAAGGGAGTTCCGAGTCTGGAGCGTAACCTTGTAGGACAACGCAGTCGTTTAAACCAAGCTCTGAAATTGCACTGAGCGTAGTGGAGTACTTCCAGGCTTTCGCCCCTACAATATATAAGGGGACTACTGGGGAGTTTCGTGTTTTCTTCCAATCAGCGTACGCCCGAAGCAGACTCAATAAGTTCTTCCTAGGCTCGAGA
Organism: uncultured Pseudobdellovibrionaceae bacterium; assembly: GCA_964616705.1. GTDB lineage: Bacteria > Bdellovibrionota > FAC87 > UBA2466 > UBA2466 > JAIEOG01. The sequence continues at coordinate 84,870 of CAZTRP010000012.1, forward strand.
TTCCCTACAAACAGAAAAAATACTTCGGGTAAACCCTTAGTCTTTCTCCAGGCGGAGGTTGCTTCCAAAGAAAAAGGACGAAATTCTGAGTTTGCTCCTTCCCCAGTCGCTACTATCCGCTCATCAGAAACGCTGAAACGTTCCACAATCTGATTTTGTACCGCCTGAGTGGGGGTAAACAAGTAGGAAGCTTTTCTTACGCTATGACCGATGGCCCATTGTTGATAGAAGCGCTGGAAAATGGGGTAGGTTTCAGGGCAGACGAATGGAGCCAAATCATGAATGGTGACCAATGTGGGGCAGGGGAATCGAAATGGGCTGGCGTTGAGGAGGCAGTGGTAAATATCTGCGCCAAACTGGCGCACTAACGAAGGGGCGGCTAGGTTTTCCCAAAAAATACGTCCCCTCGGTTTATTTGCCCAGGACGGAGCATGTTTTTTTGTAAAGTTCGTTCCAAGCAAGAGTGGGCTATGTTTCTCATCGTTGCGAAGCAATACCAGGTACTGGTTCGACGAATCTAATTTGCTCAGAGCCAGTAAAAGGTTTTCAGCATAGCGGCTAGTGCCCGAGCGCTGGGCATTATTTGCAAAACCGATACAGAGCGCATTGATCGCTATCTTCATTTACTTGAAGTGTTTAGTCGCGTTCATCGAGCCAGGCCATTTGGATTGCTTCCAATACCTTCTCGTTTGAGCTCTTCGGGTCATCTTCAAAGCCGTCCAATTCCATAACCATTTGGTGCAGGTCAGTGAATCGTAGGGTGAGCGGATCGGTGTCAGGGTGATTCTCAAAAAGTGCGATTCCAATTTCTAGGCTATCGGTCCATTTCATGGGTACCTTTCTACTCTTCTTTCAATGCTTTGTTCTTAAGTACGTCCTGTACCGCGGCATTCAGAAGGTTTTCTGCAAGTGATTGAGTTGCTGCATTCAATGTTTCTATCTTTGAACGAATTAACTTGAAGCTATTTCCCGCGATACTCGACTCAAGGTCTATCATGGCAGCGGTGATGGCGGCCTTTTCCTGGTCAGAGATTAAAATTTCTCCCTTTGCTAGGGATTTTTTGGTCGCGCGAACAATTGCATCGCCCTCGACTCTTGCTTCAGCCAAGAAGCGGGTGTTGAAGTCGCTTTCAGCGTTATCAAACGATTCCTCGAGCATTTTTTCAACCACAGCGTCTTGAAGGCCGTAGCTGGGATTGACCGTGATAGAGGCTTTTGTCGCAGTTCGCAATTCCATGGCTCGGACATTGAGGATTCCATTTGCATCTATGGTGAACTCAACCTCAATTTTAGGAACTCCCGCGGGCAGCGGAGGCAGGCCTTTTAGCTTGAATCGAGCCAAGCTGCGATTGTCCGCTGCCATTTCTCTCTCGCCTTGCAAAACGTGGATGTCCACGCTCACCTGACCATCGACATAAGTGGAGAAGGTCTGGCTAGCTGTAACGGGAATGGTGCTATTGCGGTGGATAATTTTGCTTGCTGTTCCACCCATGGTCTCAATGCCAAGCGAAAGCGGAATGACATCCAACAAAAGCATTTCGCCCATTTGCCCAGAAAGAATATTCGCTTGTACTGCCGCGCCCATTGCAACGACTTCGTCGGGATTAAGGGTGCAGATGGGTTCGCGTCGAAATAGTTCTTGCACGATTCTTCGAACAAGTGGCACACGCGTGCTTCCGCCTACCAAGATTACATCGGTAATTTGCTCGGCGGTAAGGTTAGCGTCATTGAGGCAATTCAAACAAGGCGCTTGGAGTCTGAGAGCGGTTTCACTAATCCATTCTTCCAATTCGCTTCGTGTAACATTTCGCTCAAAGGTTTTGGATTCCCATTCTATCTTGAGCGTTGCGGTTTCGTCGGTTGAAAGTGCTTTTTTAAGCAGTTCAGCACCTAAGAGCCATGCCGAACGTGCCTGTGGGAAGCTCTTCCAATCGGCTCCCCAGGCCTGGGTCAGCTCTGGTGCGATTGCTGCTCCGATCGCATGGTCAAAGTCATCTCCCCCTAAGCTGGTGTCCCCATTCGTTGCCAATACTTCAAATACTCCATCGTGCACGCGCAGTATGGAGATATCAAAAGTGCCTCCGCCCATGTCAAAAACGGCGACGTTGCCCAGGGTTTTCTTATCAAGACCGTAGGCCAGGCAAGCGGCAGTGGGTTCGTTTACTATTCGAACCACCTCCAAGCCAGCAAGTTCACCGGCAAGTTTAGTGGCCTGCCTTTGCGCATCGTTGAAGTAAGCAGGTACGGTAATTACCGCTTTGTCCACTGGGGCGTCGGAAGAGGCTTGGGCAAGAGCTTTTAAATGGCTTAGCACCATCGAGGCGACTTGCACGGGCGTAACGGTTTTGTTTCCTACGCTGAGTTTTATGTTCTGGGCATCGCTTTGCGAAAAATCAAAAGGAAGAATTCCGGACCATTTCTCTACGTCGGGCTTCGCGCATCCCATGAAGCGCTTCGTACTATAAAGGGTTTGTTCGGGGGCCGTGGCCAGCAGGGCTTTAGCCTTCGCCCCAACCACCGGCTCCGCGCCAGATGAGGGGATGTGCACTACCGACGGAATAAGGCTCGACCCGGCATCGTCTAAAAAAAGGCGAGGCCGTCCATTTTCAATTCGAGCGATCAGGCTGTTGGTGGTGCCTAAATCTATTCCTACAATACCCATCGTTTAATGACTCCGCTTCTTATCGATATCTGAAAGCATGGAATTAAGAAAGCGGCGCAGAGTAAAATGTTTTTGGATCTCTTCCAAGAGTTTTTGACGATTGGGTTCGGTGTCCCAGGCGACTTCCATTTGTTTCCAGCGAATCTCCATTTCGGCGAGTTGCTGAATGAGGCGTTTTCTAAAATCTGATAACAGGGCCTCGCCCTGTGGCTCGCAAAGTGCCTCTTGAAGTTCAAAGTACGTCTCTGCAAGCTCCATGGGGATGCTGGATTTTGGCTCGTCTAAGCCTGCTCGGCGAATAAAAAATCCAGCGCGCTGTTCTGGGTCCTTTAGCACCTGGTAGGCACGGTTTACAGCCGCCGACCATCGAGAGGCCATGAGAGACACGCAAGGGGCTGCAGTTGCATAGCGATCTGGGTGCGTGATTTTAGAAAGGGTATAAAATCGGGTGCGAAGAGCCGCTTCCCCGATGCAAAGCGATTCTTCTAGCCCCAATACTTCAAAGGGAGAGAGGCCCTCTGGAATTTCGTTGAGGTTTCCGCAAAATTCACAGACGGGAACCGCAGAAGGCAGATTGGCCGCGCAACTTGTGCACTTAAACTGCGAATGAGGTACCACAACCACAGCTTTTTGAGGCGTTGGGGTTTTGAAATGTAAATCCAGTGCCATTTAGTCCGCCCGAATAGTCCAAGGTAAGTCCACGGACGTATAGAAAACTCTTCGGATCGACAAAAAGTTTCACTCCATTTACTTCAAAGACTTTGTCTTTTTCGCCGGGCTCTTTCTGGAAGTCCAACTTATAGGACAAGCCACTACAGCCCCCGCCTACGACGGCAATTCGCAAACCACCCTCCGGAAGTCCCGCTTCATCACGAAACTTAACGATCTGATTTACCGCATTCTCTGTGAGGTGGATCATAGTGTCTCCTAGACAGATTCTCCGTTGCTTTGCTTCTTTTGATAGTCGGCAATGGCTGCTCGAATGGCATCTTCTGCCAATACGGAGCAATGGATCTTTACGGGCGGAAGGGATAGTTCGTTCACAATATCGGTATTTTTGATTTTTAAGGCTTCGTTTACCGTTTTACCCTTCACCCACTCGGTCGCAAGCGACGAACTAGCGATAGCGCTTCCGCAGCCGAAAGTCTTAAATCGAGCTTCTTCGACGGTTTGTGTCTGTGCATTAATTTTTAACTGAAGTTTCATGACGTCGCCACATTCCGGCGCGCCAACAATGCCTGTGCCTACTGCCGAATCATTCTTGTCGAACGAACCGACATTTCGGGGATTGTTGAAGTGATCAATTACCTTGGGTCCGTATGCCATGTTGTTCTCCCTAGTGCGCGGTCCATTGGACCGATTTTAAGTCGATGCCTTCTTTAGCCATTTCGTAAAGCGGCGACATTTCCCGTAAACGAGAAACGACGCTGACTACACGCTCAATTACAAAATCGATTTCTGCTTCAGTGTTAAATCGACCAATTCCAAACCGTATTGAAGTGTGGGCTAGGTCCTCTCCTACTCCAAGTGCTTTGAGTACGTAAGAAGGTTCTAGCGAGGCAGATGTGCATGCTGAGCCAGAAGAAACTGCCACTTCCTTTAGTCCCATCATCAATGCTTCGCCTTCAACAAAGGCGAAGGAGATGTTTAGGTTGTTATAAAGGCGCTGGGTTGGATGGCCGTTAAGGTAAACTTCATCGAGTCCGGCCAAGATTCCCTTGTGGAGCCGCTCGCGCAAAGCATGAATTCGGGCTTCATCTTTTTCTCTATCCGCCACGGCAATCGCGCAGGCAGTGCCTAGACCAACAATACCTGGAACATTCAAAGTTCCCGAACGCATCCCACGCTCGTGTCCACCGCCATGGAGAACTGGGGACACTCGTACACGAGGGTTATTGCGTCGGACGTAAAGAGCGCCCACGCCCTTAGGGCCGTACATTTTATGGCCGGAAATGGAGAGCAGGTCGATTCCCATGGCGTTAACATCAATGGGAAGTTTGCCCGCAGTTTGGGCTGCATCGACATGAAAAAGAACGCCTTTCTCTTTTGCGATTTTTCCAATGTCGGCAATGTTCTGTATCGTGCCCACTTCGTTGTTGGCATGCATGATTGAAATCAAAACCGTTTTGTCGTTAATAGCTTTTCGCACTTCTTCCGGGTTAACGAAGCCAAAAGAGTCCACAGGCAAGTAGGTAACTGTGGCTCCATGTTTTTCGAGGTACTTCATGCAGTCTAAAGTCGCCTTGTGTTCGGTGACTTCGGTAATGAAATGGTTGCCCTTGTCGGCATACATTTCGGCCGCGCCCTTGATGGCGATATTGATGCTTTCAGTGGCCCCGCTAGTGAAAACAATTTCCTTGGGATTTGCGCCTAGGCAATTTGCGACCGCAGCACGGGATTTTTCTACGGCCTCTTCCGCCGACCACCCAAAGGCATGGCTTCGGCTGGCAGCGTTTCCAAAATGCTCGGTCAGGTAGGGCATCATTGCCTCTAACACTCGAGGATCGAGGGGCGTGGTAGAATGGTTGTCTAGGTAAATAGGAAACTTCACAGGGTTGCCTTTCGGTTCGCAAGAGTCTCAACAGAAGTCGACTGAAAGAGGTCGACGATTTTATCGTTTAAAACAGACATGGGGGCAATAATGGAGCACTGAGAGTGTGCCGGACATTCTTTGTTGCCGGCCTCAAGGCAGCTAGCCACATGGAGCGGGCCCACTAGGGAGCGCGTTAAGTCGAGCAAGCTGATATGGGCCAAATTCTGATTCAGGCGGTATCCGCCATGGTTTCCATAAACGGCGCTGACAAAGCTCTCGTTTTTCATGGTTTGCATGATTTTAGAAAGCAGGGTCTCTGGGACGCCGCATTCAGTAGCGATTTCGCGTACACTGGCGACTTTGTCTGCTTTTCCATCGAGATAAAGTAGGGCAATGATGCCGTACTCCATTTTTTTATTCACTTTGAACATTTTGAAGACCTTGGGGTACCAGTTTTCTGATAGTCATACAAGACCGAAGTTATCTAATTAGACTCAATTAGTCCAATAAGATATTTTCTCAATTTTTCTTGAAATATAACGCAGGCCTCGCATAGTACGTGCTTGGACCTGCCTAGGCTTAAAAGAGGATTGTTCTAGTGTCCGAAACCAAAAAGTCCGCGTCCCATAAGACAAGTAATCGAAAACCCCGTGCTTCGGCCCCTAAAGCTGAGCCACCGGAGGAAGTACAGCCTCCGACGGTGGATGAGGTTCCTTACCGCTCTGATGTGCGGGCTAAGGAGCCCGAAACGGAGGCGGATGTCTACACGCTTCAGGTTTTCTTTGATCAAAACGAGGGCTTGTATCGGGCCGGTTTTTTGGAGTTCCCTGAATTGCGGGTGGCAGAAGCAAGCCGCAAAGACGCGGTTTATGAGGCCGAAGACAAGCTATACTCGCATCTGGCTGCATTAAGGCAATCGGGTCAGCCGGTGCCTCAACCGATTCGAAGCCGAGAATTCCCTTCCAAATTGGAAGTCACTGTTTCTCAGAATCTGTATCGAAAGTTAGAAGCCCGCCGTTATCAGGAGCGGGTTTCGTTGGATCAGTTGGTGACGGAAATTTTGACTTCCGCCCTTGAGCGCAAGTCCGCATCAGAAGGTTCCGATCGCCAAGCGGGTGGCGGAGGCCAGGGTGGCCGAGGCGGAGACCGTGGCCGTGGTTCGCAGCAGTCGAAAGGTGGTCGTCAACAAGGTGGGGGCGGACGTGGAAACCGCCGCACTTACAGTGAGACGATGGATAACCGCGAGAACTTTATGGAGTACGTGCGGAATCTAGAGAAGGGCGGAGGCCCTGGGTACCGAAAGCGCTGAGTTGGCGCCGTTCACTCTCGAATGAAAATGGAAGTGTTCGCCCGCCTGACGGCTGGGCGAACCAAATGTCTTACACTCCCTGGAAATATTCCTTCGATTTTACTGGATCGGCTTTCATGGTTTTCTTTCCTGGCGACCAGTTAGCCGGACAGACTTCTCCGGTTTTTGCAGTCTCCTGAAGAGCCTGAAGAACTCGGACTACTTCTTCTACGTTGCGGCCAATTCCCAAGTCGTGGACTAGTTGGTATTGGACAATCCCTTGTGGGTTGATCAAAAAGAGCCCACGTAAAGTGATTCCGGCATTTTCAAGTAGCACACCGTAGCTTCTGCCAATTTCTTTTTTTATGTCGGCCAAGACTGGAAACTGGAGCTTTCCAATTCCCCCTTCTTTGCGCGCCATCTTTGCCCAAGCCAAGTGGGAAAATTGGCTATCGACCGAGCAACCTAGAACTTCGCATCCGGCCTCTTTGAATGCGCTGTAGTTGTCGTCAAACGCGGTGATTTCTGTTGGGCATACAAAGGTAAAATCAAGTGGGTAGAAGAAAAGGCAGACCCATTGTCCTTTGTAGTCCGACAATGCAACTTCTTTGAAGTCGGTGCCTACAAGTGCCGTGGCTTTAAAATCGGGCGCTTTCTTTTGAACGAGTGATTCCATGTATTCTCCTTGTGATGTGGCGCACGTTAATGGCGACTGGCATCGGGGTCAAGGTGTCGGGCGTTGGTTGTCACCAGTGTGTTCTAAATTTGAACACTACCGTGGCTCAATGATTCCTAGCGTTTAGCTTCCTACTCCCAGGGTTGTATGGGGAGGATACTAGGCAACAGGGTCAGGTTTCCGGGGAGTTAGAGAGGGAAGTTCCCTGGTATACCCCTTGCAAATACAGGTGGAAGGTAAGGCTTTGCGTTTGTCCCTTAGGGACAAATGGACCGAGCAGGAACCTAAGTGGAAGAGGAGTTTTTATGAAGCTGTGGTTGAGCGTAGTTGTAGCGGTGGTGGTTGCGAGTTCTTCTGTGATGGCCGCTGATGGCGATCACGACAAGACGAAAAGTCCCGAGAAGTCAGTGGCTGCCCCTGCGTTGCCAGCAAAAGACTTGCAGCGTTTATCTGCTGCTGTTGATGCGTGCACCGTAGAGCGCGGCGCAGAAGCCTCGAAGAGCTCTGTAGTAGACGCTCTGGTTCGGCGTTAAGAAGTATCTTTTTTCTTAGTTATTTTGAGGGCTTGCGGTAAGAGCGTTTGACTCTTTCCGCAAGCTTCCTATTATTCCAGCGTATGCTGGAAAAAAACCAAGACCTTGATGTCCAGTCCCCTAATTCGGTTGAGTCGGCTCGTGCTGATTTGGTACCTGTTTCCGATCTCTTGCCCCCAAATCTCTTTTTGCTTCCGGTGGCCCACTCGAGCCTGTTTCCGGGCATGATCGTCCCGTTAGTTCTGCCCGAGGGCAAACTATCTGCAATGCTAGAGCACGTTATGTCCGGGCAGGGATATGTCGGAGTGATCCTTGCCACCGACAAGGACAAAACCGAAACTGCTATGGGGCCGGCGACGACGCTTACGGGCTTGCCGGCAAGTATGGTCTCCGATTCTCCCAAGGTTGACGGTCCAGGCGCGACGGCCCGGTTTCAGCGATTTGGTGTTGCCGCTAAGGTGCTCAAGAAAATCAACCTCCCAGACAATCAAGTAAGTGTTTTGCTCACCGGACTTCAGCGTTTTGAGTTGCGAAAAGTGGTGAGTGAAGATCCCTACTACGTGGGCAATGTCCGATATTTGGTAGATGAGCTAGTTAAAGACACTGAAATGGAAGCGCTGCTTCGTTCGGCGCTGTCTCAATTTAAGCAAATCTCCAAAGACAACCCGCTGATTTCGGAAGAGGTAAAGGTCGCTTTGGTAAACATCGACGGACCAGGGAAGCTTGCCGATTTCATGGCTTCCATTCTGATTCGTGATGTTGCCGATTACCTTGCGCTTTTGGAAACCGCCAGCGTGCGCGATCGTCTTAGGCGTCTTCTGGTTTTATTGCAGCGCGAACACGATGTTCAAGTGGTTCAGAGAAAAATTCAGGATGACATTCATCAAAAAGTGTCAGCAGCACAAAGGGAGTTCTACCTAAATGAACAACTCAAGCACATTCAAAAAGAACTCGGCCGCGTTACGGATGATAAGACTAAGCTCATTCAAAAGTTTGAAGAACGGCTGAAATCCCGCACATTAGTTCCCGAATCACTCAAGAGGGTTCAGGAAGAGATGGAGAAGTTGAGTCTTCTCAATGAATCCTCTTCGGAATTTTCTGTGGCTATCAACTACCTAGATTGGGCCACTTCGCTCCCCTGGGGTATTCGTTCCGAAGAAAATCGCTCGTTGGTCCACGCTCGAAAGGTTTTGAATGAAGATCACTACGGGCTCAAAGAAGTAAAAGAACGTATTCTCGAGTTTTTGGCAGTCAAGAAACTCAAGGCGAGTTCCGAGGGAACTATTCTGTGTTTTGTAGGCCCGCCGGGGACTGGAAAGACTAGCCTAGGGAAGTCGATCGCAAGGGCTCTGAATAGGAAATTTTTCCGCTTCTCTGTTGGCGGAATGAGAGATGAAGCTGAAATCAAAGGACATCGGAGAACCTACGTGGGGGCGATGCCTGGGAAAATGATTCAGGGGCTAAAGCGTGTGGGTACGCAGAACCCAATATTTCTAATAGACGAAATAGATAAAATTTCTTCCAATTGGGCGTCAGGGGGAGATCCGGCCTCTGCACTTTTGGAGCTGTTGGACCCGGAACAAAATTCCGAGTTCCTAGATCATTACTTGGACATTCCCTTTAATTGCTCGGAAGTCTTGTTTATCACCACCGCGAATAGCCTCGACTCTATCCCGGCGGCATTGCTCGATAGAATGGAAGTGATTTCGCTTGAAGGGTATTCGGATTCCGAAAAAGTCCACATTGCCCGTAAGTACCTTATTCCAAAGCAGCTCGAGAAAAACGCGCTCACTTCAAAGTCAGTGGAAATTACAGATAAAGCTTTAAAACAAGTGATCTCAGAATACGCCCGAGAGTCTGGTGTGCGTAACCTAGAGCGGCAGATCGCGCGCCTTTTTAGAAAGGTCGCTTATCGCGTTGCCAGTGGGAATAAAACCAAAGTGGTGGTGAGGGAGGCAAAAGAGGTTGAGAAACTCTTGGGGCCAGCTCCTTTCCATCCTGAAGAGAAGATGCCATCCGTTCCTGGTGTGGTGACGGGTTTGGCTTGGACCCAATACGGCGGTGAAGTCTTGACGGTCGAATCCGCTTGCGTTGAAGGGCGGGGCGGTTTGGTTACGACAGGAACTCTAGGAAAAGTAATGCAAGAGTCGGCGAATCTCGCCTATACGTTTGTCCGAGAGGCAGCTCCGAAGCTGAAGTTACCCAAGAATTATTTTGAGAAGCACTCAATACATTTGCACGTACCCGCTGGCGCTACACCGAAGGATGGTCCATCGGCGGGCGTTACCATGGCAGCCAGTCTTTATTCACTGATTTCAGGAAAAACCGTTAAGCCCGGCATTGCCATGACCGGTGAGATTACTTTGAGTGGAAGAGTCCTGCCTGTGGGCGGCATTAAAGAAAAGTTGTTGGCCGCGAAACGTTGTGGTGTTCGAACTGTCTTGCTTCCGAAGGAAAATGCACGGGACTTGAAAAAATTGGACGTGGACACCAAGCGAGGGCTTCGCATTGTAAAAGTAGGTACAGTGAAAGAGGCATTTGCCCACCTGTTTTGATTTAGCTATGCCTTCCTAGCGCTAGTATTGTTTTCTGAACTCTCCCTGTTAAACTAAAACGGCATGGGGAACTCTGGGTTCGTTTTGGTTTCAGATCGCGGCGGCCATTGGCAGAATGCCAGTATGCTTTTAGATCAGCTGGGGTTTGCACCATCGGCGATCTTAACAACACAAGGGCCAGAAATCGCAGCCCTGCGCAAGGGTTGTGTGCCTGTATACCGCATTCCTTACCTGTTTTCTTGGATTGGCAAACGGCGCATTTTTAATCCGCTTAAGACTTGTTTAGCTTTTCTCGTCGCTACTTTTTTGGTCGTTAAGCTGCGTCCCCGTCAGGTTGTGTCTCTAGGCGCTGGCGATGTCGTGCCATTTTGTTTGGTGGCAAAAGTGTTTGGAGCGAAAATTTTCCACGTTGAGTGCATGAATCAAGTTGTAACGCCCAGCATCACCGGACGGCTTTTGTATCCCATTTGCCATTGGCTATACGTGCAATGGCCTGAGTTGCTAACATCTTACGGTCCGAAAGCGAAATATTCAGGTTGGGTTTTAACCAAGGGGGAATCATGATTTTCGTTACTGTTTCTACAGGACATTTTGATCCATTGATTCGGGCGTGCGCTCGGCTTAGCACGAAATATGATTTCTGCGGCCAGATTGGGAGTGGGACGTTCGCTCCCACGTTTCCGTATTTTCGCACCGGTTCAATTGCGGAAATTGAAAACAAAATGAAAGAAGCCGAGATCGTCATTTCCCATGCCGGTACCGGGATGTTGTCTTTACTCTACCGCCTACAGAAGCCCTGCATCGTGATTCCTAAGCAAATGCGTTATGGGGAAGCAAATGACGGCCAGGTTGAACTGGCGAAAAAGTGGGGCGAGCTTCAGATGGGCGTTCTGTGTATGGATGTGAATGATCTCGAAGGGGCGATCGAGGCCTGTCGCCAAAAAAACTGGCTCTTTCCGCAGCTGCCGGCCTTGGGAGAAGAACTAAAGAGCGATCTTAATCTTCAATCGTAGAGCCTTCTAGGGTATCGGGTGTACCCGATCGTAGACCTGATACATCTGCTGGAGGAATAGGCGTTCTCCCATGATGTATCGTTGGAGTCCCTCTTTCTTGGCTTCCAAGAAGGGTGCGGCACCCACCGGCAAATACGAGTTACGGTTTCTCACGAAAATTCTCTCGTTAATTTGTTCCAAAGTCTTCGTTACAGCGGCAAGGTAATCTTCCGCAACGTTAAGATTGTTTCTTATCAACAGTCCCGTGGCGGAAAGGTTTGTGCCATGCGGGGATACCGGAGCAGTGTAAAACCTGTCCTCATCGATCTGTGTGAAGGCAATTTCAAATTCGTTTCGGGTCTGCTCGAATGGCGTAAGTTCTGCAAAGGAAAAACTAAAATCCAAACTTAATGGCCGCTGATGTCGCGTAAGCTCTTCGTTTATCAGTGCTCGATAAAACTCCTGAAACTCCGCTCGCGTATTCTTAAGTCTTTCCCACTCAGGATCCAAGTTACTTAATATTTTTTCAACCGGAACCGATCTCACTGCAAGCAGCTCTCTTGCTTCGGGATTGCGTCCAACGACAATTAATTCCTCCTTGAGTAGTTCAAGGGCTTTTTTCCTAAGGGCGTTATCGAAGGGATGGATTCGGTAATACGGAGCCGTTTGGCCTTCGGGATCGACAATGGCTACGGTATTGGAAAGTAAAGAAGCTAAGAGAGCGGGGACTATTCTCTCACTCACGGAATAGGGACTTGCGATTTTTCCGCTAATGGCCGGGTGAGCAAATGGGGTGGCCAACAACGCTAGTGCAGTCAGTTTATCGGGCAACACCCCAATGGTTTGGACCTTTCGACTAAGGGGATCAGTGAGATCGTAGTCAGAACGAGTTCTGTCCAGAATAATTCGGCGCAATGCAACAAGCGCAGAATCCTTAGTGACTCGAGCGTCGTGTAGAATTCGCGAAATCTTTGTACGGCTTAGTCTACGTTTACCAAAGTGAGGGTGATTCGGATCTTTTTCGGGGTCGAAGCAATCCTCCCCAGGTGAGCTCGGGTCGCATTCTGATCGTTGTCGCGTCAGTTTCCAAAAAATGTCCCAATTCAGATCGCTGGCAGCTTCTAGCGTCGCCGTTGCGTTATCGTAGGCGTTTCGTATGGGGAGCAACAGGTTCAGAATCTCGGCGCCATAGCCAACGGAATCCTCGCCAAAAGCAACGCGATCTAGGCGAAGGTTATTGATAGAGTAGCTCGAGTAGTAACGGTCAAGCTGGCTTTGAACGAGTTCTCGTAGGTTCGTTCCCGAGTCGTAGGCAAGACACAAGGGTGAACGAGACTCCAACATTTCCTCATCGCTACAGAAGAGAAAGTTTTCGTTCAAAGCTTTGTCTCGTACGTTTTTGGAGGGGCTATACGCGAACGCGATTGCGGCGTTGTCGTAGCTGCCAATGGAAGAATTCCCTTGATGTGCAAAATGATAGTCCATGATGCTCGAGGTTCTATTTCCATCGCTAAAATGGGCTTTATCCGCTGAGCCGCTCAGGTTGTGACGAAGCCCAAGAGTGTGTCCCAACTCATGAGCAATGACTCCGCTCAGGATGCGGTTCTCAAGAAGTGCGGAATTCGTTTCATTCTTGCTCGCTTCAAGGAGCTCATGAGCAAGTTCTTCGCTGAGTCGGGTGGATTGTGAAGTTAGCTCAAGCAACTTGGAGGCACGAAGTGCATCCACTTTGTCTCGAAGCGACTTCGGTGGAGCGCTGCTGTTTTGAGACTGAGTCAAAACCAGCTCGTTAAGCAATGCGCGCTTAAGAACTTTGCCGTAGACCGTAACATCGGCTTTTAGAATTTCTCCCGTCCGTGGGTTTGAAAAAACCGGCGCATACCCAAGAATTCCGTGTCCGGTATGTTCGGAATCATCGTAAGAAATGATGTTGTAGCGGAGATCCCCAATCTTTTGCCCTGAGTTTGGTAGCAAAACCATAACTCTATCGCCCACCGCTCTACGCAGAGAATCAGCCCATTGATTGAAACTTGCATACGTGGATTTAACAAGGCGTTGGGGGAAGTTGGCACTTAGGTAATAGACTATCGTTCGTGAAGTGTCCCAACGGTTCATCCAGTAAGTTCGGGTGGTCTCGCTAAGCTGTTCGAGAGAGTCCGGAGAAAAAGTGGAAGTAGTAAAGAGCCCAAACTGAGCTTGTTGGTCTTCGGGGAAGTCCCTGGGTTGGTAAGTGCGTGAGGGTTGGTAATCTAAGAAGCTGTATTGAATAGTGAGCGAGGTTCCGTCTTTGAGTACTTTCTCAACTGCAAAATTAAAGGCCTTTCGAGTGGGATCATACTCCAAGGGGAGTACGACTGTGGACACACTCGTCTCGCTCTCGAAAGAATCGGAACGGTCTTTGGTAAAATCAATCTTTACATGGCTGCGGTCCTGCCAGAGATGGCGTTCCTGAGTTTCCTCTTCTTGGTGGGTTTCCTCGGATTCAATAGTGCGTTTGCGCAAAACATCCACCGTTTGCGCTGGAAAAGAGGCAAGAACTCTGTTTTGCGCAACGGCACTGTTTGAGTTGTAGATGGGATCTACTGAAACAATATCCACCTGATTTTCCCGAACCAAAAACTGAATCAGTTTGTTCGATTCCAGGTACTGTCCGGCAGCCAGCATTCGATGGGCCTTGCTAGGGGATTTGACGCCGACAACTGTCTTTAAATAGAGGAAAGTGCCATCTAGTTGGGTTTTTGGAACTCGGTTCGATAGAGGTAAAACACGCTCTACTGCGCGCTCGCGTGCGCAGGCGGCAAGTAGAAACAAAACGAGTAGTGCTGGGTTCTTTATAGCTCCCATTGAACAAACCCCGCTATCTTACTTTTTCTGGCGTCGTAAAAACCGATTGGCTGAAACGTTCCTGATGCTTCGCTAATAGTGCTTCGAACCAGCTGGTGAGTGATTCCAAGGCAGAGATTGGTACTCGCCCGCCAGGCGACTCGTTCAAGTGTGGAATAAACTCCCTGCCATTTGCCGTTCCAGTCTTGCGCTACAAGCGCAAGGACTTCAAATTTCCATCGCTTCCATTCATAGGCAGCTGAAACTTGCTCCAGTAAACCGCCTTGGGAAAAAGCAATCCCATTTCGCCTACTTCGAAATTCGGAAGCTCCTAAGTACGGTCCAGCAGAAACTTCGAAACACAATCCCTCAGTGGGGCAGTATTTTCCGAAAGCTCCGACGGCCTGTCGAATTTGAAACCCTTCCTTGCCCCACTCAGCCATATTGAGCGCCGAAGATTGAGAGTACATTCCGTAATTCGCTGCTGGAGAGCCGCCAAGAACGAACAAGCCAAGAAGGTCTGTGTAGGGAAGCTGCACGGAAAGATGGGAGTTGAAGGGACGTACCAGAAGGGTGCGTAGACGAAGATTGCTGGATGGGCTTGCTTGATAGTTTAAAGCGGGTTCAAAGGCTACGGAAGGGCGGCTTGATAGGGAATCTAAGCTGCTCCCAACTGAGGCGTTTAGGGTGGCGGAGAGCCCCCCGGGAGGCATGGCAATGGAAGTGGAAAGGCCGAGCAGTTGGAGCGATATGCCGACCGCTCCCCATCCTAACCACTGACTTCGAATCCAGGACATAGGTCAGGGTTAGCAAAAGCGCGCGGCCCTGTCGCCAGAGAAAGTGATTGGCCGCGTCAAAACCTTTCCAATCGCGAAATTCCCTGCGAATCTTGACTAGTTAGGGTGCTTCTCGCATTCTTAGCCCGTGCCTCAAATTCTGAACGGAAAAGTCGTCTCCGAAGAAATCTACCGAAAGGTCCTACTGGATCTTTCGTTGCTGCCATTTGTACCAAAGCTTGTGGTCGTTCTGGTGGGCGACGATTCCGCCTCGCAAGTATACGTACGCAACAAACGTAAGAAGTGTTTGGACCTTGGCATGCGGGGAGAAACTATCGAACTGCCTTCAAGTACCGGCGAAGACGAACTCATTGAGGTCATTCGACGTCTTAATAGCGATCCCGAAGTAAACGGAATTTTAGTTCAGCTCCCCTTGCCAGACGGGATTTCAAAACGGCGGGTTTTAAAAGAAATTGATCCATTGAAAGATGTCGATGGCTTGCATCCAGAGAACGTGGGACTTCTCTTTTTGGGCGAACCGCGATTTTCCCCATGTACTCCTTCAGGGGTAATTGAGATTCTTAAACACTACGGCGTTGCACTTGCTGGCAGTCGAGCTGTCGTGCTTGGGCGAAGCGAGATAGTGGGACGACCCATGGCTCAACTTCTTTCAATGAACGATGCAACCGTGACGCTTTGTCATTCGCGCACCCGGTCCATTCAGGAAGAAACCCTGCGTGCTGATATTGTGGTTGTGGCCGTTGGGAAAGAACGGTTTTTAAAGGCGGAGTACATTCGTGAGGGGGCGGTGGTTGTGGATGTAGGTATCCATCGTTCTGAATCGGGTCTCTGCGGTGACGTGGATTACGAGTCGGTAGTGGGTAAGTGTAGAGCAATCACACCCGTCCCAGGGGGAGTGGGGCCGATGACCATCGCTATGCTGATGAAGAATGTTCTTCTTGCTGCAACTCTTCAGGCGAAGCTTCGTTAGAACTTCGGCACTATTCGATTTATTTCGTTTTCCAATTCAGCAACGTCCCCCTTATTGTGGACCACGTAATCTGCTTTGCTGATGCGTTCCGCGTCGTCAGTCTGAGCTTTCAAAATGGCGTCTACCTGAGCATCCGTAACTCCGTCGCGGGCTTTGATTCGCTCACGTCGTATTTCGATCGGTGCAGTGACAACAATCAGTCGATCAAAGTCCGCGTTGTAGCCCGACTCTACTAGAAGTGCTGCTTCGCATACTACGGCTCGCACGCCGTCTTTTGCCGCCTGCCGATATCGAAGTTCAAAAGCTGCCATCAGGGCAGGGTGAAGAAGTCGCTCGAGCTCTCTTCGCTTCAATTCGTCGTGAAAGATTGTCTCGCGTATTCTGGCGCGATCGAGTTTTCCATCCCTGTAGATACTTGGGCCAAATACCAATCGCAATTTTTCTCCAATCACCGGATCGGAGTCGGTTAATCGCCGGGCTTCTGCGTCAAGATCGACTGCTACCCAGCCTCTTTTTCGTAAAATCTCTGCGACGGTAGTTTTACCCGTGCCAATTCCTCCCGTAAGGCCAATGCGTCGTGGACGCCGCGCTTTGCGCAGAACAAAGGTGGCCCAAGCCAAAAGCAATGCAAGGGTACACAGCGAGAGCACTAATCCCTGGGCAAGCATCGGTTGATGGAATTCAACGTCGGCTTCGAAGCTTCCAGCTCCGACTTCAAGGGAGAGAGGTTCTTTCGTACGTGTTACCAATTGGATATTCTTTCCGCTCACGCGCCAATA
Source organism: uncultured Pseudobdellovibrionaceae bacterium (assembly GCA_964616705.1). GTDB lineage: Bacteria > Bdellovibrionota > FAC87 > UBA2466 > UBA2466 > JAIEOG01. The sequence goes on from CAZTRP010000012.1 coordinate 101,478, forward strand.
AGGGTGCGAGTTTAAGTTTAGGGAAATGCGATTCAAACTTTCCGATTTTCCCCAGACACGAAACTGATTCCATCTTAACCATTTTGCGTGAAAAGAAATCGGTTTTTCTGAGGTAGTCTCTAATAGAGCGCCGGGCTTGAGCCCTGGGGCCTGCATGGCTTGAACATTTTGTACGCATTCTAAAACTCCCTCGCCGGCACGTAGGTTCGAGTAGGGATAGTCGGCGATGGAGTGAACTTGCGTAAACTGAGAGTTGGAGGCCCTTGGTGGATTCCACTGGTTTTGAGAAGTAAGCCAAGTGATTTTTCCAAGGTTGATACTTGCCGTAAAAACTACCGGTGCCAAACCAAGAACGCTGAGTGCGATCCGCTGAAAGTTTCTTTTGGGCCAGAGAAATCCTTCAGCGGAAAAAACGATTAAACACAGAAACGTTCCATACCAAAATCGCACTGGCACGCGGATGCTCTCAAACCCCGGCCAAAATGCCTCAAGCCAGGTGTAGGGAGAAAGTAGGGTCAATTCTTTGCTCGACGCCCCAAGGCCTAGCCACGCGCCAATAAAGCCAAAGGCTATCAACGAAAGTTTTTCAGCGCGGTGGAGCGAAGCGGATCTCAAAGCTCTTGCAGCGAAAAACAGAGCCACAGGCCCAAGAAACACGCTGTACTCATGGCGTTGCATGAACGCGGTGCCGTACCAGTTTTCAGGAATGCCCTTAAGCGGCAAGACAAGGCTTGCAACCAAGGTGAATAGCGGAGTGAATTTTACCTTTGTGTCAAAGTTGCGAGGGAACTCAGCAAAGTAGCTGGACGCTGGTAGTAGCGAAACTGAGCAAACCAATGTGGCAATGAAGAGTCCAAACGTAAGTAATAGAATGGGGCGAAAACTTTTGCTCGCAGCAGATCGGAAAATACTTTCAAAAATCAGCGTTGGCGCGGCGTAGATGAGAAAGTTTGGTTTGTAGAGCGTGCAGTAGATCAGCAATGCAAAAAAGTAGATGGCTGTCGTAGTTTTCCCGGGGCTTTTTGGATCACACAAAAGGTAGGAGAGGTAAAAATACAGGGGCATCAAGAAGTAAAACCCCAAAGTGACGTGGCCTACCATGGCGTGGGCCACAGTGAAGCCCCCGCCCGCAAATAGAACCTGTCCCCATAAGCGACCTTCCACGGGGATCTTCCAACGACGCAGCCAAAGTTCAAGTCCCCATAGGCCCATCGCAATTTGTAGGAGTATTTCCCATTTCAAAGTCCACACGGGACCCAGGACTGAAACCAAGAAAACCAAGGGGTGAAAAATAGGGATTTGGGGATCTCCTCCCAGAGTTCGCCCTCCGCAGAAATAGGGATTAAAGTGCGGAAGGCCGGGGGACTCCTGCCAAAAGCGCAGGGCCAAATCGTAGTAAGCGGATAGGTGATTGTAGTCAAAGGGGCCGAGCTGAAAGGGAAGTAGTCCCAAGTGGACGGCATACGCTGCCAGGATAAGGAGCCAAGAAATGAGTAGAGGTTTTGGAACTCTGTTCACGGTGAGGTCGCAGTGTCTCCCACTGTCGGCCTTCGTTCAAGTTCTTACGGGGCTCCTAAGCACGCAGCCTTCATGTCTTCCGGCAGGGTGGGTATTTTGCCCGCGGGTATCTTGTCTTGATTCATCAGGGCGTGGTTAGCGAGCTGATTGCAGAGGCAGTCCACCTCGGTCTCCGTAAGCTTTGAAGAGCTGTAGCTGTAGGCGCAGAAGGAGTAAATTCTCTCGTAGTAAGCTTCTTCAGGACTCTGAGCGGTAGTTTCTGCAAAGCTTGCAAGACTCAAGCATGCCGCGATGAAAATGAACAGGCGGTACATGCTAGCTATCTATAGCGAAGCGTGTGCCAGGTATTTCGAGCCTAGCGTGTTTAGGTTTTCGTCGAATCTTTTAGCGAAGTCAGAAATACTTAGTAATTTTGATTGGTTGGGGCGGCATTTTCGTGGGCAGTGCGTTTATTTTAAACGGTAGCGGCGCTTTTATTTGAGGATTTCGTGGCTTATTCGCGAGTAGGGCGCTCAAAGCGCCTAAAAGTTCTACAAGGCCCGGGTTCTTTCCAAATAACGTGAGCGGTCACACGCGGTAGCCTGGACGGCCATTCCCAAGGAGTTGCAAGTCAGCTGGGTCCACCGCCCGCTGGCACCTCCGACTGTCTACCGAATGGTCCGCCACGGGAT
>CAZTRP010000013.1:0-102475 GCA_964616705.1 uncultured Pseudobdellovibrionaceae bacterium
CGCGAAGGTGGTCGTACCGTCGGCGCGGGCGTTGTGACCGAGATTGTGGAGTAAAGAATGCAAACGATTATTACGATGGAATGCACGGAGTGCAAAAGACGTAACTATACGACTTCTAAGAACAAATCTAAACACAACGAGCGAATTGAGCTGACCAAACATTGCCGGCATTGCCGAAAGCACACGGCTCACAAGGAAACTAAATAGGCCCACATTTTTTATGTAGGCCAGTAGCTCCAATTGGTAGAGCAACGGATTCCAAATCCGTGTGTTGTCGGTTCGAATCCGACCTGGCCTGCCATCTTGAACTTTGGAACTATTTGGGGCAGATAATTCGTGGCGCATCAACGAGGCTGGAATGGATAATCGCAAGATCATCATCGCAAGTTACGTTTGCTCAAGCATCCTGCTGTGGTTTTTGACCCGGCAGGGGATGCAGGGACTATATGTAGGGTTCTACCAAGTACGTAGATTGCCTGGGATCGCGGCTGTTAGAGAGTTTTTGCCGGTCATTGTCGGACTGGCATCTTTCTTCATCCTCTACACCAATGGGAAAGTGAACACTTTCCTTGAGGAAGTAGTGGTCGAACTGAAGAAAGTAACCTGGCCATCCCGTGAAGATGTTGTGAAATCCACTATAGTGGTGCTAGGTTGTGTCCTTTTTGCGAGCGGTGTGTTAGCAGTCTTCGACATCGCATTCGGAAAGATGATTAGCTACTTGTTACATAGCTAAGGAACGGGAAGCGGAAAACTGTGAGCAAAGACGAGAAAATTGACAATGGGGCCCCTACTGACGAGTCCCCAACCACTGAAACTTCCAGCGAAAACGCGGACGGGATGAAGTGGTACGTCGTCCACACCTACAGCGGCTTCGAACAGAAGGCGAAAATCGCCCTTCTTGAACGGATTCGTCAGTTTAAGATGGAAGAAGTCTTTGGAGAGGTCCTAATCCCTTCCGAGAACGTCATTGAGCTGGTTCGGGGCGAGAAAAAGACCACCAGCCGCAAGTTTTTTCCTGGCTACATGCTAGTGAAGATGGTCCTCAACGATAACTCTTGGCATTTAGTGAAGAGCACTCCGAAAATTACGGGGTTCGTTGGAAACGCCATCACTCCTCCTGCCGTCCCAGAAGAGGAAGTCGCTCGCATCGCCAACCAGATGACACAAGGAACGCTCAAACCTCGCCCGAAGGTCCAATTCGAAGAAGGCGAGAGCGTCCGCGTGGTGGAAGGTCCGTTCGTGAATTTCAATGGTGTCGTGGAAGAAGTGAAGCCAGATAAAGGCAAGCTTCGGGTGCTTGTAAGCATCTTCGGACGCTCGACACCGGTAGAACTTGATTTCGTCCAAGTAGAAAAGAATTAGTAGTTAAGAGGTTATCCAATGAAGAAGCTCCAAGCAGTCGTGAAATTGCAAATACCGGGCGGGAAGGCAAACCCTTCACCACCGGTCGGCCCTGCTCTCGGTCAGCACGGCGTAAATATTATGGAATTCTGCAAGGCGTTCAATGCACGCACGCAGGCGGCAAATGGCACGATCACTCCGGTGGTCATCAGCATTTACCAAGACCGCTCCTTTACGTTCATCACCAAAACCCCGCCAGTCGCTGTGCTGCTTAAGAAGGCTGCCGGCATTGTGTCGGGTTCTGGCGTCCCCAATAAAACCAAGGTGGGGACCGTAACGAAGGCTCAAGTAGAAGAAATTGCAAAAACCAAGATGCCCGATCTCAATACAATTGACCTTGAATCGGCCATTAGCCAGGTCTCCGGAACAGCCCGGAGCATGGGTCTAGAAGTTAAGTAAGCGAGGCTATTATGGCAAAACGGGGCAAACTTTATAAATCCAATTTAGAAAAAGTAGATCGAGAGAAGCGTTACTCTTTAGATGAGGCGCTTTCTATTCTCGACACCTTTAGCAATCGTAAGTTCGACGAAACCGTCGAAATTGCGGTGAAGCTCGGGGTGGACGCAAAGCAGTCGGACCAACAGGTCCGAGGCGCTGCAGTACTACCTAATGGCCTTGGCAAACCTGTACGCGTAGTTGCGATTGTTCGCGGCGACGCCGAAAAGGAAGCCCGTGAAGCAGGTGCCGATTTCGTCGGCAATGATGACCTGCTTGAGAAGATTGAAAAGGGCTGGGTCGAGTTCGACCGTGTCATCACTACTCCGGATACCTTAAAAGACATGACCAAAGTCGCTAAGGTTCTCGGTCCTCGTGGGCTAATGCCGAACAAGAAAACCGGCACAGTCACAGCAGAGGTCGGTAAGGCCGTAAAAGAACAGAAGCTCGGAAAAGTGAACTATAAAGTGGAAAAAGAAGGCATCATCCACGCCGCGATTGGCAAAAAGTCTTTCGGCGTGAAGAAGCTCAAAGAAAACTTTTCCGCACTTTTCGACAATATCCTCAAAGCAAAGCCGCCTACCTCCAAAGGGGTATACATCCGACGGCTTGCTATCAGCACCACAATGGGACCAGGTTTAAAGGTCGAAATTGGTAGTGTTGAGGGCGCAAAAGGTTAGTCTGTTCGCGCCATTAAAGAGGTTGACTTAATAAGGAAACGACGCTTTAAATGCTCGTTTACATTCCGGGGAGTTTCTCTTGGATCGCTCGCAAAAAGAAGCATTTGTACAAGAATTTACGCAGGAAATAAGCACCGCTTCCGCGATGGCGGTGATGTCTTTCAATAAACTATCCGTCGAACAAATGACGAGTTTTCGTCTTGGTTTAGCGAAGCAAGGCGTGCGAGTTCGAGTCGTTAAGAACACTCTCGCGAAACGCATTTTAGCCGACGGTCCAATGAAGGACCTCAAGCCTCACTTCAGAGGCAATACACTCGTAGCTTATGGTGAGGGAGACGCTGTAGTCACCGCAAAGGCTATCTGTGAGTGGCTCGGCAAAGAAAATTTTGATGTCCAGGTGAAGTCAGGCTCGGCCTTGGGTCAAGTCATGTCTCAGGCGCAGATCATCGCGCTATCGAAGCTCCCAGGAAAGAAAGAGCTTCTCACTGGATTTTTATGGGCCCTCAAATCAGGCCCCACACAGTTTCTTTATGCCTTGCAGGATACCCCACGGCGGTTGGGGTATGCGATCGGCGCTTTGCAGGCGAAGAAAGAAAAAGAATCCGCTTAGGATTGTTTATTACGAGAGGAAGTCCCCATGCCAGTAACTGAAGAACAGGTATTTGAATTTTTTGATGGTGCCAATTTGCTAACGATTTCGGATTTCGTAAAGAAGTTCGAAACCCGTTACGGCGTAAGCGCAGCTGCTCCAGTAGCAGTTGGCGGCCCAGCCGTTGGCGGCGCTGCAGCTGCCCCTGCCGAAGAGAAAACGGAGTACACCGTTGTTCTTGCTGACGGCGGAGCACAGAAAGTCCAAGTCATTAAGGAAATCCGTGGTTTCACGACCCTCGGCTTGAAAGAAGCCAAAGACCTCGTGGAAGGCGCTCCTAAGACCTTGAAAGAAGGCGTCTCTAAGAAAGAAGCCGAAGAAATCAAGAAGAAGCTTGAGGCTGCAGGCGCGAAAGTCGAACTCAAGTAGTTCGTTGCTTTCGTCTGTTGGTGTAGTTGTTTCTTTCGTTCCAGGTTCCGCGTTTTTTTTGAAAAACGTATCGACGAGGTACATATAGATGAGCACCTCCCCGCGCTTTTTTGATGCTAAGCGCTTTCGCAAGGAGTTCGGCAAATACCCTGCTCTCATAGAGATTCCGGATCTTATTGAGGTCCAGAAGAAGTCCTATGAGAAATTTCTTCAGGCGGAGACGTCTGTCGAGAAGCGGGATACACTCGGGCTCCAAGGAGTGTTCAAGTCGGTATTCCCGATACACGACTTCAATAATACCGCGAGCCTGGAGTTCGACTCCTACACTCTCGAAACACCTAAGTACGACGTGGACGAGTGCCGCAGCCGCGGCATGAGCTTCGCTGCTCCGCTTAAGGTAACGGTTCGACTCGAAGTTTGGGATGTAGACGAGCAAACCCAGACTCGAAGCATCAAAGACGTTAAAGAGCAGGAAGTATACCTAGGCGAGATCCCGCTCATGACCGAGCGCGGAAGCTTCATCATCAACGGCACCGAACGAGTGGTTGTTAGCCAGCTGCATCGGTCACCTGGTGTGTTCTTCGATCACGACAAAGGCGCTTCACACGCTAGCGGCAAGATTCTCTATTCCGCTCGAATCATTCCCTATCGTGGTTCTTGGCTCGACTTTGAATTCGATCACAAAGACATTCTCTACGTCCGAATTGACCGACGTCGAAAACTCCATGTCACTGTTCTTCTGAAAGCTCTCGGCTATTCCGTAGAACAACTGCTTGAGTATTTTTACGACCACGAAGTCTTGTCGATCGGCAAGGGTGGAAAAGTTAACCTTGTGTTCGATCCGAAGCTTTACGCCGGACAACGAGCGAACGAAGACTGGCTCGATGAAGACGGAAAAGTAGTTGTAGAGAAGAACAAAAAGTTCACAGCTTCTGTCCTTAAAAAGATTCAAGAAGCGAAGATCAAGTCCTTCCCAATCAAACGCGAGAATGTCATAGGCCGCATTTGCGCCCAAGACGTTGTCGATTTGAACACTGGAGAAGTTCTTCTTGAGTGCAACGAAGAGCTCACTGATGCAAAGTTAGATTTGCTTGCTGAGCGTAAAGTCACCGAAATCAAGGTGCTCTACACCGACCGTATCAACGTTGGTACGTATCTCCGGGACACTCTTGTTCAGGACAAGATCAACTCTCGTGAAGAAGCATTAATTGAAATCTACCGGCGCTTGCGCCCTGGTGATCCCCCAACTCTCGAAACAGCAAAGACTCTGTTTGATGGTCTATTCTTTGACCCAACTAAGTATGACTTGTCCCGAGTTGGGCGACTTAAGATCAACCACAAGTTTACTTTCACCACTCCTATTGAGCACACCACGCTCACGAAGGAAGATATTCTCGCGGTAGTAAAATACCTCGTTGAATTGAAAAATGGTCGCGGCACAGTCGATGACATCGATCACCTTGGTAATCGCCGTGTTCGAGCCGTGGGTGAATTGCTTGAGAATCAATTCCGTGTAGGCCTTGTGCGTATGGAGCGGGCAATCCGCGAACGCATGAGTCTTCAGGACGTTGAAACACTCATGCCTCACGACCTAATTAACGCAAAGCCGGTTTCGGCTGTCGTGAAAGAGTTCTTTGGAAGCTCTCAGCTTTCTCAGTTCATGGATCAAACCAATCCCCTGTCGGAAGTGACGCATAAGCGTCGTCTGAGCGCCCTTGGGCCAGGCGGTTTGACTCGTGAGCGAGCCGGTTTCGAAGTGCGTGACGTTCATGCCACCCACTACGGCCGCATTTGTCCGATTGAAACGCCGGAAGGTCCAAACATTGGTCTTATTTCGTCGTTGTCGACCTTTGGACGTGTGAACGACTACGGGTTCATTGAAACACCGTACCGAAAGATCGTAGACGGCAAAGTATCCGATGAAGTCGTGTTCTTCTCTGCTCTTGAAGAAGAGAACCACACGATCGCGCAGGCTTCTGTTCCGTTGAAGAACGGGGAAGTTAGCGAAGCCTTTGTTTCGGCACGACGTGCCGGAGAAACGATATTGGGCCGCAAGGAAGACATCGACCTTATGGACGTGTCTCCTAACCAGCTCGTCTCCATTGCAGCCTCGCTGATTCCGTTCCTTGAGAACGATGATGCGAACCGCGCTCTGATGGGCTCGAACATGCAGCGCCAAGCAGTGCCCTTGCTTCGTAGCCAGGCTCCGCTGGTTGGAACTGGAATGGAGCGACTTGTAGCTCGCGATTCAGGCGTAACGGTAGTTGCGAAACAAGCCGGTATCGTTGATTTCGTAGACGCGACTCGCATTGTTGTCAGAACTGAAGAAAAAAACACTAGCGGGCCCGGCGTAGATATTTACGGACTGGTGAAGTACCGCCGTTCAAATCAAAACACCTGCGTAAACCAGAAGCCGATCGTTACTATTGGCGAACGGGTTGCGAAGGGTCAGGTTTTGGCTGACGGACCCGGCACCGACATGGGCGAGCTTGCGCTTGGCCAAAACGTTGTCGTCGCGTTCATGCCATGGGGCGGTTATAACTTCGAGGATTCCATTCTTCTAAGCGAAGAGCTCCTCCAAAAAGACACCTTCACTTCGATTCACATCGAAGAATTTGAATGTGTTGCTCGAGACACCAAGCTCGGAAAAGAAGAAGTTACACGCGACATTCCGAACGTCAGCGAAGAACAGCTGATGAACCTAGACAGCAGTGGAATTGTCCGCATCGGAGCAGAAGTTAAGCCAGGGGATATTCTTATTGGGAAAATCACTCCAAAAGGTGAAACCCAGCTAAGCCCTGAGGAAAAGCTTCTGCGAGCGATATTCGGAGAAAAAGCAGGGGATGTGAAAGACACCTCGCTTCGAGTTTCTCCGGGTGTTGTCGGAACCGTGATCGGCGCCCAAGTCTTCTCTCGCGAGGGAGCAGATAAGGACGAGCGTACTGTTCGTATTGTTGAGGAAGAAGAAAATCGCTTCCGCAAAGACGAACACACGGAAGTTCGGATCCTTCAAGAAGCAGCCAAGAAGAAAATGGCTAGCTTGATTGTTGGGCAAGAAACTACTGGCAAGTTACTGGATACTTCGGGTGAGAATCAGCTGCTGAGAAAAGGGCAGCAAATCACCGAAGAAGAATTCATGGCGGTGCCGTACGACCTAATCAAACACATCCCGCTTCCAGCAGATGTGGAAAGTCGTGTCGGACAGACCATTGCAGCCGTGGATGCCAAGATTGAGGCGATCCGGGCGCTCTTCGACGAGAAGATCAAGAAGCTTAAAAAAGGCGACGAACTACCTCCAGGCGTCATTAAGATGGTGAAGGTATACGTTGCAATCAAGCGTCGCATCTCGGTCGGCGATAAGATGGCAGGACGTCACGGAAATAAAGGGGTTATCTCTCGAATACTTCCGGTTGAAGACATGCCTTACATGGAAGACGGCACACCGGTTCAGGTGGTCTTGAATCCTTTGGGCGTTCCTTCACGTATGAACGTTGGACAGATTTTGGAGTGCCATTTGGGCCGCGCAGCGCAAGTTTTCGGACTTCGCGTTCAAGAAGCGTTGGAAAAATGGAACGACACCACGTTACGTGACCTTCTGAAGAAGTCTTTCCCGTCAGCTGCTCTTCAAAAAGAAGTCGACAGCTTGGATACAGACACTTTGAAGGCCGTCGCGAAGCGCCTGAAAAACGGACTGCATATGGCAAGCCCGGTTTTCGATAGCGCAACAGAAGACGAAATCGGCAAAGCGCTGGAATTGGTTGGCTTGAACAACAATGGCCAGCAGATTCTGTTCGATGGCCGTAGCGGCGAACCGTTCAAACACGACGTTACTGTCGGTGTGATGTACGTCTTGAAACTCCATCACTTGGTTGATGAGAAGATTCACGCACGAAGCATCGGGCCCTACAGCTTGGTCACGCAGCAGCCGCTGGGTGGTAAAGCGCAGTTCGGTGGTCAGCGACTCGGGGAGATGGAAGTTTGGGCGCTTGAAGCTTATGGCGCTGCATACTGTCTCCAAGAACTTTTGACTGTGAAGTCAGATGACGTCGCGGGCCGTACTCGAATGTTTGAGACCATTGTAAAAGGTGAGAACGTTCTTGAACCCGGTCTACCCGAATCGTTTAACGTATTGGTCAAGGAACTTCAAAGCTTGGCACTAGATATTGAGCTTATGGAAGATGGAGCCGTATGAAAGATCTCTTAAACTTCTTTGATAAACCCAAGGATCCTCTCAGCTTTAGCGCCGTTAAGATTTCTCTGGCTAGCCCAGAGAAGATTCGCTCGTGGTCCTATGGAGAAGTTAAAAAGCCAGAGACCATCAACTACCGCACCTTTAAACCGGAGCGGGACGGCCTTTTCTGCGCCAAGATTTTCGGCCCAGTAAAAGACTACGAATGTAACTGCGGCAAGTACAAGCGCATGAAACACCGCGGTGTAGTGTGCGAAAAGTGCGGTGTTGAAGTCATTCAATCCAAAGTCCGCCGTGAGCGCTTGGGCCATATCGAACTCGCAACCCCAGTTGCGCACATTTGGTTCCTTCGAAGCTTGCCTAGCCGCATTGGTGCGGTTCTAGACATCAGCTTGAAGAATCTTGAGCGCGTTCTGTACTGCGAAGCGTACGTTTGTGTTGATCCAGGTAAGGCTGAAGACCTTCGTAAGGGACAAGTACTCTCGGAAGACGAGTACGCTCTTGCCCGCAAAAATTACAAAAACGAATTCAAAGCGGCAATGGGTGCCGAAGCGGTTCGGGAAATGCTTAAAGAAGTAGATCCCGACGCTCTCGCTCGCGAGCTCCGCCTTGCGTTGGCTCGTACCAATAGCGAAACAGTCCAAAAGAATCTTTCTAAACGACTCAAGGTGGTAGAGGCTTTTAAGTCGTCCTCGAACCGTCCTGAATGGATGATGTTGGAAGTAATTCCAGTTATCCCACCCGACTTGCGGCCTTTGGTTCCGCTAGATGGTGGTCGATTCGCTACTTCAGATCTCAACGATCTGTACCGCCGCGTGATCAACCGTAACAATCGCTTGAAACGCCTACAGGAGCTCAATGCTCCTGAGATCATTATCCGCAACGAAAAACGCATGCTCCAGGAAGCTGTAGATGCTCTTTTCGACAACGGACGTCGTGGCCGAACTTTTACTGGACCGAACAAACGCCCTCTTCGTTCTCTGAGCGATATGCTCAAAGGGAAGCAAGGACGATTCCGGCAGAACTTGCTGGGTAAGCGCGTAGACTATTCCGGTCGTTCCGTGATCGTCGTTGGGCCTGAGCTTAAGCTCCACCAGTGCGGTTTGCCTAAGAAGATGGCGCTTGAGCTTTTCAAGCCCTTCATCTTCAACAAGCTCGAAGAACGCGGCTTCGTGACCACCATCAAAAGCGCCAAGAAAATGGTTGAGCGCGAGATGGACGAAGTTTGGGATATCCTCGATGAAGTGGTAAAGGAGCACCCAGTTCTTTTGAACCGTGCACCTACGCTGCATCGCCTTGGTATTCAAGCTTTCGAGCCTGTCCTCATTGAAGGCAAGGCGATTCAACTTCACCCATTAGTTTGCCAAACCTTTAACGCCGACTTTGACGGTGACCAAATGGCGGTACACGTACCGCTCTCTGTCGAAGCACAGTTAGAAGCGCGCGTCCTGATGATGTCGACGAACAATATTCTCTCTCCTGCTTACGGGAAGCCGATTATTGATCCGACCCAGGACATCGTTCTTGGCATTTACTACATGACTCAGCAGCGCCTTGCCCATAAGGGCGAAGGGAAGGTCTTCGCAAGCCCCACTGAAGCGATTTTCGCTTACAACGTGGGTGAAGTCGACCTGCACGCTAAAATTGTTTGCCGGATCGATGGGAAGAAATACGAAACAGCTCCGGGCCGTTTGATTCTTCGCGAAATCGTTCCTGCTGAAATTCCATTCGAAGACTACAACCGCGTGATGGATAAGAAGGCCCTCGCGGAGCTGATGGATCAATGCTACCGAATGGCCGGTAACAAGCGCACAGTAATGCTTGCTGACCGCCTTCGAACTCTCGGCTTTGAGTATGCAACCAAAGCGGGAATCAGCATCTGCATGCAAGACATGCGAATTCCTAAGAAGAAGGCAGACCTTTTGGGTGCCGCTTACAAGGAAGTTCAAGAGATCCAGAATCAGTACACCGAAGGCTTGATCACCGACGGAGAACGTTACAATAAGGTCATCGATATCTGGGCGCAGGTTACCGAGCAGGTCGCCGAAGAGATGATGGAAGAGCTTTCTGTTGAATACGCATTGGATGCGAACGGAAAGAAAGTTCCTCTACCTTCGATGAACCCGATTTACATGATGGCTGACTCCGGCGCGCGAGGTAGTGCGGCGCAGATTAAGCAGCTAGCAGGTATGCGCGGATTGATGGCTCGCCCGTCGGGTGAAATCATTGAAACGCCAATCACAGCGAACTTCCGTGAAGGTCTTGATGCACTTCAATACTTCATTTCGACCCACGGAGCTCGAAAAGGTTTGGCGGATACCGCGCTAAAAACAGCGCATTCCGGTTACTTGACTCGTCGACTTGTCGACGTAGCTCAGGACATCGTTGTAGCTCTGATCGATTGCGGCACTTCTGAAGGCATCGAAATTGCTTCGCTGGTAGAAGGCGGAGAAGTCATCGAAGCCATTGGGGATCGCATCCTTGGTCGCGTAGCCCTTGAGGACATCAAAGATCCTTATACCGACGAAGTACTGTGCAAAGCGAACCAGGAAATCGACGAAACCCGCATGCAGCTGATTGAAGAAGCGGGAATCGAGCGAGTAACGATTCGTTCCGGACTGACCTGCAAAGCCAACGATGGAATTTGCACACTTTGCTACGGACGAGATCTCTCTCGCGGACACCTGGTGAACATCGGCGAAGCAGTCGGAATTATCGCAGCACAGAGTATCGGTGAACCGGGAACTCAGCTCACCATGCGTACCTTCCACGTAGGTGGAGCGGCATCGCGTCGCGCAGAACAGAGCTCTCTGGAAGTTCGTCACGAAGGTACTATCAAGCTTATTCGCGCTAACATCGTTAAGGATCGGCAAGGCACTTACACAGTGATGAACCGAAACGGTGAGCTAGCGGTGGTAGATGAAACCGGCCGTGAACGTGAGCGCTATCCGTTGGTATATGGAGCGAAGCTTAGCGTCCAAGACGGTTCAAAAGTAGGCAAGGGACAAAACGTTGCCTCTTGGGATCCTTACACCGTACCGGTTTTGACCGAGCAAGGCGGAAAAGCCACGCTGGTCGACATCACAGACGGGATGTCTATTAGCGAAGCAGTGGACGAAGTGACCGGTCTTTCTCGTCGAGTCATCATTGACTCCCGAGACACGGACCTTCGCCCCCGCATTGTGGTTACCGATGACAGCCGCAACCCGAAGGCCACTTACATGTTGCCCGTAGGCGCGAACATCATTGTCTATGAAGGCGATGTGCTCCTGCCTGGTGATGCGATTGCGAAGATTCCTCGGGAAACTATGAAGACGAAGGACATCACCGGGGGTCTTCCTCGGGTGGCTGAACTCTTCGAAGCCCGCAAGCCCAAAGAAACTGCCGCTATCAGCGAAATTGACGGTACAGTTTCTTTCGGTCGAGACAGCAAGGGTAAGCGAAAACTCTTGGTCACTCCGGAACACGGTGAACCAAAGGAATACCTCATTCCGAAGGGCAAACACATTAGCGTTCGCGAAGGCGACTTCGTACGCGCGGGTGAAGCGCTCATGGATGGAGCGGCGAATCCGCACGACATCCTTGGAGTTCTTGGAGAACGGGCATTGGCCAATTACATGGTCAATGAAGTTCAGGAAGTTTACCGGTTGCAGGGCGTGCGTATTAACGACAAGCACATCGAACTTATCGTTCGTCAGATGCTTAAGCGCGTACGGGTAACGGAAGCAGGCGACACCGACTTCCTCATTGGCGAGCACGTCGAAAAATGGCGTTACGAGCTCGAGAATGAACGAGTTACCAAGCTTGGTAAGAAAACCGCCAGTGCAGCACCGCTGCTACTGGGGATTACCAAAGCCTCGCTCAGCACAGAGAGCTTCATCTCGGCAGCTTCGTTCCAAGAAACTACCAAGGTGCTCACTGAGGCAGCAGTTCAAGGTAAGATCGACAAGCTCCGTGGCTTGAAAGAGAACGTCATCATGGGCCGACTGATTCCGGCAGGAACAGGACTCGAAGTTTATCGACGAGTCGCGATCCAATCTCAAGAAATCGCAACCGACGAGGAGCTTGAGGAAGAGATCATTCGGGAAGGCACACACGACGACCTGGATGCCATCACCACGAACGAAGCCAAATTATAAGAAATAAGCAGCCGTAAGGACGCTAAAAAAACCACCTCGAAAGGGTGGTTTTTTTTTGCCTATTGGAACGCTCTTTCAAACGAGTCGGTTGCGACCTGGTACAGACGCCCTTCCCACTCCAAGCGGGTTGCCCTCAAAAGATGGTGGGCCGGCTGAGTGGAACGACTTTGAAATCTATCGTCGTAAATCGAGTCGCCCAAAAGCGGAAATCCCCGAGAGGCTAGGTGAACTCGAACTTGGTGAGTCACGCCCGTTTCGCATTGCAAAGACACTAAAAAACGGTCGTCCAAAGTCCTCACGACATTCGCACGCGTCAGGGCTGGACGAGACTCGGTTCCATTTTCGGCCATCTTCCCGCGGCTACCCTTGGCTTTTCCCAAGGGGGCATCCATCACCCAATGAGTAAGCGAAGGGGCACCCCAGCACCAAGCCAAGTACTGCTTTCGAACCCCTTTTGCTTCAAATCGGTAGCGCCAGGTCTGGTAGGCCTCCGCCGTGCGGGCCACGATTAAAACGCCGGAAGTGCCCGTATCTAGCCGATGCGGCGTCAATGTCGGTTGGGCGTTCGGAAATTCCCTCTTTAGGGTGGGATCCCTGTCCAAAGCCCAGTGGGTCAGGGTATCGGTCTCTGAGAGCCTCAACGGATGGCCTGGCATGCCAGCCGGCTTATCTACGACCCAAAAATCGGGCTCCTCATGAACCACCGGCACACTCAACCCATGCATCCCCCGACTAAGAAGCTCCAAACGAGCTTCGAGCAAGGAAAAGTCGAGCTCATGCGCCCCTTCGATCCGCGTCCCTTTAGTAAGCGGGCTCGAGTTTTTTGAAGTAACCAGACCAGATTCTATGGCCTCATCTATTTGAGGGCCGCTCAAACCGGGAAATCGCTCCCTCACAAGTTTATCGACTCGAGGGGAAGAGGAATTTTCTTTCTGCTTTCGATCCAAAGTGCCGCGCACTATACCTGAGCACCGACCATGGACGACAAAGAAAAAACACGCCTTTGGGCACGAATGCTTCACGACTGCAGGGCCTTCTTAGAAGCCCGAGGATTCCTCGAGGTAACAACCCCCTGCCTCGTGCCAGCCGGAGCATTTGAAGCTGCCATAGACCCCTTGGAAGTCGTTTACCGAGGTGGCAAGGCGCAGCTTCAAACCTCGCCCGAAATCGCAATGAAGGTGCTGCTGGCGAAAGTGGACGCCCCCATCTTCCAGATAGCCCATTGCTTTAGGGACGATCCCCCCTCCCCCATTCATCGGCGGGAGTTCACAATGCTCGAGTTCTATCGCCCCCAAAAAAACGCCCAAGACATAGCACTCGAAACCATCGAGCTAATCCAAAGTTTGACGGGCGAAAAAGTGCCGCTTGTGCGCACTAGCGTCGATGAACTCTTTATCGACCTTGGCATCGACCTTAGCAAACTTCCCACCCCCGAACTGCTTAGAGCCGACCTAAGGAAAAAGGCCCTTGTGGACGCTCGGGCCGACGATACTTGGAACGATATGTTTTTTCGCGTCTGGCTTGAAAAAATTGAGCCCGGTTTTGATCCGACAAAACTCACTTGGGTGGACGGCTACCCGAGCTCGCTCTCCCCTTTGTCGCAACGAATCAAAGGTGGACTATTCGCTGAACGTTTTGAAATATTTTGGCAGGGAATGGAACTCTGCAATGGATGCTCGGAGCTTACGGACGCCGCGACTCTTAAGAAGCACTGGGGAGATGAAAATGCGGCGAGAAAACTGCGCAACGCATCACCCCACCCCTTTCCTGTGGAGCTTTACGCCACGCTGGAGCATGGCCTTGCCCCTTGTGCAGGCGTTGCTATTGGAATGGACCGTCTATTTCTCTGCGTCGCCAAGCAAGCCGGTCTAGTAAACCAAAACGCTTTGCTTTAATTGTCGTTAACTCACTTAGAACGGCCTTTGACTTTCCATTTTCGGTTTCCATATTAGATGCACCATGAACTTAAACCAATTCACCGTAAAAGCGCAGGAAGCCGTCGTCGACGCTCAGTCGTTAACGATCAAAAAACAACACCCTAGTGTAAATCCTGAGCACCTACTCCTGACGCTGCTAAAACAGAAAGACGGTGTGGTCGGGCCGTGCCTGGATAAAGTGCGTCCGGGATTGAGCCAAGAGGCCATAAAGAGCATAGAGAAAACCTTGGAGAAAAACCCCCGAGTCGAGGGGAATGTCCAACCGTTCGTATCACCGGCGCTCAATAAGATTTTCGTCCAATCAGAGCAAGAGTCCAACTTGCTAAAAGACGACTTCATCAGCACCGAGCACCTTTTTCTTGCTCTACTGGCTGAGCCTTCGTTGAGTGGCTTTTTTGAAAAGCTAAAGATAGACAAAGCAGAGTTTCTGAAAGCTTTGCGTTCAGTGCGAGGTTCTCAAAGAGTGACAGATCAAAACCCAGAAGAAAAATATGAAGCACTCGCCCGCTACACCCGCGACCTTACAGCGGCGGCACAAAACGGAAGACTTGATCCCGTAATTGGCCGAGATGATGAAGTCCGTCGAGTCATTCAAGTCCTCTCCCGACGCACTAAAAACAACCCCGTGCTCATTGGCGAACCGGGTGTTGGGAAAACCGCCATTGCCGAGGGGCTCGCCCAGCGCATAGTTGCAGGCGATGTTCCAGAGAGTTTAAAGGGCAAGAAACTCTTATCGTTAGATATGGGCGCCCTCGTCGCGGGCGCCAAATACCGTGGCGAGTTTGAAGAAAGACTTAAAGCGGTACTTAAAGAGATCACAGAGTCTCAGGGCAGCATTGTCCTTTTTATCGATGAACTTCACACCGTAGTAGGCGCAGGGAAATCCGAAGGAAGCATGGATGCATCGAACATGCTCAAACCGGCGCTCGCTCGCGGAGAGCTCCGGTGTATCGGAGCTACGACCCTCGATGAATTTCGCCTGCACATTGAAAAAGATCCCGCTTTGGAACGTAGGTTTCAGCAAGTCTTCGTCGGGGAACCTACCGTAGAAGATACGATCTCGATTCTGCGTGGGCTTAAGGAACGCTATGAAGTCCACCACGGTGTAAAAATTCAAGATGAAGCACTCATCGCTGCAGCTAAACTAAGCCACCGATATATTACAAACCGGCAACTCCCTGACAAAGCCATTGACCTAATCGACGAAGCCGCATCTAAGCTCCGGATTGAAATTGATAGTATGCCGACCGAGCTTGATGAGATGGAACGCAAGCTCGTACAGCTTGCCATTGAGCGAGAAGCACTTAAAAAAGAAGAGACGCCCACCGCAAAAGAGCGGCAACTCGACATAGAAAAGAGCATTAAAGAACTTCGCGCGAAAGCCGACGTTTTAAAAACTCAATGGCAAAAGGAAAAAGCAGGCATCGCGGAAAGCTCGGGCCTTAAGGAACAAATCGAACAAACGCGACGACTCGCAGAAAAAGCCGAGCGAGAGGGCGATTTGGGAAAGGCTGCCGAACTAAAGTACGGCAAGCTCAACGAATTGGAGCGCCTACTTGCAGATGCCGGTAGCAAGGCAGATAAAACGCAGAAGAAAGCGCCCATGCTCCGCCAGGATGTCACAGAAGAAGACATCGCTGAAGTCGTAGCCAAGTGGACGGGAATTCCGGTTGCCAAGATGCTTGAGTCTGAAAAAGCAAAGCTCTTGCGAATGGAAGAAAAATTGCGTGAACGCGTTATCGGACAGCACGATGCCATCCGAACTGTATGCAATGCAGTTCGTCGAAGTCAGGCCGGGCTCGCAGATCCAAAACGCCCCATTGGTGGATTTTTATTCCTTGGCCCAACGGGCGTCGGAAAAACTGAAACCGCGAAAGCGCTAGCTGAGTTTCTTTTCGACGACGAAAACAATATGGTTCGCATCGATATGAGCGAGTTCATGGAAAAACACTCCGTCGCTCGACTCGTCGGTGCGCCCCCAGGGTACGTCGGGTACGAAGAAGGCGGCCTGCTGACAGAGGCCGTACGAAGACGCCCCTATTCCGTAATTCTCTTTGACGAAGTGGAAAAGGCACACCGGGACGTATTCAATCTTCTACTTCAGGTGCTCGATGACGGTGTCCTGACCGATGGTCAGGGCAATCATGTGAACTTTAAAAATACGATTCTCATTTTAACTTCAAACCTGGGAACGTCCCACCTCGAACCAGGGGAGAGAGTTACGGTAGCCGTGAAGGAAAAAATGATGCAGGAAGTACGTGCTCATTTCCGACCGGAATTCCTAAACCGACTCGACGATATTGTCGTCTATCAGCCACTGACGCGCGAAGAAATTGGCGAGATAGTCGACATCCAACTGGGCAGCCTAAAGAAGTTGCTCGAAAGCAAGAAACTGAGTATCGTCCTCGATGGCCCTGTTAAGGAAATGCTTTCTAGCCGCGGCTACGATCCAGTTTACGGAGCAAGACCTCTAAAGAGGCTCATCTCCGAATTGGTACTCAACCCTCTCGCAAATCTGCTACTCGAGGGTAAGTTTCAGCCGGGGGACAAACTAGCTGCCTCCTTGAGCGACAAGGGCGAAATTATTTTTAAGAAGGCCTAGCATGGATCAGCAAGACAATCGCAAATCTTGGAAATCGCTTTTAAAGAAACCGCTGCCTTACATTCTGGTCGGTTCCATTGCGGCCATTGTGAGTATTTTGATTTATGGAACCGCTCAAGTCGCTTATCAAAAGAGCTCAGTGAGTACGCCCACATCTCAGGGAATTCTCGACAATCCGGCCGCGGCGCTTGGCCCCGAGGGAAGCGTCCTGAAGAAAACCTCCGAGGGTTTTCGTCTTGTTGCTAAGAAAGTGGGCCCGGCTGTAGTGAACATTAAATCTACAAAAAAAGCCGAGGGTGGCCGAGGCAAGGGATTCCTTCGTCGCATGGATCCAGAAGACGACGGTGGAGGGCCTGGTTTCCGAGATCCTTTCTCTGAATTTTTCGAACGCTTTGGCGCACCTTTTCCCATGCCCCAGCAGGAAGGTCCGCAGACGAGCCTCGGTTCCGGCATCCTTATTGATGCTGCCGGGCATGTGGTAACCAACAACCATGTGGTCGCCGAAGCAAACGAAATTTTGGTTACTTTGAACGGCAAGAAGTCCGATATACGTGCCAAACTCATTGGAACCGACCCCAAAACTGACCTGGCGGTTTTAAAACTTGAGAACACCAAAGACTTGCCCGAACCAGCAGTTTGGGCGGCTTCGTCGAGTGTTGAGGTCGGAGATTGGGCCATCGCAATTGGTAGCCCATTTGCTTTGGGACAATCGGTTACGGTGGGGATTGTCAGCGCCATTGGCGGCAGAAATTCTCTTGCGCTTACAGGAACCGAGTACGGCGGAGACCTTATCCAAACGGACGCCGCGATTAATCCCGGCAATTCCGGTGGCCCACTCTGCGATTTAGAAGGCCATATCATGGGTGTGAATACCGCGATTTACACTAGGAGCGGCGGGTACATGGGAATTGGCTTCGCTATTCCCGCCGACCTCGCTAAAGAAGTCACTACAAAGCTAGTTAAAGATGGAAAGATCGTCCGCGGTTGGCTTGGAGTGTTTATTCAGCCGCTTGACGAAGAACTCGCAAAAGAACTGGGCATTAAGCAGGGCGTGGGTGTTCACGAAGTAGTAGAGGACAGCCCAGCGGCAAAAGCAGGCCTGCGTGCCGGCGACGTCATCATCAACGTTAATGGCAAGGAGGTATCCGAAGTAAACCTCTTGCAGCGTTTGATAGCGGGGTTTAAGCCTGGCGAAAAAGTAGAAATGAAAGTGGTTTCTTACGCTGACAAAAAGACCCGGGGCGTCACGGTAAAAATTGGTGAATTGCCCGACGGCGACGCACCAATGCGGGTCGGATCTGGACCTAAGGACTCCACCCCGGATAAATTGGGCCTGGTTCTTGGCTCCGGAAAAGGAAAAGGCGGGGTCGTCGTGGAAGGCGTTCAACCCGGATCGGTGGCGGAACAACTTGGGCTAGAAGCCGGAGATCAACTCCTATCGATAAACAGGAAAAAAATCGACTCAGTCGCTACCTATAGAAAAAGCCTGGACAACTCCAAACGGATTTATCTCGAGGTAAAACGAAAGGGGCGCTCGCTCTTTTATCAGTTCTCTTTACCTCAATAGTTGATTGCCGTTTTGCAGGACCTGCATTATCGATTCCTTATTAACTCTTAGGAGCAACCTGCATATGTCCTCAATTGTAGTCGTTGGGTCGATGGCTTTTGATTCCATCGAAACCCCTTTTGGAAAAGTCGCCAAAGTCCTTGGGGGCTCCGCTAACTACTTCTCTCTCTCGGCGAGCGTTTTTGCGCCAATTAAGTGCGTAAGTGTGGTGGGAAAAGATTTCCCCCCCGAGCACATGGATCTGTTCAAAAAACGCGGCATCGACACCGCTGGAATTCGCATGGAGGAAGGTCGAACCTTTCACTGGGCCGGCAAGTATGGTTACGACCTAAATGAGGCCACGACCCTACAAACCGAGCTCAATGTCTTTGAAAGCTTTGAGCCGGAACTTCCAGAGAGCTACCGTAAAAGCGAGTTCGTCTTTTTGGGCAATATTGCCCCGGCCCTACAGACCCGTGTGCTTGCCCAAATCGAAAATCCCAAATTCATTGCAATCGACACAATGAATTTCTGGATAGAGGGCAGCCGCGATGCACTGATTGAGGCAATCTCAAAATGCCACGCCCTGATTATCAACGAAGCCGAAGCACGACAGCTCACCCAAACCCATAACATTGTTAAAGCAGCCCAGACGGTTCGCAGCTGGGGCCCTCAAATCATGGTGGTAAAGCGCGGGGAACACGGAGCGATGCTTTTCGACCACGGAGATGTCTTTAGCCTGCCCGGCCTACCGTTGGCAGAGGTAAAAGATCCCACAGGAGCAGGAGATACCTTTGCAGGTGGATTTGTAGGGTATTTGGCGTCGCAATCGAACTTCTCCCTGTCTCGCTACACGCTCCGCAAAGCCATCGTATATGGCAATGTGATGGCATCCTTTGCCGTACAGGACTTTGGATTTAGCAATTTGATACAATTAAACAGGGAAATGGTAGAGGAGCGCTACCGGCGGTTTGTAGACCTGACAGTCTTTCAAAAAGACTGAGAATCAGGGTCTTGACGCGCAAACCCTTTGCCAGTAGACGAGTGCCTCTCCTAAAGGTTGAGGGAATGAACTTGTTTAAGCATAAAGGTAAGGGAAACTTGGGATGAAAACAGCTGCAACAAAATCGAATCCTGTGAGTCTTGGCACAAAGCGCACCTGCCCTAAGTGTTCACTGAAATTCTACGATTTCAGTAAACCGACGATTCAGTGCCCTAAGTGTGCGACGGAAGTAGATCCCAATGCACAACCCCCTATTTTGCGACAAGCAAGCGAGGGCAAGAAGGCAGCAAAGGTGAAGCCTATTATAGATGAAGAAGAAGCCACCACCGGCGCTTCTGATTTTGAAAGCGTCGATGATCTTGGTGACGATGACGACAGCCTTGACGAGCTAGCTGCCACTGAAGTGGCCGACGACGAAGACGCCTAAGGCTTGCGCTTCTCAATTGAGTTTTTTGATTCCCCGTTTAATGGCACAAGTGGCCCGCCTTTCGTCGGGGGCCTGAAGTTGCGCTGTGTGGTTTTTCGATAGTTGAAATAAACCACCAAAAGAAATACCGCGCCGATTGCCATCCACACCACTCCGAAGAGGTGTTGCGAATTGAGGCCCGCTAGTAGGTTAACCATAAACTTGCTACCGCCCGGCATAAGTTTTTCCTTTCTAATCTACGGTGGCACTACCCGCTCCGGAAGTGCGTCCACCGCCCTGCCCTTGATTCACCAATAGCCCAGTAAGAACTGCCGCCCCCGTAACTCCGACCAGCCACCAAAAGTCCCTTCGGGCGACTGTGCTTTCACTTGCTCGAGGCAGAGGAGCTAGAAAGTCTACTTTTCTGGCCTCAACGCTAGCTGCCTTTGACCCGCTCATCAAAGCACCTACTTGCTCCACAATGCTCGGGAGAACGTAGTCCTCGGACACCAATGCATCGATCGCCAGCTTTTCTCCCATCGGAATCCCGATCACTCCTACGCCCGGTAAGTACAAAGCAATCGCCAGCGCGCGATCTGCAGAAAAATGCCAAAAAACTACTCCGGAGAGCTTCAGCCCCAAAGTAAATCGCCGCAACCGCGCCAAGAACGACTCAGCCAAATCCACCCCGGCCGATAGCGCTACCGATTCCACCCACTGAGTCGGCATGCTGCAATCAAAGCGAATTTCTCGCGGATAGAAACCTTCCGATCGAATCCAACCGTAGTGGTTTACTCCGATTCGCAATTCAAAACTTCGCCGACTACCAAAATCCGTCTCCCCGAGACTCACTTTCGCCTGGGCCGGATGGGTTTCCAAACTGACCCGACACCCTGAGTGGGGCGTTCCCGCTCTGGCTTCTTCTCTCACCTCGGGCTCCCGCGTTTCAACCTCGGAGCTCAATAGGTTCTCGCGATTTCCTAGGGGAGTCACTAGAATCCCAAATTCAGGCCGCGACTCAAGATGCGCCTTAAGCTTTCTTTCGAACCGATCTAAAACGTTCGGACTGACACCGCTAAGCCCAACTGGGTACCCCATAACGCCCACTCGAACGGCAGCCTCTGATATTAAACAGGGCAAGAAAACAATCACCCACCACCTCATTTGCCCTCCCATATCTGAATGGGCAGCGAAGCAGCGGCCTTGACGGGTCTCGAACGGAAAATCGACTCAGGCTTACGTGAGATTTTAATTCTACCGCGTTGACGGGCAATTTCCACCAGACGAACCTCATCACGTCGCAATGCGACTAAAGGTCTATCGTCCCTTCCAGGGTCTAAAACCGGCACGTCTTCGAGGGTACCGTCTTCAATCTCCACCGTAAGCAAGTCGCCACGAGATAGAACGATGCCCGGCTTGACCTCTAAGCTGTAAAACTCCCATCCCAAGTTCTTTTCCACGGCAACCGAACTTCCCTGCCGAACCAGCGCAAAACCCACCAAAGTAAGTAAGAGCCAAAACATCGCCTCTCGCAAAGCGGCCCGGCGCAGACTCAGTGCGTTAACAAAAACAGACCATCGTACGGCAATCGCAGCGCCTCTAGTGCCTCCAAATGCTTGCGCCCTTTCCGAATAACCGCCAAGTGTGCGGGAAATGAAATCGCGCAAAGCAGCCCAAGTACTAAAAGGGCCTCGAAGAGCATGGCCCCCCTTTGATTCATTGGACACCTGCTCCCTCCATTACCCGGTAGTTCCACGCAGAACCCGAGCGCAGGCTCTGCCCCACCGAATGAACTTCGTTTTCAAAGATCTGATTCCCTTGTTGCACCTTGCAACGATCAAACTCTACGACGTGCCTTTCGAAATACAGCGGCAATCCACACAAAGTGCACGTAATGCTACGTAAAGACGGCATAGTGGGCCGCAAAACAGTGACCTGGCTATGCAGTACCCTTCCCTCAGCGATGGCGCGGGCTAGGCCATTTTGCCAAACTGCACTAGCGATCCGCTCAGCATGGCGCGCCCTCGCCAACAGGGTTTTCTCCATTGCTTGATCTAGAACAACACATTGGGATGCTGTCAGGGGATTGCGTGCACACGTATGGACCGCATGGTGGGCGAGGTCAGAGACCTCGGCGGCGGAATTGTACGCCCGAAGTCCATTCCACACCTCTCTCGCGCTTTGGCCAAGGCGTATAGAAGCGTTGTCCAAAGCAATGCATGCTTTTTCAATTTGCTCGGCCCGATGGAAAAGCTGGTATGTCCACACAGGCGCCAGAAACAACGGCGCTCCTATTAACGAGATAAAAAGAAGCGGCACTTGCGAGTGACCTCAAAAGAATGTTTCGTGCCCCCGGGCACGGAGAAGTTGAGCCAAGTTGGAAACTCCAAATGGGCTCGATACAAAACCCCGCGAGAAAAAGGGATCAAATCTAATTCGGCAGACTTCAGAAACCGCTCCCCATGACTCTCGCCCAATGCCTTCACCCAAAAACGCCTTACACTTGCCCTTGGTTCGGCCTCCAAGACCGCGGCTCGCACCCCAAGGAAAGCTCCATGATGGAGAAGCACCTCAAAGTAAGCTCTTCGCACTAGCTCAAGATTGGCAAACAAAGCTGTGCAAAAAACTCCCAGGGCTATTGTTCCCTCGACGAGTAACGCCCCCCGCGAGTTAGCGATCCGTGCCACGGCCGACCCTTCGAGCATTTTCCATGTAATCGCCCATTCCGCGCCCTTGGTAACTCTCTGCGGGTGCCTCAGTAGTAGGAACTGCGCGCCCCTCTCCTTGAGTAAGGGCTCGAGAAATATTTGCGTACTGCTCTTGGATGTTTTTACCCACGGCACTCACCACCCACATTGCCGATACGGAAATGAGACATAGCAGAATGAGGTATTCGACAAGACCTTGGCCACGCTTCGAAAAAATATTCATGCAAGTTGCACTTGCGAAAATGGGGCCAAAGAAACGACAAGTGAAAAGGAGGTTGGGAACTGAAGGGGAAGAAGCTTTTCAGGACGCCATGAGAATGGATTTCGGACTATTGGCAGGATTAATTTCGAGGAGCACCCACGCGGCTGACCTGAATAAACTCGGTAAGGTAATGACGAGCTACTTGCTCAGGCGCAACTCGATTCCCCAAGAAAGACCACTCTACTTCGTGGAAAAGTCCAAACTGCGCCTCGATCATTCCAGAAAACATCACTGAGGTACGCGAAGGAGCATTCACCTCAAGACGCTTCTCACACTGAATTTGAATGACCCCCGGTTTACCACTCAAAATGGCCAAGCGCATATCCGCGCGGACCAAATTGAACCCCTCGGACACCTCATGCAATTTCGCGAGCTTGATCTGCATGTCTTGCTCTACGACACGCAAATTGAAAAGCGCTGTGAGGTAGTCGAGGTGGTAATACAAATCTCGAATAAAGGTAGCAGTCTCAACTGAAAGAACTTCATCTTTGGTGGCGCACAGGTCTATGCTGGCTCGGTCTCCACCTCGGATCGAAACTTCTTGCTCTGCTAGGCTTTCAATCCACTTGATAGTTCGGTCGCTGGTCACGAAAATCCTTGGAGAGTAACTCCCCCGTCGCTAGCCGTGGTTTGGAATTCTTAACCCTGAAATTAAGTGGTCGCTTTGTTGCTGTTTTAGGCTTCCCATTTCTAGGCATGCACACCACAACAAGTGAAAGCTCCCGGTTAAGAACCTTGTAGGGTAAGAATTAACACAGACTCACGCACCGGACAGGGGAGCTACCTCTATTATGGCAAATTAAAGCCCGCCCTCCAAGTCCTTCAGAGGGCGGGCAGCAACTAGGCTAAATAATTATACTTCTACATTCTTGATGGAAGGCACCGCATCTCTCGAGGGAGTTGCGCCGTATTTTCCTTCCAATTCTGCAAGTTTCGCAGAAAGGTCTTTTAGTTGCCCTTCCAAGCCGCGAATAATATCGCCCTGGGCACCATCTGCACCCTTAGCCAAGAAAGAGCTAAAAGAACCGTCCCCGTGCTGAATAATGTGGCGAAGCGTGGTGATCGGCACTGGGGTTTCAGACTTTTTCTGCTTTTCGAAGATAATCTGCGTCAAAGTCATTGCAGTAATATCTTTCTGGTTGCGATTGTCGACGACCGCAACTTCCTCGCCTTGTTGGATCATTTCTGCGATCTCATCCAAGGTCACATAGCAGCTGGCATCCGTATCGTAGAGCTTACGATTTTGGTACCGTTTGATAATCTTTGCCTTCTCCATTTGTCCCCCAACCTTCAGTAAGGTGTATGTTCAAGTTTAAAACCGACAACGAGGCTGCGCCGACCGGACTGTTCTAACCCTACTTGGAACCAAAATCGAACCACAAATCCACTGTCCCCTCTAGTCGGAAAGTGCTTAGCCAAATCCCCGTTGCCTGATTTCACTCGCAGAGTCTTTTCAGTAAAGACGCTACGAGCGAACTCGACTAGATTCCGAGAGCCATTCTTCGGCCGGTAACTCTCTATGTCAAGAGTATTTCTCTCAAGTCTTGTTAACACCTTAATACAGGAAACTGCATGGAGATTCAGAGAGTTAGAAAAAGGCAGGATACGAGGTACTTACGTAAGTTGATCACGCAACAGACTGCGTAAATCCATTGGAATTTCCGGACGGATGGCGGCCTTGCGAAGTTCCAATTCTTGGACAGAGGGAATAGGACCACCGTGCCGCGCTATGTATGCCGAGGAAAGCCGCATTGCTTTGAGCTCTTCCTCTTCCATACTAGGCGAAAGGGCTGCCCCATTGTGGGTATTGCGGGTCAAAATTCCTTGAGCTTGCTCGCAAACATCCGAGAGGTAGCGCAACTGCTCTTCCATTCTGCGACGATAAGCCAGCGCATCTTTCTCAAATTGTGAGACTTGGTTTTGAAAAGCCGCCAACTCAACCGAACCGAAGTCTTCAGGCACTTGCTGACGGGAACCGCGATCTTTCCACACGGCAAATGCCAAACTTGCCATCACCAAGTCCAATACCGCCTGTATAATCCACAACCATTCCATGGGGTGACCTCTATAAGGTGCGTTTAAAAGACTCTTCTGCGTTCATTATCTTTGCTGTCAGGAAAATATAAATTTCGCTGCTCGTGTCTTTGATTTGGCTAGACGCAAAAAGGTAGCCAATAAGGGGAATCCGCCCCAGCAAAGGGATCCCTTCACGACTGTTTGAGAAAGTGCCCTGAAAGACACCACCAATCACTGCTGTATCGCCATTTTCCACCAAAACCTGCGTATTGATGGACCGCGAGGCGATAGTAGACGATCCGCCCTTTACGTCGGGAATATCGTTGTTGATTGCGACATTCATGAAAATGGAACCGTCTCCTGAGACAATCGGAGTCACTGCTAAATTCAGATTGGTGGTTACCTGTGTGAAACCCGGCTGAACGGCTCCCGCCACAATAGTCGTATTGGGAACAAAAAATGCCAAACTCTGGCTCACGGTCCCCGTCTGATTCGCCACTACCGATACCGAAGGGTTCGCCAGCAACTTGGACTGTTGATCCAGTTCCGCCAACTGAAACGTAGCATTGAGGTTAAGAAAGTCAGCAGCCCGAATTGTTGTCGCAAAGGAACCGGCCGCATCGTTCACCGACAAAGAAGTACCAATCGTATTGTTGCCGTTGTTTGTGCCGTCCAAATTCGAGTTAGTAGTAAAGGTTCGCATACCAAGACTTCGTGTAAGACTTGAACGCATCTCGACGATTTTGGCCGAAATAGATACCCTTGGTGGCTGGGTGTCGAGCGACTGCAATAGTTTCTGCACTCGAGTGACTACCTTTTCGATGTCCTTAATTATTACGGTATTCGTCCGAACGTCCGTTTCGACGGCCCCTCGAGGAGTGAGAAATGTTTTGGCTCTCGGAGCCAGATCACCAGCCTTGGCATAGCTCAGTGGCAAGAGCACTGTCTTAATGGGCTCCACTTTTTCACTGGCCTGCTCGACCGCAGCAGCTTCCTCTTTCTCTGCACGCAGCGATGCTGTCGTACTAACCCGAAGGACATTGCCCTCACGAACAAAACCCAGCTTTTTTGATTGTAGAACTAGCGTAAAAGCCTGATCCCACGGCAAGTGATTTAGACTTAGCGTGCCTATCTTGCCCTGCACATCGTCGCCGATGACAATGTTGTATCCGCTGGTCCGAGCAATAAGGCGAAGCACATCTTGAATATCGGAATTCTTTATTTCAAGACGCTCAATAACCTCTCCTCCGTAGGTTCCCCCTTTGGCATAAATATTCTCACTACTTAAAATATCGCGTTTTACGTTCTCGGCTACCTTTGGATCTCTGACTCCCGAGGGGGTAAACTCAAGCACCAAACCGCGATCTGAATCAATGAGGTTAGGCACTTGGTCTTCGCGCAACTGCACGATGAGCTTACTAGTTTTGCGACCTTTTCCCGGGAGCTGAAACAACGTAAAGAGCGCAACCGGGCTCAGAAACTCAGTCGTATCGTAGGCGCGCTGAAATTTCTCTGGGGTCTCCGTATTCTCAAACAAATAGACGAACTGTCTTGATCCGGCGCTCTTACTTTCTTTGTATTGGAGCTTGCGCAGTGAGCTCACTACGATTTGAGATCCCTTGTCGTCCTGCTGAAACTCGAGGTTGGTGATTTGATTCGCAGCTGCAGCTGACTCTGCAACGAGAGGCTTGGAAACTTCTCCCTCTGGAATCTCCAGACTTTCCAATTCAGGCAGGCCCGCATCTTCACCCGCACCTATAAAGCAGGTGGAACAAAGCAGAACTAAAAAACCTTGGGCAAACCGAGACAGCTTCTTGCGGCTCATCTCATGCTCCTATTCATTTCTCATTCGAACTTTGTTTTTCCACCGATTCCGACGCTGGAGTCGCTGGCGACACTTGCTTAACCAAAACAGCGGGCGTGGGCACAGCAAGATCCGGCTTTCCTTCAACCGCGGTAGGCAAAGAAATCACCTTCTCTAAGAGGGTTTCTTTGCCCAGATAATTCACTGATCGCTCTGTAACAATCACTTCTGAGTCGACAATTCTGCTCACTCGAGCGCCTTCCATTCCAATCTGCTGACCCTCAAGCACAATGTGCGACACCCCTTCGGGATCTTCGAACATCGCCTGAGTTTTTCCCCCTGTGCGCAACACGGCGCGGAGGCGATAGCCCTCTAAACGAAACTTGCGAATGGGATCCAAAGCAGTTTGCTTTCCGCCCACCCCTCCACGCTCTGGAACCTGGAACGGGTCTCGCTTCCCGAATGACGAGTACAGGTTCTCGTCCTTTTCATCACGACGACCTTTGTCTGCCGCGGAATTGGCAAGAAACACAGGAGTAACGAAAAACAGCGTGGCTAAAGTGATTTTTTTCATAGAATCAATCGACGAATCTGTACAGCTTAGCCGTTACGTCCGCACTAGCCCCAGTTCCTACTCTGGTTGCCTGCTGATCCGAGGCAAGCGACTTAATAGAAATCTTCTCCAAATGGACAATCCTCTTAAGGCGTAGGACTTGGTCAAAAAATCCCATCATCTGAGTGTACGAACCGGCTAAATTGAAAGCGACATCCAGAGTTTCGTAAAAGTCGCCCTCTTTCTTAGGTGTGGCCCCCGGACGAAATGCACTGAGCGTAACGCCTGAGTTGAAACCCACAACCGACAACTTACGAAGTAAACCAGACAAATCATAATTGCGTGGCATCGATTCCAAAGCCGACTCCAGCTGCAGATTCAACTCCCTCAGGGATAGCTTGATACTTTCAATGTTCTCACTAAAGCTTCGCAGCTTTCTGAGTTCGGCCGTCTTCACCGACAACTCAGACTCTTTCGAAGCCAAATCTCGCTCCAGGCGGGGCACCACTTCGCTTGAAAAATCGTAAAAGAGGTAGCCTCCGTAAAGAAGACCAAGAACCACTACCAGTGCTGGCAATTGATGTTTCTTGGACAAGGCCGTGCTCCGTTAATTTGAACCAAGAGCTCTTGCTGGTTCGGTATTGCTCAAAGTGTTTGCTTCAAGATCTAGGTTAAAGCTTTTGATGTCCTGGCCAAGCATTTGGCCGGCTTCGACCCCATTGATTCGAACATTCTTCAGATAGCTCGATTGCGAAAGGCGATCGACGTAATCAGAGATGTCCTCGTTCGAAAGCGATCGCCCCCGAACCGAAAGCTTTTTGGCCGCTCCATCGGATCCTTCGAAGGATAGGCTCTCAATCCATACCGCTTCAGGGAGTGACTGACTTACCGAATCTAAAGTAGCCACTGGTGTAGAACGCTGATCGACAAGTCGCCGAACCACTTCCAGTCGACTACTGACTTGTTTCTTCTGCGCTTCGTACGACTCTAACTCCTGCTTGAACGGCGTGAGGTCTTGTATTTCAGCTTTGACTACCGCAACTTCTTTGTCGATTTCAGTCATCTTTCTTTGAAAGTTACGAGTTACCACCCGCTCATATTCCCCTACGATCAGATAGGGCAAAACTGCCACCGCAATGGAAATAAAAAATGCAATGAGACGACTGACATCGTTGTCGAACTTCGCAAGAAGTTCATCGTACGGCTGTTGCAGTTTGAGCGTCGTGGCAATACGACGCATCGTCTCCCCTTGTTTTTTGCTCCCTTTTCCGAGATCAATTCGAATCATTTGCGCCCCGTCGCAGAATGCAGAGCCAGACCGATGGCTACGGCCCCAAGGTAAGTCATTTCCTGGATTGCTTGCCCCTTCATTTTCTTACCTGAGCCAGCAATGTTTTGAGCCGCGTTCAACGGTTTAACTGGAGCTGTTAACTTAGCAGTCAATGCCGGAATAAGGCCGCGGGTTCTCACTGCTCCCCCACAAACGAAAACTCCATCCAATACACCCTCGCGGGTTTGAGCCAAGCAGTAGTCAACGTTTCGCGAAATCTCATCCACCAACGCGGCGACGTGCTCTTCAATGGCCTGATTGACGGCCGCGTTGTCGGTATCAGAAACCTTCAGTATCTCGGCTTGATCCACGCTAACGCCAAGACGTTCGCTCACTAGAGCAGTACAGGAATTGCCGCAATGTCGCAGTTCTCGGCTAAAGGTGGTTTTGTCTCCTTCAAAGACACAAACCTTTGTAGAGCCAGCTCCGAAATCTACCAGGATGCAAAGTCCCCCGCCTTTTTCTAAGTCGACAAGGTGGGAATAGTTGAATTCGAATGAATTCCCCAATGCAAAAGCCTGCGTATCGATTGTTGCTGGAGTGAGGCCCGCTTCATTTAAAATTCCCTGGAGCGACGCTATGTAATCTTTCTTGGCCGCCACAAGGAGCACATCGATTTTCCCTGTAGCGTTTGTAGAATCGCTATTTCCCAGAATTGCAAAATCCATGTTTACGTCTTCTGGATCAAAGGGAATGTACTGCTCAGCCTCCCAATACATTTGCTCTCGCAGCTCTTCGAGGCTCATTCTATCGACTTGAATTTTCTTTGTGATGATCGCGGTTCCAAAGCCCGCTGTTGCAACGCGCTTTGTGGTGAACTCTTTGTTGCTAAAGAGAGCGCGCAACGCCTCTACTACTGCTCGGCGATTCTTAATTTCGCCATCTGCGGAAATTGCATTCCAGGGCAAAGCAATACGATTGTAAGCCATTAACCTTCGTGAGTTTCCGGAACTTAGCTCTACCGCCTTGATTCCAGAAACACCGATGTCGAGCCCGACAAGGCCCTTATCGAAAAATTGTAACAAGCCCATTTTTCAGATTTGGTTTTAAGTGAGAGAAATAAAAGAAGGTAATACGGACTGTTTAAAGTATACCACCTGAAGTCGAGCTATGGAATCTCCCTAAAGATGGAAATTCTGCCGAACATCACACTGGTAACGCAGCTGGTCTAACGCGACTCACCCTTGCTTGAACTTTGAAGAAAGTTCTTTGAGTATGCTCCCTACGCAACTTGACTCAGGGTGAGAGGGTCTCTTATGTAGTTCTTAACTCTAGAAAGGCAAAGTATATGGCAAATGGTGTTAATAAAGTTATCCTGATCGGCCGCCTCGGCTCAGACCCAGAGGTCCGTTATACAACCAATGGCGGCGCCGTTGCTAACTTCACCATGGCTACCAACGATAGCTGGGTAGATAAAAGCGGCCAGAAACAAGAAAGAACCGAGTGGCACCGCATTGTGGTTTGGGGAAAACTTGGTGAGCTTTGCGGACAGTACCTATCAAAGGGCCGTCAAGCCTTCGTGGAAGGCCGACTCCAAACACGTGACTGGACGGACAAAGAAGGCGCCAAACGCTATACAACTGAAATTATTGCCCAAAACATCCAGTTCCTCGGTGCTCCCGGAGAACAACGCGCTAACAGCGGAAGCTCAGACTTTGCTCCATCACCCTCAGAATTCGAGCCCTCATCAGGCTCCCAAAAAGGAATGACGGACGAAGAAGTACCCTTCTAACGGGCCTTTTGTAAGTAACGCACGCCGTCGGATGAGGTGGCCTGGACGTCAGGTCCCAAGCAGTTGCAAGTTAGCTGGGGGGGGCGTCGTCCGGAATACATTCAAAGGATTCAAATGAAAGTCATCAAACGCCTTCAACTATCGAATTTTTGTTCTGGATTATTAATCCTTTCTAGCTTGCTTCACGCGGGATGGGTGCTGGCTGAGGCGGCTGAGTATAACTATTTTATAGATAAAGGAGCGGAATTTACAGTTGATGGAGTAGACGCTGCCTCTGTAAAGAAGAAGGTTGCCGAACTCGACATACTAAAACTAGCCGAGCTTGGAAAAATGCCAGAAGAAGTGAATTCTTTTGTCTTAAATGAATCAAAGGCGACTCACAAACTAAGCCTTGTTTCGGTGTCTTCAAAAAAGGTCCTGGAGACTCCCGTTGTTAAGCTTATTCATTACACTCAGGTATACCGAAATGGTTACGGCCAAGAGCGGTACTATGTTGTCGATGGGGCTGATAAACTCATTCAAACTACGAGAGATTTAAACGACAGGAAA
Organism: uncultured Pseudobdellovibrionaceae bacterium; assembly: GCA_964616705.1. Classification (GTDB taxonomy): domain Bacteria; phylum Bdellovibrionota; class FAC87; order UBA2466; family UBA2466; genus JAIEOG01. The sequence goes on from CAZTRP010000013.1 coordinate 30,311, forward strand.
AAAGTTGCTGTTTATCTGGTAAAATTTAAATTTAAAAGAATCAGTCTCTCTGAAACTGTATCGTCCGGACAAGCGATTGCGGTACCTAAGATCGTAGAAGTAACCATCCCCATTAATTCGACTTTGGAGTATGCAGGGCAAGCGTATTCTAAACAGAACGACAGATACGGGTGGATTGAACAGACTTACGACCTAAAATACGAAGTATCTCCTGACCAAATGACGTCTGAAGATTTCCTGAATGCCTTTGGATCTGCGATTATAGAGTTGCACAGAAAAAAATCTTATCAGCGTTATTCTAACTAATTCCACTACCGGGCGATCGGCCGACGTTTCCTCTTGCCTCTTAGTTCTCGGCCCTCGATCCCCGCTCTAATCAACTGGCTGCGAGTGACTATCCCCGCTGCTATTTTGCATTCAGCGAATCTACGCTAAGGGCCACGCTGCGCGCTTGAAGTGACAATCAGGGCCCCAAGCCTGACTTGCCGCGGCACCTAGAGAAAATCCCTTCTAGGCGATCACTAAAAAAGCTCTTTAAGATTTCTCAATCAGGCTCTCTGCTATGCCCTCGGCGAGCAACCAGCCTTTTGGGGTGAGTCTTATTTGCCCATTAACCTCTTCTAAAAGCCCTTCGGAATGCAGGGCAGCGAAACGCGGTGCTGTGCCAAGATCATAGGCATAGCGCCGCAAGAATCCCTCTCGACTCACTCCTTCGCGTTTGCGGAGCTCAAGAAAACCCGCCTCCAAAACCGTTTGAAATCGGTTCGTGGCTTCGAACTCCGGAGTCAGGAAGGTGTCGGTGAGCAGGTAACGCTCCCAATTTGAAACCTGCTTTTTGTGGTGAAAAACTCCCTCCCAAAAGAAACGCGATGCTGCAGAGGGGCCCAGTCCTAAATAATCCCCACCAGACCAATACAGAAGATTGTGTCGGCTCTCAAATCCGGGAAGGCTGAAATTGGAAATCTCGTAGGCTCTAAATCCGTAGCTTGAAAGCCGCTCAACTCCCCGCTCGTAAAGATCCGCAGCCTCGTCATCGGAAGGCAAACCAGAATAGAGTTTGTGTCCCGCCTTCAGGGTGAGACTGTAGAAACTCAAGTGTTTGGGCTCTAGCGCAACTGCCTGATCGATGTCGTAAATTAGCTCTTCAACGCTTTGTCCGGGGATTCCAAATATCAGATCCAGACTGTAATTGCGGAGCCCCCCCTCACGAAGCCGCGACACGGCCGTGCGAATACTTTCCGCGGACCCCAAACGTTCAAGTACCTGTAAATACTTTGAGTGAAAACTTTGCGCGCCCATGCTGACTCGGTTCACTGGGGTGCGCCGCAAAAGATCGGATACAAAAGTGGGAGTGACGGTTTCTGGATTCGCCTCAAGTGTGATTTCGGCGTCCTGTTTAAGGGGAAAAACTGCTCCGATTTTCTCAAAAATCGAGCTTAGGCCCTCCATCGGCATGAGCGAAGGCGTCCCTCCCCCAAAAAACACGCTGTCCACCGCAGGCAGGCTTCGGTGCTTGGAAAGCCAATCACTAGAAACCTCCGCTTCCCAACAAAGCTTCTGGGCGATCTTCTCAAATGCCGCCGGAGTGGCACCGGTGGAGGAGTAGAAATCGCAATAGGAACAACGGTGCACACAAAATGGAATATGAACGTATAATCCAAACACGGGCCCCACCTTGGCACCGCAGTGCCAAGGGCGCAATCAGGAAAATGAGCCTGGTCACGTTGATTACAAAGCTAAAACGCAGCAGGTCAAAACGATGCGAAAAATACTGCTTCTTCTCTTGCTCAACTTACTTTCGATGCCCCAATCAATACTTGCAGCCGACCCTCTTCCGACGGCCCCGAAAGTGAACAAACTCCTCTACATGTACCGCTTTTTCTACCTGCCCTTTGATCTGGATTTTCAAGTGGGCCGAAACCTAGAAACAATCTTGCCGTACGTTGCTAAGCCAGGTTCCGAAACCCCTCGGCTCATGGAAGCCCATGAACTAGTGGCTCTCGACGCAGACTGGGCAAAGGTACGCACAGACTGGAAAACAAAGTCGCTCTTGGAAACCACTCAGGTACCGGTAGGGAAAAGTATCAGAATTAGCCAACGGCTCGTTTCCCACCGAATCCCGCTGAATCGCTCCTATTCCGACACTCTTTCGCCTAGCGACAAAGCGTCGATTAGCGAAAGTCTGAAGGGAAAGACTTCCGATGTCGTTGGTTCTTTCTATCAGCTGAGATTCTTGAAATCGTTTCTAGAAGCATCCGACTCAGCGAAATTTAACTTCTTTATCTTCTCTCCCAGCTGGTGTGAAAGCAGTCGGGAGTACCGGGTATTGCTGGAGGCGTACTTTAAAAAATTCATCAACCCGGAACTAGTTCTGCACTCGGTGATCATCGAAGATCCGAAACAAAAAATTTTTGATAGCCCCCTAGTGAAGGAACTCTTTCCCCACCCAAAGCAGTATACGCACGAAACAGTCCCGCGTTTCTTGGCGCTACAAACCACAGGAGATAAAACCCAAGTCTGGGAAGAAGGCGACGCGCTGAGAGAGCTCTACGAGCGCTATTACGAAAAAAATCGCGGCTTTCTTAAGAAGTAACCCGGTCTTCACGCGGGTTAAAGGCAGCCGATTGCAAACGCTCTGCAGCTTCAATATGTGTGGCGTCGGGGGTTCGAGGTATCTTTATGAGGATTTCAACCACCTGATCCCCGGGCTTTGGATTGCGGGCAGATTTAATGCCTTTGCCAGTTAGCTTTAGGCGTTGCCCACTTGAAATTCCCTTGGGAATCTTCATGTGCACTTTTCCATCTAAAGTTGGCACATCCACCTCAGCACCCAGCACGGCTTCAGAGAAAGTCACGGGGAGTTTCACAACAACATCCGAGCCCTCCCTGGAAAATATCGGGTGAGTCCCAACCTCAAGAGTGAGTATGAGGTCACCATTCGGGCCGCCACCCATTCCGGGATCCCCTTGGCCTGAAAGCTTGATTTTCGCCCCATTCTCCACGCCTTCTGGAATTTTTACTGTAATTCTTCGGCCATCGGAAAAGTCGAGCGGCCGCTCAGCACCCCTAGCGGCTTCTAGAAACGTAATCTGCACGTGGGCCTCGCGGTCATTGCCACGACTAGCAAATGGCACCCCGCCCGCACGGCGCCCTCCTTGGCGTCCCATTCCTCCTGCGGCACCGCCAAAGATCTCCTGAAACAAGTCGCCAAGGCCAAAATCGCTAAAGGACTCATAGCTATAGCCACCGGGACCGGCACCGGGATGTCCACCCCATCGCGCCCCTGCAGCAGGATTAGGGCGCCCCACCGATTCACGCATTTCATCGTACTGACGCCGCTTTTTCTTATCCTTCAATACTTCGTACGCAAAATTCACTTCCTTGAACTTTTGCTCGGCTTCTTTGTTTCCAGGGTTTACGTCCGGGTGTAACTGCTTTGCCAATTTGAGAAAGGCTTTTCGGACTTCAGTGTCAGTCGCGCCCTTCTTAACCCCCAAAATTTCATATAAATCTTTGTCCAACATTCTTTCGCCTCGCCACAAGCCGACTTGTACTTTCGCACGCGGCACTCTAGCCTTTTGTAGAATATGGGAATAGTTCGGGTTTTGACCAGCTTTTGGGTGATACTTTCTTGTTTCTGGACATTAGGCTCTGCCCAGGCAGCCCAGAAACACAAAAGAGGACAGGGTCTACTGCCGCCGACACTGGCCCCGAACACCAAAAAGGCGTCGGCGAAGAGGCCCAGCCCCCAAAAGGCCCCTCTTCTGTCGCAAAGCATTGGAGCTAAGATACAGGATGAGCTCCCTTGCGTTGAACCTCTTCAACTAGAAAAACTCTTTCAGCTGCCGGAAGCGCATTTTCCTGCCCAGGCAAAACAAGGGGCCTACACCACTCGATTTACCCAAGGAAAGACCGAGCTCACCGTTCAGAAAACGGCCCTTTCCCCGGCCCTACCGTTAACAACGACCGCGGCGAACCTGGTGGGCTATGAAGTTTCGCCCCAAGACCGCGACCAAGTACTTGTCCTTACCAACGACGACGGCGAGCGAAACGCCCATTTCCTGAAAAACACTTTTAAAGGGGTACGTTCTGCAAAATGGCGCCCAGATGGTCAGGCAATTATTATGCTAGTGCAGCGGCAGACGCCCGCGCGCTATGAACTCGTGCAATGGGAACTTACGACGGAGAAAGAGACCCTTCTAGCCTCGTTGCGTGGGGAATCCGAAATCTTGGACATTTCATCCGATGCTAACCGCTTCCTACTCCTTGAATTGGACGGTACGGGAGCCTCCTCCCTGGTGGTTCTGTCTAAATCTGGCCCCGTAGCTCGGTTGAAATTGGAAACTTCTTCAACAATCGCTTCATTTGATCCAGACTTTGCAGGAGTTTACTTTTTAGCTCCTCAGTCGAACTCAAGAGGCTCGCTGTCTTTCTGGAACACACGCACCGGCAAAGCAAAACCGCTCACCGATGAAACTCAAAATGTTGTTTCCTTTGGTGTCGGCCCGGACAGAAAACGGCTGGTGTACTCCCTTGAATCCTCGGGCGAATCAAAGCTTGAAGCTTGGGCCATCGAAACCGATGGAAGCCTCCGCCATAAACTGCGGGTACCAGAAGTTTCCGGAAACGTCGTGGAAGCTCCGGCCGTATTGGCGGCAGAGAACAAAGACGAAGTCGCCTTTTTTTATACTGTGCAATCCCCGACTCGGCCCTCTCAACTTTGGTTTTGGTCGCAAGGGAAAAAGGAACTTTGGACTCCGGCATCGGGAATTGAGCAAAGTGAAGGATGCTTTTCTTCGGCCCGCCCTGCTGAAACAGGAGGCCTTGCTCCGGCTGGCTACGTGTTTTTACCAAAAGCGACTGAGGGCCCCATTCCGTTTGTAATTTATTCCGAGCATAAGTCCTTCAAGCCCCGGTTTATTGCCGCCATTCAGTACCTCACCCAACGTGGGTACGGTGTGTTTGCCCCGGCCGAGCCATTGGACAAGCCCGATTATTCGCGGACAAAGAACTGGCTGATCCAGCAAAAGCTAGCAAAAAGAGCAGCGGTATTTTTCCACAGTGCAACCAGAGATTCTTTGTCGGAACTCGCTGAAATACGCCAGGCAGTGGAAGGTTTTGAACTAGCCTTGAAGATCGATAAAAAATAAAAGACCGATAGTTTGGAATGTAAAAGGACTCTGCAGAAAAGACAGATTGTAACTTAGCCGAGTGGTAATTTTAAGCAGGTCTGAGACTGTAAAACGATACCCAACTCCCGCGCCAATCCAAAGAGCGCTCAAGTCGGATACCGAGGTAAATGAGTTGTTTAACGTGCCGGGAAGAGATGAAACGCTCACCCCAAGCGAGTAGGAAAGCTTTCCAAAAAACTCAATGGGGCTTAAATGGTAGGCAATAGAAGCGCCCGCATCTACGAAACCGAAATTTGCACCGTTCCCCCGAGCGTCTGCACCCGACAACCCGTTGTAGAGCACCTCGATTCGCAGCGGTAGCTCTGGCCCCAGGAAAAATCCGACATGGCCGCCAGCGGAGATTCCAATCCCCGAAAACGAATTGCCATCAATGGCATTAATAATCGACAACAACGGACCAGCCCCCACACCATAAAAGAATGAGGGTTCGCGGCGAAGAAGAAGGGTTTCATCTTTCGGAATGCGCCTGTTTTTCTTGGCTACAAGGGGCGCCGTGGTTCCCTCTACCTTCGCAGGCGTTTGGGCGCGCTGTTCACGGTCCTGTTCTTCCAGACCCAAAAGATTCGCAGGGACCCACCCTTCCAAGCTTCCCTTCTCTAGCTCTACCTCAACGGGATAGAAGTTTCCTTCGGCTTCGCCCGTTATCTTAAGCAAAGTGCCGGCAGGAAGAACTCCGTAGCTCGCGGCAGTATCGCGCGCCTCACGTCGCAATTCAGTGTCTTTGCGAATTTCCGCAATCGTGCCCTGGCGGTTTTCTGCACCAGCACTAAACGCTACTAGGAAAGTAAGCGAGAAAAGAAAGCGACAAATTCGATGTGCCGCGTGTGCGGAAACATATCGACGATTTGAATGTGTTCGAAGCGAAATTTTTCCTTCAAACATGCGACGTCTTTCGTAAATGCTACCGGGGAGCATGAAACGTAGATTATCGATTTCAATCCATCGTGAATCAAGGGCTCAATAACAGCTTCCGCTCCCGAGCGCGGAGGATCCAGCAAAAGTGTATCATACCGCCCGGCAAAATCCCGGGGCAAACTCCGCACAAGGCGGGAGTCGATACGCCGTTCCAAAAATGCAGCTCGAGGCTTTTCCCTGTTTCCAAAGCGCGCCCGCGCTTGGTCCAAGGCCGCAGGGGCAAGCTCAACAGCAAAAACCTCTTCCACTTGGTCGAGGTAACTAAAGGTGAGGTTGCCATCACCGGCATAGAGCTCCAAAACTGATTGAGCTCCACTCAGCCGCATCTGCTCAGATACTAAATTCTTTAACTTTTCATTCTGAGCACCGTGCACTTGACCGAAGCCCCCCGCCGCATGCGGCTGATTGAGCGAGCGGACGACAGAGCCATCTTCCTGCAGCGCAAGTTCGACTTTATAGGGCTCAGACATAGCTGCAAAATCTTTGCGTAGACTTGCGATTTCGGCGTTCAACGAAGCATGAGTGACTGGACAAGATTCAATATTCACAATTTCATGCGTGCGACGCTTGAAAAAACCTAGGTGCTTCCCTGCCCCGTGCAACTGAACTCGATTGCGATACCCAAGCGGGTTCTCGGCTGCGAGTGTGGGTAGCAGTGTTTCTGGCAAAAATCCCGAGCGCTCTAGCACGTGCTTTAGAATAGTTTCCTTCGCCTTGAGCTGAGCTGGGTATTTCCAATGAAGCCAATCGCATCCGCCGCACTGATCAAAAACGGCGCAAGGCGATTCGGCGCGATCTTCGGAAGGCTCAAGAATGGCTTCTAGTTCTGCATCTCGGTACTTTTTCGCTTCAGGGTCAAACCGAACGCTTACTCGATCCCCGGGAATGGCTTTTGGAACAAAGTAGATGTTTCCTTCACCATCGGTAGCTACCCCTTGGCCCTGCAAACCGACGTGTTCTATGGAAAGTTCGATATTCACTTAAGTACCTCAATGACCCATTCGGCCAATGCGACCGGGGCTGGCATTTTTAATCGTCCCTCTTCTTCCGGAGACGGATAGAAGCGAGCACCCCAGCTTTCAAGCTGGGCGGAGTACTTACCATAAAGCGGGTGCTGATGAAGCTGAAGATTCATAGTCGGTACCAAAACGACAGGACCCTTGCGCCCCAACTGGCCAGCAACGGCCAGCGAAACTGCAGTGTCGGTAAGGCCTAGGGCGATCTTGGCTAGTGTGTTCCATGTTAGTGGGGCCACTAAAATCAGATCGAAAGGATCAAGATGATCGACTAGGGCCTCCGGACTACCCACAACCCTGCCCTGAGAAGCCCATTCGAGACTTAAAGGAGTAATGAACCTCGCCGCCGAAGGGGTAAAAAAGACCGTAATTTCGGCGTCATGGCGGCGTAACTCGCGAATAAGTCGAACGGTTTCCACGGCGCCGATTCCGCCACATACGCCGAAACCAATGCGCTTACCGGCTAGAAGCTGACTCTTTTTTTCAACGCCCTTGTCATCAATCACCGCTCACTCTTGCCGGAAAACCAGATAAATCTCAATCAGCTTTATTGGTTAACCTTGTTCCCTTGTCAGCCTTATGTTAAGAATTTCACGTTTTAAGAGGAGGTCGGATGGGAGAGATCGTTTTATACGCGAAGAAGAGCTGCACTCAGTGCAAGAAGGCCATCGCTTTCCTAAATAAAAAAGGCGTTCGGTATCAACTAAAAGACATTGTTCATGAGCCGCCCCCACGCAGTTTATTGGAAAAAGTGATTAAAGCTGAAAATATCTACGCAAGCCTAAATCAGCGAAGCACAACGTACCGTGAAAATCATCTCGGACGTCGTCGCACCACAAAGAACGAAGCAATTCGTTTGATGTTGAAAGATCCGAACTTGATCAAACGTCCTTTGATCATCAAGGATAATCGCGCTTACCAAGGTTTCGACGAAGATAGCTTGCTAGATTTTGTTGTTGTCCCCGAAGTTTAAATCTATCGACTCAATTCATCGCTTAATTTTTTTCGGGCTTGTGCTTTGAGTTCGATTAGGCGAGTTCCCAGTTCCAATTGAAGTTTTTTTCGTTCCGTGTCGGAAGTTTCGGCCGGGACGAAAAAAGGTTCTCCAAACAAAACCACACAACGCGCGAGCGGTTTTGGGTAGAACCCCTTATTCCAAGCCCCTTTGATTTTCCATTCCCTACTCGCCACTCCCGCAGCAGGAATAATGGGCAGCCCCGTGCTTTGGGCCAATAGAAGAATCCCCGGTTTAACTTCAAATACTGGCCCTCGGGGCCCGTCTACCGCAACGGCGGCACTTCGCCTCTCGAGTCGCACCGCATCAATTAATCCTTTCAATCCCCCCGCACCCCCACGACTACTGGATCCCCTCACCACAAAGTAACCGAGTCGGCCCAAAAGTTTCGCCATGACTTCCCCGTCACGACTGCGGCTGGCCATTACTCCGTATCCACGCCCAGAAAACACCGGAACCAGTAAAAGTTCATCGCCATGCCAATGCGCGTAAAGATGGGGACCTACGGCATCCGCGGGCTGGTTGTGGCAAGTGACACGCCACAAAGCCCGAGAGAGTCGGATCCAGACTTCGAGCGCGGAAACCAAAAGAATTTCAAGTACTCGCCTATACATCGTTAAGAGCTAAACCGCTAACAAACGCCTACCGAAGAGTAAAGGGCATGGCCACGCCAAAAACAAAGAAAGACAAGAACTTCGACGCCGCACCTCCCCGGGAGACTGGCACAATGACCGAAGCAGAGCAGATTCTGTCTTTTTGCCGCGCTGCGAGCCACGAACTCGGGAATGTTCTGGGAACGATTGTTGGCGAGCTCGACTATGGTCTAACGAACACTAATACCTTGGTGCGTTACCGAGCCATGAACGTTGCGCTTGCGGCGGCAGAGCGAGCGATTAGCTTAGCAAGAAACCTTTCCTATTTTGCGGTACACCCGAAGCTCGAAATCCAAGCCACCGATCTATCGCAGCTCATCATGGACACCATCGAGATGGTGGAGAAAGATCTCCGCAATCGCCACATCAAGTTTAATGTTTTGGTGGAAGCAGCCAGAACCGTAGAAGTCGATCCCCCTAGCGTCCAACAAGTCCTGCTCAATCTTTTTCGCCGCGCAAGTGAGACAATGCCTCAAGGAGGCAACCTCACAGTAGGCATGCGCCAACATGGATCCAAACTAGAAATTTCTCTCAGCGATACGGGCGTCGGTATTCCTCAGGAGAGACTAGATGCCTTGCTGACCACCGAGCTTACAGACCGCAATGGCCCTCTTCAGGTCCAGGACCTTGAGCTGACTGTGGCTAAGACTTTAGTGGAACGGCAGGGTGGCACCCTAAAAATACAGTCGATTGCGGGAGAAGGAACGACCTACAAGCTCCTCTTTCCCTTCGATCCCCAAGCCACTCGCTCCGGAAAAAACTTTACCGAGCTGCGACGTTTTCGACGGGTTCATACGAATTTGGCCGTTGAGGTGTCTTTCGACCGTCAGAGCCCTTTTCTCTCCGAAATTCAAACCCTGAGCACCAAGGGATGTTTTATTGCGGTAATGGACACACAAAGCACCCGCCTTCCCCCCATAGAATCGACGGGCTCGCTTCGAATTCACTATTACCAGGACCAGGTACTCGATATCGCCAAATGCCGCATTGCCAACCACACGCGTAACGGTCGAACAGTGGGGATTGGAATCGAGTTTATCGAAGTCGACTCAAGGTCCCGTAAGCTGTTGGATGCTATAGTGAAGAGTCACTCGTTTTGATTTAAGAAATTCCCCCTTCCCTTTGATAGATAGACGGGGCAATAGTTTAGGCAAGACTACAGTCTGGGCAGGCAATTCATGAAGATCTGTTTCGTCGTACGATCGGTGCACAATCAGCAGCCGAACTACACCACTACGCACCTTGCTTTTGAAGCATACAAGCGCGGCCATAAAGTCGTCTATACGAGCATTAACAGCTTTGCGTACACTAACGACCAACTCATCAGAGCCACCGGAGTAAGCCCTGGCTACGAGGGACTTGAAACTCGCCAGCAGTTTTTGGATGCGGTTCAGGGAGATTTTGCCCACCGAGAAGAAGTCTGCCTCACTAAATTTGATGTTGTTTTCCTTCGTTACAATCCAAACGAAAGCGAAGGTGAGAAAGATCGAGCCAAAAATCCCGCTCTGGAGTTTGGACGGCTGTTAAAAGCGCATGGTGTATTAGTAGTGAATGACCCCGCGGGTCTATCTCGGGCCGCGAGCAAAATGTATCTGTGCACGCTCCCGCCGGAAATCCGCGCTAAAACGCTCATCACCCGATCCACTCACAAGATTAAAGAATTCCTAAAAGAACTCCGTAAACCCGCCATCATCAAGCCATTGTCCGGCTTTGGCGGACAAGATGTGTTTTTCATCAAGAACATCCGCGATACGAACATCAACCAAATCATTTCGGCCGTGAGCAAGAACGGCTATGTCATGGCGCAAGAATTCATTCCCGAGGTCAAGAAGGGCGACAAACGGCTACTTTTGTTAAACGGCTCGCCTATTATCGTCGATGGCAAGGCCGCCATCTACCGGCGCATTGCCCCCAAAGGAGAGGTTCGTAGCAATATTCACATCGGCGGCACCCGTAAATCGGCCGAATTCACCAAAGTAGAAGCCCAAATTGCGCAAGCCATTCAAACTAAGCTGGTGTCAGATGGGTTGTACTTTGTAGGTGCCGATATTGTCGGTGACAAATTACTGGAGATTAACGTCTTCTGTCCTGGTGGCATTAACAACATTAATGAACTCTACGGAATCAATGTTGGCTCCCACGTTATCGACGACCTGGAAAAGCGCGCTCGCCTTTGGAAAACGCACGCCCCTTTTATCAGTCCCCCTCACATCGCTCGCGCGCTATAATACCGAATTATGAAGACAGTACTTTTACTCTGTGGCGGACGCTCCGCAGAACATGAAATTTCCCTTATCTCTGCGAAGGGAATCCTAGGGGCGCTAGATCGCACGCGTTACCGCCCCGTTCTGGTGGGAGTCGCCAAAGATGGCACCTGGTACGCTGAGGAAGAGAATTCCTATTACACCGGCGACCTAAAAGCCGATTCCATCAGTCTCAATACCCAGCGGCCTAAAGTCACTCTAGCGCCCTATCTCAATGGCGCAAGGAGGGGGATGCTAAGAACGAGCGATGGAGTAGAAATAGAATTCGACGTAGTTTTTCCCATTTTGCACGGCCAGTACGGTGAAGATGGAACCCTTCAGGGCATGCTCGACCTTATCGGAATTCCCTATGTAGGAGCTCGCTGCGGCGCCTCCTGGATCTGCATGGATAAATGGCTCACCAAAACGGTTTGCGAGAAAAATGGCATTTTGGTCGCCCCCTACGTAGGAGTGCGAAGCGTTGAGGAAATTGAAAACCACGGGGCAGAAATTCGAAGTCTCGGACTTCCCCTTTTCGTAAAACCTTCGTGCCAGGGCTCCTCGGTTGGCATCACCAAAGTTAAGCGCATCGAAGACCTTAAGACCGCCGTCCAAAACGCGCTTAAGTACGATCGCGTCTGCTTGATCGAACGCGCAATTGTGGGCCGAGAACTGGAATGTGCTGTGTTGGGCCTGCGTCAATCACCCGAGGCCTCTAAACCCGGTGAGATCCTGATTTCGCAAAAAGCCGAATGGTACTCGTACGAAGCAAAGTACCTTGGCGGGGAATTGGCCAGCACTCAAACTCCGGCGAATCTATCGCCTGAACTCACGCGCGAGGTACAAAGCCTGGCCAAGAAGGTGTTCAGCGTGTTGGAGTGCGACGGCATGGCCCGAATCGACTTTTTATTAGAAGCCACAACCGGCAAACTTTACCTTAACGAACCCAACACTCTGCCGGGCTTTACCCCCATTAGCATGTATCCACAAATGTGGGAGGCTTCAGGGTTGCCTTACGCTCAGCTCATCAGTCGCCTCATTGAGCTTGCGTTCGAAAGAAAATAGCAACGGGAACAGGCCTAGCCGACTCGGAAAAGCTGAAGTAGACTTCCCGCTATGACTATTGCGCCGCTTTCCCGAATCGATTTTGCCGCACGTCGGAAACAATTCTTAAACAAACTGGGCCATGGGGTCGCCGTAATCCCTTCCCCCAGTGAAGTAATACGTAACAACGACGTACACCACAGCTATCGCCAAAGCAGCAATCTCTACTATCTCACCGGCTTTGAAGAATCCCATTCAGTGGGACTTTTTTGCGGGCATAGTGACAAAGCCTTTCAAATTTTCGTTCACCCAAAAGACAAAACCCGAGAAATGTGGGAAGGCCGCCTGCTTGGACCTGAGCGTGCCGCTAGCGTGCTTGGCGCAGACTCTGCAGGCCCTTCTATTCCAGACGACGCTTTTGACGAAGCCTTTGTCGCGGCGATGATGGAAGCAGACACCTTGTACTACCGCCTAGGCCAAGATCCTCTTTGGGACCAAAGAATTCTGATCCTTCTTAAGAAGGCTTTACGAAAACTGGGCCGGACAGGACGCCCCTTCTGGCCCATCCTCGATCCCGACACCGTATTGGGCGAAATGCGGGTAGTGAAGTCGGATTCAGAACTTGAGCGCTTGCAACGTGCTTGCGATATCACCGCCGAGGCACATCAAAATGCTATGCGCATTACTAAGCCAGGAATGATGGAGTTCCAGGTTGAGGCAGCCTTTTTTCACGCAGTTCGTGGAAATGGCGCCAAACGCCTTGGGTACGATTCGATAGTAGCCTCGGGCCCCAATGCCTGTGTTCTGCATTATCGCGAAAATGATCGTCGCATGGCTAAGGGAGATCTCCTCCTGCTGGACGCAGGCGGAGAGTTCGAATTCTACACCTCCGACATCACGCGTACCTTCCCTGTGGATGGCCGATTTACCGATGCACAGGCTGAGGTCTACCAAGCGGTGCTAGAAGTACAAAAATCCTGTATTGCGTTGGCGCGCCCCGGAAAAAGTCTCAAAGAGATACACGAGCACGCAATTGAAGGGCTCACCGAGCAACTCCGTCGGCTAAAAGTCCTTAAGGGTACCACGGCGCAACTGATCAAAAACAAGAGCTACAGCGCCTACTACCCACACGGAACGGGGCATTGGCTTGGTATGGATGTTCACGATGTGGGGCAATACTACCAAGATCAGTATTCGCGAGCTCGAAAACTCACCCCGGGAATGGTGTTTACCATCGAGCCAGGCCTGTACTTTGGTTTAGATTCCAAAGCACCGGCCAGGTACAAGGGCATTGGGGTTCGTATTGAAGATGATGTCGTAGTAACCCGAACGGGCGTACGCGTCCTTACTGCCGCCGCCCCTAAAGAGATTGAAGACGTAGAAGCGATTTGCAGCGAAGCCGAATAAAGAAAGGAAACTTTATGAAGAAAGCCACTATCCTTGCAACCACTCTTCTGCTTGCCGCGTGTGCCGGAAAGAAAACGGTAAGCACCAGCGACGCGCTTAAGGAGCTTAACCAGCGCTACGAAGCCCGCGTAGGCAAAGCGTATAAGGCCGAGCTCGTGGAAGAATTCGGCCAAGCCGACTGGTGCGAACAAAAACCGGGTGGCACCGAAACCTGTCGCTTCTATCGACGGGTGGGAACCATCTGGAAGGGCGACAAAGAAAATCGCACTCGATACGAAACTTACGATGAAGTCGTTGCCGACTTTGATCCGCAAGGCTTGCTACGAGACTACAAAGCTCGGTCTCAACGCTAAGCAAGCGATGCGTATTGAGCGGTTGCTTATTTTAGCTCATCGCGACGTTTCTTGAGCTTTGCAAGCAAATTGGAAAAGCCTTTTTCTTTAAGGAAGGCCGTGATCTGTTCGCGAATATTTTCGCTATAGCGAATATCTTCGAAAGAAATATCGTAAATGCTCCAGGTTGCCCCTTTTTTCGAGAGGAAATATTCCAAGGTCAAGGAATCGCCCTTCACGGAATACTCCGCAGTGGCGACCGCCTTATTCCCCTTGGGCTCGATTTTCGTAAACTTGTAAGTTGCCCCGTCCCAAAACGTATCAAGCCGGGTAAACGCGGTACGAACGATCACATCTTTTAAAAGATCTCGGTACTGAGCCCGGTTCGAAGCAGAAGTCTTCGCCCATTCTTTTTCACCCAAGCAGTCTTTGGATACCTGATCCCAATCCATCGCGTGTTCAATTTTCTCTCGCGCGGCGCTTTTTTCAGGGCCCTTAGCATTTACCTTTCGCGAAGCATCGAACAGAACTTCCATCTGTTCTTTGATTTTTGCCGCTTCGCCCGTAAATTCAGTCTCGCCAAAAGCCGGATTTAACTGCAACGCCGAAATGAAGAGAAATAGAAAAAGTTTTTTCATGCGCCAATATTAACCCAAGGCCGAGATTTGGCGAAGCACTTCCTCAACATCCAAACCCTTCAAACAAGCTTGATAGCCGAAACTGCCACGGCACCGCGCACTCTCACAGGGACTGCAAGCAAGCCCTGAAACACGAGCTACTTTTACATTTTCACCCTCGGGCACTACGTAGTGAGGATCGCCTGGACCGAAACACACAACGGTCGGGGCTCCCGCCAAAGTAGCGGCTACATGGGCCACGCCGGAATCATTGGCCACCACGAAAAGCGCCTCCCGACACAGTTCGACGAGCTCAACCAGAGTTGTGAGTCCAATGAAACTTTCTACCGCCGGATCTTCCAGAGCTTGAAACTGAAGTTCCCAATTTTGCTGAGCAGCACTCCCCACCACCCGAACTACACACTCCGGGTATATCTGCCTAAGTTTTTTGGCCAACTCTACAAAACCCGGCCACTCACGTAGAGATATCGAGGCGCCCGGAGCAAGCACAACAGACCCGGTTTTGACTTTGGGCCGCGCAGCAAGTGCACTGCGCTTAGTCGGGGCCGCTCCGACCAAGGGAAGAAGCTCGCGGTACAGCTGGCTCTTGTGCACACCCGCCGCCCTTCCGGGCCAAGGTAAAGACCGAGTTAAAAAGAAACGGGCCAACGGATCTGCGTAGGCAATCCGTTCTTTTGCGCCGCTTAATCGCAGCAGCAAGGCCGAGCCGAGAGAGGACGTCAGTGAAACCGCCAAATCGAATTTGCGCGACGCCAACCCCTTCCAGAAAACAGCTCCGGACGGGAACTTGCGTTCGGAGCGGGACAAAGAAAGTACCTCGTCACAAATCCCACCGCCCAATTCTCCCTGGAAAAGATCCGCCATTTCCCTAGGACAGACCACGCAAATTATGGCCTTGGGAAATGACTCTCTTAAACCCCAAAAGAAATCGCGGGCCATTACAGCATCACCAATCCAATTGGGGGCCCGAACTAAAATTCGCGTCGTCGTTCGCATGAAATCTGGAAACTGTTATAAGGGGACCAAATGCCGAGTTCACGCGAATTGTTTTGTATCGCCACACCCCGCCAGCGATTTGCCGCACTGGGGGTGGCGCTGGGTCTTGGGACTTTTCTGAGTGCTGGTTTTCTGGATGTTTGCGCGCAGATAGTTGCGTTCACCCTGAGTCCATCGCTGACCCATCGACCAACCCTGATGGGGTGGATTGAATGCCTCGCCTTTCCGGCACTTGCGGCCACATTCTATTTTTCATTCCCACGACCTATTGCAACGAAAACGGCTAGTTCAAACTGGGATAGCATCCCCCTAGCACTATTGATCGCACTGGCCTACGGACTCATCGACCAACAACCCGGGCTTTTCTTTCTGCCAAAGTCCCCCGAGGTGGTATTGGCGGCGACTTGGACACTTATGCTTGCACCGGTAGGAGAGGAATTTCTTTTTCGAGGCTGGGTATTTTCCATAGCCCACCGCCTTTGGCCGAATTGTTATGCCACTGCGACCAATCCCCTGCCACTCGCTGTGTGGATAAGCGCGATTGCTTTTAGTCTTTGGCATCTCCAAAACTGGAACCCTGACAACAGCGCCTATGTAATTTTCCAAATCGCCTATACGCTGCCGGCAGGCCTATGGCTGGGCTGGCTCCGCCAACGCTCACACGGACTCATCGCCCCCACGGCAGCCCACATGGGAATCAATCTGGCTTCAGCTCTGCTTTAGAGCTACAATCGGCGGGTGATTCCACGAAAATCCCGTGCGCGAGGCCAGGCCATCTTAGAATACATTCTGATGGTGGTGATGCTCGCGGTTACCATTGCCGTGGTGATTCGCAATACCAACCGCACCATTTACTTGTTTTGGACGGGCCTCGCGAGGCAAATTGCAAGTCCTTGCCCCGATTGCACTTCCCCCACACCCCCCAACCCGGGAAATTAACATTCGTTAACTCCCAATCAAAATCCACCCTGCTCATCCATTGACATAACGGGTCAGAACCCATGAAATCTTGCTGAGTCTGATGACTTTCTCTGGTTTTGAACACCAGGGAAAACGTGGTGGGGGAAAAATGACTAAACGTTCTACTTTGTTTTCAATTGCTCTTGGCGTCTTGGTGTTCAATTCCGCATATGCCAAGAAAACGCCGGAACAATATTGGGCCGAGGCCGGCGTAAGCGTAGCCAATATTGATCTCACTACAGCAAGTTGCAACGCGAGCGAGAAAGAATTCATTGCCTGCTTTCACGCCCTGAATATGGCCCTAGCGTACGAGAAAAAACAAATCACTCTCGTGCCCGCAAGCCGGATCAAAGATGAAAAAGGTTACGGCGCAGTCGTAAAAGATTTCACCTCCGCAGCAGTGGTGGAAGCCAAGAAAATAGAATCGGAAGACTTCGCCGAAATCTACGCGTTTGCTAAGTCAGAGAAAGTAAAAGGCAGCGATGCCATTGTGGCCCTTTACAAAACTCGCACAACACAGCCAGTCGACTTTGATGCGATTTTCACTTGGGTTAAGGGTGGAACGGAATTCAAAGCGAAGGAAGCTGCTGTCGTTGCGTCCATGATCAACTCACAAATCGGCATTCTCAAAGATCCTCACACCCGGTTTGAATCATTTGCGGAGTTTCAGGACTCAAACACTGCCGGCTCTAAGAACATCACCGGAATTGGCGTTACGCTCAAATCCATTAAGAAAAATGGGAAGTCCATTTTGGTTGTTCAAAACCCACTTGAAGGTGGACCGGCTTTCAAAGCGGGCATCCGCGCTAACGACGTGATTACTCAGGTAGACGGTGTCGTTGTTGAAGGAATGGAGTTCGATAAAGTTGTCGAAAAGATCCGTGGCGATAAGGGAACGGTAGTAAAAATTACCGTCGAGAGAAGCGGTTCCCCCATCACCATGGACGTCACTCGAGACCTTATTGAAATGAAGAATGTCACCCAGAAACTCCTGGGAGCCAAGCAAGAGGCTGCGTACATCAAACTCTCTGATTTCATGACCCGTGATGCCGATGGGAACACGATGGTCTATTCTGAAACGGCCAAGGCGCTAACCAATCTGATGGCGAAAAAGCCAAAGGGCATCATTTTTGATCTTCGTGACAACGGGGGTGGCTTACTAACGGAATCGGTCCGAATCGCAAGCCTGTTTCTAAAAAAGAAAAGCCCGGTGGTATCAACCAAGAGCCTCAGTGGCGGACTCACGCAAACTCTCAAGACCTTCGATGAGCCGCTGACCGATTTACCGTTGGTCGTACTGATTAATCCCCGTTCTGCCAGCGCTTCCGAAATAGTCGCAGGCGCCTTGCAAGATCACCAAAGGGCATTCTTGATTGGTGAACGAAGCTTCGGCAAAGGAACAGTTCAAAACGTTTCTCCGCTGAACCAAATGAACCGTCTGGTGGCGGCAAAGGCGGTTGATCCAATTGTAGTACCCTTTGCGCACCGCCTAAACAATTCGCCCGATATCTTGGCGTTTCACACAATCCAGTACTTCTTGTTGCCATCGGGCCGCTCGAACCAGGTAGAAACCGTTCAACCCGACGTCGAGATTTTCACGAGCCCCACGCCGACTGCTGCTGAAAAGGTGGCGTTCCGTGAGGAAGATGAATACGCCGTACTGCCGGCTCCACTCGGGAAAAAATGGGTGCAACCCCGTCCAGCAAAAGTTTCGGCGCTTAATACTTGCCTAGCCAAAGGAAGCGCAAAGAAAACTTTCGCCGATGATGCTTCGGCGGCCATTGCGCCGGACTACCAGCTCCTAGTCGCAGTAGATGCAGTAAATTGCATAACAGACGAAAAGCTATGGTCGCCCAGCGACAAGGCCCCGACTTGGGGGGATGACGAAGAAGAGGAAGAAACAGAAGGTAAGTTAATTCCCTTCAAACACCGATTCAGAGTTGGCCCGCAGCCGACCAACTAGCACTATCGGCTACAAACGATCCTTAACGTACTGGCGCAGCGCCTTGAGGTGCGCGCCAGTCGTTTCTTTAAACTCGATACCCATTCCGGGCCGCAAGGGGTTCTTTGTTACCCAACGAACCAGAGCAGCACTGTGTATCACCGGAACGTTTAGAGGAACGGGCAAGGGAATAGCGACTTCAATCTGTGAGTTCATCGCGAGTGGGTGAGGAGTTTCAATGAAACACCCTCCCTCGGAAACGTTTCGCAGAACCGGGTAAGTGCACGTTCCACCTAAAGTGACGATCACGGGCAAGTTGGTTTCAAAACGAGGCTTAGACTTCCACCAACAAAGCTTAGGATCAAAGTACAAAGTGCGAATGCGCGGGTTGATAAAGTACCCAAGACTCAAACCGTAAATGATCAGGTGGGCAAAAAGGGGCACGAGCGAGCTTCCCCTTACCTGATAAAAAAGATGCAAGTCGTGGAGGCCCCAGATAGCCACGAAAGCAATGAGAGTATACCACCCCACTTTGCTCACTCGAAGCAGGCCGACGAAAGTTATGAGCGGCAAACCGGCAGAGACAAAAATTTCTCCCCACGACAGACGAAATCCCTCCCAATGCCGGGCCAGGAGTTCTGCGGGAAAATAAAAGAGTAAGAGACTGGCTAGTAGGATTGCCAGGGGCCTTTTTGCCATACCCTGGAATTATAGCTTATGCGGCTTCGGATCCGAGCTTTTGTTCGGTAGGACCTGGATTGAAACGGTATCCCTCACCGTAGATCGATTCGATGTGATCTTTAAACTGACCCAGTTTTTTTCGGATGCTGCGGATATGGGAGTCAACAACGCGATCAGTCACAAACGTGTCGACACCCCAAACATTGTTCAAAATCTTCTCGCGACTGAGCACTCTATCCGGGTTACGGACGAAGAAAGACAGAAGCTTAAACTCCAAGGCCGAGAAGGCGACCTCTTTGTCCTGAATATAAACGCGGTGTCCCAAAAAATCGATGCGCAGCCCCTGCAGCTCAAAAGAAGGCGCGCCGACTTTTCGAGCCAAATGGTGCTTAATTCGGACTTTGATTCGAGCTTTAAGCTCATCGACCTCGAAGGGCTTTTGCAGGTAGTCATCTGCCCCAAGATCAAACCCCATTACCTTGCTGTGAGCATCTCCGCGAGAAGACAGGAAAATTACCGGCGTAGAAGCGGTTTCCTTCTGCCCTTTCAACAAGTGGCAAACTTCAAAGCCATCTATTTCCCCGAGCGAGATATCCAGCAAAATCAAATCTGGCTTATGTTCCCTAGCAAGCTCCACCCCCTGCTTGCCGGTGTCGGCGATGATGATCTTGTATTCAGCGGTCAAGCACGACTGAATTAAGAATTGGTAGTCTTTGCTATCATCGATGACGAGAATTTTTTCCATAGTAGAAGGCTCCAAAACCTTATCGGAAAGCCTTCACAATTGCTTAACATTAATTGGGCCGTTCAAAGGGGCCAAAACCCTCCCTGACACGCTGAGACCTTTTCTTAAAGCATTGTGCCAAGACGCCCGATACAGGGAGTTGAAACAACACTATGTTTAAACTCGATCAAAACACGACCACTCAGCTCAAGCGTTTCATGATCCAAATCTCCAACGGAACCACGCTTTTCAAACAAAATGATAAAGGCAATACGCTTTATGTGATTGTTGAAGGTTCCATAAGGCTCTTGCACAAAGATCCCCAAGGAGAGCGAGTCATCTCCTTAATCGGGCCGGGAGAGATTGTTGGAGAAAAAGCGCTCTATACAGAGGGGCCCTACCGAAGGGCTTTCACAGCAGTGGCTCAAGGCGACTGTGTCGCTCTGGAGTTTGACTCTCAAAGCCTCAAAGCCATTGCATCAAAGACTCCCGAATTTTCCATTAAGCTGCTTACCATGGTAGTAGAACGCCTTGACCGAGCAAATAGCCTTGTATCGGTTTTGCAGACGATTGATCCTATAGAAAGAGTAATTCGCTACCTTCGACACTTGTGCGAGCACCATTCGAAACGACTCAGCACAGGGGTAGAAATTGAAGTCGAACCCGAAGCGACCCGCTTGGTACTAGGCATCTCGGCCGAAGTGATTCAAGATTGCTTAGAAGAACTCAAAGCAGAAAAAATTCTTATTGCGCGCGGCACAACCTACCAAGTCGCTGACGAAAACGCTCTCACACAGTACCTGCCCTCTCTGCAGGACCGCTTAGCCGCTTAGTCCCGAAGCTCAGTCACCTTGTCGCCCTCTAAAGGATGATACTCAAAAACTGTCGGGGCCATTTGCTGCGTAGTCGGGGCAAGTGAGTCCCATTCCACACTCACGGAAGTATTCTGACTTGGCATTCGCACCTTCGCCTCGTAAGCCAGAGAAAAACTGTTCTTACCCTCGCAGCAGTTCTCAAAACCGGAGAAGTCCACTTCAATAGTTTGATCTTTGCGCGTCCAAACAAGGCTGCGGATAGCGACGTTTTCAGAATCGATCCACGCTGTGAGTTTTTCACCGCCTTGTTCCCAGTCGGCGCGAAAAGCCCCTCTGTGGAGATCCCATTCCCATTCCAACGGCTTAACTGCCTGCCAATTCGGTGGAAGCACCCCAGCGAATAGCCCCACCATCTCCGAAAGCGGAAGTGAAACACCTAAAAGCCGACGAAAGTACACCCTCCCACCCGTGTTTTCACGAAAGGCTTGGTGATTTCTGGGATAGTACCCTACCAATTCCGCCTGTTGGTTGGTTAAAACATAGTGCAAACGCCCTAGTGGATCGCGAAGCTCCACGCGGAACATTCCAGCATGACGCCCCCAGATTCTGCCTTTTCCAGAAACGGATTGCTTCTTGCCCTGGTAGGACATTTCAAGCTTGCCCGTAAAAGCGCCAAGAGCTTGGCGTCGTACCGATTGGTCTTCCCAAAGATCGCGCACCATCAGCGGCCGAAGTGGAGTCCTTAGCGTAGGAGAGTGAGAACAAGCCGCGGCCAACAACAATACGACCGCCAAGTAACTGCAATGGATCAAACGCATCCGTACCCCGCCCGATTCAAAAATGTTTCTATTCTCTGATTCACCAACTCAGGAAAATCCATATGTGTGTTATGGCTGCCACCTTCCACCTTCATTAACTCTCCTTTTTTCAACAATCGAACCATTTCTTCCTGAACCGGAACTGGCGTAATGCAGTCTTCATCTCCGGCAATCACAAGCGTGGGAACATTACTCTTTTTGAGCAGAGGGAGACGATTCACCCTGCGATAGTCCTGCATCAAACGATAGAATACCAGAGGTGGGGTCTCGTGAACCCCCTGCAAATAACTTTCGACATCGTCCGGGTGGGCAACCTCTGGATTAAAACCCAGCTGTGCGGCAAGAAACTTAGAAAAGGCATTCTTTCCGGTCAGCGACCTCCAAAAAGCGTCGACAACGGCGGGCGCTTTCTCAAACACACGCAATGAGGCCTCAAATAGGGGATCTAACTTATCGGTAAATAGCATTTGTTCGAATGGATTGTTCACCGAACCGCAAACATAGACGCTAGCCTTTAGACGCTCGGGCTCCAAACTGGCCAGGTGCGCCAGAATCGGAACACCAACGCTATGCCCCATGCATGCCGCCTGCTCCAAACCAAGAAAATCCATCAGTGCAAGAATGTCCCGCGCGCACCACTCGAGGGTTAAATTCTCGACCTGACTCGGAATAGAAGAGCGCTGATGTCCCCGATAATCAGGAACAATCACCTGATAGCGCGATGCGAAATATGCTACCTGGTGTTTCCAGTGCTCTCTGCGACATAGCAGTCCGTAGCACAAGATAAGAGGCCGCCCCTTACCAAACACTTCGTAGTAGATTTGCGTTCCATCTTGCGACTTAAATAAACCGTTCATTGCAACTTAAACCTATCTGCTAAACTGCTAGTAAACCACCTACACCCAAAGCCCAGAAATGAAAAAAACATTCCCCCTTGGATTCCTAGTTAGCGTTATCGCCTGCGGAGTCATCTTAAATGCGCTTCCCATAGATGACACGAAGTACGCCTTGTATAAGTTAGGCGGCCTCGTCGACAACGATATCCAGCTTAAAGAACAGCTTGCACAGAACTGCAGTCAGGTAAATGCGCCCTTCCACTCTCCCATCGAAGACTTTCTAGCCAAGCGCCTTCCAACCAACCAAACTGCAGGGGAGAAAAAGAGCTGCACTGTGATTGCACATGCAGCCAAGGCAACACGATTTCGGCTGCGCAGCTTTTGGAATTTTCAGATCCAGATTCGCACCGAAGCAGGTTCGGTCATCAACGAGCAGGCTTATTTTGTAGAATTTCCTAGGCCATTGGTTTTATTGCCTATTGCAGTTTTTCTACTGGCACTTGTTTTCCAGTTTGGCAGCTGGAGTATCGGCTGGACGGTAGCTACCTATGCTTTGCTCCTTTGTGGTGGCAACTTAATAGCGACTTTCCACGCATTGGCGCGAAGTACCCAAATGGCGTTCGCTGGGGAGCAACCTTGGATCGGCCTTTTTCTAATTTTGATTTGGGTTGCGCTCTTCCGTGGACGAACGCTAAAGAGCTCAGCCACTAACCCCTCCCGAAAAGAAACCTTGGTCAATCGAGCCCTGTTTTCAACCATCGCACTTTGGAACCCCACAGCACTTACGCTTGCCAGCCGACTACTGGTGCCCTTCCGAGGAGCAATCCAGCGTCTTCAACCATTTTTTACACTTCAGGTGACAGCCGTGGCACTCAGTGCCTACCTGCTTTCCCTGGACCCAACGCATTTGGGAAAGTTTTTCTCTGGTAGCCTTTTCCTTCCTCGCTATTTCACTTTCGCACTTTTACTTTTTCTCTGCCTGGAACTAAAAGTTCCTCGCTTTGAACCCTTGATTTGGAAACTTCCTGGTCTTGGCTGGGCGTTTATTTCTATCCTCCTCCTTGAAACGTTGGCAGCAACGACACCCTACCTAGAAGGGACTTCCACTCTAACAAGGGTGGGCTTGTGCTTAGTCCTCACGGAACTCTTCAGCCGGGCACCACGAAACTGGAAGCGCGTGCAAAACGAGACCCTGCGCGCTAGCGGCGCATTACTGATTTGTGCGGTTCTTAGTGAGTTCACAAGCTTTATGGGAATTACCGACTTAGCGCTGCGGCTTTTCGATCCAAGAATGCACCCAAGCGCTGCCGTGCTGTTTACGTTCTTGTGCTCAATGACTCTCGGTTTTCTCTCGGGGAGTTTCGCTTTGGCCTACTTTGCACTCTCGACGGTTTTATTCAAAACGGGAGAGGTAAGTATCTTACGAGCCGCGCTTCTCGACGGCAGCATTGCCGGCATTTTGCTCTCTCCCTTTTCGGTGCTCAATTGGCTGCCTGCAAAACAGCTTGGACTGGACCTAGGGCAGATCATCGTGCACCGGTTTAGACTTCTTGCCGCGCCCTTATTGCTCGGGATTGTGATTTATGCGGTGAGTGCCATTAATTCAGTGGCCATACTTATGCCAGCGACTTTCTGCTTTCTCTGTCTGGTCGCGATTGCGCTACGACTTAGGAAGAGTGCTTGGAAACTTGGGGGCTATACGATTTCGCAAGATTTACGTAGTGCAAAGCATTGAATTTAATTTTCTCCCGCTCGGCATCCGTGAGCTCCCCCACTACTTTGGCAGGACGACCAAAGGCCTTTGACCCTGATGGGATTTTCGTTTTTTGGGTAACCAGACTTCCAGCTCCGATAATCACAAAATCGCCAATTTCAGCATCGTCCAAAACCACGGTGCCCATGCCGACCAAAACGAAGTTCTTTATAGTGCAAGCATGCAAAACCACTGAATGCCCGATGGTGACGTCGTTTCCAATGAGAGTGGGACTTGCTTTGTAGGAGACGTGGATCATGCTGAGATCTTGAATATTGGTACGCTCTCCGATTCGTATGTAGTTCACATCTGCGCGCACAACGGAGTTAAACCAAACGCTACTATCAGCTCCAAGTTCAACGTCCCCGTGCAATTGGACACCGGGAAGAATAAGCGCGCTGGGGTGGACCTTAGGCGATTGAAACCGATGGGGATAATCGCGCTTCAGATCCCCGGTCAAAACGGGGAGCTCCGACATAGTAACCTCTCAGGTTCGAAGCATTCGCTTCAGTAATTTCCACGTCAACTACCTTGCCCATGCAGGCTTCCCCTGCATTGAGCACGTGAACCAACTTACCGTACGGATTTCGTCCTGAAAAGAACAAGCCCTTTCTATCAATCGACTCTACCAAGACCGGAGTGAGAGTCCCCACGGTGGCCGCGTTTTGCCGCGTCACGCTTTGAAGAGCTATCGCATTTAATCGAGCAAAGCGTTCTTCCTGGACCTGCTCAGGAACCAAATCCTCAGAATAAGCAAAAGCCCTGGTTCCCGGACGCGGCGAGTACTTAAACATATACGCCATCGAGTAATCAACTTCGCGCATGACTTCTAATGTCAACTCAAAGTCTTCTTCAGTCTCGCCAGGAAACCCAACAATCACATCGGTGGAGAGCGCAATATCCGGCCTTGCTACACGAAGTAGCCGAATTTTCTCAAGGTACTGTGCCCGAGTGTAGAGTCGGGACATTCTTTTTAAAATCCTGTCGCTCCCCGATTGAAATGGAAGGTGGAGCATGGGGCAGAGCTTTTCAATCGTTCCGAACTGATCAATCAGGTCTTGGCCCAAATCTCGCGGGTGAGAGGTGACGTAGCGAATGCGCTCCAAGCCGGGAATTTCGTTTGCCGCAGCCACCAACTGGGCAAGGTTCTCGGAGGTTCCTTTGCCGTACGTGTTTATATTCTGCCCAAGGAAAACGATCTCTCGGGTTCCTCGGTCGACCAGTTTTCGAACGTCTTCCAAAATTTCAGCAATGCTTCGACTTTTTTCTCGGCCACGCACAAAAGGAACAATGCAATATGTGCAGAAGTGATCGCAGCCTTTCATAATAGTAAGCAACTCGCTTACCTTTGCTTGGTGGACAATGGCCGGCTGCGAGTACGTCCTTCCGGGAGCGTCCATTTGCGTATCTACTGCGCGTGCCCCACGCTCACGGGCCCCTTCAACCAGAGAGGCCACCCGATCCACGCTGTCTGGACCAAAAACCAAGTCCAGATGCGGCACCCGCTGCAAAAGCGTGCGTCCCATGCGCTGCCCTACACAACCAGACACCCCAATCACCATTCCAGGGCGATTTTTCTTTAGTGGCTTCAGCTGGCCCAATAGGCTTAAAACTTTTTGCTCGGACTTCGCCCGAATGCTGCAGGTATTGATCAAAACGACGTCTGCGTCGGCAAGGTTGGGCTCGAGGTAAAACCCCTTCTCCCTCAAAGTAGAGAGCATACGATCGGAGTCGTAGACATTCATCTGACAGCCAAATGTCTTTATGTGAACCGCTTTACCGGCTTCTGGGTTCGGCATGGTGGGGCGCAGTCTAGTGCGGGAACGCTTTAAAGGCGATGGAAATTTGTGGGTGCTGTGTTAGCTAAAGAGGCCATGAAAAAGCCGTTTCACGTCGTTTTATACCAACCCGTCATCCCCCAAAATACGGGCTCGATAGCGCGCCTATGCGCTTGCACAGGGGCAGTCCTGCACCTGATACACCCGCTGGGCTTCCAAACCGATGCCGCCCGGGTAAAACGTGCAGGATTGGACTATTGGGAACATGTGGACATCCGAGAGCACAAGAATTGGGATGCGTTCCTTGAATCTGAAAAGCCAGAATCGGTCTTCCTTTTAAGCAAAAAAGCCAAGAAACCGTTTAGCCAGGTCCGCTTCGAACCTGGAGCCTACCTAGTGTTGGGGAGTGAAACTCAAGGTTTGCCCGACAGCCTCACCGACAAGTATCCAGAAGGGTATTTGCAAATTCCCATGCGCACCCACCTAGTGCGGAGCCTAAACCTAGCCCAAGCTGCCGCCGTCGTTCTTTACGAGGCTTTAAGACAGAATGACTACCCCATTTAAGATCGCGAATACTCTCGGGGCTTCACCCAGCCCGGCTTAGCCCGAGGTTTTCCACCCCGGAACAGAACTCGGATCGATTGGCCCTTGAAGCCCAACTTCTTGCGCAGCTGCTTTTCCATATAAACCCGGTAACTCTGCGGAATATTGCCCTGACGGTTCATAAAAAATACAAACGTCGGCGGATCCACACGCACCTGGCTCGCATAGAGAATATTAAAATTCTGCTTTCCCGCTGTCGGCGGCGGATTACTGGCAATAATGCGCTCTACTACTTCGTTCAAACGCGCTGTTTTCACCCTCTTTTGCGCCTGCTTATAGAGACGGAAAGCAAGAGGCAGTATTTCTTTAGTGTTAAAGCCCTTCAGACCGCTGATGGGCACAAGATGGAAGTTAGAAAGGTATGCGCGAAACTCTGTGCCATCCAAGAAGGCTTTTCTTTCTTGGCTGCTAAGGCAGTCCCAAAAATTCAGCAAAACAGCCGTTGGCCGGCCTTCACTCACAATCAAGTTCAACAGACGTACGTCTTGATCCGTGACCCCTTCGGCGCAACCAATGAGCAGAAACACCATATCGGCATCGCGCAAGGCCCGAGTGGAAGCCTGAATGGAATAAACCTCAATAGAGCTTTTCTCACTACGAGGACGGCGCATTCCCGCAGTATCGACCATGCGGACTTTGCCTAAGGGCGATTCAATTTCCCAACCAATACTATCGCGCGTGGTTAAAGGAATGGGACTCACACGAGAAACCTCGGCACCACAAAGTCTGTTCATCAATGTAGACTTGCCTGTATTGGGGCGACCAATGAGCGCAATCGTGAGAGGCGCCTCTCCCTCGGTTACGGCCGTCTTTCTGGTTTCGATCTCAAAATCACCCACATCATCGCTGGAAGAATTCTTTCCCAACCGACTCACAATCCATTGTTTTACAGTGGGAATATTGAACCTGTGAGCAGCTGAAATACTCAAGGTTTCATCGAAGCCCAATTCGGCAAAGTCGGTTTCTGAATGAGAATCCTTCGCCTCAACTTTATTGATACACAACAAAACAGGTTTGCGTTGACTCTTGATCTTACCCGCAATCCAGGCGTCAAACGGGGTGGGTCCGGAAATCGCATCAACCACGAAAACAAAGTAGTCTCCCATGGCCAACAACTTATCTAAAACAGTGCTGTCTTCTTCGGAAAATATGCCTTGGCTATCGCTCAAAAGGAAAGTTTTGCCTTCCCAAGTCGTCTTTTCCGAGACTACGTCAAGCGTGGTGCCGGGCTCGTCCCAAACTATAGCTCGACGAAAGCCCAATAGAGCATTCAGCAAACTCGACTTGCCAACATTGGGACGGCCTACAATGACGATATTGGGTTCCATTAGCTATCTAACTCCAGGTAACGATTAAGATGATGACCGTCTTCGCGCCATCCGGCTTGCACTTTCACATTCAACTTAAGACAAATTGTGTGCCCTAAGTAGGCTTCGATTTCTTGTCGGGCTGCAATTCCAATGCGCTTGAGCATTGCACCCTGCTTTCCAATCAAAATACCCTTGCGAGAGTCCGAGTCCACATGCAGCACGGCGTGATAGATCGGTACTTTACTCTCCTGAGGTTCTCCCCAGTTTTCCATTTCCACCCAAACCGTGTAGGGCAATTCCTCTCGGGTGGCTTCGTAAATTTTTTCTCGGATGAATTCACTTAAAACAAAATCCTTAGAGCGATCGGTCACTGCCCCAGGTTCATACCAAGCAATTCCCTCTGGGATTTTCGCTTTTAGAAACTTTGCAATTCGATCTACGCCATCGCCCTTGAATGCTGAAATAGGAATAATTTCCGAAAACAGGCCCATTGCGTGAATCGCCTGCAGCAGCGGTAGCAACTTCGCTTTGGGGATTTTATCGATTTTATTGAGTAGGCAGTGTGACTTCTCTGCAGGTTTTGCGCTGATACGATTTTTCAAACCCTCAATGTGGGCCAATACTTTTTCATTCGAAGCATCAAACACCCACAACAGAAGGTCACAATCCTTAGCGTTCTTGTCGGCCACTTTATTCAACATTCGGGCCACAGACTCCTTGTTGCGCTGAAATCCAGGCGTGTCGATGTAGATCAACTGAGTCTCGGCGGTGGTCTCAATACCTCGAATGCCGTGGTAGGTAGTTTGCGCCCTAGGAGAAACAATACTTAGCTTCTTTCCCAGCAAGGCATTCATGAGCGTGGATTTACCTGAATTGGTAGGCCCCACTATCCCAACAAAGCCACTTTTAAAACCAGATTCCATTTTAGGCCTCTCCCTGCAATTCAGGCTCAATAGCCTGCTTCTTTTCATTATCAATCCACTCAAGCGCAGTGTTTGCCGCTCTTTGCTCAGCTTCTTTTTTACTTCTACCGTCTCCAACGCCCACACAAACACCAGCAATCGAAATCTCTACCCGAAAGCTCTTCTCATGTTCGGGTCCCCAAGAATCGACCAGCTTGTACTGAGGGGTGGACTTATAAAGTGATTGGGTGACTTCCTGTAAGTAGGTCTTGTGATCCAAAGAAGGAACCGGCGCGCTTGGATCGGTAGAGATTTGACTGAGCGACTTGGCAAACCACCTATTCAGTAAAGGCGTTACCGCTTGAAGCCCACCATCAAAGTAAACGGCTCCAATCAGAGACTCAAGGACAGCGGCTAAGATAGACCGTTTTTCTGCCCCCCCAGTACGTTTCTCCCCCTGTCCGAGCAAAATGAGGTCTCCGACTTCCAGCTCCACGGCAATCTCCGCCAGATGCCGCCTACTTACTAGGTAGCTGCGCCAACGAGAAAGCTTGCCCTCAGAAGCTTCGGGAAATCGTTCCATCAGCAGCTGAGCCACCACCAAACCAATTACGGCGTCGCCCAAAAACTCCAACCGCTCATTGTCCGAAATGGGGGCTCGATCGGGGTTAAGTTTTCGATCTTCATTGGAAAAAGACGAATGCGTCATCGCTTCTCTCACGAGCGAGACGTCTTTGAAGGTGTATTTAAGAAGAGTTTGAACCTGTTCCAGAAGAACAGGCCAATCGGCTATTCGGTCCATTAAAGAGCTTTAAAATCTTTCGAACCGCTGAATGAAAACGTCCCAATGACGCAATCACTCAAAGGTCTCGCATCGCTTACCACAACCCCTAAGCCGCCACAAGACACCCCCTAGTGAAAGGCGCCTGCATTTGACAACCACAAGAGGCGCGCGCTACCGTCCGGCGTTGCGCATGGACAATTTTCCCACCAGCTGGATCGACCGAATTATCGGAATTAATAGCGAAACCGAGCGCAGTAATGCCGAATTGGTGGCGTTCCTTCGCCCCCTATTAGAAGAATCAGGCCTTAAGGTTTTGGAGCAACGAATTGAGGAAAATGGCACCTCTTTTTCGAACCTCATCGCCTTTAACCAACGGCCTAACCACCCCGAACTCTTACTTTTCAATACCCATCTCGATACAGTGTCCGGCGGTGATGCAAGTCGCTGGACAAAGACGGGAAACAACCCGTTCAAAGCCACGTTTGTACGCGATAGGGTTTATGGCCTAGGCACTGCCGACGTCAAAATCGACTTTCTTTGCAAGCTTTGGGCAATCCGAAAAGCGGGAAAAATCAACCGGCCCATTGCCTTAGTAGGCACCTACGGTGAAGAGCGTGGCCTCATTGGAGTGCAAAAGCTCTTTGCCGAAAAAATCGTAACCCCAAAATATGCCGTAGTTGGCGAACCCTCCAACTTAGAGCTCATCTATGCGCATAAGGGGCACCTTATTGCCACCGCGTCTATTGAGTTGGAGAAGCCTCAAAAAACCACCACTAAATCGTGGAAAGGGAAGGCAGCCCATAGTTCAACACCCGCACTCGGAGTAAATGCGCTCGCGCTTGCCTTTAAGGAGCTCAAAAAGAAGCGAAAAGGCGTGGTTTCGATTTCCGCAGGAACCAATTCCAATCGAGTTCCCGAATCCGCCACAGTGGGGTACACAGATGAACCGACACAGGCCTCCACCCAGTTTTTTGATTTCGTCGATTCGGTGGAAAAACTAGTTGGACGAATCGGCAAAAAGAAGGATCCTCGCTTCTCGCCTTCTTCAACCACGCTAAGCTGGAACCTCTGCCAAACACGATCTGGCAGAGCAGAACTTACTTTTGATATTAGAACCATTCCCGGAGTAGACCCGTACAAAGTGCGCCAAGAACTTGAACCCCTTCTCCCGCGCTCTGGTCGATGGGCAGAAATTACCGTGGATTTGCCGCTTGCCGGAAACAAAGATAGCGCCCTAATGACTGCGGCATCCAAAGCTTTAAAGGCGTGCGGCGTACGACCAGCAAAGAAGACTAAAGCATCGTCGACAGAAGCCGCCGTCTACCACCATCATGGAGCCCAAGCGATTGTCTTCGGCCCGGGAATCTCGGTGGGCAACGTCCACAAACCAAACGAATACAATCTTTTGAGCCAAATACGTACGGCCACCCAGTTTTACCAATCACTTTTACTTCAGCCTTGGGAGAAAGATTGATGGATCCCACTTATCTTATCCGAAGCGCGAGGGAGGACGATTTAGAAGGCCTATTTAGGCTTAGCCAACAGGTCTATTTTATTAATCTCCCTGAAGACCGGGAAGTGATTAAACAAAAAATCGCCCTATCCCTTCGTTCGTTCAGTGGCGAAATCGAAGATCGTCACGCCAGGGAATATATTTTTGTCCTAGAGAACCTTGAGGATTCCTCCATCGTCGGCACATCGATGATCATCGCAAGGCATGGCAGCCCCCAAGAACCGCACATGTACCTTGAGCTGCGAGAAATTAAGAAATACAGCGAATCCATCCACAGCGGCATTATTCACAACGTTCTGCACCTTCGCTTCGACGAAGACGGGCCTACGGAAATTGGCGGCTTGGTCATTAGCCCGCAGCACCGTAAGCATGACTCCCGCCTAGGAAGACAACTGTCTTTTTCTAGATTTCTGTTTATAAAAATGCGCCGTCGTTGGTTTAAAGATCGAATTTTATCGGAACTAATGCCCCCGCTAACAGAGGGCGGTGAGAGCGTGCTCTGGGAAGCACTTGGCAGAAAGTTTACCAACCTTTCGTACCAGGAAGCAGATCTTCTTTCTCGACGAAACAAAGAGTTTGTCACCAGCTTATTTCCGCGTGGCGATATCTACACCTGCCTTCTTCCCGGCGAAGCACGCGATGCGATTGGCAAAGTTGGCCGAGCAACAGAACCGGTAAAGCATATGCTGGAGAAAATCGGCTTTCGCTGGAAGCAACACATTGATCCTTTCGACGGTGGCCCACATTACTGGGCGGATACCGACAAGATTTCGATCGTGCGCGACTCCAAGAAGTACAAAGTAAGTAGAGAGTCACTAAAGCGTAAATCAAAGGAACTCTACCTTTGCGGTACTTTCAGCAAAAATGAATTTCGGTGCGTGCAGTCACCCGCCGAGATTACCCGTGGCTCTATTCAGCTCCCCAAAGCGATCCTGGAAGCTCTGCAATTGGAGTCGGGAGATCCGGTTTACGCAATGCAGGTTTCTTAGTAGTCTGTAGGGCATGAAAACTCCGCAGCGTCAGTACCGTGGCAGCTATATCCAGGGGCATTTTATAGAGGTTGATGAAGCTCAGGGTGAGGTACTCAGCCGAAATCCCGGTGACTTAGACGCATCTCCCGTGGAGTGCCCTTTCAACTACGAGCATATTCACGATGCCGTAAGCGCCGCGAGCAAAGCCATGTCTTCTTGGCGGCGGCTCACTGTTTCCGATAGGCTCACAGCACTCTCCCACTACCGAGAGATTCTCGAAGAAAGAGCAGACTCGTTAGCCCAACTCATCTGTTTTGAGACCGGTAAACCCTTTTGGGAAGCACGCACCGAGGTATTGGAAACGCTTTCGGTGGTGGATTACTACCTAAACTCCGCTAAAGAACTTGCGCTCCAAACTTACAGCCATGAATCCGGAAGCGAATTCGCCACACAAGTCAGCCACTTCCCCCGAGGAGTTGTGGCAATTATTCCTCCTGCCATCTGCCCGGTACTAGACATGCATCTGCACTTGATGCCGGCATTGGCATTTGGAAATACGGTTGTGCTGAAAGCCTCGCGACAAGCGCCGCTGGTGGGACAAGCACTAGCTGAATTTTTCCATGACGCACAGGTTCCGGCGGGTGTTTTCAATCTCATTCAAGGAGATTCTGAAGTCGGCCGACGCCTCATGGGCCACGCAGAAGTTCAGGTTGTGATGTATACGGGCTCCTATGAAACGGGCGTCACAGTACAAAAACAGCTTATCTCCGATTATTGGAAGGTAGTCGTATTAGATATGGCCGGGAAAAACGGCCTCTTGGTTTGGAAGGACGCAAACTATACCCAAGCCCTACAAGAGACACTTTACTCAGCCTTTCTTACTACCGGACAACGACGCACTACCGCGAGTCGCGTTCTTGTACACCGATCGCTCTTGAATCGCTTCCAAGAAGATTTACACAAACTCGCCAAGAAGATTTCTATCGGCTATGGGTACACCCCTTCGGTTGAATCTCCGTTTTTGGGTCCACTCTTGAATGAAAGCGCCGTGGAGAACTATATCCGCGCCCAAGGAATTGCGGTCCGCGAAGGGTGCGAAGAAATAATGCGGGGAAAGTCGCTGGAGCGAAGCCCGAAGGGACACTACGTTTCGCCGAGCATCCACCTAGTAAGCAAGGCTGATCCGAAAAGTGTTTACCAAACGGGAGAAATATTCGGGCCTAATATTGCATTGTACGTAGTTGATGAACTGGACGAGGCAATCGACATTCTGAATCTGTCGCAACACGGACTCGTAGCCTCTGTTTACACTCAAAATAGAGAAGTATTTCTACAAGGGTGTGAAAACGTACGGGTCGGAACACTGCACTGGAATCGACACACACACACCGATTCCTACCGAATGCCCAGAGGGGGAATTAAAAAGAGTGGTAACTCGCGTCCGATGGGAAGCTGGGCCTGGCAGCAGTGTACCTACCCTGTTGCTTCAACCGAACGCCTAAGTGGTTGGGATGAAAAACAACTCCCAAAATCACTCCCCAAGGAGACGGCTTAATGGAAGGACCGTGCCTACTTCTTCGCCACGACAAAGCCGGTGATGCGTTAAAATCACTTCCTGCGCTTCGTGCTTTGCGTAAGTCTAGGCCGGAGCTCGATCTCCACCTGCTTGTTTCAAGTCACAACGCATGCCTTTTCGAAAATGAGCCTGGCTTTCGCACCTATATTTTGCCATCCCATTGGACTTTGCTTAAGCGCGAAGTGCTGTTAACTCACTTAGGGCACCAGGGAATGCCGCAAGCATTTTCAAAAGTCGTGAGCCTGCTTTGCGACGGATTTAGCGATAATGACCAGCTCTTAAGTACCTTCAACGCTACCGAAAAGTTTGCATGCCAAGTTCTAGATCCGGAGCTCAAAGAAAAAATCAACTCGCTTCACCTACCCAAGGGAAGCCCGGCAAAGCGCGATGAGTCACTCAACATCGGCTTGATCCTAGGGGAAGTTTTTGGCAAGGAGTTGATTTCGTCTTTATCGCAAGTTCCCTCGGGCCCATTGCTACTGCCGAGTGACTTTCAAGAGGCCGAGACACTCATGGGCCAAAAAACGGGCCGCTGGCTGGGCTTTTGTCCGTTTGCTGGCCTAAAAAATCGCAGCCATCCCATTGAGCGCTGGGAGGCATTTCTGCCGCAGGCAACCCGAACCCCATCGGTAGATCGATTTTTTCTATTTGGCACTCCGGGAGATTGCCGACAACTAGAGCGTCTTCGCAACCGATGCTACCGACCCGATAAAGTGCAACTTTGTTTTCCCTCTTCGTTCCGGGCACTAGGGGCTTATCAGCTAAGGCTCGATGGCGTCGTAGCCGTGGACTCGGGTCCACTTCACTTAGCAAGGTCTCTGGGGGTACGTTCCTTGGGCATTTTAAGTGGCGGAGATGCTGAACGTTGGTTTCCCTCTCTTCGCCAAGGCGACCGAATTATTAAGCGCGGTTTGTGGAATCGTTTTCCTTCTGCTCTTGAAATGACCTGGGCCTTCCGCCGGTGGTTAGCCCCTTCGCCGCTGTGATAGAATATTCCGCACGAGGAGAAAAGACCGATGGCTATTTCCCGCGTTATCACCTGGCTGGCGTTCGCCGCCTTGTTTAGCCTTTTTGTTGGTTTTTTCTCCTTTTACACAGGGCAAGGCGCCGAAGAAAAAGATGTTCTAATCCCCAGGGGACTTCCGATTGGAAAAGTTGGAGCATTGCTCCAGGAACAAGGCGTCATTAGCTCACCGCGACTTTTTAAAGCCCTCGCACTGCTCTCAGGTGGTAGCCGCAGAATTAAAGCTGGAGAGTTTTCCTTCAAGACACAGATGGGCCCTGCAAACGCACTGCTCGTTTTGTATACGTCGGAACCCATCCAACATGCTGTTACCATTCCCCCCGGATGGAATGCCCGACAGATTGCTAGCCTCCTTGCAGCTGAAAAACTGGCCGATCCTGCGAAGTTTTTAGCACTGGTATTTTCACCAAGCACCGTTGCGAAATACAAACTCCATGCGCCAAGTTTGGAGGGGTACCTGTTCCCCGACACCTATACGTTTTCTCGCATAGACAGCGAAGACAAAATCGTAGAGCGAATGGTTCAGGAGTTTTTCTCAAGAGTCGATCAGGCATTGATATCAACCGCAAACGCACGGGGGCTGACTCTAAACCAATTGGTTACTCTGGCATCCATCATCGAAAAAGAAACCGGTGTACCGAGCGAGCGGGAACTTATTTCCTCGGTTTTTCACAATCGGCTGAAGAAAAAAATGCGTTTGCAAAGCGATCCAACCACAATTTACGGAATTGCTGATTTTGACGGAAACCTAACAAGAAAGCATCTAACCACCCCCAGCGCTTACAACACGTACACACTATCGGGCCTTCCGCCGGGGGCCATTGCAAGTCCGGGCCTAGCGGCGCTACAAGCCACGGTGAATCCGGCGAAGAGCAACTATCTTTATTTTGTCGCAAACAATCAGGGCGGCCACGTTTTTTCCGAAACTTATGCCGAGCACTCGCGCAAGGTCGATATGTTCCAGAAACGTCGCGCGTCGGCGAGACAAACCGAATCACTGCGCCAGCTTGGCGCCACTAAGGAATAATGCTTATGGCAAAACACTCTGTTGCTTCAGATCTCTCTCCAGTCATCATGACCGAGCTGGTACTTCCCTCGCACACCAACGCATTGGGAACGATCTTTGGGGGCGTCGTAATGGGGTGGATAGACATAGCCGGTGCCATTGCCGCGCAGCGATTTTGCCGCACACCCGTCGTGACTGTCTCGATCGACTATCTGCATTTTATTGTGCCAATTAAGATCGGCTACACCGTTCGAATCACTGCCCAGGTAACGTTTGCCGGCACAACATCGATTGAAACTGAAGTACTGGTAGATGCCGAAAATGCGATCACAGGGGAAGTTCGGCGTGCTACAAATGCTTTCTTAACCTACGTTTCTATCGACGAGTTTGGGCGCCCCAAGAAAGTGCCCTCGCTTGCGGTTAAAACACCTGCGGAGAAAAAAGCCCGGTTAGCCGCGGAAAAAAGAAGAGAGCGTCGCTTAGAGTGGATTAAGAGCGGACCAACCCGCTGATAAATCGCGTTATATCCGCCAGGGCGGAGCCTGGAGTAAACACTTCCTTTACCCCGATTTTTTTTAGAGCTTCAATATCTTCTGCGGGAATAATGCCTCCGCCCAGTACGGGAATCTCTGCCGCACCTTTCTCGCCTAACAAACGAAGCAATTCGGGAAACACCTGATTGTGAGCCCCTGAGAGGATACTCACGCAAACAACATCGACATCCTCTTGAATCGCGGAGTTTGCGATCATCTCGGGGGTTTGGTGGAGGCCTGTATAGATAACTTCCATTCCGGCGTCCCGAAGGGCATGAGCAAGAACCTTCGCACCGCGATCATGACCATCTAAACCGGGCTTAGCCACCAATATGCGGATAGGCCGGGCACTCATCGCTTCCCCCAATTTTTGGGGAAAATGCAGATCGTTTTCTTCTTACCCTTCAAAAATTCCTCCACAAGACTATCTAACCGATCGGCCCCAGTGTCGTCACGCAAGACGTTTTGCACAAAAGCATAGTTCTCAGCATTTACTTTTCTAAGAAAGCTGCGCCACGGTAGACCCGGATACCGATGAATCCGAGGATCGGCCACTGCTGTTTGCCACTCTTGAAACCATTTCATCTCTGTTCGCGCTTCCGGATGCAAAAGTGGCAGGTATTTAGAGGGGACGTAGTGCTCCCCCAGCTCCAAGAGATTGCGCAACAGAAGCTGATCCCAGTCTCTTAAGAAACCAAAAATCGCTAGCAAACTTTCTTTGTTCAGTGGCTCAGATGGCTTGCGTAGAAGTAGCAGAGGAGAAATACCGGCAGCGCGAAGTGCGCAAAGAGTCTCCTTCGCTCTGTCGATGTTATCGACCGACGCAGCCAGAGTTGCCAATGTTTGCTGCTTCTTTTCTAAGGAAGCAAGCTGTCGATCGAGCGCCTGATTCCGAAGCGAATCAAGATCTAAATCTGGCGTTGTCTCAGTAGACATACACTCCTTTGCCGGACTTGCGTCCGAACCATCCTGCCTCGACGTACTTGCGAAGTAACGGTGCTGGACGATATTTACCATCGCCCAGATCGCGGTGAAGAACTTCCATAACCGACAAGCAGACATCCAGTCCTACGAAGTCAGCCAACTCAAGAGGCCCCATTGGAAAACCGCATCCTAGTTTCATTGCCAAGTCGAGATCCTTGGGCGTTGCAAGTCCTTCCTGGAGCGCCACAAATGCCTCGTTGATCATGGGCATTAGGACACGATTCACTGCAAACCCCGGCGAATCCTTTGCTTCGATGAAGACTTTTCCCATTTTCTCGGCCACCGCACGAACAGCCGAAAAGGTCTCGTCGCTGGTCGCCATCCCCTTAATGCCTTCAACCAAAGTCATAATCGGAACGGGATTCATAAAGTGCATCCCGCAGATTTGAGAAGCCCTTTTGGTTTGGGCAGCGATTTGGGTAACGGAGATAGAGGAAGTGTTCGTAGTGAGCAGAGCGTGTTTAGGCAAGATTTGATCGAGATCGCGAAAGAGCTTGAACTTGATATCTCGGTTCTCGCTCGCTGCTTCCACAACAAAATCCGCTTTCGACAGAGCTGTAAGCTCGGTGGTGGCCTGTATGCGTTCAAATACGACCGAGGCCTTTTCCTTTATCTTTCCCTTTTCCTCTAACTTCGCCAAACTCTTCTGAATGGTCTGTTTAGCGCGCTCCAACTGCGGGGCAGCAACGTCAAACATCAAAACTTGATACCCGGCTTGCGCCGCAACTTGGGCGATGCCGCATCCCATGCTCCCTGCCCCAACCACCGCAAACTGATTTACTGTCATGCCGTACTCCGTCCTGGTTTCAAATTATGTACTCACGGTAGCAAGGACGGAGGGAAAAGAAAACCGGCCGTTCCAAAATGGAGGGCCTGCTGCAATGCGTAAAACAAAAAGCGAGCTACCCCCAGAGGGAAGTAGCTCGCTTTCTTAAGAGCTGTAACTTTTTCTAGCCGTTACCGAGTAACTGGCTGATTCAAGTGCGTTTGATTCGTTGTAGCCAGTGCATTTGCACCGTTAGCAACGGGGCTCGAAGCGCGTCGGGCCGTTGGAACCCCGCCTTGCTGCGAAGCAGTCTGGGCAATCAAAGACTGAACGTTCTGCCCATACTGATCGACCTGTTTTTTAAACTTTGCAATGCGGTTACAAGATTTCTTCGCTCCGCTAAAGGACCGCGCTACTTCTGAACCAGCGGTACCTAAAGAGTTCATCACCGCCAAGGCTCCTTGCAACGCAACCGCAGGATCCGTGGTAGGCGTGCGAAGCTGATTGATACGGGCTTGCATGGGGGCTCCAAATTGGTTCTCAATATCAGCGCTCGCTTTTTTGCAAGTCATCAAGCGTGCTTCTTGGGAAATTCCAGCCAACCAACCATTTGCAAACTGATTCGCATCGCCGTTAGCGTGTGCAACCAAGAAATTGTAGGCTGTCGCAATCGAAGTATTTTGCGCAGTCGGGTTATCTTTACCTAGCGCCAATGCTTCTTTTTTGCAGTTTGCGTAAATTTGGCCACTTGCTTTCTTTGCAGCGCTCAAAGAAGCCACGCGAAAGGCTTCGAGATTGTCTGCAAAGGGCCCCATCACCGCTTGGATTTTTTCCTGAGAGTCTTTTAGACCAGAGAGGTCTTTTACCAACCCCACCGATGCATCGAGAAGTTTATCAGTCCAAGTTTGCTCTGCGGTGGCTAATTTTTTCTTGTCGGCTTCAAGCGAAGCAATTCGCTCTTCATCTCCGCCGCCCGATGTAAGTGCAGCGATTTCTTGAAGGCGCTTTTTGTTTTCGTCTTCAGCTACAGCTTCGTCGCGCTTGCGATTGTTTTCTTTAAGCTTAGCTACCAAGGCCTGGAAATTTTCTAGAGATTTTTCTTTAAGCTCTTTCGCTTTCTCGCCGAGCATTTTCGAGCCTTGCTCGCGCAAGAAGGTAAAAGGCGCGCTCTTCATTTGAGCAGACAAAGCCAAAAACTGTTGGGTGTCTACTTTTTCAGAGCAAGCTGCTTCCAAGCCAGAAGTATCCATATCCGCTGCTTCTGTACCCTGAGTTGGGGCTGGAGCAATTTGCGCCCAAGCTGCTTGAAGCGACTCATTCGTTTTCTTTGCTTTTTCAAGTGCGCTTGTAAAAAGTGCTTTCGTAGAATCCGTTGATTTTTTCAAGCCGTCTACGCTATTGCGTTTTGCTTCGACTTCCGCCCGCAAAGCTGCTTCTTTTTTATTCGTCGTAGCTTTTTCCTGCGCTTCGGCGAGCGTTTCTTCAAGCGAAGCTCGCAGCGACAAAACATCCGATCCAGACTTGCCTGGTTTTTCGTTCAATGCCGGCTTCACTGCGGCGTTGAGTCGCTCTAAATCTTTGTTGAAGCTCGGGTCAGCTTGATATTCAGCTTGGATTGCTCCATGCGCCAGCAAACCTGCCACTAGCAACGCAATCGTCTTCAACTCGTTTAGCTTCTTCATCTTCTACTCCGCAAAAACTGCATCTACTAAAAGTGAACAGACTGCCCCACAATGGGAGCTGTTCAGGAAAGTTAATATTGCAATGGCTGCGCCAACGGTCTCAGATCCCATTTCCGTGCCTGAGTCCACAGCCCACAAAAGGGCTGTGCCGAATAACGCCAAGCCAAGCACCAAGTAGTAACGTGATTACAGTGGGTTAACAAAACGCTTATCCGGTAGTACATTGTCGAAAGTTTAAACACTCAGAAAATGGTCCCGCGTGCGACCTGAGACACCGAGGGTTACAAGGTTTTCCAGGTAGAAAACTAACTCCGTGCGTCACATCCCAATAGGACCGCGTCGCTACTTGTGTAGGAACCAGGACAACCCTCTGCTATGATTCCGGAATCAATGCGACCGTGGGTGCGAAATCCTAAGCTCCAAATAGCCATTCTCCTTATGGGGCTAGGTCTTATACTTCCAAAACCTACGCTCGCCTGTGGTGAGGCCTGCGCTACCGATGCCGACTGCTCGTCGAGCAATTGTGCGTATTGCAGCGAGTTCGGACTCTGTGCTGACTGCTGCGAAATTCCGGATGCCTTAAGCTGTGCAGATGCCAGCGCCTGCACTTGGACGAGCGGCGAATGCCGTAACAATCCAACTTACTCTTGTTTGCTAGCGCTTCCCGATGTGCCTAAACAGTCACGCACCTGGATATTTCTTTTCGCTTTGCCGTTCATTGGTTTAATTCTCTTTCTTAAACGCAAGTGGCAACGGCAATAAATCGAGGTACCTGTGCAGTCGCTTAAGGGCATCCCGCTCTTTGCCGGCATTCGAAAATCCTTACTCGTGCTAGCGCTTCCGGCGCTTGAATTACT
The DNA here is from genome assembly GCA_964616705.1 of uncultured Pseudobdellovibrionaceae bacterium. GTDB lineage: Bacteria > Bdellovibrionota > FAC87 > UBA2466 > UBA2466 > JAIEOG01. The sequence continues at coordinate 70,580 of CAZTRP010000013.1, forward strand.
TAGCTTGCGACTATTTCTGCATTTCGTACTTCGAAAGGATATTGGGTTTCGTTACGGAACTGATTTTGACTACATCCTGCCTGTACCAATCGCAGTGATTGTCTTCATTCTGAGCCTGGAACGAGCTGGGCCGGTGTTGATTCGCCCGCAAAAGCGCATTCTTGTCGCTAACCTGATCGCACTCTTCCTCTTCCTTGTTTTGAACATCCTCTTTTATGAACAGAGCTCGCACTTGGCTTGGAACTTTTCTCTGTTTTTGGTGATATCAACCAGTTTTGCGTCGTTTATTTCCCCCGCCGAGTGCCTTAGAAACTCCAATCGATTGGTTTTTCTACCCTGCCTTGGCATAGCTTTTCTCTTTCCGCTATACATGAACTCTTTGGACGCGCTCTATGCAAGCTTCACTGCGGCAACCATGCCAATTCTCGAAGGAGTTTTTAAGTTAGTATTTTGGGGATCTGCTTCGGTTTCAAAAATCGGAGCGGATTTAACGATCAGCCACCCAAAGATGAATGTGCTCATTGGCAAAGGTTGCGCCGGATTAGAGGGATTATTTCTTTTTACCTTTTTATACTTCGTTTTCTTGGGTCTAAAAAAAAGGCAGTTTGGGTTTTGGTTCACTGGCCTCTACTATTTCGGGGGCCTCTTGCTAATATTCCAAGTGAACCTAGTGCGCATTGTGCTGCTTTTTTGGTCGGGGGTTCTCTTTAGGTCGATTCTGGGCTTTGAAACTGGGACTATACTCATCAAAGGGCTCGCGCACGTTCACTTAGGATGGCTGCTCTACGCACTCGCTATAGGCCTTTATTTTGCCGCCATCCTGCCCCACCCACTTGCCGGCACCCTAAAAACCCGCATTCGATTCAAAACAGACCGCCAGGCTCCCACTTGAGACTCTTGGCCTAAAAAACTGTGAAGATTATGAAATTTTTCCGCCTGACCCCTTGAAACTATTTCCGTTTCCCCGGCCCCTCGAAATACCGCCCCATCAATCTTGCTACTATGGATATTCCTGGGGTGGTGGAACGTGAAGTTTCTATTTGTACTCACACTTTTGGCGTGCCCGATATTGATCCGTTGCACGCCCGGTACAAACCAACAGCCCAGTACCTTGGCTCCAGCAGCGCCTTCGGGAGTATATTCTGTCTCCATGGATGAGCCGCCCATTCGCACGACGAATGCGGGTTTTGTTCGAGAACCTGTTGCCCGTGATTCTGAACGCGCAAATGCAGAAGCCGTAGTTATCCACTACACCGGAACCTCAAACTAAGCCCCGGCTTCGGATCTGCGCTTCAAAACCGCCCCTCGCCTCCAATGTTCTAGTCAGTGACCTTTCCTTTACAGCCCCGCTATTTTCAGGCAAGCAACGTTAAGATGAAGAAAATTGCTGTGATTCTTTGCGGGAGTGGGTATCGCGATGGGAGCGAAATCCGTGAATCGGTCGCTGCCCTGTGGGCGCTGAGCCAAGTAGGTTTGGAAGCCGAATGCTTTGCGCCCGATCTTCCGCAAGCAGATGTTGTAAACTGCCTCACGGGCGAGGTTTCCAAGGGCGATAGTAGGCAAATGCTTGTCGAGGCCGCGCGAATTGCCCGCGGAAAAGTAAGAAAGCTAGATCTCCTGCTTCCATCTGAGTTTTCGGGCATCATCTTACCGGGAGGATTTGGAGCAGCGAAGAACCTTTGTGACTTCGCGAGCCGAGGCAGCCAAGGAAAAGTACTCCCTCTTTTGCAGCAAAAGCTGCACGAGTTTCATAAAACTAGAAAGCCCATCGGTGCCATTTGTATTGCTCCTGCCTTAATTGCACTCGCTTTCAAGGACGCAGGCTTTGACCTCACAGTGGGTATGGCAGGGGAAGCTTCGGCGGAAATTGAACGCCTCGGCCACAAACACACGGTCAAAAAGCCCGACGAGTGCCTTGTAGATTTAGCCCATCGCGTTGTTACCACACCAGCGTACATGTACGACGACGCCCTGCTGCATCATGTCTTCTCTGGCATTCAAAAATTGGTCAGCGAAGTAGCTCAACTCGCCTAAGCGTTTGATAAAGAGAAAATTTCTCTATTGCCGGGGCATCGGCCACAAAGGTATTTTACCGCTTTCCGAGGAGTGCCCCGAACTGTGGATCTTGCAACTAGCCTCCAATATGTTCCGATTCTACTTCTTATTGCGTTAGGCCTTGGCCTGAGCACGGCAATTTTCTTCGTTTCGGAGTGGTTTGGCCCCCGGGTAGCGCACCCGAAGAAAAACCAACCCTTTGAATGCGGTGTTCCCGCACATGGCGATTCGCACCGGCGCTTCTCTGTTCGCTTCTACTTGGTGGCGATTTTATTTCTGCTTTTCGACGTCGAAGTGGTCTTTCTCTTTCCCTGGGCGATCGTCTACAAAGATTTCCTTAAGGTAAATAGCTTCATCGTTTGGGAAATGGGTTTTTTCGTTGCGATCTTATTGCTGGGCTATTTTTATGTCCGGCGACGAGGCGCGCTCGAGTGGGAATAAGTACCTGGGCCGATTAAGCCCGGAGGCATTATGGCAAAAGATGGTTCTTCGCACTTTTTTACTACACAGCTAGAAGCTTTTATCGATTGGGGTCGCAAATGGTCGATGTGGCCTATGCCTTTCGGCACGAGCTGCTGCGGCATTGAAATGATGGCCACCCTCAGCGCCGATTACGACATGGCTCGTTTCGGCGCAGAAGCCATTCGTTTCTCGCCGCGCCAGTCCGACATGTTGATTTGCGCCGGAATCGTGAATGCGAAAATGTCGCCAGTTCTTAAAACAATTTACGATCAAATGAGTGAGCCTAAATGGGTAATGTCTTTTGGCGCGTGCGCATCCTCAGGTGGGGTGTTTCCAGTGTACAGCGTCACTCAGGGGATCGATAAAATTATCCCTGTGGACATCTACATTCCTGGATGCCCTCCCTCACCCGAGTCAGTACTCGATGGGCTCCTTAAACTTCGGGATCGCGTTCAAAAGGGCGATACGAACTCTCAGACCCGTATCCGAGAAGGAAGGGCCGCGGAGCCATAAGCTGCCCCGCCGAAAACACCGATGAATATATTTACAGAAATTCCCACAAACAACGCGCAATCCAACACCAAGTATGGCGAAACTTGGAAACGGCAGATTGAGAAAGTAAAAGCTCAGTTCTCTGCTGCGATTGAGGAAGTACGCACCCCTTGGGAATACCCCACTGACGTGCCCATCCTATTCGTGAAGAAAAATAGCCTTCTGGATTTGCTTAAATTCTTAAAGACTGATTCGGACTTTGAATACTGCTTCCTCTCCGACATTACGGCTACGGACGAAGAGGCAAATCCCCGATTTGAAGTCGTCTACAACCTTTTCGCACGCGATCGCGGCCCTCGCATTCGAGTTAAATGCCGTGTGGCTGAGGGAGAAGAGGTCCCATCCGCAGTTTCAGTTTGGCCAGGGGCCGACTGGGCGGAGCGCGAAGTTTTCGACATGTTCGGCATTCGCTTCACGGGTCATCCCAATATGCGACGTATTTTGATGGACTACCGATGGGAGGGTTACCCGTTACGCAAAGACTATCCATTGGATGGCTACCAACTTTTTCCTGATGCCGAAGCGCCGGATCCGGAACGTTTAAAGTAACGAGGCTTTTCGTATGGCAGACCGAGATTTTCAATCGACATCCCAGCCTCTAGCTCGCGAAGTAGACTCTCGCGCGGCTGCGGCCTTAGGCAACCGCTTTACTGTTACGCCAGATCCCGATGATCTTTGGGAAGATTCCCGAGTCATCGTAAACCTTGGCCCCACTCACCCGGCAATGCATGGCGCCCTTCGGATGGTCGCCAAAATCAACGGTGAGACGATCGAAAAATCGTATTGCGAGTTTGGTTACACTCACAGAGCAAAGGAAAAACTGGGCGAAAACCGCACCTATCACCAGTTTGTGGTTTTCACGGATCGGCTCAACTACTGCTCTGCTCTGATCAACAACGTCAGCTACTCCCTTGCAGTTGAGCGGTTGATGGGAATTTCCCTTCCTGAACGAGCCGTTTGGATTCGCATGGCCTGTTGCGAAATTGCCCGTATTACCGACCACCTGATTTGTGTGGGTATTGGCGCGGTGGATATTGGGGCTTTTTCTTACTTCCTGTATGGATTCCACCAACGGGAAGAGGCTTATACGCTGATTGAAAAACTTTGCGGAGCTCGACTCACGACTTCCTACACGCGCATTGGTGGCTTGATGTACGACGCCCCCGTGGGCTGGGAACAGGATTGCAAAGCCTGGGTAAAGAAAACTCGCGAAGTAATCGATGAAATGGATGTGCTCCTTACCAACAACCGGATCTTCGTTGATCGTACGGTAGGTATTGGGCCTGCAGACAAAGATTTTTGCACCGAGCGGAGCATTTCCGGCCCAGTGGCTAGAGCTGCAGGAATTGATCGCGACTTGCGACGAGATGCCCCGTATCTATTTTACGATCAGCTTAAGTTTGAAGTGCCGGTCGGTTCAAAGGGCGACGTCTACGACCGCTACCTAGTACGCATGGCCGAAATCCGCGAATCACTCTCCATGCTCGACCAGATTTGCGATCGAATGAAGCCCGGCCCGATTTGGGCCGACGACAAACGAGTTCGAATCCCCGCTAAAGTGGATGTCTACAACTCCATGGAAGCAATGATTCACCACTTTAAGTTCTTTATGACTGGGTTTGAGGTACCTGCCGGCGAAGCTTACACCTGTACTGAAGCATCCAACGGCGAACTCGGTTTCTATATTGTGAGCAAGGGGGCCAGAATGGCCCATCGCATGCGTATTCGAGGGCCGTCATTCTGGCACTACCAAGCGCTTTCTGACATGTCTCAAGGGCAGAAAATCGCGGACATGGTCGCCACGCTCGGAAGTATCAATATTATCGCAGGGGAATTGGATCGATGAGTTCCACTGAAAAAATACTATCGCCTAAATTCTACCAAGCCATGGACAAGCTTGCGCCGCGTTACCCAACTCGGCAGGCCTTGCTTTTACCTGCGCTACACCAAGCACAAGAGGAAACTCGTTGGCTTTCCATCGAAGTAATGACGGAAATTGCTCAATACCTCGGAATGCACCCGGCAAAGGTAAAAGAAGTAGCGTCGTTCTACACGATGTACAATCTGGAGCCCGTCGGCAAATACCACCTGAAGGTTTGCACCAACGCGGCCTGCTTGCTTCGCGGCGCCGATGAACTGGTTGAACATTGCCAGAAGAAACTTGGAATCAAGTGCGGGGAGACGACATCGGATCAGCGCTTCACCCTAATGGAAGAAGAATGCTTGGGTGCCTGCGGCACAGCGCCAGCAATGATGCTGAACGACGACTATGTAGAAAACCTCACCATTGAAAAAATGGACGAGATCTTGGCTGGGAAATAGGACAACACCATGGGCGAAACACTTTTTATCCAGCATTTCAAAGAAGAGGCCAGGCCTCTTAGTTACTACCTGAGTCAAATGCAGGGGTACTCGGCGCTGAAAAAGGCGCTTGGCATGACGCCGGACGATTTAGTTGGCGAGGTAAAAAAATCAAACCTCCGTGGCCGTGGCGGCGCGGGCTTCCCGACTGGTGTGAAGTGGAGCTTCATTCCGAAGCAGTCCGCAAAACCGAAATACGTCGTTTGCAACGCAGACGAATCCGAACCAGGTACGTTTAAAGATCGCGACTTGATGCGCTTTACACCTCACCTTCTCATTGAAGGAATGGTCATTGCGGGACACGCGATAGGATCCAATACGGGCTATATCTACATCCGCGGAGAGTACACCCGCGAAGCAAAACTCTTGCAGGCGGCAATTGATGAGGCCTACGAAAAGGGCTACCTCGGAAAAGGGATATTAGGCTCCAGCTTTCAATTTGATCTCACCGTCCACCGCGGAGCCGGCGCCTATATTTGCGGCGAAGAAACCGGTCTTTTGAATTCGCTAGAGGGAAAACGCGGCGAACCGCGCGTGAAGCCGCCCTTCCCTGCTATTGCTGGCGCTTTCGGCGGGCCGACGATTGTGAACAATGTCGAAACACTTTGTGCCGTCCCTTTTATCGTTAATCGCGGCGGGGAATGGTTTGCGAAGCTCGGAACGTTCGAAAAGTCCGGTGGAACGCGCCTGTTTTGCGTATCCGGACACGTCAAGAAACCCGGTCTATATGAACTTCCGGCCGGTGCTGTAACGATACGTCAACTCATCTACGATCATTGCGGTGGCATCCTCGGCGATAAAAAACTCAAAGCTGTAATTCCAGGAGGATCCTCGGCGCCAGTTCTTACTGCCGACGAGATCGACGTCCCACTCGATATCGACACCCTAATGAAAGCCAAAACCATGTTGGGTTCAGCGGGGATGATGGTCATTAGCGAAGATTTTTCACTTCCCAAGCTTATCACCCGCATCACTAAGTTTTATGCTCACGAATCGTGTGGGCAATGTACACCGTGCCGCGAAGGTTGCCGGTGGATGGAAGAAGTTTTAGAACGCATTGTCGACGGCAAGGGTAAACGCAAGGACTTAGACTTGCTGCTCAGTGTCGCCGACAACATCAACGGAAAAACGCTCTGCGCCCTCGGAGACGCAGCAGCGGGACCGGTGACGAGCTTTGTGACAAAGTTCCGTGCCGACTTTGAAAAAATCATTCCGCAGGGAGCCTAAACGAGGACGCTATGGCCAAATGCACCATCGACGGAAAAACGGTTGAGTTCCAAGCAGGAACCAATCTTATCGAAGTAGCCAAATCGGTAGGAATTGAAATTCCCTATTATTGCTACCACCCTGCCATGACGGTTGTGGCCCAATGCCGCATGTGTGCAGTGGAAATTGAAGGCATGCCAAAACTCCAAACGGCATGCTCCACTCCTGCAACCGATGGAATGGTTGTCAAAACAACGAGCGAGCGGACGAAGAATAATCAAAAGTCCGTTATGGAGTTTCTGCTGATTAATCACCCACTGGATTGCTCTATCTGCGATCAATCCGGCGAATGTGATTTGCAAGACTACTCGTATGAATACGGTAGCGATAAAATTCGTTACGAAGAACACCGGCGCACATTCGTTGATGGCGATATGGGGCCGGTAATTAAGAAAAACATGAACCGCTGCATTCACTGCACGCGTTGTATTCGTTTCGGGGCCGAAATCGCGAAAATCCCCGAAGTGGTTGCCGTTCAAAGGGGAAACAATACCGAGATCGTAACCGTAGATGATAAGCCTCTGCAAACCGAGTATGCCGGATGCTACGCGGACATTTGCCCCACCGGTTCGTTAACGATCAAGGACTTCCGATTTAAAAAACGTGTCTGGTTCCTTAAGAACACCAAGACCGTTTGTGAAGGCTGTTCACGAGGCTGCAATATGCAGCTGTCTTACGAAAAAGAAACTCTCTACCGCTGCAAACCTGTTGAGAATCAAGCAATCAACAAGTGGTGGATGTGCGATGAGGGCCGTTTTAACTTCCACTATGTGAACGACGAACGACGCATCCTTGCGCCACGAATTCGCATTGGATCTGAATGGAAAGAAACGGGCTGGAAAGAGGCCGCCGAACGAGCAGCTGCAGTATCGACTTCAGGTAAGGCGGCGGTCTTGATTGGTAGCGACTTAACCAACGAAGAGGCCAAGGCCATTCAGGCCTTTGCAAAATCCCTTGGTAGCCCAGTTTTTCACTTCGGCACTCCAGGTGTGAAGACTACTCAGGATGATTCAGATATCGATAGCTTGCTTAAGCGAAAGAGCAAAACTGCGAACTTGCATGGACTCGAGAAGCTCGGCATACCGGCATTTGAATCTTTGCCCGCGGGAACCACTGTCGCTCTAGTTTTCCGTGGTGGCCGCGCAAAGCTACCAGCTCTAGAGAAAGTAGCTATTGTTGGTGCCGGCGTATTTTTCCCAGAAGATGCAAAACAGTTTGAAGTAATACTTCCCGGACCCAGCTTCGCGGAAAAAAATGGCACTATTGTGAATTTTCAAGGCACTGAACAACAGCTTAAAGCTGCCATCAAGCCACTTGGGGGCTCGAAAGCGATCCCTGAAATCCTCGCTCACCTAACTCCGGCTAAAGAGGGCGCGCACGTATGATGTTTGAATGGTTCTTAGCTCTGAGTTTGCTTAAGGGTGCCATTCTGGTGGGAATTATTCTCACGGTGGTGCCAGGGATGCTTTTCCTGGAGCGTCGCGGTTCTGCGTGGATGCAAAATCGCCTTGGCCCTAACCGGCTTGGACCCTTTGGCTCCATTCAACCAGTGGCGGACGCCATTAAACTCATCTTCAAGGAAGATTTCGCCCCGGGCCACGTTCACAAATTCTTTTTCTCCATTTCACCGTTTGTTTGCATGATCCCGTCGTTAATGACTTTCGCAGTCATTCCCGTGGCGGCTCCTTTGGTATTGAACGGCCAAACCTATACTTTTCAAGTGGCCGACCTAGACGTTGGGGTCCTCTACGTAATGGCGATAGTGTCGCTTGGCGTTTATGGCATCATGATGGGCGGCTGGTCGTCGAACAACAAGTACTCGATGCTGGGCGCGCTTCGAAGCTCCAGCCAGATGATTAGTTATGAACTGTCCATGGGCTTATCGCTCGTGGCAGCGCTGATGGTTTACTCTTCAGTAAACCTTAACGAGATTGCCGCTTACCAGGGACAGGCGCTTCTTACATTGGGTGGATTTACAATTCCGAAGTGGGGAATACTGCTTCAACCCGTAGCTTGCCTCATTTTTCTTACATGCACCTACGCCGAAACCAATCGCCTCCCGTTCGACTTGCCGGAAGGCGAATCCGAAATCGTTGCGGGCTATCATCTCGAATTTGGATCTATGAAGTTCGCGTCGTTCATGCTGGCGGAATACGCCAATATGTTTACCGCGTCGGGCCTCACCACCACTTTGTTTTTTGGGGGCTGGCAGCTGCTACCCGGCATGAATTGGCTACTCGAATCGCTGGCATTGACCGGAACTAGCTACGACTTCGCAAGAGTGGGGCTCCAAGCCGCGGCATTCGCCGCTAAAGTCACCTTCTTTATGTGGTTGTTTGTTTGGGTACGCTGGACACTGCCTCGTTTTCGCTACGATCAAGTGATGGATCTTGGTTGGAAGGTCTTGCTTCCGCTATCGCTCGCGAACTTACTAGTCACAGCGGTACTCATTTACGCAGGAGTCCTCTGATGCAGATTAAGCAGAAAAAAAACCTACTCCAGCGTTTCTACTTGGTAGAAATCCTAACTGGGCTATGGATCACAATGAAGAAAGTGATCCTCCACCGCACGGTTACCATTCAATACCCAGAGGAACGACGCAACTACTCTGAGCGATTCCGAGGACAACACTATATTAAGAGTGTGCAAGGGGTAGAAAACTGCACGGCTTGCATGCTCTGTCCCACGGTCTGCCCCGCACTTTGCATCCACATTGAAGCTGGCGAGAAAGCGACCAAGGAAAAATACCCCGTTAAGTTTGATATCGATATTTTGCGCTGTATTTTCTGCGGAATGTGCGAAGAAGCCTGCCCGGAAGATGCCATTAAGCTTAGCAACATCTATGAAATGGCGATCCCCAAGCGCGAGGTCTACCATAAAGCTTTCTTAGATATTCAACGCGGCAAAGACAAGGCGGGCCATATTCCCAAACTTAAAGGTAAAGGAATTCAACTACCCCGCCCGGATTTCCCAGAAGCGGGATTACATTCAGGCCCTGCTAACCCGCGCGAAGCCGCAGAAAGCAATCAGTACTAGAGGTCCATGATGCCCATAGAAGCTTTGATGTTTTATCTTTTTGCAAGCCTCGCCATAGCCTTCTCGCTGGTGACGGTGCTTAAAAAGAACCCGGCGGTGAGCGCCTTTAGTTTAGTAATGGTGTTTTTTTGCTTTGCAGGAATATACGCTTTGCTTGGCGCACACCTCATCGCGGCTCTCCAGATCATTGTGTACGCCGGCGCCATCATGGTGCTGTTTATATTCGTGGTAATGCTTCTCAATGCGGATGCGCCGTCGCTCGATCTTGGCCGAACCCACTGGTTGGTGCGCCTTGCGGGCTTTGGCGTCTGCGCGACGCTTTTTACCTTCTTCGTTTGGGTATTTAAAAATGCCTCACTGAGCCCCAATATGGGTCGGTTTTCGCCAGACCAGATTAAGGCCCTAGGGGGAAACACCAAGGTAATCTCTACACTGCTCTACACAGAGTACCTCTACCCTTTCGAACTAACGTCTGCGCTCATTCTTGCCGGCATTGTTGGAACTATTGCATTAGCAAAGCGCAAATCGCATTTGAAGCAGGGTGAGTCATGATTATCCCAGTAGAGCCTTGGATTATTCTTTCTTTTTGTGCCGCTATTTTCTTTATCGGCCTTTTGGGCGTGCTGATTCGGCGCAACATACTTATCGTCATCATGAGTATTGAGCTGATGCTCAACGCGGTGAATCTGACTCTGGTTACTTTCTCGGCGCCACTTCAAGATATGGGCGGCCAATTAAACGTTTTCTTTATTATCGTTGTGGCAGCGGTGGAATCTGCTGTGGGCCTAGGTCTGGTGATCGCACTGTTTCGCACTATGCGCACGGTCGACGCGGATCAAATTCAAGTACTTAAGGGTTGATTATGCTCTCATTCATTCCCCTACTTCCCTTTTTCGGCTTCTTGGTGAATGGGCTCTGGTATGCCAGCTACCAAATTCGCACAGGAAAGACCATTCCTGCTGCCGCGGCAGGCACACTGGCCACGGGATTTATAGGCACCTCTTTCGCACTCTCAGTAGCGCTTTTCCTGCAGCTGCTCGCGCTACCTGAAGAAGGGCGAGTACTGGAATCGACTCTCTTTAATTGGATACAAGTCGGTGGACTCAACCTTTCATTCGGTTTCCGAATGGATGCGCTCAACAGCCTATTTGCCTTGGTAATTACCGGGGTCGGTACACTCATTCATATTTTTTCAATTGGCTACATGGGGCACGATGCTGCGCCGGCTAAGTTCTTTGCCTACCTCAACTTGTTCTGCGCTTTTATGTTGGTGCTGGTTTTGGGAAGCTCGCTTCCGGTGCTTTTCCTCGGTTGGGAAGGCGTCGGCCTATGCAGCTACCTACTCATTTCCTTTTGGTACACCGACATCGACAAAGCAGCCGCTGGGAAGAAGGCCTTCATCGTAAACCGAGTCGGCGACTTCGGCTTCCTACTAGGCATGTTCTTGATTTACACCACTTTTGGTACGCTCGACTTTGCGGCACTTAAAGAAGCTGTTCTTTCAATTCCAGTTGCCGGTGGAATTCTTACTACTATCTCCGTCCTCCTCTTTGTGGGTTGCACCGGGAAGTCCGCACAGCTTCCTCTCTTCGTTTGGCTGCCCGATGCCATGGCTGGTCCAACTCCAGTATCCGCACTTATTCACGCAGCGACGATGGTAACTTCGGGTATCTACCTTGTAGCGCGACTGAGTTTCCTATTTGCAAAATCTCCCGATGCGCTTTGCCTGATTGCCGTTGTAGGCGCTGCCACCGCTCTTTTCGCAGCAACGATTGCGGTCGCCCAAAACGACATCAAGAAAGTGCTCGCCTACTCTACCGTTTCACAGCTCGGATACATGTTCCTTGCTTGTGGCGTAGGCGCTTACGCGACGGGTGTTTTCCACGTGATTACCCACGCATTCTTTAAAGCGCTGCTTTTCTTGGGAGCTGGAAGCGTGATTCACGGCATGCACGAAGAGCAAGACATTTTGAAGATGGGTGGATTGAAGAGTCGGATGCCAAAGACTTTCCTTATTTTTGCTTGCGGGTGGCTAGCAATTTGTGGGATTCCGCCGTTTTCTGGTTTCTTCTCAAAAGACGAAATCTTATGGCAGGCATTTAGTTCCTCACAGGGATCTGTACTACTTTGGGCCGTTGCTACGCTCACTGCTCTGCTCACCGCGTTTTACATGTCCCGACTTTTTGTTCTGACTTTTCTTGGGCAGCCTCGCTTCAAAGAAGCGGCGGCGCAAGATCACGGACATCATACTGCAGCCCATCATGATTCCCACGGCAGCGGGCATGCGATCTCGGTTCACGAGTCTCCCGCAGTCATGCTGTTCCCCTTAGCGGTTTTGGCTGTTCTGAGCGTGGTGGGTGGCTTTATGGGTATTCCCCACATGAGCTGGTTGGAGCACTGGCTCCATCCCGTTCTTGCAGCGGCCCCAAGTTTGCGCGAAGGCGTTCATCACGAAACTGAGTGGGTACTAATGGGTACCAGCGTGGTGGTGGCACTTATCGGGATGATCAGTGCGTTCACACTGTACAGCAACCTGCCTCGCGTGGAAGCCCTACGAAAGAGTATGGGAGCGGCGTACACCGTTCTAAGGAACAAATGGTACGTGGACGAGTTTTACGACTTTTTGATCGTAAAACCTATCCAAGCTCTCTCTCAGCTTCTTTGGAAGTTTTTCGACATCAAAGTAATTGATCGCCTCGTGTTGGGCATTGGCGCTTTCACCACCCAATCGGGGGCCCTTGTGCGCCAAACGCAAACTGGGTCTACTCAATTGTATGCGTTCTTGATGGTCATCGGTTTTGTTTCAATCGTGGGGTACACGCTCTATGGCATCTTCCACTAATATTTTAACCTGGCTTGTTTTTCTCCCACTCGTTTGGGGCTTACTCGGCCTTGTAATTCCGGCAAAAGCCGACGGGGGCGGAAAGCTGACAAAGTACTGGGCCCTGGGTGGGACTCTGCTTACTTTCTTCCTTTCCTGCGTCGTTTATTCACGCTTTGATGGAGCTCAATCAGGCTTTCAATTTACTGAGTCACATGACTGGATCCCAGCGCTCGGCGCCGGCTACCGACTTGGACTCGATGGAATTAGTCTTTGGCTAGTTTTGCTCACCACATTCCTGTGCCCATTAGTAGTCCTAGGATCTTTTGAAGCGGTAGAGAAGAAAGCGAAGGGCTATTACTTTTTGCTTCTCTCCTTGGAGACCGCAATGCTGGGCACGTTCGTAGCCCTGGATGCCTTCCTCTTTTATGTGTTCTGGGAAGCGATGCTGATTCCGATGTATTTTCTCGTCGGTATTTGGGGAGGCAAAGACCGCATCTATGCCGCAATGAAGCTGTTCATTTATACAATGACCGGCTCCCTATTGATGTTGGTGGCGATTTTCTACCTCGCTTATCAATTTAAGCTCCAATCCGGGACTGGCTTCTCCACAAACCTTTTGGACCTCTACACAGTAAAAACGGCCGGGGACGGGTACCTGTCGACGCAATCGCTCCTATTTCTCGCGTTTGCCCTCGCTTTCGCTATTAAGGTTCCCCTATTTCCTTTACACACTTGGCTGCCTGATGCGCACGTTCAGGCACCAACGGCAGGCTCGGTCATTCTGGCTGGCGTTTTGTTGAAAATGGGTGGCTACGGACTAATTCGTTTCGTACTACCTCTTTTCCCCGATGCGGTTCTCCTTTATCAGTGGCCTGTCTTGGTACTGGGTACAGTTGCCATTACCTACGGCGCATTGGTGGCACTTGTTCAGACTGATGTAAAAAAACTCGTGGCCTATTCATCGGTGAGCCACATGGGCTACGTAGTACTTGGCATCTTTTCGCTTAATTCCATTGGCATGACCGGGGCAGTTTACCAAATGCTGTGCCACGGGATCTCCACCAGCGCTTTGTTCCTACTTGTAGGCATGATCTACGAGCGCCGTCACACGCGAGAAATTTCCGACTTTGGTGGCATTAGCAAAGTCATGCCTCTATTTGCTATCGCTTTCATGATTGTCTTGCTGTCGTCCGCGGCATTGCCTGGCACAAACGGCTTTGTTGGGGAGTTCTTGATCCTTCTTGGCCTTTGGAAGACGAATCAAATACTGGCAGCCTTCTCGGCTCTAGGTGTGATCTTAGGCGCTGTGTACTTACTCTGGATGTTTGAGCGCGTAATGTTAGGGCCCACCACAGGGGACGAAAATAAGAAACTAAAAGACCTTTCCGTGAGGGAAGGACTTGTCCTACTTCCGTTGTTAATTGCCGTGTTCTGGATGGGCCTCAATCCTGGTTTTTGGTTCTCCAAAATGCAGTCGTCGATTGATGCTGCCTTAGTAAAATACGAAAGCCCGACAAAGCCGTAGAAAGCGAGCTCGATGTGGAAACTCAAGCCTTAACTCTGATTGACCCTAAGTTCCTCCAAATTCCCCAGGAGCATTGGGCATTGCTTATGCCGTTTCTTCTGGTTTTCGGCGGAGCTTGTTTAAGTCTAGCTCTGAGTGTGGTGGTTCCAGGTCGCTACACGATGGTCATACCCGGCGTTACTTTCGTTAGCCTTGTAGCAGCAATCGCGTCGGCAATGTGTGCCGCTACCAAGGCCCCAGAAGTTCTTTTCTCCGGCATGTTACTTTCAGACGCATTCACTCACTACGCCAGCGTAGTTTTTCTGTCGACCTCGGCATTGGTAACTCTCTATTCGCATCGCTACCTACAACGGCAGAACCTCAACTACCCGGAATACTATATTCTGCTCGCACTTTCTGCCTTGGGAATGATGCTCATGGCATCTTCCCTGAACCTGATTTTGCTTTTCATTGCACTCGAGCTCATGTCGATTTCGGTGTACGTGCTTGTTGGCTTCCGCCGCAATGACCGCCGCTCAAACGAAGCATCCGTGAAATACTATATTTTGGGTTCTGCAGCGTCAGCCATTTTGCTCTACGGAGCTGCATTGCTGTACGGAGCCACTTTGTCGGTCGATATCCGCGAAATTGCATTGCGTGCTACTCAGTCGGGCTCTGTTTTTAACCCGCTCTTCCTACTCGGCATTTTGTGTGTGTTGATAGGCTTTCTGTTTAAGGTAGCTTCCGTTCCCTTTCACATGTGGATGCCCGATGTTTATGATGGCGCCCCCACCCCAATCACAGGTTTCATGACAACTGGCCTAAAAGCCGCCGTTTTTATTGCATTCGCAAGAGTGCTTTCGAGCTTGGCGGGCGCACCGCTGCTGTCACCGCAAATGGTAGTAAGCCTGCACGATATACTGTGGATAAGCGCCGCCTTGACGATGTTCCTAGGAAATCTGGTGGCTCTGCAGCAAACGAACGTAAAGCGAATGCTCGCCTACTCCTCGATTGCACACACCGGCTACCTATTGATCGGCCTAATGGCCGGTCCCGCGAACCCCGATGCTTTCGCCGCAGTGTTTTTCTATATCTCGGTGTACGCGGCCATGAACGTAGGCGCATTTGCGGTATTGACGGTCCTTTCACAGGCTGGGGACTCCGGCCTAGAACTGTCGGACCTCTCGGGCCTGTCCGCTCGACACCCCTGGCTTAGCTTTAGTCTTGCGGTATTTCTTTTCTCCATGGCTGGCCTTCCCCCCACTGCGGGATTCGCTGCCAAGTATTACTTGTTCTATTCGGCGGTGCAGACCGGCGAGATCTGGCTGGTAGTCCTAGCGGTTCTTTGTAGTGCCATTGCGGCCTACTACTACTTAAGGGTGCTCGTCTTTTTATACATGAAAGAGCCGCTAAATCAGGGAAGCGCCCCCGCTCTTGTGTTCTCGAAAGGGGCTGCTGTTACCCTCGCCCTAACTGTAGCTTTTGTCTTAAAACTCGGGATTATGCCCGAAAAAGCGCTCGGAATTCTCAACGAGCTCTTTAAGACAAAACCACAGAGTACCGCTAGCTTACCGCCCCGGTAGGACCAATCTGCGGTTGCTGTTCGAGCCAGAATATGTGAGAAGTGTTGTTCTTGTCGGGGTGTAGCGCAGCTGGCTAGCGCACCTGCTTTGGGAGCAGGGGGTCGCCGGTTCGAATCCGGCCACCCCGATATTCATTTCCCCTCCGACGAAAAGCACAGAAACACTGTCCCCTTTAACGTTCACGTCCCGAGCCGCACTCAACCTTGGTTTTGAGCGCCAGAACATGTTAAGTCCGCCTACAATGTCGTTTAGGCCCTCCCATCTATTCGTTTGCGTGCTGTTGAGCTTCGAGGCCGTAGCCTCCTTCGGCGCTTTCCCTTCCGGGCGAAGGGCCGGTTCTTGCCTGACAAATCTAATTGCTTCTTATGGCCCCTCCCAGTTTGAAAGAGAGTTTCTACTTCCCAGCAGTGGTCTCGTACCGCCTGGATCGAAGGTTTTCTATAATTTGGCAACCCGTGTTCCTGTGGCAAACCAGTTTCCCGAGAGCCTTTTCGCCCCTGAGGAAATTAAGAGACTTTATTCAAACGGTGACCACTTCTACGAGGCATCCTTGGCGGGCGATTTCATTGATGTAGCTTTGAACTTCCCGCTAGCGTTGGCTCAAGCCCCAGGCTTAATTCCTTGGAACTGGTTTACGGGGCAAAACATCAATCCCTTTAGTTTCGATATCCGCTTTACTCCCACGATTGAAACGTTTGCTCGCATGGATTTTTCCCCAAGCTCTAGTGCGCTCAATGGGTTTGGACGTGAACTGAGCCAAGCCGTCCGAGGCTCCACCTTTGTCGACTTGGGCGCTGGCCACCCAAGCTTTTCGGTTACTATGCCCGTATTGGCTCAGGTAATGGGGGCCAAAAGGTACGTGGCAGTCGACGCATCCAACGTTAAAGGCATACTCGGCACTGGCACCCCAGTAAAATCGCTTCCGCACGATCCCGAGTTCACGGTTTCCTATGTGCGAGATGACATACTCAACTTCCTGAAGCGCTACCAGCGACCGGGGCCTAGCGTGTTTTTTATATCGGGTTTGGAACCCAAACACCCCCTTAACGATGACGATGTGCCAAACTGGTTTATCAGACTTGAAACCGGGCGCGCTTATGTGAAAGAGGCAATTAAGACGTTCCAGGCCTTTGCGCAACCAGGAGACTGCTTGGTCGTTGGAAGCCTAGTGACCTTCATAGGAACTCGCTCTCTTTTTTCTTCCCTCTACGGACTGAGATGGAAATCGGTCTCACTGGAAAGCTTGGTGATTGATCCCAAGGAATTCGGTTTTGCTCTTGCTGCTTTTTCAACTAACCCCGAGCGGCCCACTGCGCCGCTTATAAGTAGTTACGTGCAGCTTTGGAAGTACAAATAAAAAGCCCCACCCGTTAGTGGGGTGAGGCTTTTTGCCGACTATTCTGAATCAGCTATTTTCTATCAGCGACCTTCACCAAAGACTGGTAGGTCGATTCATCAATTCGATGGAAAGTTCTAACCAGTTCATTGATTTCAGGATCTGGGAACTTAAACGTAGTTGCATCGAGCACTTGCACCGTAATACGTCGTTCTTCACAACCAGCAACGGCATCAAACACGATCTGATCCTTTTCCATATGGTACGGTCGTGGTCCTGCCGTGCAGCCCGATAAAAGTGTAAACACAGCAAGTCCCTTTACCGAATCTGTTGGGGCGAATGCGGCCTTGCCATCTTGGAAGGTAAGAACCATTGATTCCTTTTCTATCGCTTTCTCAACCAGGTTTGATTTTTCAGATTCCGTCATGAGCCAATGCCCCTTAACGTCGATGGAGTTGCCCATCTCTGCTATCTTATCTTTTACTGCACCACAAGCCGTAACCAACGCCAATACGGTTAGAATGCTGAGAACTCCAATTACTTTAGTTCGGTTCCATATATTATTTTTCATATCTGCCCTTTTGTTTTTCGAAATTGCAATAAACAATCAGAGAATTTTGCAACCACCGTGCCAAACGATCTAGAGACGTGCCAGGCACGCGAAGGCGGAGTTTGTGAAGATTAAACCGAACTTTGTGGTGTGAAAGCCACCAAACGAGGGAATTTCCAGCAGCTTGAGTATTAGCGACTAGATCAAAATCTTGCTTGCGCTCCAAACACGAGAAAGTGAAACCAAGCAAAGTTAAATGTGGTTGAATTGCTTGCTCCGCCCTCTACAGTTCGGTAGCCAAGAGATAGTTCAATCAGCGGGTTGAGTTGCCAACCCAACTGAGCCGTCACATCGAATGCCCTGCCCTGAGGAGCCATAAGGCCATCAAAATCGAAAATCATTCGCCACGATTCAGAAAACTGATAAGCCGCCGCAAAATGGAGCAAGGGGACAAATCCAACATTCTTACTTTCACTCGAAGTAGTCCCCTGAATCAGAGAAATCTTTGCATCGCGAATCTTGCCCGTAAAACCAATATGCAGTTTCCAATCGTCTGAAAGGAAGAAAAGGTAACGGTAGGTAAGCCGATAAGAGTTAAACTGGTAGGTACCAGTAACGCTTGTCCCAGCAACATAGGTTTTTCCGACAAAATCTATGTTCTCAGCAAAAGTGCCTGTGGCTGAAACCGACAAGGGGGCAAATAACACCCGAACGCCGTGGCGTTCGTTAAAATCATAGCCTGCATAAATGCGATACCCAGCGAACGGTCCCGTGGACGCTTGTATAAGATTAAACCGCGTTCCGGTCGATGGCGGTATCTGGATCTCGTTTCTAGATTGCCAAAGAGGACTTCCCTCAAGTTTCAAAGTGAACTGAGGAAAACAAATACTCGGTAAAAGAAAGGTGACTACGCAAACTGCCCAAAAGAGACTCTTAGTGCCACTACCCATTTGTCCTTTCTAATCCGAAACAACGTCCTTTTCAAGGTTGAGTTCGGCTCCTGCACACGCCCGCCCGTAAAGGTTAAACACTTGACACGGCTCCACAGATCCGAAATACAGGTCAGGTTCACTAGTTTGTACATATCGACTAGAAATGGTCGATTATGTACCGTTCGTGTGGGGTTAAATGCTTTTAGGGGCCTGGAACCGAATGACAGTTTGGTCTGCCACTGCACTAGTAGCGCAGCTGGCAAGTGCCTCCTATGGAGCAGACCGCCCCAAAAGAAATCACTTCGAAGACCCAAACACCTGTTTTCAATGCCACCAAGACCAGTTCGAGGAGTGGCGCGGATCCATGATGCACTACTCGATACAGAGTCCCGTGTTTCAGGTTTTCGAGCTAACAACCAGGAAACTCACTGGAAGATTTGGTAGGCACGATAAACAAAATCCGACTTTCTGCCTAAACTGCCACTCACCTACTTCTTCATACGCGAGCGAAACCTACGAGTTAAAGCGCGATGAACCGTTCATCAATAAGCTCAGCGCCCTTTCAAAAAATGGCATTCACTGCACCATGTGCCATTCTGTCCGAGGCCCTGAGAACGATGATAACTTTGCAAAGGGTGCGTTAGGCGACAGCATCGGCAACGCGACCCACAGCTTCTTTCCAAATGCCCAGTTAGTGGGACCCACTACCACTGAGCCACTCCCTGAGAAGAACAGCTATCACAGCGAGGGTTTCTGGCCGGAGAAGGACCATTCCCGCTATCTAAGGTCTTCACAGTTTTGCGGTGCGTGCCACGATGTACGCATCCCCAATACGAACGACACCATCACTGGGAAGCCTTTCCAGCGCATTGAAAACTTGTTTACTGAGTGGAGCGAGGGGCCATACAACACAGCGAAAAATCCACAGGGCAAGCCTGTTTCCTGCGTGGATTGCCACATGTCCCTTTACGGAATGCCAGACCCAAAAACTGGGAAACCCACTCCACCGGGCGTTTTTCCTCAAACCGAAGTCGCTTTAGGGGCAAAGGTGCAACGACCTCACGCCCTTCACGCCTTTACCGCTGTTTCTACCTCTCTCATCGATCCAAAAGATTCAGCCTTTCCAAGCGACGAAGGAAGAACAGGAAAAGACCGCTTTGGCTTCCCCAAAGGCCAGCAGGAGCGCAGACAACAAATGCTGGAGCAAGCAGTGACGCTGAGCTGGGGAACGGTGCCCGAAACAATCACGGGGGTCGTTTCATATCTGCCTTTGAAAATTCAGCTCATGAACTCGGGAGCGGGCCACAGAGTGCCTTCTGGGTTCTCGCAAGAACGTGAAGTATGGCTCCACTTGAAGATTGTCGATGGAAACGGCCGCGTAGTCTACGAGTCGGGCCAATTGGAAGATCGTCCGCACCCAGAAACCGGAGAAATTTCTCCAGACGGCCGGACGGATGATGAAGACTTACAGAACAAGGGCCTAGACCTTCAAGCATCGACACTGGAACCAAAGAATCTGCTAGTTGGACCCGATTTCAATTTTCGCCCGTTCGCTCAAGTAGGCCTACCCACCTTCCAAAATGCATTCTTGCGAAAGCACGGACCGCGTGGGTACGAACGAGTGCATTTTTTCACTCTTGCGAACCATATCGACAATGAGCGCTCTCTGCCAATGCTCAAACCGATCATCCTGTCATACGATGTACCCATACAAAGGTGGCTAAAGAACAAACCCGGTTATTGCGGCCCCGTTTCTCTTAAAGCACGCCTGCAATACCGAACCCTCCCGCCCTTCCTCCTACGCGCCCTGTCCCAGAGAGAACCGGAGCTACTGAACGAATCCATGATCGATCGAAATTCCGTTGTGACCATGGCCCAAATACAGAAACAAATACGGGTGTGCGGTGCAGAGGCAGACTCCAAATACTTGCAACCAACCGTAACCGAGAAAACATACTCATTCTCAAAGGGCGAATCCCGGTGGATTGCCCACACTCAGTACGAAACACTTTCCACGGCATTTGAAAAATGCAACAGAGCGGGCTGCGGCTTAGCCACCGTTAGTGACTACGATTCACTTGGCTTCGCGGACTACGTCCCCACCCCGGGGGACAACAAAGACGAGCTTATGGTTGAAAGGTGGGCGGCTGAAGCTTCGCCGACGACCTACCTTTTCTCGATTGGGACGAACCGTGCCGCCAAAGTAGACGGGAAACTTGCCCAATCACTAAAACTCCCCTTTTTCTGCAAATGCAAAACTTTCAATCAACCAACGGAGGAAAGACAATGAACATACGAACGCTAGTACTAGGAGCCCTACTTTTGGCTCCCGGCACAAAAGCAATAGGTGATGGTTATGGCGAGGGCGGTGGGGAACGTGGGCGCTATGTCTGCTTTGCTCGAGACTTTACCACAGCCCATTCGCCATCTGACCCAGAAACTGAAGACTGCATTGAAGCCTATTACCGCGGGCAGGGAATCTGCCTTAGCCACGCTAAGAAAATTGCACAGGAGAAATGTCAGGCAAACTCAAAACACAAGGCCTCTTGCAGGGTAGATGCCTACAAAGACTGTTTTGAGCGAGACGAGGAATAGTTCCACCTGGAAATGGAGATTATGAAAATGAATTTAGTTACTAAACTTGGATTAGTTGTATCGGTTGTATTCGGGCTCGGCGCTCGATTGGCGATTGCAGACCTACCGGAGGGACACTGGGAGAGCCAGAAGATAGACAAGGCACGAAGCGTACTCATTACTTATGAGAACTGGTTTGAAGAGGACGCAGTTGAAGGCCGTGTGTTTCATCAGAAGGCGATTTCGGAAGTGGCTTACCCAAGACCAGAACCCGTCAAACCGATCCCCGTTCCAGTGGAAAAGTGGTTTTGCTTCGCGCACGATTTTGTCGACGGGCATGCGAAAGACGATCCGGCTGATGAATCTTGCATTAGCCGATACTACAGAGGCGTTGGGGCACAGTGCAAAGAAGACGCGATCGAGGCTGCTTTGAAAAGATGCCGCGCCCGATCGAAGAACCGTTCGACATGCAACTTAAGCGTCAAAGACAACTGCTTCTCCGAACGGGAAGTATTCCGGAAAGATAGTTAATCGCACTAGCCGGCAAAGGAGCTGTTATGAACCAGTGGATAAAGTGGGCAACCTGTTTCGGAATTTCGTGTTGGTTTTCCGTTGAAGCACAGTCTCCGAGGCAAATCTACTACCCTACCCGAGTGAAACCACGTTCCTTTGCCGAGCTATCTGCACCTGCGCCAGGACATTGGTACGGTCGCATCGTAAAACCCAAGGAAAAGGTCATTGAAACCTACGATATTTACCATACCCGCACCAATCGAAAGGAATACGATGCGCAGCTTGTGTTAATTCTCACGGAACCCCTTCCTGTGAACTACCAGCCTGGTAGCCTGTATGCGAGCTTACCCGATCCGAAGTCTGGCCATTGGCGCATTACTGACAATGTCGCAAAGACTGGGACAACAAAGGTTTGGGACCAAACTTACATCCTAAATTCCTCTGGGCAAAAAGAGGAAGTCTCTTTCTTCCTACTCGAAGAACCAACGGCTCCAGTACTCCCGAAAACCGAGCCAAGAGTAGATCTGGAGCCACTTTCAACCCCCGCCATTCCGCCGCCTCCATTCCCTGCAGAACACACGCATCCAATGAACTCAGAACAAATCCAAAAACCTTCCGCCAAGGCACAGTCGTCCAAGATCTATTCCAAGCCTTCAAACGACACTACAGGCAGATTCCCTCGCGGCTCACGCCCAATTGTAGGAGAAAGTCTCGATGCAGAACCTTCAAAACCGACTTTAGTCGACAAAATCGCGGAGGAAGAACCAAATCTTGTCACTCCGGAACCATTGATTTCAAAAACGCCCCTTGCCCTTAAGGAAATCGACTGGAGCAACGAGGAAAGGATTTCCAAAAAGACCGAGACCGACGCAGCTCAATTGGCACAGCACATTTCGTCGCAATCCAGACGCTGGCAAGTGGATCTGTCAAAGCGATTTCTCACCTGCACAGACGGCAAATGCCTGGTGAGAGACCAAGGAACAGAGCACACGGAGGTTCCATTTCAGATTGGCTTGGGCCGAATATGGCTTCTGAGTTTGGAGTCCGAACGGCTCGCCTATGAATTAGAGAATCACCGACTAAGCAGTGCCGAAGTCGCAGCGCGAACGGTGCGTCTAGTGAGACGACTGGAAAGCCTCCAAGGCCACCTAGATCTCTCTTCGCAAGAAACAAAAAGCAACTACGGCACGAAGCTCAAGGAAAAATTGCGCGACCTAAAAAAGCTGAGCGAAGCATGGAATGCGTACGAAACGCCCGAGAGAAAACGCTGGGTACTGCGATGGCAGCTTGCGATCGAAGACGTTTCCGCGATGCAGGAACGCGTAGAACGGCTGGAAAAGCTTCCTGACTTCCTCCTTCCTCCCTCGGTAACCGGCGCTGTAGAAAGGCTTTCTCAGTCCCTCTCCCAGCGTGGGAAGTATCCGTGGCTTCTGCGGAAAAATGAACAAAGAGACCTAGCCGATGAAATTTCAGTCGAGGTCTCGAAATTGAGAGACGACTATACCCAGCTCGCATTGCTGGCTGACTCCTTGAGATCAAAACCGCAGGAACATGTGGATATGCTGGTCATCCTAGGAGCTATTGAAAACCTATCTGTCTACTCGTGGACTATTTATTCGGAGCTCTCCGATGCTCCCTAATATTTTCAAACGCAAACAACGTAAGAATCAATGGAGGTCCCTGTGTCCAATAACCTAATGAATAAAATGAAAATGCTTGGAACAACTGCTACGGCGAGCGTCGCTTTAGCCCTGTTCGCGTCGCAGTCGCTGATGGGCGTGGGACTCATAGTCCCCAATGGTGACGATCCAAAAACTGACAACCAA
The DNA here is from genome assembly GCA_964616705.1 of uncultured Pseudobdellovibrionaceae bacterium. Lineage (GTDB taxonomy): Bacteria > Bdellovibrionota > FAC87 > UBA2466 > UBA2466 > JAIEOG01. The sequence continues at coordinate 93,954 of CAZTRP010000013.1, forward strand.
TACTATCAAGTCGTAGATACTTCGCTCTTTCTTTTCGACTGCGAAGATGGCGCACTAGCAACCAGTGAATCTTGTAAAACCGGTGGTGTTTCCCTAGGGAACTACAAGAAGATCTATTCCTCGGTGGAGTCTGAACTTACCGGACTAACAAAGAAGCTTACCGTGGACATTGAGAGCGAAACAAGGGCGCTCAAGGAAAAAGATATTAAAGTAGCCGACCTGCGAAAAACCATTTCCACTTTAGCGGGTCAGAAAGACGCCTTGTCTGCACAAATCCAAAAGTTGAGCGACGAGAAAGCCATTGCCACTAAGAATGCGAAACTTGCGTTGGACGAGATCTCAAAAATCGACAACAAGCTAAAATCGAACCCCGACCATGCTACGCTGACTCGGGTATTGAAAGAACAAACTCGCTACAAAGCGCGTTTTGCTGACTTCTCCAAAGAGGAAGCCAAACTGGAGGCATCTATCGCAGCAAACAGAGCGGAAATAGAAACAAAGACAGATGCAATTGCCAAAAGCAGTCAAGATCTGACGTCGTACATGGACGCACTCGTCGTGACATCGCCAGAGCTCACCAAGCTTTCGGCTTCCCTCACCGCGTATAGGACCGAACTCAATCTACTGCCGGAATTAAACGCCCGATTGACCGACCCGGAGACGGCGTTCGACCTGCGAACCTGGTCCGATGCGGGGGCGCCGGAACTGTTTGCCAGACTGGTTAAGCATATCCAGAACTGCCGACGCTAAAGCCATCAAGTCTCTTGCCCATTAGAATTAGGGGAAGCTACCTATCAGGTACTTCCCCTAACCTTTTGTAATTACAACGTTAAACTTCCCCCTAACCCTCTCTCCATTTTTGTGCTAAGTTCCGCGCCTGAAAATGAAGCAAAAAACGCCAAAAACCGATCCCGGCAGTCACGCCTACGCAGTTCTTAAGTTTGGAGTGCGTCGCCAAGACGTGCGAAAGGCAGCAATCCTACAAGCCGTGATTGAGATCCTATCGGAAGAAGGCGTGGATGATTTGTCTTTCGATCGCGTCGGTCTAAAGGCAAAAATGTCGCGTTCGCACGTGGTTTATTATTTTCCGAATCGGGATGCGATGATTGAAGCCGCATTTCGCGTCGTAGCTTTTGCCGCGCAAGAGTTCATTGTGGCCAATATGCAAGCCGCGGGCGATTGGCAGGAGCTTTTATTGCGTTACATCGAAGGAAATTTTCTTTGGCTCAAGAACCATCCAGCGCATGCAAGCGTTTTCCTTCTCATGTACTACCAAGGCTCGGTAAAAAAGGGGTACAGCCGCGAAATTCATTCTGAAGCCCGCGAGCATGGAGCAAAGCGCATAGCCCATATTTTGAAAAGTGCCCCGGCGACCTGGTCGTCCAAAGCCCTGCAACAAACGGCAAAGGGAATTCAAGCGCTCATTACCGGAAGCCTTGTAGATGCGATGTCTACCGATCGGCGCTCTGAACTGGCCGCCCGTCAGAAAGAAACGCAAGAATTCGCACTTGCGCTGGTGCACAACGCCATCGGGAGCGCTCGATGAAAATTTGCGTAACTTCCATTCTTCCCTGTAGCGCCGAGGAAGCTTGGCAAGCCATCACTCAAATAGGGATGCTGCAGCGAGTGTCAGAAGGAATGCTGGTACTGAAGGGACAAGAACTACCAACTCAGAATTGGGAATTGGGCCAAACTTACTTTTTTGAGATTCAAGTAGGCCTTGGAAAACCAGCAATTCACCAAGTTCGTGTAGTGCAGCTAGATCGGACACGGCGTTACTTTACTACCGAAGAACAGGGCGGGAACATCCGCAGCTGGCGCCATGAACATCGAATCGAATCAATTGACGCCAATCAGTGCCGCTATACCGATGAAATTGAGTTTTCTGCGGGCACGTGGACCCCGCTGATTTGGATCCAAGCCCAAATTCTCTACCGTTTCCGCCACAAAAACTGGAAGCGGCTCCTTAAAAACCCCGCACAAAAAAAAAGAGCCGATAGCGCATAGATTCGCACCATCGGCTCTTTGGGTATTCTTTAGAGAACCTTCAGGACTTTTTCTTTTCCTTTGCTATCAATGATGACGATAGATTTCTTACCGGTTGTATAGTCGGTCTTTAGCTGAATCGTTCCGTTTTTCGTCTCAGCAAACAACGAACGATCATTTTTACCGCCCTCTTCTACAAGAGATATCAGCTTGGCCGTATCGTACAGCTGCGGGCTATCATAAACGCTGATAAAAAGAGGCATCCCCGTAGCGACATGCCGGACAACGTGAATGGACGGGCCCGTGACGCTCATCGGCTTTGGGAGCGGTGGAAGTGAGGTTGCTGCAGCAACGGAAACTGCAGTAGCAGCAGCAGCTTCGAAGCCAAACGGTGTGACCTCGTAGAATGTCTTAGTCAGCACTTCGGAAATATAAAGCTTATTTCCCTTTTTAACGCTTCCCAGAAGGCCAAATTGGGCCAAGTCTTGATCAAAAGACCGTACTAGCCGAAATGGCGCCGCTTGGAGCTTAGAACTCAACGAAAGCGCATCAGACTGCTCCACTTTTCCAGCAGAGATCTTGAGCTCCACCATTTCAAAAGAGAGCGAATCGACCAAGCTTGAGTACTTGGAACTATCCAACGCGGCAGCCAAAGTATCGAGCTTACCATCTTTCGCCACCAGAATATCCAGAGCTACTTGGTCAGACGGCACTTTAGAAGACGGCTTGCCAATCGGCAAACTCACCATCTGAATATCGGCGTCGGTGTCCGTGTAGGGTAAATAGGTGGCCTGCGACAGATAGGATACTTTCGAGGTGTCGCCATTAGCGTTAGTGTAGTCACCTTCCGAAACTGAATGGAAGTGCGACAGGAAGGTCCCCTTCGCATAAATCGCATTCAAAAGAACGGCCACATCTTTCTCGCCTAGTGCCTGAATCAACTCCTTAATCTTCCCCTTAGTGGCCTTGGCCACCCATCCATTGATGTTGGAAATCGTAGCGGGACTTTTAAAATCCTCGGATACCAAACTAGGAGCATGACTTTTTCCTGCTTCTTTCAGGAAAGCAGGTTTATACGTAAACCCGACTTCTGGATTGCTATTGGCCCAAAGAGCATTGGCACTCGTGAACTCAAAAGCACCGTCACTGCCCTTCGCATAGAGCTTCAAGTCTTCGCGAATCTCTTTCAATCCCACCAAAAGCTCATCAAGCTTAGCCGAAGGGCCAAACAAAGCTTCCAACTCCTCGCGAGTTTCGGCTTCCGATCCGATGCTCACTAACGTCATGGCCTCAGCGATGCTAAGCGGTGAAATAGCAACAGGCTCTTTCCCCTTTGCATCGTAAATCGACTTGAACAATCCGAAACCAAAATCTCGGATACCATTTGCAGTTGAAGCAGCTGATTTTGAAGGCGCCGCGACCAGCGGAAGTGCACCCAACGCCAGACCCAGCGTAAGCGTTCTAAAGAAAATTTTTGCTTTCATATTATCTCCCGCGGGTATTTGAAGCGGTTCTACTGGGCGCGTCAACGGCCACTAGGGATCTCAACAACGTTAGCTTTAACACTAGTTAAATTCGGTCGCGCGGAACGCACCAGGATTTTCTTCACAGGTTTTTAACCAGTGACAAGTACGGTAGCGTTCCCTATTCTTCCACCAACATGAGAAAACTCTTAGGTTTCTGCCTGGTTTTTTTGTCACTTGTTCCGCTGGCCTGCACTTCCATTCCGCCCATTCAGCACGAACCGCAGATTTTAGCGCAAGTGGTCGACCTGGTTAAAAACGCTGACACTAAGAACGGCAAGACGGTTGTGATTTTTGACCTAGATGACACCGTGTTCGACAACCGACACCGGACTCTAGCCATCCTGAGAGACTTCGCAAAGCTCCCGACCACCCAATCCGAACACCCTGACGTAGCAAAGCGATTACTCGCTGCAAACCTTGAGCAAATGCACTACGACTACCAAAACTCGCTGCGAGAAGTCGGTATTTCCGATCCCAAAATCGTGGATGCAATAAAGACTTGGTGGACAGAGAAGTATTTTTCGAACGCCTACTGCTTGGTGGATCAACCCATGGCGGGCTCGATAGCCTACGTGCGGAGCCTCTACGACCTGGGTGCACACATAGTCTATCTCACTGGCCGCAATGAACCGAATATGAAAAAGGGAACGCTGGAAAGCATGCGTAAGCTCGGCTTCCCCATGGGAAAGCGGACAACGCTCATCTTGAAACCGCGGTTTGAAATGGATGATTTGATTTATAAGAAAGGTGCGTTTGAGCAGATACGCAAACTGGGACAGGTGATTGCGAGCTTTGAGAATGAACCACGCAATCTAAATGCAATGGGGGAGGCTTTCCCTAAATCGGTTTTGGTATTTATCGATTCTCAGCACTCTTCTGCACCGGACGTTCCGACCGAGCAAGCACATTGGGTGAAAGACTTTCAGGTCGCCCTTCCTTAGTCGGCGATGGCAATGCCCGCGTTCTCGAGTTCAACCCCGGTGAGCACGCACAAAATCAGCCATTTCGGCCAAGTGGGCAGCGCTTGAAGAATCGGCGTGTTTTGATTGAGCTAAGTCGTTTGGAAGGTAAGTAAAAGGCAGACCAACGACAGCATCTTGGCCCTCAAGCACCATAGGCCCGCCACTATTTCCTCCCCAAGTCATGCAATTGTGCAGCGCTGACCTATCAAACATCATCTTGTGCGGGCTCGGCACACCAGGCTGAATGACCCAGCAGTTTTCGGTAACCGTCAATGCACACTGGCGGTCCGAATCACAGGGATAGCCAATCATTACTAAGCGAGATTTGGCGGGTGGCTCAAAGGATGCCAGACGAAAAGTTTGTTTGGGCGGTTTTTTAAAATCGGCCTCAAGAAAAACGATGTCGCGACCAAGATCACTCGCCACCACGCCCTTGCACGCAGCGGTATTGCCTTCACCATCTTCAAAAATCCCTGTCTTACACCACTCATTCGCGCTCATTCCGAAGCAATGCCGAGCCGAACCAACGTAAACTTTATTGGCACTGTTTCGCACGAAATAAGCCGTACACTTTCCCGCCCGAACAACATGCCCAGCCTCGACGCTCGTCGCAGCTCTACGGGTAGAGTTGGAAAAGTAATTCACGGAAGAATCAGCAAAGAGAGGGCATCCAACTAAAATCAGGGCGAAAAAAGCACGCAAACCGGAGAAAAGTATTTTCGAGTGCATATCGACAAACCTCCCCTAAAGAGGGACAAAGGATTCATGGAATCGATCGCCCAGATCTTCGTTTATCTCGTTCTTTTCACCCACCTGTACTTCATGATCCTTGAGATGTTTCTATGGACACTTCCCTACGGTCGAAAAACTTTCTCTATGAGTAAAGAGTTTGCAAGAAGCACAAAGGCGCTTGCAGCAAACCAAGGACTGTACAACGGCTTCCTTGCGGCTGGCCTGTGGATTGGCCAATTGAAAGGAGCTCAGGGAAACTTACTCACCCAGTTTTGCCTCGTCTGCGTCGTAATTGCGGGCCTCTATGGGACAGCCACGGTCTCAAGAAAAATTTTCTATCTTCAGGCCTTACCCGCACTTTTTGCACTGGCCATCAGGGCCCAAGTTTAGTTCCAGTAGTTTGGACCACCATCATCCTTAGGCGACTCGCCCCCGGTCGCTTCATTTACAATCAAGGTGAATTTCTTTTTGAGCTTTTCTCTCTCCCAGTCCCTCTTCTGTCCACCCGACCCTGAACCCCCCTTGGGCCTTACGAAATGGAACCAGATATACGCACCACCCACCAACATTCCGCCAAGGTGGGCAAAGTGAGCTACATTGTCCTGGGGATTTCCCTGAACCCCCATCACCAACTCAATGCCCGCAATCACTAAGACAAAGTAACGTGCCTTAAGGGGAAATAGAAAAAACACCAGAAAATAGCGGTCTCCAAAAAATATTCCGTACGCCGCCAAAATCCCGAATATCGCGCCGCTTGCACCAATAATGGGATTCATCAAACTTGGCCCAGACACAAACGCGATATTGACCAAGAAATTAAATATGCCTGCCCCAACGCCGCACAGGAAAAAATAACGTAGGAAACGAGACTCTCCCAAACGCATCTCGATTTCCGCGCCGAAGTACCAAAGAATCAACATATTCAGAAGCAGGTGGAAGGGATTTCCGTGAAAGAAAATGTAAGTAACGAACTGCCACACCCATCCGTTGGCGAGTACCAGCCCCGGAACAAGTCCGAAGACATCGTTGATGGCTCCCCACTCACCAAATCTGAAACCAAGCTGAGTCAAAATGAAATCAACAAAAAAACAGACAGTGCAGGTAATGATTAATGCCTTAGTCACCCGCGTAAGCGGAGGAACTGGGCTCATTTGATCGTAACGCATGAATGTCCCCTCAAGGGTGCGAATGGATTTGTTCGAGTTCTACAAGCACTCCGCTGAAGCTCTTTGGATGAATAAAAAGAGCTTCACCTCTGGCACTCCGGCGAATTCCCGGCGCCAAAACTTCCATGCCGGCTTTCTTTAGAACCTCAGGCCAGGCTGACAAATTTGAAACTTCAAAACATACGTGATGGATGCCGCCCGAAGGCTTTTTTTCCAAGAACTTCGCAATCGGAGAGTCTGTGGAAGTCGGCTCCAAAAGCTCAATTCGAAAGTGCGAAGATATTTCTACCGGCACCATGGCGGCCCGGACACGTTCAGAGGCCACTTCATGCACGTGCTCGACTTCCAAACTCAAAACTTTGAGTCGAGCCGATATGTCTGAAAGATTGGGAGCCGCAATGGCAATGTGTGAAAGCTTCAAAGCAAACCTTCCCTATTCTTCGCTCTGCGGATCTGCGACGGTTGGTGGCGAGGGACGCGCCTCGGGTGGAGGAAGTAGCCCATTTAATCCATCAGACCCTGAGCTAGATTCCCGAGCACCAAAACCCGTTCTGCCCCCAAGTTCCTTTTTCTTCGCCTTGGCCACGCAATCTTTAAATGCGCCGTAGTTTTTTTCCCGCAGCGTCTCGCAACTGGCAATCCACGCATCGCGCTGCGCAGAGTTATAGTCGAGTTCCTTGCCCTTGTCTAAATACCGGGTATTGCCCCCGGCACTTTTTCGCGTCTCAGGCACAGCGGTACCACCGTCTAAATTGAAGGTTCGATCATCAAAAATCGTGATATTGCTGGTGGAGGGCTGGTTTGAGGGCGCCTCTGCCATTAGAATAAGGTGGCACGGCGCAAGGCCAGCAGCTAGCAACAAGATTTGGTAAAGGCGTTTATGCTTGACCATGTCCATTAAGAATATCACCTTGCGTAGCCGGAAACCATGTTGAGGAGAACCAGATGAAAGAGACCAATCCAAAAATCTTGACGCAGCTAGACAAAATTCTTGAGGCCGAGCTCTCAGGCGTGGTGCGTTACCTACACTACAGCTTCATGATCTTTGGGCCAAACCGCATCCCCATTACGAAGTGGTTTCGCGATCACGCAAATGAAGGAATGGCTCATGCAATAACCATTGGCGAAAAGATCACGGCGCTAGGGGGACATCCTTCTGTCAAAGTGAAGCCCGTTCCCGAAACCAACAACCACAACGTGATGGAAATCATGAAAGAGTCGTTAGCTTTTGAGCGCGAAGGTCTTTCCCTGTACCACGAACTACTCGGAATGGCTGGAGACGATATCGCACTTGAGGAAATGACTCGGGAATTTATCCTCGAAGAAACTTTGCATATCGAAGAAGTAGAAAAGATGATCCGAACCGCTTGATCCTATTTATCTACTGAAAAATCCTTGTCGATTTTTGGAGAGGCCACCCTGCTTTCGTGAGGGTGGCCTCTGTTATTTCTAAGTTGCGGCGGAAGTAGAAGCCTCGTGGCCCGTGGCCCGGGGCCCGAGGCCCGGGTTAGCCGGTTGGGTGATGGCGGATGAGTAGGTGGGCGGATGCGGCTAGCCTGTCCAGTAGCGCTAGCTCTTGGTGACTGAATTGCTGGCTCTCCAATACTGTGATGCTCTGGCACTCGCGGATAGATCCAAAAGCCATTTGAAAGAAGTGGAGACGGTCTGGGGCTGTTCTACGTCCATAGCCCTCGGCCAAGTTCAGCGCCGCACTACTAGCAGCTCGGACCAATTGTGCTTGTAATCCGCACGGCAATCGTTTCGAGCGGGTGGTTTGGTAGAATTGGACTGCCAACTGGTGCGTTCTTAAGTTTTTAAGCATTGTATTTTTTCTCCTAAAAAAAGAGTTCCCGCCGCGGTGAGAACTCTTTTTTTAGGAGAAAAAATACAATGCTTAAAAACTTTCGCAGTTACCAACTGGCAGTCCAATTCTACCAAACCACCCGCGAGCTCCGGGCTCCGAACGGGCTAAAAGATCAATTGGCCCGAGCTGCTAGTAGTGCGGCGCTGAACTTGGCCGAAGGCAGTGGCAAGAGCAGCACCAAGGATCGACTCCGATTCTACGAAATAGCGCTGGGTTCCATCCGAGAATGCGAGGCCGTGATGGACTTACTCTCCATTCCAGAAAATCCCACTCGACAACTCCTAGA
>CAZTRP010000014.1:0-101965 GCA_964616705.1 uncultured Pseudobdellovibrionaceae bacterium
GCCCTAAAAACGGGCTAACTTCCCAACCCAGTTAAGCCGCTAACTGTTCGCAGTTCCCGGCCTCGCTGATCCCCCACCAATAAATGCAGGCCACTAAGATGTGGGTAAGTACTGGTGGGGTGTATACTGTTTGGCCAGCCTTTCAATTGTAAGTAGCTGAAATTTCATTAAAAATATTGGTATTCGGCTTGCAGGTTTAAGTGGGTAATCGTGTTTAACCTGCTTAAAAGACTGGTCCTGTGCTTTTTCGTCGCCTTTCCGGGCGGGGCCTATCCTATTTCTGCCTCAAAACCTGCAGTACCCGTAACCAAAATCACCAAGCCAGAGCTACCTTGGTTGGATGTTCCAGGAATTTGGAGTCGACGCCTGAAAAAATCGGGCAATGAAAGTGATTCTGACGGAGCGAATTCTGGTTCTTCCGATGGTTCTAGCGGAAGCGGGACAAATGGCGGGCGTTCCTCCACAACGGGAACCGAGTACGCAAAACCTAATGGTGGCGGTAGTGGCGAGAGGAAAAAACTTTCTGATGGGACTCCGGGTAAAGCGGTTTCTCAAAGCTCGTCTGGCGGCAGCGTTGTAACCCATGACTTGTGGTGGCCGGTCTGTGCATTTTTAGATCAAAGTATTTCGGATCAGAAAGGCAGCGAAATTCTTAAGGGTATGGCCGATATGGCTGCAGCTTGTGGCGTAACGGTTGTTTTTTGGAAGCGAACAGTGGCGAACTGGGGGCCGAATGATCCCACTAGCATCAACGATAAGTCAGTTGAAAAATGCAATCTTCCTCCTTCACTCGCTGCAGCTGGTTCGGCTACTGCGCTCGTGCCTTGGAGAAATACCGCCGCGAAAATGTGCGACGACTACAAAGGCGACACAAACGGGGATGGCCAACGCGACGAAAATGAATGGAACGAAGGCGTGGCCGGTTGCGCCCAATTACGTCAGAACACAAGTCTTTCTGATAAGCAGAAAAAAGACATGGAGAGCAATTCGGGGGGACAGAAGCATGGCACTTCCTCTGCGAAAGGCGGTGTTGCGCCTTCAATCGAATCTCCGCAGGGTTGGAGCTCAGGCGTAGTTGCCCATGAAGCACAAGGCCACAGCCAAATGGGCAAGCCCAACGGAAAGATATATGGACTAGGAATTGGAACCGGCGATCCTGAAGAAGGAGAGGGCTCTGCTGATGAGGGCAGATGGTCAGGGCAAGGTTGCGCAGTAATGAGGCAGACGGCACTTCCCAATACTCAAAAGTTCTCCTACGATCCGACGCGCCTGAACTACTACACGAAGCCGACGGACCCTATCTACTACTACGATCTCATGAATGGCGAAAAAATCTTCAACTCCGATCAGCAATTCGCTACCAACAACTCTTCTCTTCCTCTTGTTTCAGTAGCGGGACGAACCGCCATTGTGGAAGATGGCCCTGAAAAAACCCAGAACCCTTCAGAAATTCAAAGCACCAAACCCAAGAGCGCGAGCGCCAAGCTGGAAGATGGTGAGGATGGCCATCGGCATAAACCGAAGACTGTCACAAACAAGCTTCTAGGGAGTTTAAAAGAAGTAGTGAGTGATACCGAAAGACCTGAAACGGTAAATGGGGCGGCATCTCCACCAAGTTCAGAGCCGGTAAAAGCGGGGCCTCGTTTGGGTTACGATGAGAGTGCGCCAAAAGGCAGGTCTGGCAAAGGCAGTGGGGGTGGGGCCGAGTCCGTCACCTCTGTAGAGTCCATGCCAGCCGATATTTATTCGGGCGACGCATCTAGTTCGCCTTCCGTCCAAAGCTCAGAAGCAAGTGGTGCATTAGCGTTGGTAAGTGTCTCGGGTGGTACAGGTGCTGGAGCCTCAATTACTTTCGATGACAATGCTCCCAAAGGAGCAAGTGGTTCTTCTGGCGGATTCACAGGCCGTGGCATAGCAGCAGGAAGTGCGGAAGGTGCCGCGGGCGTAGTGCGTGTCGGTGGACAGGCTAGATCGCGAAATTCGGCCGAGGATGAATTGGACGGAGATGAGTTTTTTGATGGGGTTGGTGAAGATGGGCGGCCACTAAGAGGAAGGCGTCGAACACTTAGAGGTCAGACGGCACGCTCTCAAACGGAACGGAGCGGAGCTTCGGTCGAAGGTCGGGCTTTGCGAAATCGAAGAGAGCCAGCAAGTTCACAGTAAAGTTCCAATAACTCGGAAATCTCTGTCCCCAAATAGAACGACTCGCTCCAGCCTCTAGGCGCAAGCCGCGAGTGAGTTGCGCTCCTATGGTTGCTCCCGCCGCAATGCCAGTAGGGCTCGCAGCAAGTCGCGCGTAGCTTCCACCCGTTCCCGCAAGGCTTTGGCTAGCTGTTGTAGACGGTGCAAGTGCCTCGGCCGTAAATGAAAAAATCGAAGTTACGAATGTTTTCACATACGCGCGTTGGAAAAAGCCTTGGGCGGCCAAATCGAGCGTGGCAGCAGAAGCATATCCACCAAAGCGCCCCAAAATGCCCGGTGAAGCAGAAAAGTAAAATGCATCGGCGTGTAGGCCGTAGTGCGCTTTGACTCCTACATCGAAGTTGCCTTCACCCCATATCAAATCCGCATTGGTCGCAGGGCGAGAAGGGGCGTTGGGAAATTTGAAATAGGTTTCAAGCGTCCAAAGAGGGAACGAAGAAATCTGCCACTTTAAGTTAAACCGCAAGTCCGCAAGACCTGAGCCCGTCAGCAAAGGTGCTCCGGTCGACGGATTTGAATCCACGGTGCCATCGACAAAGGCGGCGCGCATTCCGATGGCCCAATCATTGGCGACGCCCAGCTCTGGTTCAATCCAAAAAAAATGATCGTTTAAGGCAACCGGTTGGCCAGTGAGCCGCGTTGCGGAGAGATTCCCGCTATTGTCGTAGTTGTCGCTCGTACGGAATGCGTCAAAACCCGCTCGAAGCTGGAGCTTTTGGTAGGCGGCAATCCACGCATAGTCCGCTCGAAGATTCGAGCAAAGAAGCAAAGCCCAGAAACAAAACCAAGAAGCAGTATTTCGGCGCATCAGATTTATGGATCTAGTGAGATTTAGCCGCGGCGCGGGATTTTCGCCCGGTCTTTTCTACAACGCGGCCTATGTAATCATATTCCATCGCGCGTTCCAATTTGACCAGCGTGATTTTTCCGCGCTCAATGTTTCCTGCGCGGATAAGCACATGCCCGTCAATTTCGGTGGCTTGTCCTTGATGGCGGCCTTGCCATAAGAACTCAGACTCCTCCGAGAGCTCCTCTACGAGCACCGGCACTACTTCACCGACTCGGTTCTTAAGACGGCGCGCCGAAATTTCTTGTTGTATGGCCATGAGCTCATCGCGTCGGGCTTGCTTTACCTCGTCTGGTAGTTGCCCGCCCAAGAGATAGGACTTCGTGTTTTCTTCTTTCGAGTACGCAAATACACCTAAGTGATCAAATTGGGCTTCGCGAATAAACTCTCGTAGTTCTTCAAACTCTTCTTGGGTCTCGCCAGGGTAACCGGCAATTACGGTGCTTCGAATAAATACGCCCGGAATTCTTTCACGAAGACGAGCCAGTCTTTCTCGAATCAATTTCCCGCTGACTTTTCGGTTCATCAGCTGAAGCATTCGATCATTTATGTGTTGAACGGGCGTGTCGATGTATTTGCAGATTTTTTCTTCAGTGGCGATGAGTTCCAAAAGCTCATCGGAAAGCTCGTCAGGGTAAACATACAAAAGGCGAATCCACTCAAGGCCTTCAATCTTCACCAGTGCACGAAGCAAACCGGGAAGATTTGTTCCGTCACGAAGGTCTCGGCCGTAGTCGGTAAGATCTTGGGCGATTAGGTTGAGTTCCTTTGCCCCGCTTGCAACGAGAGACCCAGCTTCTTGAACGAGAGATTCGATAGTGCGACTGCGCAATGTGCCGCGAATTTTGGGGATGATGCAAAATGCGCAGGCCTTAATGCAGCCTTCTGAAACTTTTAAATAAGCTTTATAAAAAGGCAGAGAGTTTATTCGGGGTGTGTGCTCGTTGTGAATGTACTTTGGGTGCTTGAACTCAAAGTCTTCTTCTTTTTTGCCTGCTACAAAATCAAGCAATTGCCCGTACTGACCTGTGCCCACGAAGGCGTCTACCTCGGGGAAGGAAACTTTCAAATCGGCCTTATAGCGTTGCGGGAGGCAGCCGGTAACAATCAGGCGTTCGCATTTGCCAGACTTCTTTTGTTCGGCGGCATCCAAAATGGCATCAATCGATTCGCGTTTAGAGTCGTTAATGAAGCTGCAAGTGTTCACTACTATTACGTTGGCATCGGAAGCGTCGGGAACAACTTTAAATCCGTCGCCCACGGAAATGCCCAACATTACCTCGGTGTCGACGAGATTCTTGGGGCAACCCAAGCTATGAAAAAATATTTTCTTTTCGGTGATCGGCTTTATGGCTGATTCAAGTTCTGGCATTTGTTTCTCGTTATTCTCGGAAATTCGTAAATTCGAAGTCCATGCCGAGGTCTTGCTTGCGTAGTAGCCCGATGGTTTCTTGCAAGTCGTCGCGTTTCTTTCCTGTTACCCGCACTTGTTCGTCTTGGATTTGCGATTGTACTTTGAGCTTTGCGTCTTTGATGAGTCGGTTGATTTCTTTGGCCTTCTCAACCGGAATCCCCATTTGCAGAGTGATTTTTTGTCGAATGGTACCTTCCAGTGCCGACTCTTTGGAGCCATACACGAGGTTCTTAATGGATATTCCGCGCTTAATGAGTTTGCTCTGCAAAATATCGGTGACCGCAGTGAGCTTGTATTCGTCGTCGCCAAGCAGAGTAATTTCTTTTTTCTTGTCCCAGTCTATTTTGCTTTTGGAGCCTTTAAAGTCATAACGTTGTGCGATTTCTTTTTGCGCTTGATTGATCGCATTATCGACTTCTTGTAGGTCGACTTTTACGCAAATATCGAAGGATGGCATCGTCTATTCCTTTTTCGATTCAAAAACATCGTTCGGTTTTTTCTCGTACTGGAACAGCGACTCCGGAAGGTCCACATTGCGTCGGGTGTTTTTAAACAACACCTCAATGCGAGAATCCGGGCTGTCCGTCGTAAGAGACCGCAATACATAGCCGTTTTTGTCGACTTTCGCAATGAGGGTCTCGCTCGGGTCCCCCTTTGGGATGAGCTGCAGGACGGCCTCGAGCTTTGAGTCGGACAAGAGCCTAACCTTGTAAAATTCCTCAAATTTTCCGCGTCCCAGCAAAATGGCGAGCGAAGACTTTCCTACAGACTTTGAAACCCCTTTGCGTTCGACGACCGAGCGGGTCTTTCGTCTGGGGTTTTCGGTGATTTCCCAGTAGGAATCTGCATTCAGCAATTGGGTGATGTGGGTGGTTTTGTCCTCCCACCGCAGGTGATTTGGCTTGATGACGGAAAGGGTTCCCTCGGAGGGTTCCTCTTCTAGCGCGGTAGCCTTAGATTTTACGGTCTGAGTGAAGTCGGTTTGGTAGGATTGGGTCTGCTTCCAGCTTGTTTGAAGCTTTTCAAGCGCAGCACGAGCGGCTTCGGATGAAGCTTTAGACTGCGCTAAGGTGGAAACACAGAAGCTGAGCCCAAGGACGAGAAGGTAGTTTTTCATGGCTCAGGACTATACGCCTGAAGCCGAATTCAGAGAAACTTAAATGGAATTGACTAAAACTGCACGGCGCTTTGAGGCGCCGGAAGACCCTGCGACTACGCCCTGTTTTTCCATTTCTTCCATCAATGAGGCGGCTCGATTGTAGCCTATACGCAAGTGCCGCTGAATGAGGGAGATACTAGCTTCGCCTTTCTCAGTTACCAGGCGCACAGCGCGGTCGTATAGGTCGCCCTGTTCGGCGTTTTCTATTCCGCCGTCCGCGTAGTCTAACTCCCCTTCGTCTTGGGCTTTAAGGAGGCGTTCATCGTATTCGGGTTCGCCTTGGGCTCTTAGCGAATCCACAACTTTGTCTAAATCGGCATCGGAAATGAAGGCGCCCTGTATGCGTTTAAGCGTTGTGAAGCCGGCTGAATGAAAAAGCATATCTCCGTTGCCTAAAAGGCGATCGGCCCCGGTTCGATCCAAAATCGTTTTCGAGTCGATGGACGAGGCAACTCGAAAGGAAAGACGACTAGGAAAGTTTGCCTTGATTGTTCCAGTCACAACATCAGTAGACGGCCGCTGCGTCGCAAGCACCAGGTGAATGCCGCTTGCTCGTGCTTTTTGAGCGAGCCTTGCTATCGAGAGCTCAACGTCTTTTGGTACTACTGCCATCAGGTCCGCGTACTCATCGATCACCACCACGATATAAGGCATAAACGGAGTTTCTTCCGTTTCGCCTGTTTCCTGAATTCGGGCGTTGTACGCATCCACTTGCCTTACGCCAGTTTGGTGCATCAGCGAGTAACGCCGCTCCATTTCTTCTACCGTCCACCGAAGTGCTAAAGCCGCTTTTCTCGAGTCGACAACTACCGGCAATAGCAGGTGTGGAATCCCTTCATAGGCGGCAAGTTCGACCATTTTCGGGTCAACCAGGATTAATTTGAGTTGTTGCGGGGTATACCGAAAAAGCAAACTGCAAATCATCGTGTTGATAAAAACGGACTTTCCAGTTCCGGTGCTCCCGGCGACGAGTAAATGGGGCATTGCCGCAAGGCCCGCTACGGCGGGCTCGCCCGAGGCAAGGCGACCGAGAACTAGCGGAAGTTTTACATCGGAATTATAGAAACTTGTTTCTTCCACTATGTCTTTGAAGAAAACCATCTCTCGGTGGGGAGAGGGTATTTCAATTCCTACTACGGGTTTTCCCGGGATAGGCGCGACGATGCGAACAGAAAGCACGGAAAGAGCCAAGGTGAGATCGTCGGAAAGATTGGCAATCTCTTTTATTTTTACGCCACTGGCCGGTTTGAATTCATAAACGGTAATCACGGGACCTGGCGAAATATTTACGACTTCGCCGTCGACGCCAAAGTCGCGTAGTTTTTCGACAAGGATTTTACTTTTTTCTAAGTACCAGTTTCTATCCACCGTCTTCATTTTAGAGTCGGCCTTGCCAGAGAGCAGCGAAAGGCTCGGCAGAGAGAACGGGCCCTGATGTCCGCGAGTTTTTGTGTGTTTTGTTTCTCGCGAGCTTGTGGAGGATTTTACCGAGGCGAGTTTTCCCATTTCCTCGTCTTTTTCAACTGGAGCGTTGGACATGCCAAAAAGCGAGGGCTCGTTTGAGCTAAAGCTTTCTTGGGTCGGTGCAATCGGTAGGGGCAATTGAATGGGCGGATTTGCGCTTGCGACCGAGGGAGTAGCGGGTGTCAGAGTGCTGGGCGCTTTGGGTTCGGTGATGGTTTGTTTTCTCTGAGGCAATCGGATTTCGCTCAGTTGAGCGCCTAGTTCTTGAATCCATTCCCACGAGCGTTTCGTCACGCTGCCCATCAATTCCGTGACGCTTACTCGGCATATAAGAATAATTGCAGCCACCGAGGAAAAAAGGGCTACAAAAACTGTTCCGCGCGGACCCGTAACGAAGCTTAGGGCATCAGCTAAAAGTTTTCCGAGAATTCCGCCTGCGTGGTTGAGTCTCCAAGGAGTCCATGCTTGAGGTAGGCCGCTTTGTAGAAGTATGGCGAAGGAAATAAGAAGCAGGATGCTTGCGCGCCAATGAAACGGTGTCCTCTGGTTTTGTTTCAGAGCCGCGACTCCAAATAAACCGGCGAGACCAAAAGCGCTTAATCCGAAGACTTGAAATAAAACGTCTGCGAGACCACTCCCTGCTCGCCCCATCCAGTTTTGGAACTGGGTTTTCGTGGTCCAAGTACTCCAAGACGGATCCGTTGAAGAGTAGCTCGCCAGAGCAAGAAGGAGATAAAGCGAGGCCGCCAACCAAAGCAGCCGCTTTAACTCTGCTACCGAAGAAGGATCGTTTGCCACGGGGATGGCCCGGTTCTTACGTTGAATGATCATATGTTTTGTTTTTGGGGAGTTGTTGGAAGTGGACTGAGCAGTAGATGCCCAGTAATTATTATAACTTAGTGACGATCCCTGTCAACGCATCGGCTTGACAGCCTATCTGCCATTGCTATCATCGATTCCGTGGGTGGTGGGGGGAAGTCTCAACAAGAGAGCCTGCCTTCACGTTGGAATACCGAAGACCTTAGGTACGAAAGAATCGAAGTCTTCGGCATGGGTTGCTTTACAAGGAGATGGGGAATGCCGACTGGCTTTGTGAAATGGTTCAACGACAATAAGGGGTATGGTTTTATCGAACAAGAAGGGGGCGCGGATGTTTTCGTGCACTTCTCAGCTATCGAAGGCGATGGTTTCAAGTCCCTCACCGAGGGAATGGAAGTCGAATTTGATATGACGCAGGGTCCCAAGGGACCCCAGGCAACGCGCGTGCGCAAGCTAAAAGGCAACGCTTGATTGCTTGTTTGGCAAGCTTCTAAGGGTTTCCCGGACCCCGTGGGGTCCGGGATTTCTTTTTGATTGACACGCTGGGCCCAGTTTCTTAGGTTACAGCAACTAGTTCTAGGACCTGTTTCTGGAGCAAAATAACCCAAACAAAAGCTGATTTTAAAAATCACGCCCCGCCCGGAGGGAAACCTCCCATTCCGCAGTAATTCATGAGCTTCTTGCCGAACACATTTTGCGAAATACGGGCACACGAAAGATAACGTATGGCTACGATGCACTTAAAGGAGTTGAAGGAAAAACCCATCTCGGAGTTGGCAGACCTTGCTCGATCTCTGGGAGTGGAATCCCCTGGGGGTTTACGCCGCCAGGAGCTGATTTTCTCCATCCTTCAGGCTCAAACCGAACAAAATGGACAGATTTACGGGGAAGGGGTTTTAGAGACCTTGCCTGATGGTTTTGGGTTTTTGCGCGCCCCTGACTACAACTACTTGCCTGGTCCGGACGATATCTACGTATCGCCCTCCCAAATTCGGCGTTTCATGCTGCGAACCGGGGACACGGTTGAGGGGCAGATTCGGCCACCCAAGGACTCAGAGCGTTATTTTGCGCTTCTTAAAGTCGAAAAAGTTAACTTTGAAGACCCGGATGTCGCTCGGGAGAAAATCCTTTTCGACAACCTTACTCCTCTGTACCCGCACGAGCGGTTTAATTTGGAGCACGATCCGAAGAAATATTCGACCCGTATCATCGATTTGATGACTCCAATTGGTAAGGGCCAACGCGGCTTGATTGTTGCGCCGCCTCGCACCGGAAAAACAGTTCTTCTACAGGAAGTGGCCAATGCGATTACGCACAACCACCCTGAAGTCGCCCTGATTGTTTTGCTTATCGATGAGCGCCCAGAAGAAGTTACTGACATGGAGCGCAATGTTAAAGGCGAAGTCGTCAGTTCCACTTTCGACGAGCCAGCTACGCGTCACGTGCAAGTAGCCGAAATGGTTATTGAGAAAGCAAAACGCTTGGTTGAGCACAAGAAAGACGTCGTGATCTTGCTTGATAGCATCACTCGTCTGGCTCGGGCCTACAACACTGTCGTGCCTCCGAGCGGCAAGATTCTCTCAGGCGGCGTGGACTCTAACGCCCTTCACAAGCCGAAGCGCTTTTTTGGTGCTGCACGTAATATCGAAAATGGGGGAAGCCTTACGATTATCGCTACTGCCCTTATCGATACGGGCAGCCGAATGGACGAAGTCATTTTCGAAGAGTTCAAAGGTACGGGCAATATGGAAGTGACGCTCGACCGCAAGCTCATGGAAAAGCGTATTTTCCCCTGCATCGACATCAACAAGTCAGGAACTCGAAAAGAAGAGCTGCTTATTGATAAAGAGGTTCTGAATCGGGTTTGGATTTTGCGTAAAGTCCTTCAGCCTATGAACGTCGTCGATAGCATGGAATTCTTGCTCGATAAAATCATGTCTTCGAAGACGAACCGGGCTTTTCTTGATTCGATGAGCAGTTAACCCCTAGGGCCAAACCATCAGATGAAACGCAAGTACCTCATCTTGTTCTCACTGAGTGGTTTCATTGTTGCGCTGGATCAGCTCACCAAGACGTGGGCTTTGCTTACGCTCGACGCAGGCGAGGAAATCACTCTGCTAGGGCGTTGGCTAACTTTGGTTCGAGCTCAAAACAGTGGTTTTGCCTTTGGACTTATTCAACGCGCCCCCGACTCGTTGAAGGATGTCTTTTTTATTGGCATCCCGGTTTTTGCCCTGGTGCTTATCGTTCTTATTTTTATCAAGCTTCAGGATGAGCAACTGTTTACCTCGGTGGCGCTTACCACATTGCTGGCGGGCGCCATGGGGAACTTGATCGATCGGGTTCAGTACGGACATGTTCTGGACTTTATCCGTCTTGAAGTGGGCGGCTGGGCTTTGCCCGTCTTTAACGTCGCAGATATCTCGATTTTCTTGGGCGTTGCTTTGATGGTGATAAACACCTTTCGAAAACCGGGCATGGGGAGTGGATTATAAAATGGGAAAATACCGTCTGCTCGGTGTGGTGGCTGTAGTCTCCTTGGCACTCGATCAATGGACTAAGTGGTTAGTTCACTCACGTTTTCGAGTTGGGGAAAGCATCGAGCTCCTAGACCCTGTTTTTGCCCTTACCTACGTTCGAAACAAAGGCGCTGCGTTTGGCATTTTGCAGACGGCTAGTGCGGAGTTTCGTGAGCCCTTCTTTCTTCTGGTACCCATAGTAGCCATAGTCGCGATTGGTGTCCTGTACTACCGCCTGAAGCCAGAGCAGAAGTATTCGGCCTTGGCTTTTTCGCTGATTTTAAGTGGGGCGGTCGGCAACTTTATAGATAGAGCCAGGCTTGGCTTTGTAGTCGACTTTCTGGATGTGCATTGGAAAGAGGTCTACCACTGGCCAGCCTTCAATATTGCCGATTCCTGTATTGTCGTAGGGGTCGGACTTCTATTCCTTCTCTCCTTTAAGGCAGAAAACGCTTCCCGTTATTGAGCTAACTCCACGCTCGTGCTATTACGGTTTGCCGTTTAAACGAAAGGAACCCGCATGCATTCCCATAGCCACGATGTCGAAGTGAAAAAAGTCGATCGAATCAGCAGTACCCAGGTTCGTCTGACCATCGCTTTTGCGGGAAAAACCTTAGCTGAGCACGAGAAAATGACGGCCCAGGAGTACGCCAAAGAAGCCTCCTTTCCTGGGTTTCGCCCCGGAAAAGCGCCCATGAAGATGGTACTAGAAAAGTACCGCGATCGAATCCGACAAGACGTCGTTTCCCATCTATTGGAAGCAGGCCTTTCTGAAGCACTCGAGCAAACCAAGCTCATGCCTTTGAATCGCCCCCGAATCGAACTAGAAGCTGTGAGCTTTGAAGAAGAGAAGCCCCTAGAATTTCACGCCGAATTTGAAGTCGAGCCTGAGATCGAAGTTAAGGGCTACAAAGGCGTCCCACTTAAACCCTCTCCTGTTGAGGTGACCGACGCAGAAGTAGATGAAACAGTCCAAAACTTGCGTGAGCGCCTAGGCGTTCTGGAGCCGTCCTCTCTCACCAAACCAAAGGCGGGCGTTTTTGCTGAAGTGGAAGTCGCCTACCACTTGGTTGAGAATCCCTCAAAGGCCGAGCCAGCTTCTACGTTTACAGTGGAACTAGGGAATGGAAAGCTCATCACGGAAATTGACCAAGCCCTTATGGAAATGTCAGTCGGGGATTCAAGAAAAGTAGAAGGTACTTTCCCTCCCGATTACCACGAGAAAGACCTGGCAGGACAAAAGGCCCTCTTTGACTGCAAAGTTCTGGGTTTAAAAGAGCGGACTTTGCCGGAAGTAAATGATGCTTTCGCCGAGCAAGTAAAGCCAGGGCTGACGCTATTGGCGCTTCGCGCAGATATACGGAAAAATCTTCAGTCCACCAAAGAGCGGGAAGTGCGCCGAGCACAGCGTCAGCAGATTATCGATCACTTGGTGAAGAAGAATAGTTTTGATGTGCCTTCCAGCATGATCGACATGCAGGCGCGAAAGCTCTTGGACTCCATGACACAAGACTTAAAGATGCGCGGCCAGGCATTGCCCGAGCTTAAAGATGAAGAAATGAGCGCAGTCCGTGGATCTGCTGAAGAGATCGTTCGAGGCGGGCTATTGCTTAAGCACATTGCGTTGAAAGAAAAAATCGGCTTGGCCGAAGATAAGCTCGACGCGCGTCTGAATACCCTAGCTCAACAATGGGGCCAGCCGGCGGCGGAAGCGCGCAAGTTCCTCGAGAAGCAGGGAATGCTCGATAGAATTCGCGATGAAGTGCTCACGGATCAGATTTTTGACTTCTTGATCGAGAACGCAAAACACGAAAGTTAGGCCGGGCGTTTTTGGCCGCTTCAAGGAGCTTACGGGCAAAGGCTCTTGCTCGTTGCGTTACGTTTTCCTGCGAAGCTTGTCATTGTTGCTCCCAGAGAGTTAAATAGTACAACTGGGAGGTACGCTTCAGATGTCTACTTTGTACTCGATGGCAAACGGTAGTCGCCCTTCTCCCGAAAATAGCCAGCTCTCGCCGAGCGCTTCTTACCTAGTTCCGATGGTAATAGAGCAGACGCCGCGTGGTGAGCGGAGTTTTGATATCTATTCTCGGCTCTTGAAAGAGCGCATTATTTTTATCGGCACGCCAATTGACGATACGATCGCCAACCTGGTTGTAGCTCAGCTGCTGTTTTTAGAGTCTGAGGATCCGGAATCGGACATCCATATTTACATTAATTCCCCGGGTGGAAGCGTTTCTGCAGGTCTCGGAATTTACGACATGATGCAGTACACAAAGCCCGACATCTGCACGTATTGCATAGGAATGGCCGCGAGCATGGGCGCTGTTCTGCTCACTGCGGGCACCAAGGGAAAGCGCTTTGCGTTGCCTAGCTCAGAAATAATGATTCACCAACCCTTGGGTGGTGCTCAAGGGCAGGCGAGTGATATTGAAATTCATGCGCGCCACATTTTAGCAACGCGGGAACGACTCAATAAAATTTTGGCCAAACACACCGGCCAATCTTTGGATGTCATTCAAAAAGACACCGACCGCGACCGTTTCATGGGGCCGGAAGAAGCAAAAGCGTACGGCCTTGTCGATAATGTAGTGTCTCAGCGTGGAAAAAGCGCTAAACCAGATAAGAAGGGTGGCGAGTAGCCGCCGCTTGTTCCGGTTTAAGATCCTTTAGGACAGGAGGTCCGTCATGAGTCGAAGAGATAGCGACAGTTTCGGGAATCTAGTCTGCAGCTTCTGTGGAAAGAATCAGCGAGAAGTAAAAAAACTCATCGCTGGTCCTACGGTCCACATCTGCGATGAGTGCATCGAACTCTGCAATGACATCATTGCGGAAGAGGCAGAAAAAGAAGACGTTCGCACAGGGACAACGAAAGTTCCCAAGCCTTCCGAAATTAAAAATGTTTTGGATGAGTACGTCATTGGTCAGAACCAGGCCAAGAAGACTCTTTCTGTGGCGTTGCACAACCATTACAAGCGCATTGGTCACCCAAAGACTTCTGGCGAAGTAGAGCTCCAAAAGAGCAACATCTTGCTCATCGGTCCTACTGGCAGCGGAAAAACGCTCTTAGCGCAAACCATGGCGCGACTCCTGAAGGTACCTTTCTGCATCGTGGATGCTACGACGCTGACTGAGGCGGGGTACGTCGGAGAAGATGTCGAAAACATCATCCTCTACTTATTGCAGGCAGCGGATTACGACATCGAAAAGACCCAAAAAGGCATCGTCTATATCGATGAGATCGATAAGATTGCTCGAAAAGGTGAAAACCCTTCGATCACACGCGATGTCTCTGGAGAAGGTGTACAGCAAGCGCTTTTGAAAATTTTTGAAGGCACTCGCGCCAACGTTCCGCCAAAAGGTGGACGCAAACACCCACAGCAAGAGTTCCTTCAAGTAGACACGACGAATATCTTGTTTATTTGCGGTGGGGCTTTTGTCGGCCTGGAGAAGGTCATTGAGGCGCGGCATCACAAGCGTAGCATGGGTATTGGAGCGGACATCCGGACTGAAAAAGAAAAGCCGAAAGATGCCGCCTCAAACCGCGTGCTTCCAGAAGACTTGCTGCGCTTTGGAATGATTCCTGAGTTCGTTGGTCGTCTGCCTGTTATTGCGACCCTCGAAGAGCTAGATGAAAAAGCGTTGGTCAAGATTTTGACAGAGCCAAAGAACGCTATCATTAAGCAATACCAGCGTCTTTTCGAGTACGAGAATGTGAAGCTTCGCTTCGAAGATAGTGCGCTTAAGCGCATTGCCCGTGAAGCGATGAAATCCAAGACCGGCGCTCGTGGCCTGCGTTCAATTCTCGAGCACAGCATGCTCGATATCATGTATGAGTTGCCTTCCATCGCTAATTTGAAGGAGTGCATTATCAACGAAGAAGTAATTTCGAAGAATGCACGGCCGGAACTTGTGTTCGGCGAAGATCCTGCGGGCGATGAAATGGATAAGAAAGTAGAAAACGCTTAAGCTCTTGTGTTTTTGCGTGCAGTGATTCGAGGGGGAAGGCGAGCCTTCCCCCTCTTTTTTTTAAGGCGTGCAGCGTTACGTTCTTATTTTGAACCGAACTTCGATTTGCAGTTATAATAGTATTGTGGCGTCGAATTCGGTGCCATGCCTTCCCAAAAGATGCAAATAAATTAGCGGAGGTTCGTTTCGAATGAACAAGAAGTCGGACGCCCCCCAGGTTTACTCTCTACTCCCCCTTCGTGACATCATTGTGTTTCCTCACATGGTGGTTCCACTCTTTGTGGGTCGCGAAAAATCCATTCGCGCTCTTGAAGAGGCGATGTCGAGCCGCAAGCAGATTGTGCTCGCTGCACAAAGGCGTGCTCAGAACAACAACCCGGAAGAGAAAGACATATTCGCTATCGGTACGCTAGCGAATATCATCCAGCTTCTCCGACTGCCCGACGGCACGCTCAAGGTTTTAGTGGAAGGCGTTCAGCGCGTTAGGATTTTGAAGTATTTAGAAAAAGACTCTATTTTCCGCGTAGAAGGCGAACCGCTTGATGAAGAAGTCAGCTCCCCTGTGGAGTCTGAAGCCTTTGTTCGCAGCCTGAAGGTAGCTTTTGAAACCTACGTAAAGCTCAACAAAAAGATCCCACCGGAACTTTTAATGTCGGTGCTTTCGATAGATGACCCGTCGAAACTTTCCGATACTGTGGTTCCGCATCTAAACGTAAAAGTAGAAGACAAGCAGAAGCTTCTCGAAATTACCGATGCTTGCAAGCGACTTGAAGAACTCTATGGCTTATTAGAAGGCGAGATTGAAATTCTCCAAGTAGAGAAGAAAATCCGCAGCCGCGTTAAGAAGCAAATGGAGCGCTCGCAAAAAGAGTACTACCTGAATGAGCAAATGCAGGCCATTCAGAAAGAACTCGGCGATCGCGATGAGTTTAAAAATGAGCTGTACGAATTAGAAAAGCTCATTAAGAAAAAACGCATGCCCGAAGAAGCCGCCAAGAAAGCCAAGGGCGAGCTAAAGAAGCTAAAGATGATGTCACCCATGTCTGCTGAGGCGACAGTGGTGCGCAACTATTTAGATTGGTTTCTCAGTGTTCCGTGGAACGAAAAGACGGAAGACAAAATCGATGTCGAAAAAGCGGAAGGGGTCTTGGACGAAGACCACTATGGCTTAAAGACAGTAAAAGACCGAATAGTCGAACACTTGGCCGTTCAGAGTCTTGTCGATCGAGTGCAAGGGCCAGTCCTTTGCTTAGTGGGACCTCCGGGCGTAGGAAAAACTTCGCTGGCTCGTTCCATCGCGCGTTCCATTGGGCGAAATTTCGTAAAAATTTCGCTGGGTGGAGTTCGAGACGAGGCAGAAATTCGCGGACACCGCCGTACCTACATTGGTGCGTTGCCTGGAAAATTCATTCAGGCCATGAAGAAAGCCGGTACGGTAAATCCTGTTATTTTGCTCGATGAAATCGACAAAATGAGCACGGACTTTCGTGGCGACCCAAGCGCAGCATTGCTTGAAGTATTGGATCCAGAACAAAACAAGTACTTCTCAGATCACTACATGGAAGTTGAGTACGATCTGTCACAGTGCATGTTTATTACTACGGCAAACTCCCAGCACACTATTCCGTGGCCGTTACTTGATAGGCTTGAGGTGATTTCTTTATCGGGTTACACCGAAGAAGAAAAGATTGAGATATGCAATCGTCACCTCATTCCGAAGGTAACCAAGAATCATGGACTGGATCCGGACTTTGTAACTTTTCCAACGGCGACGTTGGAAGCCATTATCCGTCACTACACGCGTGAAGCTGGAGTTCGAAACCTGGAGCGTGTTTTTGCTTCGGTTTGTCGAAAGCTTGCTCGCCAGTGGGCAAAGAAAACAGCAGTACGTGAAAAAGTGACCATCACGCCGAAGAAGCTCGTGGATCTTCTGGGGCCACACAAGTATCGCTTCCAGAAGCTGGAAGACAATTCCGAAGTTGGGCTGTGCAATGGTTTGGCATTCACCGAAACCGGTGGAGACATGCTCACCATCGAAGTACTTCAAATGCCCGGCAAGGGATCTTTGAAAGTCACCGGTAAGTTGGGCGACGTGATGCAAGAGTCGGCGCAAGCTGCTATGAGCTATGTTCGCTCGCGAGCTAAGCTTTTGGGACTTGCTCCCGACTTCTACCAAAATATCGATTTGCACATTCACGTGCCAGAGGGTGCTATTCCGAAGGATGGCCCTTCTGCTGGGATTACTATGGCCACGGCACTCGTTAGCTCGCTCACGGGCAAACCAGTAAGCCGAGAGGTCGCTATGACGGGTGAAATTACCCTTCGTGGAAACGTACTCCCGATTGGCGGGTTGAAAGAAAAAATCTTTGCTGCGCACCGTGGCGGAATAAAGACCGTTATTATTCCTCACGACAACGTGAAGGACCTCGAGGATATTCCGAAAAATATTCTTAAGAGCCTAAAAATCATCGACGTCACCCATACGGATCAAGTGCTGCGGCACGCTTTAGTTGCGGACGAAGTGTTTTTAACTTCGACTGAAACACGTCCGGCTGAGGCGGCAGTGGAACCGATTCCAGAGGTTGCGGCGACTCCTGCTGATCCAGCTTTACCGCTAACTTCACACTAAGGTGTGCTGGTTGGCCCATTTGGCGGGAGCTTTGTAGGCCGTATTCCGAAAGAATACGAAAAGATTTGTAATATCAATAATTTATATTGAAGCGGGAAGGGGTTAGGGGTAAATTAGTACTTGTCACCCAGACACCCTACAGACTTCTTGCTACCTAGCATCTGAGGCACCACGGCTTCTTTAAGCCCGCCTCGTTAATAGTTCAAACCTAGTCGGTTCAACTTTAATCAGGAGTCTTTCCATGTCCTTTTGCAAAATTTGCAATAAGCCACGCCACCTGTCGTACGTACTGAACAACAAATTAGTATGTTTAGAGTGCGATGAACTTAGCTTCGATATTGAAATCGAAGATGAAGATGGGGAATTCGAAAGAAAAGCCCCGGCACCATCCAAAGAACGTCCTACGACGCCCACCGCCCAAAAGCGGAACAAAGCGACTTCAAAGTCCTAACGGGCTAGTCGCTTTAGGTCTTCCACTCGATCGAGCCGTTCCCACGTGAAACCTTTTGAGCTCGTGCGGCCAAAGTGTCCGTACGCTGCGGTTTCTTCGTAGATGGGGCGGAGCAAGTCCAAAGACTTCACGATTTCTGCGGGTTTTGTCCCGAAGATTTCTCGAACTGCGCTCACTAGCTTAGTGGAGTTCGCAGTTCCAGTGCCGAAGTCTTCGATCATGAGAGATACTGGCTCGGCCACGCCAATTGCGTAGGCAAGCTGAACCAGACAACGCTTAGCAAGACCGGCAGCAACAATGTTTTTGGCAATGTAACGAGCCATGTAGCAGGCCGAACGATCTACTTTGGAAGGATCTTTTCCAGAAAAGGCGCCTCCACCGTGTGCTCCGTGACCGCCATAAGTATCTACGATGATCTTGCGGCCGGTGAGACCACAATCGCCCATGGGGCCGCCCACAACAAAGCGCCCGGTTGGGTTGATGTAAAACTTGGTTTTAGAATCGAAATACTTGGCTGGTATAGCCTTAGCGATAACTTCTTCTTGTACCGCCGTCTTGAGCTCTTCGTAGGACACATCTGGGCTGTGCTGAGTGGAAACAACCACAGCATCTACGCGTTTTACTTGTCCGTTCGAATCGTACTCAGTGGTGACTTGAGCTTTGCCGTCTGGGCGCAAGAAGCCCAAAATATTTTCTTTCCTGCATTCTGACAAACGCCGAGTGAGGCGGTGAGAAAATGCTGCAGAAGCAGGCATGAACTCCGGGGTTTCATCGCAGGCATATCCAAACATAAGCCCTTGATCGCCTGCCCCTTGCTCCTTAAAGAGACCTTCGCCCTCGGTAACCCCTTGAGAGATATCCGGAGATTGGCGGCCTACCGCTGTAATGACGGCGCAAGTATTGTAGTCGAAACCTTTGTCGTTTGAGTCGTAACCAATTTTCTTAACGGTGTTACGCGCAATTGCAGTGAAGTCCACAATCGCTGAGGTGGTGATTTCGCCGCTCACCATGACGAGTCCAGTCGTGAGAAGGCACTCACAAGCTACCCGGCCGCGCGGGTCTTGAGCCAAGATGGCATCTAGAACAGCGTCGCTAACCTGATCTGCCATCTTATCTGGATGGCCTTCAGTTACGGATTCCGATGTAAACAGGCAGTTCTTAAGATTCATACCTTCTCCGAAAAACCTGTAAGTTGTCTCGGGAAGGCAGGTTTGTCAAACCCGGATCTTTAGCCCCTAGGCCAAAGATCGGGTCGGGCAGTTTCGCGCGTTATCCGCGTTTTTTCTTTTCTGGAATCGAAAAAGCGTCTTCGCTGAAGTCTTCGCCACCACCACCGCCGCCTTTTCGTTTATTGACCATTCGCAGCGCAAGAGCCAACAACCCAATTCCAAGCGCCATCGTCAATGCGAAGGAGTTTTGGCTTAGGATTCTGCCAAAGTTTAATCCACCTTCTTTGCGTGGTTTTTTCTTTGGCTTGTTGAGGTCTTCTGCTAGCGGGTCCTGCCCTGGAGGCACTGCGCCCATATCGGGAGCCGTGTTTGCGCCAGCGATTTTTGTGTCAGCTGGCATAGGCGGTTGTGCGGCAACGGGCTCTGCCGGAGGCGGAGCGATTTGCGCGGGCGCTGTCTCGACCGGAGTTTGAACCACAGGAGTAGATGCTTCAAGAGAGGTAAACACCTTGATGGTCTGTCCGCGCTTCAAACTGTCGGGACGAGTTAGGCCGTTCACTACAGCAAGTTCTTTCCAGCTAGAGACGCTGCCCAACATCTTTTTTGCAATGGTGGACATCGTTTCGCCGGCACCGACTTTGTGTTGATCGGGAGTAAGGCCACGTTCGTCGTAAAACGAAATCATTTGTGCGTCGTCGGGCTGAACACTTGAGGCGAAATAAACGACTTTGCCAGGCATCCAACGACCTTTGTTCCATTTCTTAAGGTCGGTAGAGTGGCTCGCATCGCCATAGAGCAAGCTAGATACGCTCTTTGCGGTGTCGCCTTGACGCAAGAAGTAGTAGCGGTTCAGGCTCTTGCCGCTTCGAGTTACTGCGCGTTCAGGAATTCGCGGAACGACTGCACCGGTGTAGCTAGCCTTTTTTGAAAATGAGGCAGTATCGCTAAACGCTTGGGCTCCAGAACTATTTGCCGGATCCGAAAGACCCGCCAGAGCGTCTACTGTCGCAGCGTCTGTTGCACTTTCGGTGGATGCTACTAAAGGATCGGCGCCTGTTGTTGCCGCAGTGTCGGAGACTGCAGGGGGCGCGCTTTCGGTCGGAGCCGTCATTGCTGCATCACCTTGACCCGCGGACTTAGCAGCCACTTCCTCGGCGGAAGGGTCAAACAACGAATCCACAGCGGGATCCGTTTTCGCGGCGTCAGTTGCTGCGGTGGTCTCGGCTGCAGGTGTTTCTGCGCTAGACTCTCCGAAGATTTCTGCTTCGGTGGCGTTCGCCGATTCTTCTGTTGGAGTTTCTCCTCCATCAGCCGTCTCTGCGTAGCCGTCGACTTGCTCATTTTCTGCCACGTTGTTCTTGTTTGCGCATGCGCTCGCAAACCAAAGAGCCAACAAACATAGTGCCGCTAAAAAGCGTGGGCTGTGCTGCGTTTTCATACCAGCGATGACCCCCGAAAGGTTATTGTCCAAACTTCTTGTCGGAAAATCTCAGGGAATAGTTAATACTTAGCGATTTCCACGCTCTAGAAAGGCCCAGGATTGTACTTATGTCTTCGAAAACATTGAAAATTATCCCGCTCGGGGGGCTTGGCGAAATCGGTATGAACTGCATGGTTCTGGAGTGGGAAGAGCAAATGGTGTTGGTAGATTGCGGAATTCAGTTCCCCGATTTGCAATATCCGGGCGTTGAGTTGCTTACCCCGGATCTCACCTACGTGCGTCAACATGCAGATCGTCTATGCGGCGTGGTAATGACGCACGGCCACGATGATCACATCGGCGCCATTCCATTTCTACTGATGGATACGGATGTGGATGTTTACTGCACTCCTTTTCCGAGAGGGTTGTTGGAGAACAAACTTTCGGAATATCCGCAGCTCGAAGAAGTTCGATTTCATGAAATTTCCCCACAAAAGAAATTCAAGGTAGGCCCGTTCACCTTCGAGGCCCTTCCGGTGGCGCACTCCATCATTGAAGCTATGGCGCTGGCCATCGAAACCCCTGTAGGAGTGGTAATTCACTCGGGGGATTTTAAGCACGACGCGTCATTGCTTGCTGGAGAACAAACGGGCTTTGAGGCCTTCAAAGCCTATGGTGACAAGGGTGTTCGACTTCTCCTAAGTGATAGCACTAACGCAGAGCGCATCGGCCACACTATATCGGAAACAGATGTCACAGAGGCCTTTGAACCCATTTTCAAGGAACAGACGGGGCGTCTATTTTTAGCTTTGTTTGCTTCGAATATTCGCCGCATTGAAAACCTGCTTAAGGTGGCTAAGGCCCAGGGCAAAAAGGTGGCTTTTGCGGGGCGAAGCATGCATTCGTACACTCGCTTGGCCCACGGCCAAGGCCAAATGGAACTGCCCGAAGACACCTTGGTTCCTTTGGAGGTAATTGGGCGTTTTACTGACTCTGAAGTTATTGTTCTACTAACTGGGAGTCAGGCGGAACCTGGGGCTGCGCTTGTTCGCATCGCCAATGGCACTCACAAGGACGTTAAGATTCGTACGGGAGATCGCGTTATACTTTCGAGTCGGTTCATTCCAGGAAATGAGCGGGCAATTACTACGATGATCGATCAGCTCTACCGAGCGGGTGCGGAAGTAACCTACGAATCCATTTTGCCTATTCACGTTTCTGGACACGGGTTTCAAGATGAGTTGCTGATGATGCTCAAGGCCTGTCGCCCTGAGTGTTTTATTCCCATCCATGGTGAGTACCGTCATTTATCGAAACACGCACGTTTGGCCGAAAGCGCCGGTGTGCCTAAGGGCAATGTGTTGGTGATTGAAGACGGACAAGTCGTACACCTTGGCAAGTCCACCATTGAGTGGGGGCCCAAGCTTGAGTTGCGCAAGGGAGTCATTGTCGAAGGCCAGTTCATGGAGAGTGACCCTGTTGTTTTCTCCCAGCGCAACCAATTGGCGCGAACGGGGATCGTTTTTGTTTCTTTCGTGCGAGACAGAAAGTCACTTAGGCTAGTGGAGGCTCCTCGCGTGGCTTGCCATGGGATACTTTATCGAGAGGGAGTGCATCCAGAGGATGTTCCGTTGGATGCCGCCGAGATGTTGGAAGACTTCTATCCAGATTTAGCGCGCCGCGAAGACTGGAAAGAATTGGTAAAGATCGAAGTGCGCCGATTTTTTCGAAAGCGCGCAAGCCACAAGCCCGTTGTGGTGTCGGTGATGCAAGAAGTTTAGAGCGCCGGTTTCATAGCGCTTAAGCGCGCTACATTTTGTACCGAAGAGCGGTCGAGGATCATCGCCAATGTCGATCGCACAAACGCAGCGCGTTGCCCAAACTCAGTTTTTTGAAGTTCGAGTGGGCTCCGTCATGATGGAGCAGAAGCTCCCTTATGAAGTTCACCTTCTCATCAGTGGCGAGCCAGTGCTGTTTCGAAAACAGGGCGACGTTATTTCTGCGGAACGCGCGAAACACCTTCGAGAACATACCGGTGTAAAGCTCCTCATTCCCGAAGATCAGCGTTCGCTCTATATGGATAGCTTGAAATCAGCCATCCGAAATCCTGACGTTAAAGTAGAAGAAAAAAGCACGCTGATAAAGGAAACAGCCTTTGTTCATATTCACGCGCTCTTTACCAAAGAAGAAATTCTACCGGTGGTAGGCGAAGCGAAGTCCTTGGTGGAAGACATGGTCTCGTTCGTCTCGAGCGATGTCGCAGCGGTGAGCAACTTGATGCGCCTTTCGGCCCACGACTACTACACTTACAACCACTCAGTGGATGTTGCGGTGTATTCGATTGTGCTGGCTAAGAAAATATTTGGTTCCGACGATCGTGAGTTATTGATTCAAGCCGGTTTGGGTGGGTTGTTGCATGATATTGGAAAACGCCGAATCGATCTAAACATCATCAATAAGAAGGGGCCTCTCACTCCAGAGGAGTGGGCAGAGGTAAAGAACCACCCCCACTATGGCCACGAGTGCCTTAAGGACATGCAAGCGGTGCCCTTGGAGTCCAAACGCATCGTCCACGAACATCATGAAAATTTTGATGGCTCCGGCTATCCCAACGCTCTATCGGGCGAGTCAATTTCTAAGCTCTCTCGTGTCGTGATGATTGCAGACGTGTTTGACGCGCTCACTACGAAGCGCTCTTACCACGACGCTATCAGTCCAGTGCAAGCACTTGAGATTATGCACGGCATGCAACCAGGCAAGTTTGATCCGAGCCTATTTACCTCGTTTGATCAAAAGTTTGTTTCCAAGCCGAAAGTAACTTTGGCCAAAGATTTCGATGCGTGTGAACCGAGAAAGCAGCGTCTTATTAAGAAATAGGCAAAGGAGAGAAGTGGTAGGCGAAACAGGCCTCGAACCTGTGACCTTCTGCGTGTAAAGCAGACGCTCTAACCAACTGAGCTATTCGCCCTCACTTTGCGCCTGGCATAATTGCCGATCTCGGGACGAATTGGAACTTTATTTTACGTTTAAGGTGGCTATGGCGTTCAAATATGGGGTTGGGGTTATAGGCCTGGGAACGATGGGCCGGTGCATTGTGGCCGGACTCTTGGAATCGGGCAAGTTTGGCCCCAAAGCTATTGGTTTCACTACTCGCCAAGCAGTTTCCGCGGAAAAAGCCGCCCGAGAACTGGGAATCGTCGCTTGTTCCAGCAACGCCGAGCTTGTCGCTAACTCCGAAACTCTGATTTTAGCCGTAAAGCCCCAGAATATTGCCGAGATATTAGATGAAATCAGCCCCCACCTGCGTCCGGGCCAGACCTTGGTGTCTATTGTTGCAAGCGTTACGACGCAGAAGCTGGAAAAACATCTCGGAGCCCAGGTCGCCGTGATTCGCGCAATGCCGAACACCCCGGCGCTAGTGCGAGAGGGAATTACGGCCCTGAGTGGCGGTGCAAAAGCGTTGGAAAAAGATTGGGAACGAGCCACGGCGATTTTTGACAGGCTGGGCAAAGTTGTTCGGGTGGAGGAAAAGCACCTAGATGCCGTAACTGGCTTGAGTGGGTGTGGACCGGCTTACATCTATGTGATTCTAGAGTCCCTTACCGATGCGGGCATTAAGGTAGGCTTGCCTCGAGCGCTTGCGACGCAGTTGGCATCGCAAACCGTCTTGGGTGCAGTGAGAATGCTGATCGAAACGGGAAGGCACCCAGCTGCTCTGAAAGATGATGTCACTACACCGGCTGGCTGTACGATAGATGGGCTTATGGAATTGGAAGAAGGCAAACTCAGAGTGACGTTGATCAAGGCGGTCGTTCAGGCAACAAAACGAGCGGCTTCTTTGTCAGCACCCGATTGACTCTGGGCCTAACCAAAAAATAATTGGCCGAAGGGCTCAAGGCGCAGTACTTTTGATACGAGGGGAAAAATGGCGGGCAAAGCAAAACTAACGTACGACGGAAAAGAATTCGAATTCAATATTATCGAGGGAAGCGAAGGCGAGCGTGCCATCGATATCTCGAACCTACGGGCTCAAACGGGTCTGGTGACTCTCGACACCGGCTACATGAATACAGGCTCCTGCCAGAGCGCCATTACCTTTCTCGATGGTGACCAAGGCATCCTGCGTTACCGCGGTTATCCCATCGAACAACTTGCGGAAAAATCCTCGTTCGTTGAGGTCAGCTACTTACTGATTTACGGTCGCCTCCCCACCAGCGAGGAACTTGCAAGCTTTGGCCAACGCCTCACGCGGCACACCATGCTGCACGAAGACATGAAGCGTTTCTACGATGGGTTCCCCCGAGATGCGCACCCCATGGCGACGCTATCGGCCGCAGTAAATACTTTGTCGACGTTTTACCAAGACGAGGCGGATGAATCTTTGTCGATCTTCCGCTTGCTTGCAAAGGCCCCGACGATAGCGGCCTTCTCGCACAAGAAGTCCATTGGGCAGCCTTTTGTCTATCCGACTAACTCGTTGGACTATTGCTCGAACTTCTTGAAAATGATGTTCTCCGTTCCTGCGGAACAGTTTCAAGTCGATCCCGTAGTGGCTAAAGCTGTGGACTTGCTTCTCATACTCCACGCAGACCACGAACAAAACTGCAGCACCTCAACAGTGCGGTTGGTCGGAAGCAGCAAGGCCAATCTTTACGCCTCTGTCAGTGCGGCCATCTCGGCGCTCTGGGGACCACTACACGGCGGAGCGAATCAAGCCGTTGTGGAGATGTTGGAAGTAATTCAAAAAGAAGGCGGGGACGTAAAAAAATACGTTCAACGGGTAAAGAACAAAGAAGAAGGCGCTCGCCTGATGGGCTTTGGCCACCGTGTTTATAAGAACTTTGATCCTAGGGCCAAGATCATCAAGCGTGCTTGCGATAATATTTTGGAAAAGATGGGAATCCACGATCCCCTTCTCGATATTGCTAAGCGGCTTGAAGAAGCGGCATTGGCGGACGAATACTTTGTATCTCGCAAGCTATACCCGAACGTCGATTTTTATAGCGGCATCATTTACCGTGCTATCGGGATACCTACCGAAATGTTCACGGTCCTTTTTGCTCTGGGACGTCTGCCAGGATGGATTGCTCAGTGGAAAGAGATGAACGACGATGCTGCCAGCAAAATCGGCCGTCCTCGGCAGATCTATACAGGGTCTACAGCTCGAAACTACGTTCCAATTAACGAGCGGTAGAGCCTACTCTAGAAGTCAGCGCTTACAATAAAGAGCGCCTGAAACGAACTGTCGCGTTGTCCCAAGAGGAATTCATTTTCTGCTGGCCCATTGCCCGAAGAGACTCGGTAAGCGATTTGTGCGCCTACGCTTATCGGATCATAAACTTTAAATAAGCCGCCGAGTCGAAGGCGATTGTAACTAGGGCCGTTTAAGTTTGAATTCCCTGTGGTTGGTCCTATTCTTGAATAACTTCCTGATGCCCCCAAGCTAAACGTGGCATCTGCAAAGAGATTCAGGCGTCGATCCCATTCCCAGTTGAGCCCAAGTCCAAAGCAGAGCCCACCTATTCCAATGGTTTCTATCGACGTACCGGCGACACGCCCCGAAGTTTGGGTTTCACTCACGCTGCCCCAACCGAGCAAAAAGCGGGGCCGCCAAAGCATTTTTCCAACCGCCACCGGATATTCTGCCCGGGCAGCAGCAATGAAGCTTAACTGTTTTATCTGACGAGTTTCCTCGTGCGCGTCGTCGTAGACTAGAGTTTGGTTTGGGGTAAATGCGTAAGACAATTCAAGCTCAGCACCGAAGTTGGAGTTGAGACGGTACGATGCGCTTCCATTGATTGCGAAGCTATCGGTAAGAAACGCTGTAGCGAGTATGGTTTCGTTGGCCGAATTGTTACTGTGCAAGGAGTTGTAGCCCAGGCCACCTTGAACGTGAAATCGTTTCACGGTGTTTTTTCGAGAGGGGCTTTGACTAGGAGGCGGCTCGTCTTCCAGCGGCTGTTTCTGAACGGCTTCGCGGGTGGGACGAATGGGTTTTTTCTCAGCTGGTGGCGGCGGTGCTTGGCGTCGTTTCAAGGGGGCCAGGTAATCGACCTCGGGTTCGCCAGCTTTGCGTTCTTGCTCGGGTACGGGAGTGCTTTCAGGTGGAAACTCCGCCCAAGAATAGGTGGATACGAAAACACTCCAGAGAAGAATTAAAAAGAAGCTCAAAGTGAGTTTATTCTAGCAGACAAATCTCAGCGGCGAATCGATTTCGCCCCAGCCCAGATATTCTCCAGGCTGGAGCGATACGTTGCGAATTCTAGATGTCGTTCCCGTTGCGAAGTCTAAGGTGTTCTCTCGAGGGGCTGTTAAACTTCGGATCAAGTCCGTGTGACAAGGATAAATTCGCGTTAAAAACTGAAGCGCCGCAACATTTGATAGCGCCTGCTAACAGCAAGGCCCAAATCGATGGGTTGACATCCGGCGCCACTCGCGACGAACATGGGGAAATTAACCAATCCTCAAATTACGCGTGGCAAAACAAAAAATCACATCCAGCAGCACAGCGGAATATTTTTCGAAGAACCTACAGCAGGTTGGCTTTTCTTCGCCCACTAAAGCTGTTCTCACAACTCTAAAGGAAGCTGTAGACAACTCTTTGGATGCTTGCGAGGAAGCAGGCATCTTGCCCGATATTTCGGTTTTCATCGAAAAGGTGGGAACGGGTACCCTTAAAAACACTGATTTGATCAAGATCCGCATTGAAGACAATGGGCCGGGTCTTGAGCTCGACGATGTCACCAAAGTATTCGGTGAATACCTCGCTTCTTCAAAGTTTGGACGAGGAAGGTGCTCTCGAGGGCAGCAGGGTATCGGTATTTCCGCTGCCACGACTTGGGCGCAGCTTACTAGCGCCAAGGGCGTTCAAGTAATTACCAAGACGGCGAAAATGCGTCAGGCCGTTTCCACCGTCGTAAATGTCGACATCAAGAACAACAAAGGAATTTTGCAGGACAAAAAGACGATTCAGTGGAATCGTCCACATGGCGTAAGCGTAGAGTTTTTGATTGATGGGCGCCTGCAACTTCAGGGCGAAGGTGGCCTGCTGACCTATCTTACGGGCACGAGCCTTGTGAACCCTCACCTTACTTTGAAATACAAAATTGGCGATAATCCGTTGGAAACGGTTGAACGTGTCACCAAGGAATGCCCGAGTATCCCGGAAGCGACCGAGCCGCACCCGCACACGATGAAACTGGGCGAATTTATCGCGCACTCTCACCTATTTGGAAAAATTACTGTCGGTGCATGGTTGAAGCGGGGTTTTTCCCGCATTACCGATAATACGATTCAAGATCTGGTAAAGGCCGGTATCAAAAAGGCCGTGTTTGAGAAGTCACTCGATTCCACGACGGAAACCGAGTTCAAGGACGTTTTCTCTAAACTCCAGTCCGTGCCCTTGATGGCCCCAAGTACGCGTTCTGTTATTACGATTGGGGAAGACGCCTTTTCCAAGAGCGTACGGCGCTTGGGCGAAATAGATTTCTTTTCCGTGGTAACGCGAAAGCCCACGATCTGTGACTTTAAGCCAGTGGCTGTCGAAGTAGCAGTGGCGCGTCTTAAGAACCCTTCAAAAGTTGTGGGGGAAGAAGATTCTCCTGCCTCGGTTCTTCGTTTCGCGAACCGTGTTCCGTTGCAGTTCGATAAGGCCGCTTGTGCGATGGTTAAATCTATCGAGTCGGTGAACTGGCGCACTTACGGACTTCAACAGGCTAAAAATGGTGTACCGAGCGGGCCGTACGTTATTGCAGTGAGCCTGGTTTCCCCTTTCATTAAGTTTAAGAACGCCTCAAAGGAAACTGTCGATGCGAGCGATGAGCTGGTCGAAGAGTTTCGAAGAGCTCTAATACAAGCGGGGCAGCGCCTTTCCAGGCACATTCGACGAGAGTCTCGAGAGGCAGATCTTGAAAACAAGATTCGCCATATTGAGCAGTTTTGTCCGATTTTAGTAGATTGTCTTTGCCGTATTACAAAATCGCCTGAGAAACGAAAGCAGAAGGCCACCGAAGGCCTAGTGAAACTCTTGGGTAGAGATGTGCGAGTGGCAGAGAAGCAGCTTGAAGAAGCGGTGGAAGATCACAAGAAGGCTCAGAAGGAAGGGAAGCTCCAAGTTGTCGACGAGGCAACTGGCGAAGGGGAATCCGCTGAGCAAAGCGAAGTAGTTGAGCAAAAGAAGGCGCCTTCAAAGAAGAAAGCGAAGCCCGCTCGTAGGGAGAAGAGTGCATCATGAAGACAGACGATTCCATTCCACATCTTTCAGAAAAACTTTGCTTACGCCTTTTGTCCGACCTTGAGAATGCTCGGCGCCCAGTTTTGGAAGCCGTGAAATGTTCGCTGGACAATGCGGAATATAATTTTAAAGTCGGCTACCTCACCCCGGGATCGAAGAAAGTCCGAACAGAACTTAACGTGTCTTCGGTTCAAAAGATGTCGCGAGCGATTTTTCTTTTGGAAATTCTTCTTCGAAATCTCGAAACGGGCGCAGTGAATACGAAGCGCGAGCTTTATTACATCTCAAAAGGTGAAATCAAGCACGATCCGGCTCTAAAACCGCTCGACTTTGCCGATCAGAACGAAAGCGATGCTATCATCGATTTCATTTGCGAAATGCTGGAATGTTATCGGGAAGAATTGAATTGTTTTGCAAACGATCGTGGCGGTCAGACTTACTCTCAGCAGCTCGTGGTCACCGAGACAATGCCCGATGGCGAGAAAGCGGTTGTGGACCTGAGCAGCTTGGGTACCAGCCCCTTTCAGCCAAAGAATCGTCCGCAGAGCTTAAAGTTAAAGGCGAAAAAACGAATAGATTTTTGCCTTGTCGTTGAATCTGAAGGCACCGCGAACACCTTCGTGGCCAATGGATTTTGCAAACGCAATAATTGCATCCTTATGGGTGCACAAGGGGTGCCGAGCAATGCGGTGCGGGGCTGGTGTAAGTTGATTCAAGATCAACTCAAAGTCCCCATTTACTTTTTTGGCGACTTGGACGCGTACACCATTCAAAATATTTACCGTACGCTCAAGGCAGGATCTGCGGCCAGTTTGATTAGAAACTCCGACTTTTCCGCGCCCGATGTAAAGTTCCTGGGAGTATTGCCAGAAGACATTAAGAAGTACGACTTGAACGACTATCCGGTTCGAGAAAATGACCTTCAAGAGGCGCGAGCGTTAAAGAAAGCTGCCGATGCACTCAAGAATGACCCCTTCTTTAAAGACAAAAAGAACAAAGGGGTTTCGCAACTCTTAGAGTGGTTGCTAAAGAACAAACGCCGTTGCGAACAACAGGCGTTTTTTACGGTAGATCCCAGGGATCCCACCATGCCCGAGAAAATCATTATCGAGAAAATTAAGCGCGGGAATTTTATCTAAGCCTGAGTCGAGTCGCGCTTAGAATCCAAAGACCGAAGCAACCAAATACCTTTGTAAAATAATTTCCGGCTCGTGGATCCCAGGCTTGCTTAGGCCAAAAGTCGGTGTAGCAAAAGGTAATCAACATCGCGCAAATTGCGAGGGTCGATAGGTAGTGGTTTTTCTTTTTATCGCCGGTCCATTCCAGAACAAGCAAAAGATACGCGGGGGCAACGAGCACAAAAGTAGGCGATTCCGTTCGAGGGCTGAGTAACAAAAGGGCGGACGCTACAAACGTGAAGCCACTCGCTGTAAGAATGCCATCGGCCGCGGACTTTCGAAGTTTTAGCAGAATCAGCAGAGTCAGGGTGGCGACTCCAGCTCGTAGAGTAGTGCCAAACAGAGGGAAACCCAAACGGCTCAATACGGACTCCAGATCAAGCAAGCCCGCGGATCCCATATCGGAACCTAGCGCTCGGCCCCAATCCAAATGGGCGGTAAGGGCCCCCAGAGGTCCCAAGAAGAGAGTGGGCGCTAAAAATAAGCCAAGGGTGGTCAGACCGAAAGATCGCAAGAAGGGGCCGCACCAGGGAAGCGCAAACACGAAAACCCCGGGGAGTATTTTGAAATTCGTCCCCAGCGCGAGCCAAAATCCCGACGACTTAAATTTTTTGTCTCGGTAGTCAGCTAATCCGAGAAGAACTAAGCCCACAATGAGTGCATTTACCTGTTGGTAGCGTAGTGAAATATCAAGTTCCATGGACACCAGTGCAAGCGCAGCCCAGTGCAGCCAAGAATTTTTCGCGCTAAATATTTTCCAACGGGAGACCCCCGTCCAAAATACAAAAGCTCCCAATAGCGCCCAAGCCAGTGCTTGAATCCTGTCGGGAAGATAAGCAAATGCGCCGTAGAGTGCTGCAAAGCTAGGTGAGTACTTGAACAGGTCTCCGTTTCCGTTCGGTGGAGCGTACGGACTCTCTCCCAACCAAATATGGTGGGCCGCACGCTCGTACGTTTGGGTCACAATATTTTTGCCCGTTTTTACTAAGCCCGGTGCTAGAAGGAGCCAGCTGTAGAGCGTGAGTAAAATGACTTGGCGGAAAAACGGTTTCACTGAGGTACCCAAACTGCGCTGAGAATTTTATCGCCTACTTCCAGCGTATCGACGACGTTCAAACCTTGAGTCACTTCAGCAAAAACCGTGAATCGGCCATCTAAGTGAAAGTTGGGAGCGAGATTAAAGTAGAATTGGCTTCCTCCGGTATCTTTCCCACTGGATGCCAGGCCAACGGTGCCACGCTTATTCTGCCAAAAGGATATTTCGTCGCGCACTAAGTAGCCGGGGCCACCGAAGCCGTGATGGGTGGGGTCACCTCCTTGGGCCACAAAGCCGGGAACCACACGGTGGAACTCAGAGTTGTTATAAAAACCGTTTCGCACAAGACGAACGAAGTTCAAACTATTTAGCGGCGCTTCGGCGAGCATTCGCAACCGGATTTCCCCACGGTTTGTTTTAAGTACTACGTGAGAACGCACTGCTTTTTGTACCTCTTCCGCTGTGAAAGGAGTCTGTCCAGATCGTACTTCCGACGAAGGGATCGGGGGAGTCGCACCTAGGGAAGACAGCGCCGATAGAACAGCATTCTTGGCTTCCACCCAGTCGGTTTTGGCCAGGTTTGAGTAGGTTACGCTAAGAGGCGAAATAAAATCTGTCCAATGTCCTTGTTCGCTGAGGGCCGCCACCAAAGCAAGGGGACCTGGCTCTTTCCGGTCCAAGAGAAGCCTGAGCGAGTTCTTTATTTCTGGGGTGAAGTCCTCCTGTCCCCATTGGACCAACTTATCGAGCATTTCAATTATTAGAGTGGGGTTGGGGTCCTTAAGCAGCGTTGCGATCAAAGGGGCTTCTTCGGGACGAGCCGCCAAGGCAATAGCGCCAGCAGCCGAAGCTCTAATATCCGATTTTGGATCGCTAATTTCTTTAAGCGCAAACGGTGTCCATTGTTCCGCGTCGATAGCCATTCCCGCATAGAGGCAGTGTCCACGAACCCATGGAGATTTATTTTTCTTGTACACCGCCATTACCGCTGGCGACAGTTCCTTCGCTTCCACTTTGTAAGAGGCGGTGGCTTCTAAAGTTGGCACGAGGATGTGGCTTTGGGGGCTCTCTAGAGCTGAGCGAAGGGACGCAGAGACGTTCTTAGACCAAGTCTGTTGACCAAGTGCTTTGATGGCTTCAGTTCGTGTCGACGTAGAAATGGCTGTAGCAAACTTATGAGCGAGTAGGGACGTTGATGCAGGTGTTTGGATTTTTCCCAGAATTCGTAGAAAAAAGTTTCCTGCATCTATCGATTTTACCTGGTCTGAGGTGCGAAGCGTTTCGTCCGGGGGATAAAATGAGGGAAGTCCCTTAAAGCGCGAAAGCGCAAAGCCACAATTTAGGGCGAGTTCGTCACTTTGTTTTGAGCGCTGAAGCAATAAGGAAATAATTCCCCTTGGGACTGCCCAATTTTCTGAATCTTTCGCCCATAGAGAACCCACCGCGAGGCATATTCCACTTAGCACCGTTGGATCCGCCCGCCCTCTTAATCCTTCAGCCAAGACAGCAAGGTGCTTCTCCCCGCCGGCCCTTCCAATGGAAAGGTAGAGTTGCCGAAGTACTTTGGGATCTTGTTGCATGGCAAGATGTTGCACAGCCATGGTGACCGCCGTTTCATCGGGAATCAGTCCTAGGGCAAATGCGACATCTTCTTTGTTGGGAGCTCTCCTACGGTTGAGTTCCCCAGACAGCTCCATCAGCAGGGAGGGGTCGCCAATTCGGGCAATAGCCCAGATGGCCGCTTGCCGAATGGTGGGGCTCGAGTGATGAATAGCGGTAGCCAGGTAGGGGTCTTTAAGTGTGCGTTGGTTTTCGGCCGTCCAAATTCGATTTAAGGACGCTTGCGATGTTTGCGCTGGCCCGCGGTGGGCGGTCCGAGCCTTTGCTTGCAAAAGGGTGCTGGCGAAAATGGCGACAACGCAAGTAGCCCAAAGCCGTAAGTTTCGCATTCTTATGAGGTTACCGTTGATCCCCGGCTCGGCAAAGACTAAGTTTTCGCTTCGAGGGTAAATGGACTACTTGGCATCACTTAATGAAGAGCAAAGAAAAGCGGTGGAATTTGGCGAGGGGCCATTGCTGGTGCTCGCCGGGGCCGGGTCGGGTAAGACGCGGGTCCTGACTCATCGCATCGCCCACCTTATTCACAAGCACCGAGTGCATCCGAGTGAAATCTTTGCTGTGACTTTCACCAATAAGGCGGCAGCGGAGATGCGCCATAGAGTGGTGACGCTTCTGCAGAGTCACCCGTATTTCCGCGGGGGAGAACGAGAGATTTGGGTGAGCACTTTTCACTCGTCGTGCATGAGGATTTTGCGAAATGAGATCCACCACCTCGGGTACATGAATCAGTTCACTATTTATGATGATTCGGATCAGCTATCGGTAATCAAGGCGTGCCTGAAAGAGTTTCGCATGACCGATAGCTCATTTTCCCCTAAGGCTTTTCAAGGTCGCATCAATAAGCTGAAAAACGAAGGATACGATTTCTACTCGTATAAGCCGAGCTTCGGGGGAAGTTTTGAAGATGCCTTTGTCCGCGTATTTGAACGCTACACTCAAGTTTTGCAGAAATCGTCTGCCGTCGATTTTGCGGATCTGATTCTGCTCACCGGTAAGTTGTTTCAACACTTTCCAAATATTTTAGAAAATTACCAAAGGCGTTTCCCTTTCGTTCTGATTGACGAGTATCAAGATACCAATAGGTGTCAGTACTTACTGATGAAGCTTCTTGCAGGGCCACAAGCAAATATTTGCGCAGTGGGTGACGAGGATCAGTCGATCTACCGGTGGCGGGGAGCAGATATCTCCAATATCCTCAACTTTGAGAAGGACTATCCGAACGCGACCATTTTTAAGCTCGAACAAAACTACCGTTCCAGTCGAAACATCATTGAGGCAGCGAGCCATCTGATTTCTCACAATACTGAACGTCGGGAAAAGAAGCTTTGGACAGACAATCTTGAAGGCGAAAAGATTCGTGTCCTAGAATGCTACGATGAACACGATGAAGCACTGAAGGTGGCGTCGGAAGTCACGCAACAGTTGGCCCAAGACTGTCCGTTGAATCAAATGGCGGTTTTCTACCGAACGAACGCACAGTCTCGTGTTTTGGAAGACATGCTTCGGGCAAAAGGGATTCACTATCAGATATACGGCGGTCTCAAGTTCTATGACCGATTAGAAGTTAAGGATATTCTTGCGTACCTTAAGCTCATCAGCAATCCGACTGACGATGTCAGTTTCCGTCGCATAGTGAATGTCCCCGCCCGCGGAATCGGCGCGGTATCTTTGGAAAAACTAGTGGAAAAAGCTCGTAGTGAGGGAGCCAGCCTCTTGGAGCTATTGGACCGCGCCTTC
Source organism: uncultured Pseudobdellovibrionaceae bacterium (assembly GCA_964616705.1). Taxonomy (GTDB): domain Bacteria; phylum Bdellovibrionota; class FAC87; order UBA2466; family UBA2466; genus JAIEOG01. Next base: position 33,864 of record CAZTRP010000014.1, read on the forward strand.
GGTCCAAATCCGACCATCGCATTTGATTTGGGGCGCGCTCAAAGAAGCTTTCAAGCTTTCTACCATTTAGTTCAGAGCCTTCGGGACGCCAAAAAAGATTTACTCCCTTCCGATTTAATAACGATGGTCATTGAGGATTCTGGCTATAGAAAAATGCTCACCGATGAGCACTCGACAGAATCACAAAGCCGTCTTGAGAACTTGGCCGAACTTCGCCAAAGCGTCATCGAGTACGAATTAAGGCGTGGGGCTGAGGCACCTGAGAAACTTCTTACCTTGGAAGGTTTTCTTGAAGAGATAGCGTTGGTCAGTGACATCGATCGGTTTGAGCCAGACGCTCCAGCTTTGAAGATGATGACGATCCACATGGCAAAGGGACTCGAGTTCGATTTGGTCTACATCGTAGGTCTAGAGGAAGAACTATTCCCGAGCATTCGCCCATGGGAACCCGAAGAGCCGGCCGATGTAGAGGAAGAAAGAAGGTTGATGTACGTAGGCATGACTCGGGCCCGCAAAAAGCTCCACCTTTTCTATGCCAAGAACCGCACCATTTACGGTAACTCGGGCTTCCGTGTCATGAGTCGTTTTATCGATGAAATACCTGCGCAATATTTAGAAGAGAGCCGGGCAGATTATTTTGCCCGGCGGCGCGGGGCCCCAGAGCGGCCAGGCCTTTTTCCGGCGCCCGTGAGACAGCAGGATGATTTTTCGCAAGATTCTGAATTTTCGGACGACTTTTCTCAAACGGATCCGAGTGAAGAAGGCTCTGCTTCCCCACGCCTGGGGGCGCGTGTAATGCACCCCCTCTTTGGGGAGGGTGTCGTCCGGCGCAGTTTGGGCCAGGATAAGCTGATAGTCGAGTTCGCTGGCCGGGGTCTAAAGAAGATTTCTTTGAAGTTTACTCAGTTAAAGGTGTTGTAGCGCTTATCGGCCTGGGTTGCCGCGGGAAGCCCAGGTGTTGCTACGGGAGCCAAGTGCGGGTAAGTTATCGCCCTTATGTTTACCCGCGAAGAAGTCCTCCATATTGCTAAGCTTGCGAGACTGGAGCTGACCGAAGAAGAAGTTATTCGTTATCAAAATCAGCTTGGCCGTGTCTTGGAGTACGTAGCCGAACTGCAAACCGTTCCAACCGAAGAGGGCGAAAGCACCGTTAAGCACGTTCCTCGTGATGCCGTTGCATTTCGTGGGGACAAAGTATTGGCATTCGGCAATGGGAAAGGGCTATTAGAAAACGCCCCGGCCCTCGAAGGCGATGCGTTTTCTATCCCAACCGTCATGGAGAACGAATGAGCGCATTTCGCAAACAAGGCATTGAAGATCTTTTGGAAGGATTTGCGCGGAAAGAGTTTAAGCCCTCTGAGGTAGTTGCTGCTTCCCTGGACACCGTGAAGGCCGAGAATGAAGAGTTAAATGCTCTGCTTGAAGTTCGATCGTCGGAAGCCATCGCGAAAGCGAAGGAAATGGACTCCCGACTTTCGGAAATTGCCAAGCTGCCCCTCTACGGTGTTCCTGTCGTGATCAAAGACAATATTCTCGTTAAGGGGTGGAAGACCACAGCCGGGTCGAAGGAACTGGAAAATTACGTTTCTCCGTACACTGCGACTTGCGCTGAGCGCCTTGAAGCGGCCGGAGCCATTGTTATTGGCAAAGCCAATTGCGACGAATTTGCCATGGGCTCTTCCAATGAAAACAGCGCCTTTGGCGCCGCCAAAAACCCTTGGGACCCCACGCGAGTGACAGGGGGCTCCAGCGGAGGTTCGGCCTCGGCGGTGGCAGCCGGTTTTGCGCCCGCCTCTTTGGGCACTGACACCGGGGGCTCCATTCGTCAGCCGGCGAGCCTTTGCGGTGTAGTAGGTATTAAGCCCACGTACGGAAGGGTAAGCAGATTTGGTGTAGTGGCTTTCGCGAGTTCCCTCGATCAAGTCGGGCCATTTGGGCGTTCGGTTTGGGATGCCGCTCGCATTCTGGAAGTCATTTCTGGGTACGATGCGAGAGATGCCACGAGTTCTCGCGCAGTTGTACCTCACTTTACTTCGGCGCTCGCGAACCCGGGTATCGAGTCGCTAAGAAACCTCAACATAGGCATAGCTCCCGAATGGAATGAAGGGCTCGACCCGCAGGTTCGTGCTTCCTATGAACAGTCTGTTGAATTGCTGAAGTCTCTTGGAGCGAAGATCGTCGAGGTAAAACTCCCCCACGCCCGATACGCACTTTCGGTTTATTATTTAATTGCCGCGTCCGAAGCTAGTAGCAACTTGGCCCGCTATGATGGTGTTCACTACGGTCGACGTACTGCGCATCCAAAAGACTTGGCCGATCTGTATTCCCGGAGCAGGGGCGAGGGCTTGGGGCGCGAGGTGAAGTTGCGGATTATGTTGGGCACCTACGCGTTGAGTGCCGGCTACTACGATGCATTTTACGGAAAAGCCAATCAAGTGCGTCGTTTGATCCAAAAAGATTTCGAAGAAGCGTTTTCTAAGTGTCATTGCATTGCTTCTCCCACCGCTCCGACAACGGCGTTTAGGTTGGGAGAAAAACTGGAAGATCCGCTGACGATGTACCTTTCGGATATTTTCACTCTGCCCATTAACCTTGCTGGCTTGCCGGGGCTCTCGCTTCCAAGCGGTTTAGATTCCGCTCGCCTTCCAATCGGTCTACAGCTGATTGGAAAGCAGTTCGATGAATCACAACTCTTGCACGTCGCAAGTGCATTTGAACGAGCTCGGGGCCCACTCTCTCAGCCTCCTTGGAAGGGAGATCGATAATGAGCGATTTGTCCAAGTTTGAATCAGTCATTGGTTTGGAAGTACATGCGCAGTTACTTACCAAGAGCAAAATGTTTTGCTCTTGTGCCAATGCTTTCGGCGCCGAGATAAATACTCAAATTTGCCCTGTGTGCACTGGTCAGCCGGGAGCATTGCCAGTTATCAATCAGGCGGCAATCGATTTAGGGATTCGCGCCGCTCTTGCAATGGGTTGCGAAATTCACACGGAGAGTGTTTTTGCGAGAAAGAACTATTTCTATCCGGATCTGCCGAAGGGCTATCAAATTAGCCAATACGAAAAACCGTATTGCACCGGTGGCAAAGTAGAAGTCGTGTTGAAAACCGGAGAGACTAAGTCCTTTGGTTTAACTCGCATTCACTTTGAAGAAGATGCCGGAAAATCCATTCATTCAGCGCACGGCACTCAAGTAAACTTGAACCGAGCTGGAGTTCCGTTGATTGAAATTGTGAGTGAACCCGAAATGCGCAACTCGCATGAAGCGGGACAGTACCTTCGCGCCCTTCACTCTATTTTGCGTTTTGCAGACATTTGCGATGGGAATATGGATGAGGGGAGCTTTCGTTGCGATGCGAATATTTCGGTTCGGCCCTTCGGGCAAGCTGAATTTGGAACTAAAGTTGAGTTGAAGAACATCAACTCTTTCCGATTTGTTGAAAAAGCGATCGATTACGAGATTTCGCGTCAAATCGACTGTGTTGAGCGCGGCGAAAAGATTATTCAAGAAACGCGGAGCTGGAATTCTGCAAAAGGCGTTACGGAGTCAATGCGGGCAAAAGAACAGGCCCACGACTATCGTTATTTCCCCGAGCCAGACCTCCCACCACTTTGCATCCTTGAATCGTGGAAAGAAAAAGTAGCTGCGGAAATGCCTGAACTGCCAGGTGCGAAACGTGCGCGTTTCAAGACCCAGTTTGGATTGAGCGAGTACGATGCAGGGGTGCTGACCGCGTCGAAAGAACTTTCCAATTTCTACGAAGAGTCGGTAGCCATTACGGGGAACGCCAAAACGACAGCGAATTGGGTGGCGAACGAATTGTTAGGGCGTCTCAACGCAGCGGGGAAAGAAATTCAGGACAGTCCCGTTTCGATTGCTCAACTGGCGGCGCTCGTTAAGGCAATTGATGGGGGCCAGATCAGCGGCAAGATAGCGAAGACGGTTTTCGAGGAAATGTTTGCTACCAGCAAAGATCCGCAGACTATTATTCAGGAGCAGGGCTTGGTCCAAATCAGCGACCCGGCCGCTTTGGAGGCCGCAATTAGAAGAACGATTGAGGCCAATCCTCAGCAGTACGCGGGTTATAAGGCTGGTAAGGATAAGCTTCTGGGCTTTTTTGTGGGTCAAGTGATGAAAGAAACCAAAGGTCAGGCGAATCCGGCGCTTTTGAACGAACTCGTCAAAAAGATCTTAGATGCGTAAGATACTCATGGGGGGATCACCATGAGAGCATTTATTACTGGTATTACCGGGCAGGATGGCTCGTACCTTGCGGAATTTCTTCTTTCCAAGGGTTACGAGGTCTATGGGGTGGTGCGTCGCTCCTCTACCGAAAACTACGAACGCATCCAACACATTCGCGATCGGGTTACCCTGCTACAGGCGGACTTGCTCGACCAGGTCTCCCTTACCCAAGCCCTGCAAGTGGCTAAGCCAACGGAAGTTTACAATCTTGCGGCCCAGTCTTTTGTGCCAACGTCGTGGCAACAGCCCGTATTGACGGCCGAGTTTACGGCGGTAGGCGTCTCGAGGGTTTTGGAGGCAGTGCGGGCCGTTTGTCCCAAAGCGCGTTTCTATCAGGCCTCAAGTTCCGAAATGTTCGGAAAAGTGCGTGAGATTCCGCAAACCGAAAACACACCGTTTTATCCTCGAAGTCCGTATGGGGTGGCCAAGGCTTATGGACATCACATCACCGTAAACTACAGGGAAAGCTACGGATTGTTTGCCGTCTCTGGGATTTTGTTCAATCACGAATCTCCACGGCGTGGGCTCGAATTCGTTACCCGGAAAATCACTGACGGGGTGGCGCGAATCAAGCTTGGTCTGTCGAACCATCTGAGTCTGGGAAATTTGGATGCGGCGCGAGATTGGGGATTTGCCGGAGACTATGTTCGAGCGATGTGGCTGATGCTGCAACAGTCGGAACCTGAAGACTTCGTTGTCGCCACCGGGGTAGCCCATACAGTTAGAGAGTTTGCAGAAATCGCTTTCGGATCCGTCGGTTTGAAATACCAGGACTATGTGAAGCTGGATCCGGCATTCCTTCGCCCCGCCGAAGTAGATCAGCTCTTGGGGCAACCCGCCAAGGCCGAGCGGATTTTGGGATGGAAGCCCGAAGTGACCTTTCAGCAAATGATTGAGGAAATGGTCCGCGCGGACCTTGCACGGTACTCTAAATAGAATCAAGAAGTCTGGAACGCGAAATAGATTTTACGCACGGCGATTTCTGAAAGCCTTGGCAGCTTTGTGGCACCAAGAGAATCATGCACGTAGTCCGCGTTACGCATTCCATTCAGAACACAGCTCACCCCGGGCGTGTGAATCAAAACTCCAAGGGCTTTGCGGGATAGAGTCTCTTTCTTCCATTCTTCCGGGAGGTAGGGATCGAGCTTTTGTGCAACTTGAATGCTAGTTTTCTGCGAGCGGGCCCCGGCTTCGTTTCTAAACACGATCAACAGGCGATCAAGGATGGGCAAGTATTTCTTATGCCAATCGTGCCAAGGGCCAGGCTCGAGCTGAGTGGTAAGCTGGTCGCAGAGGTAGCGCACGTGTTCCCGGATTTGCTCTTCAATCTGTCCCCAACGATCTGCGCCGAGGCCCAAGCTGTGTACCTCAGATAAATCCTTGGCCCATCGGAACAGATCCGCGGCAACGCCTTCGTCTGCGCCGATTTTCAAAAAAGGAGCGATCGTCTGTGAGAACTCCGATTCTAGCTTGTCGACTTGCGCTAAAAGTTCTTTCCATGAAAGGGGCTCGGGAATCGTGGCGAAGTCCGCAAGGCGTACTAGCTGCTGCTGGGTAAACGCGTTCAATGGGCGGTTCACCAAGACTGCCAAGTGGTATTTCGAGGCGAATTCTAGGGCAGTCATCGACCCGTCCGCCCCGGTATTTTTCTCGTGCCCAGGGCCTGATTCGTACAAGTTCAATGGAAGTTGAATGAGGCGAAAATGGTGGCTGTCGGGCGCTCCCCCACGTTTAACCGCCAAATCTTCGGCTATTTTCAAGAACTGGCTTACGGAAGTTGCATCGGCCCTACTTGCGGGTGCTCCAAGAGAGTTTGAAGAAACACCGTAGGCCTGGATCTTTCCCAGTTGGACTTGCGCTTCTAGAAACTCAAAAGCTTTGGCTACGCGCGCGTAGAATTGCTCTCGTAGTTTGGGTAATAAAACCGACGAGCCCCGTCGGGCAGCATCCATAAGGTAGTATTCGGGGTTGTGCAGAAGATAAAAGTCCAAACACTGCATTTGGAGTCTTTCTAGGGACTTCTCAAGTTGAATGCTAAGGAAGTCAGGGTGAAGGCAATGCCAGCAATCGTCCTGATACTTGACCATGTCGGGAAACGGATTGCCCTCTGCTTCTCGTGTTCGGGCTAATTCGAGCGCTTGCCCCTGCACGTACCCAACCTTCGAAACTAAAATAACCTGGTTTCTATCCAGGATCCCAACTTGGATCATTTCGCTAAGCGCTTTACCCACTAAGCGCTCACTTCCGCCATCGGCGTAGTTGGTTGAGGTATCGATGAGGTTACAGCCTTCAATTAGGGCAGTTTTTAGAGCTTCAGAATAGACCGGTGATATTTCGTTAACTCGGTAACCCCCGAAGCCGACTCTGGAGCAATGGAGTCCAAGGCCTTCCAGCCACCCACCCAATTCCTTGCGGGAATTGAAGTACTCTGCCGTGCCGTCTACCGTTGCATGTCCCTCAATCAAAGTAACCTCCCTCGGTTGGCCACACTACCTTGATCCCGGCCGTAGTTCCAGGGTCCACGTGGTTGCATTTCTGGCAGGTTCGGGTAAACAGAGGAACAATGTTTTCACCCGAAAAAATACAGTCCGTTGTAGCCACGGCGATTGAAGGTTCCAAAGTCGAAGTCCGGGACATGACCGGAACTAACGACCACTTTGAGATTGTGGTGGTGGCAAGCCAGTTTGAAGGCAAGCGAATGGTGGAAAGACACCGAATGATCTACACCGCAATCGGTGCCGCGGTTGGCAATGAAATTCATGCTTTGGCGGTCAAAGCACTCACCCCAAGTGAAGAAAAGGCAGAGGCATAAAATGGTATATGAAAACGAACAGGACGTTCAGAAGGCGATATCAGAAACGGTAGCCACGCACCCTATTGTCCTTTTTGTAAAAGGCAGTCCTGAGGCTCCTCAATGTGGCTTTTCAAAGGGGGTCATGGATATCTTTTCTTATCTCGGAGTTCCCTTCCAGACGGTCAACGTTTTGGCAGACCCCTTGCTTCGCGAGGGAATAAAGCAGTTCACTCAATGGCCTACGATTCCCCAGATTTTCATAAAGGGAGAGTTTGTCGGGGGCTTTGATATTGTTCGCGAAATGTTTGAAAAGGGCGAGCTTGAGCCCATGGTTAAAGCCGCCGCAAAATAAATGACCGGTTTAGTGGGTGGGGGAAAACTGCCGAGCCGCACGGTCTGCGCTTGGTTTATTTTTGCGCTAGGCGTACAGCTTTTCTTCGCTATGCCGGTGGGAACGAATCCCGCCTCCCGATGGGCCGCGCTTTGTGCCTTAGCCGAGGACGGCTCACCCCGCATCGATACTTATTTGGAGCACACCATAGATTGGGCCCGAGGGCCCGACGGGCATTACTATTCCAACAAAGCGCCCGGGCCTCTATTGATCGGCTACCCTGTTTTTAAACTTTTAGATTATTGGCAAACTGCCTCTGAACCCGATCGCAACATTCGAGATGGAATACGGTATGAAATGCGGGGGCCGAATCTTCGAGTACTTTGTTTTCTGTTTCAGATTGTCCCATTTTTTTTCTTGGCATTGATGTGGTGGAAAAAATGGGAGGGTTGGGGAGGCTCGCGGCGTGCCCGCGAAATCGGGCTCATTACTCTTTTGATGGGAACTACCGCGACGGTTTTCTTAAACAGCTACTTTGGGCACGGCATGGCTGCTGTAAGCGTCTTGGCCTTGGCCTATTTCGCCTGTGCCGGGGCAGTCTTTTGGAGTGCCTTCTTTTTCGGTATCGGCGTTTTGTGTGAGTACAGCGTTGGGTTGCTCATTTTGCCGCTGGCTTTTTTTTGGATTCAGAGTTTTTGGGCAGCGCCGAGAAAAGGGATCTGGATCTGTCGCTTCTTCGGTGGGGCACTGTTTCCGGCTTTGCTGTGGAGCGCTTACCATCTTTATTGTTTTGGGGGAGTGCTGACCCTTGCGAACCAGTATCAAAACCCACTTTTTGTTGAGCCAGCTGGCAAAAAGCTCCTGCTCTGGGGAATTCTTTCTCTCCCGAATCCTCACATAGCTTGGAGTCTGCTGTTTGGGATGGATCGTGGTCTGTTTTGGACGCAACCCTGGGTATTGGCCGTTGCCGTTTTACTTATTGGCAGTTTGCCTCTGAAGAAAGCCCCTGGGCAAAAGGAGGCAATTGGAGCGTTCGTGGCGCTCATTTTGTTTTTCCTGCTAAACGCCTCCTTCAATGGGTGGCATGGCGGGAGCACTCCCGGTCCACGCTATCTGAGTCCGGTCTTGCCATTAGTTTCGTTTGCTTTAGTTTTTTTGTGGGACAGCTTTGGCAAAATTACACAGACCATCGTCGCTGGGCTTGTTCTTGGCAGCGTCGTCTCTCAGATTCTATTTCTCTCGGTTTACGGTTTGCCACCTCAATCAGAGCCGATTTGGTTGTTTTATTGGAATGCGTTCAAACTAAATCCCTACGGAACCACAGGTCTGCGATTGGCCGTGGGCTGGTCTGTAGGAATATTTTTATTCTATTTAAGCTTGCGGGCGACGCGTCCAAAAACTATTTGAATGAGCAGATTAAGTTTCTTGGCGCCCTGGACGGGTTTAAATCCAAGCAAGTCTTTTAGGGCGCAGTAAGCTAAATTCAGTTTAATTATGCTCTTGCGTCGCGCTACCGTTGAGGCTTTTGTCCAGTTTACCTTAGAACATTGAATTTCAACCTTTTGGTAGAGCTGGATTTCTTCGACGAAACGGGAAAGGTCGTTAGTAAAAGAAACGGTGGAGTTGTTCGAGTGTCGTCGGTAGGAATAGGCAATCTCGCTGAGTTCCACCAAGCGATGCCCTCCAAAAACAAGCCGTGTCCACAGTTCAAGATCCTGCACCATTTTCCATTCACTAGAAAACCGCTCCGCTCCTAGTCTAGATTTGTGAAAGCACACGGTTGGGCAAAAAAGAAAATTCCCCTGCATTATTGCGGCAATGCCCGACTCCTCCTTCAGCGTCACTGCGTTTTGAGATGAGGGCCTAACGAAGTTTTTGTAGTAGTCAGGAAAAGAAAATAAGGGGCGGCTTCGTTCGTCGATAATACTCGTGCGGCAGAATACTGCGGTGGCGTTGGGGTGTCTCTCAAATCCGGTGAGAATGGCCTGCGCATAGTTGGGCAGCAGTTCATCATCGCCATGAAGAAGGGTGACATAGGCCGTATCGGCGATTTCCAGGCAGCGATTCCAATTACCGACCATTCCAAGAGTCTGGGGATTCTTTGAATAGACGATTCGGGAGTCCTTGAAACTTTCTACCAAAGCCATTGTTTCATTGGCTGTTCCATCGTCAGAAATCCAAAGCTTCCAATTTGGATAAGTCTGGTCAATTACGCTTTGGATGGAGCGCTTTAAAAATTCCTGCCCCGAGTAAAACGGGATGGCGAACCCAATCATTTCTGCGCCAAAGTGACAAATTCATTGTGGGGAAAAAAACGTCCCGTGAAACGAGGCAGGGGAAAGGAGTAACTTTGGATCACTTTAAGGCCGAGCTTTGTTACAAGTTCAATGCACGCTTTGTCGTCTAAGAAATTCACGTGAGTGGGATCGGAGCGAAATCCGGCCTCTTGCGGAGTGATGACGACAAGTTTTCCTCCGGGTTTGAGAAACTTCAGGTATTCCGCGAGCAGCCCTATAGCATTGTCCCACTCTAGATGCTCAGCGACGTGGGCAAATAAAATTGAATCAAATCGCTCAGCACGCGCATACGGCGACTGCATGAACTCTTCGCTTGTGTAGGCGACAAGCCCTCGTTCGCGCATTTGCCTGACGGCTTCGGGGTTGTGGTCCACTCCCACGCCCTCACCTTTCAGGTGAAGGAGGTTTCGACCGACCCCGGCTCCGAGATCCAGAGTGAAACCGAGCTTGAGGTTTCTTAAATGTGCGCGGTAGGGGGCTTGGACATCGATCCAACGGCGAAGCCCCGCAGATTGCAGGCGTACAAGGCGCTGGGCGTAGTCCACTGTTTGGGTCGAGAGCTCGTGCATAACAGGGCTGCATCTTACTTGTCAGAGCGTCTTGCCACAACCGCTAAGGCCTGCAATCCTAGTAGGCCTATGAGAAACCTCTTTCTTGCTTTTACCATTACTTGGGCCTGTACTGCCGCGCCAACGCCGTCGCATCTGAATGTCGAAGGTGTACGGCCAGCCCGGGTGAAACGCGGGGCCGCTGCCGAAGCAGTTGTGGAGCTCAAGGTCCAGCAGGGCTTTCACGTACATGCGAACCCAGCCTCTCGGCCCCAGCTTATAGCTACCAAAGTTGAAGTGGTTGGAGGCAAGGATTTAGAGGCAAGTCCGGCAGTTTATCCCCCACCGAAGCCCTACAAAGTTCCTGGAATGGACGCTTTGGTCGATACCTATGACGGTCGGTTTGAAGTACGAATACCCATTCGAGCTGCCCAAAATGGAGCGGCTGGAAAGCAGGAAATGCAGGGCAGCGTTCGGTATCAGGCCTGCGACGACAAAGTTTGCTTTCCCCCCAAGGTAGTTAAATTCGGGGTTCCCGTGGAAATCGTTCCTTAGTAGGATGCGCCCATGCTCGATGGGAAAAAAATAGTATGCGTCCTTCCTGCCTATAACGCGGAAAAGACGCTGGAAAAGACATTAAGAGATGTTCCCTCAGGCGTCGTAGATCTTTTCATTTTAGTGGATGATTGCTCCAGTGATGCAACGGTAAAAGTCGCGGAGCGTTTGAAGGGTGAATTTCCTCTCAAGGTGATTCGCCACGATCTCAATCGTGGCTACGGGGGAAATCAAAAAACTTGCTACCGAGCTGCCCTTGCTGAAGGGGCGGATGTCGCTGTGATGCTGCACCCCGACTATCAGTACGAACCTAAGCTATTGCCTGCTTTGGCCGGCTTAGTTACCAGCGGGGTGTACGATGTTGCCCTTGGGTCGAGAATTCTCGGCAAAGGGGCACTTGAGGGCGGAATGCCCATGTACAAATACGTTTTCAATCGGATTCTTACGGCGCTTGAAAACTTGCTAATTGGTCAAAAGCTTTCGGAATACCATACAGGCTATCGAGCCTTTTCTGCCCGCGTACTTCGAGAAATCGCCTTTGATTTAAATAGCGACGACTTTGTGTTCGACAACGAAATGCTCGTTCAGTGCCATGTCGCAAAATTTCGTTTAGGGGAAATCTCGGTCCCTACAAAATATTTTCCCGAGGCCAGCTCCATCGGATTTCAGCGCAGTGTTAAGTATGGTTTAGGAGTGCTGCGTTGCTCTTTCGAAGGCTTGATGTGCCGCATTGGGTTAAGAAAACACCCTCGTTTTACAACGCTCGTTCCGTCGCCCGTTTGATATGATGTAAACCATGTCAAAGCGGAAATTTCGGCCTGTCCCGTGGTTTGTCGCAAGTATTGTCCTTCTCGGCGCTTCGATCTATGTGTGGCAGTTCCACAAAGATGGCGCCAATTCCGAACCCGATCAATTCCTGCATTTTGCACTTGGCAGGCAGATGGCCGAGCAAGGGTTTATTGAAAAAATTCCGCAGGCAACAGATTTGAGTTGGAGCGAGCACTACGACAACGAATATTTCTTGTTTACTGGATTGACGGCGCTGGCGTGGAAGGTGGGAGGCGAGAATGCTGCCCGAGCTCTAGTGCCGATTCTTGTTACCTTGCTCGCGCTGCTGGTCTTTAAGTTTTGTCGTAGGTACCTGCATTGGGGTTGGGCGCTTGGATTGTCCCTCTACTTGCTCTTGCACCCATACACTGTCTCTCGGTTTCTGGCGCTTCGTCCTTCGCTGTTGGCGGAATCGCTCTTTCTTGGGCTGGTCTTTGGTTTGGTGGAATCGAACGTTTGGGTCGTTGCGGCTACTGCTTTTTTGTTTCCGCTAAGTTACCACGCGATTTATTTTCCGGCGCTTGCGCTTTTGTTCGCAGCGTTACTTGGCCGAATCTACTCTCCCAAGTGGCTCAAGACTTCGGCAATCGGGGGCGCAGCACTCATTGCGGGCATTTGTTTGCACCCTGCCTTTCCTCACTCTTTGGAAATGGTAACGAACGTTTTCACGGCGACTCTGAGGCCCGTCCAAATTCCACTGAGTGAGAGCTCCATGGAAGTGCAGGGATGGCTAAAGGAACAGCTATTTGGCAGAGTGCCATTTTTTCTTGCGATACTAACCATTGCTCTTTGGCAATTGTCCATGGAATGGGCGCCTACGCGCCCCAAGAAACGCGCTACCAAGGTATTCTGGGAACCAGAATTTCTATTCCTATTTGGACTGACTGCTGTGTTTGTTGCGCTTTTACTGCTTTCTTATCGTGCAGTGGAATATGCCGGTCCGTTAGGTTTGGTTTTCGCTGCGCTTGTTATTGGACGTACGGCACGAGGAGGAAAAGAACGGGCGGCGTTTTTTGTCATGGGGTTTGTTTTCCTTTTGCCGGAATTTCCAAGTGTATGGATTAGGCCATTTCCTCCAAGCGTTCCAATGTCGGAACTAAGACAGGCGATACTGGCGTTGCCTCCGGAAGCCAATGGCAAGAAAGTTTTCAACTGCGATTGGTATACGGGCGGCCCGATTCTGTATTGGAATCCAAATGTGCAATTTTCCGACCTCGGTGATCCGGGCGCGATTGAAAAGTCCCATCCCGGATTTACCTCATTAAAAATGGCGCTGCGCCTTGCCGAGGTTCCCTATTTGCTTGGACCCGTGCGGTATGCATTTAAGTCGGACTACGTACTGTGTCAGCATAGCCCAATGGTCCAATCTATGGAGGGAAGCCCACATTTCCGTCGTCTGTTTCCCATTCCGTCGAAGCGTTTTGAAGAAATTCCGGCGTCATCGTATTTCGTTTACGAAGTAGCCAAGAGCCTCAACGATTCATTTGTGACAGCTTTTGAGGTATCCAATCGCTCGGTCGCTTCTACCTGGTCTAAGCTTGAAAGCAAGTCCGCCTTGCCGCCCGAACAGCGATCCCCTTTTGTTGGCCTCGGCAGTCAAACTTCAGCTGATCGTACTCCTACGTCTTCCGGGAATAATTGCGTTGAGCTTAGGCCCACTTCCGAAGCTTGGAACGGGGCGATTGGGGCTAAATACTTGGGTTTGGGAGGGGGACCCGAAGTCGAAGTATCCCTAAATGGACAAAAGTTTTTTGACCGCAAAAAGTGGTCTGTGCGTAAAGACCTCGATGTTCTAGTTCCTCTGCCAAAAGCGCTATCACAAAAAGACAACTTAAAGATAAAAGTGTGTTCGCAAAAGGACCGGCTCCGGTCAGGCATCGCCGTTTCTCTTTGGACTCCGGAGAGGCTGCGGAGTATTTGCGATTGGAAAAATGACCCGCTCGAATCTTCCATGAAGACTTACTTGGATAGGCCGCTGAGAACTTGTCTTGGGCCTGTGGCTACTTTGCACTGACGGCGAGCGCTCGATGGCAAGGAGTTGCAAGTCAGCTGGGGCCACCGCCCGCCGGCCCCTGCGGCTAGCTGTCGAATGGTCCGCCTGGGGATTTTAGATTTCTATTTGTTTTCCTCCCGCTCGGCTCGCGGAAGACGGCTTTTGGCTTTGATGAGATAGTTGCCCGCTCGACGCCCATTCGACAGCTAGACTCCGGTGCCGGCGGGCGGTGGCCCCAGCCGACTTGCAAGACTTTTAGAGTTCGTAATTTTTTCGTTTAATTTTTCGTCGTGGTGACGAGAGGTTTGACAGGGGCCTAATGAAAGCGGTCGTGGGGGCTTTTAGGATCGGGTCCTATTCAATCGGAATACGCGGCATTCTCTGCTAGGAGTCGCACGCCCCCATTCGCACACTTTCGGTCTACTGAGAACTGCGAGAATTGGCCGCGCCTTTGCAGTACTTAGGTCACTATGAAAGCTATTTACGCTTCTATTTTTGTATTGGCCCTGGCAGTATCCTCTTCCTCAATTTTGGCAGAGGGTGATGACGCTCATAAGAGCGGAGGAAATGGTACGACGAGACCATCCAACGTCGGCTCGGACGTTATGCCGAGGCTTATCAAGGCAGTCGATGCTTGTTCCTTGGACCGCGAGGGGGCTATTTCGGATCCCCCGATTTCTTCCTTCTCAAAGCCAATCTCCAGTAAACCAAAAAGCGTTGCTACGCCCGCAAAACCAGCCGCGACTGCAAGTGTGGCGGCATCGAGTGCACAGCCAAGTCGTACTGAAAAACCAGCCACTAAAGTCGCTCCCTCAGAAGGTGCAAATACTTCTGATAGGAAAGCGGCTGCATTGGCGAGGCTTTTCAATAAGTGCAAAGGGTGTCACGGCCCCGGCGAAGCGAGCTCTTTGGAGTCTTTTGCCACCGCTAGTTTTAATTTAGAAGAAAAGGGAGAAGTTTCACCTGGTCGCGCATTGGCTGCCGCTACGACGGTTGCAGAGATGAAAGCAGGACTCACCCCAGAGGATATTGAGTTGCTGAAAGAGTGGAAAGCGACAAAATAAAAATTACTAGTACGTAGGACCGGCGACCTTGGTTAAATTTTCTCCGCCGTTGTCCCATCCTGAGTTAGCAAGGCGCCATAGAGCTCGGGCCGTCGATCTCGAAAAAATCCCCAGCCTGCTCGCGCAGCTCGGATTTCTTCCAAGTCAAATCTAGCAAGAATAATCCCTTCGGATTTCGCATCTAATTCTTTTACCAAACCGCCCGCTTCATCCGCGATGAAACTATGCCCATAGAATTGCTGTGATCCTTCAGTTCCAATGCGATTTGCTGCCACTACCGGAACGACGTTGCTTACCGCATGGCCGATCATGGCTCTTTGCCAGCGGTCTTTTGTTGCTAAGGGATCGGGGTTCGATGGTTCTGATCCAATGGCGGTAGGGTAGAGAAGTATTTCAGCCCCCTGAAGCACCATAGCTCGAGCACATTCTGGGTACCACTGATCCCAGCAAATGCCGACGCCAATGCATCCGAAACGCGTCTTCCAAACTTTGAAACCCGTATTGCCCGGATTGAAATAGAACTTTTCCTCGTAGCCCGGTCCGTCGGGAATATGGCTCTTTCGGTAGAGTCCCATCATGCTGCCGTCGACATCTAGCATGGCCACACTATTGTAATGGGCTTGTCCCTCGCGCTCGAAAAAGGAAATCGGAAGTACCACGCCGTGCTTTTTGGCGAGAGCAGAAAAATGCGCAAGCATGGGATGGTTTGCAACCGGCCTGGCGCGAGAAAAAAAGGCTGGTGACTCAACGGTGCAAAAGTAGTGACCTTCGAAGAGTTCGGAAGCCAGAATCACTTGGGCGCCTTGGCGAGCCGCTTCTGCGATCCAATGGGAAATTTTTTCCGTATTTTCCTTCTCGCTATCAGTGAGAGCGCATTGAATCGCGGCTACGCTTACGAGTTCTTTCGCCATGCCCTAGGTCCTCTTGGGTTCTTGCTGGGTAATGCAGTGAAAAGCTCCGCCCCCTTGTAGCAAAGTTGAAGCGGGGCATCCAATTACTTTTCTTCCGGGAAACAGAGGCCGAAGTTGTTCAATTGCCAATGCGTCACGGTTGGTGCCATAGGTCGGCACTACTACTGAATGGTTAGAAATATAAAAATTCACGTAACTCGCAGGGAGAACCTGCCCATCCTCACTAAGAACTTTGCCGGGAGAGGTAATTGTATGTACTTGGAGTTTTCTTCCGCGTGCATCGGACATTTTTTCAAGGTCACTCTTGATTTCGTTCAAAACAGAAGCATTTGGATCGCTTGAATCGGCCGGTGCCATACACACTACTTTCCCGGGTGCTACAAAGCGGGCCAAGGTGTCGATATGGCCGTCGGTATGATCGTTGAGCAGGCCCTCGTAGAGCCAGAGGACTTTTTTTACTCCTAGAGAATCGATGAGGTGCTTTTCCACTTCTTCGCGGGAAAAACTTCGATTTCGGTTCACATTGAGCAAACACTGTTCGGTGGTAAGGACCGTTCCTTCCCCATCCACTTCAATGGATCCCCCCTCGAGAACCCAAGAGAAAGGCACCCCGTCATACCCCGAAGCTTCGGCAATGCGCCGGTTGACTTCATCGTCATAGCGCAAATTAAACTTCTCTCCCCATCCATTGAAGATAAAGCAGCCAGCCTTCAACTCTGCGCCAGGGGTCCGTAAAAATAGGGGGCCCGTGTCTCGCAACCAAATATCGCCAAAGCCAATCTCGAAAACACGAATTTCAAGTCCAGATAACGCCTGTCTGGCCTGTTCGGCGCGCATTGGATTGGGAGCTAAGACACAAAGGGCCTCGCCAACTGAACCACTCGGGGCATAGGAAATAGCTCTACAGAGTTCGACAAACTCCTTTTGGACTTCGACGAGCTCCTCCTCGCCCCAGAGTTCAGCGTGGCTAGGCCAAGCTACCCAACAGGCTTTGTGAGGTTCCCATTCCGCGGGCATTGAAAATTGCATGCGGATCTCGTACCACGAAAGAGGACATCCGGCACGTCTGTGTGGTAGGTGTGGCCGAGAATCGCTATGAAACTCAAAGACGCTGTAGAAAAAATACAAAATCGGGGACTTCTTCTAGTCTATCCCCTGCAAAATCGGCCGGAACCCCGATCATTGTGGTCGGAGTTCTATCCAAGAACCAAAATGCGTTGGGAATGGGACTCTGAGGGTGCAGACAATCGCGTGGCTAATCTGTGGCACCTACGTGAAGCGATTTCGCGTTCCGGACAAGTGGTTTACACAAAATGGTTCCGTGGCCGAGCTACGTTTCTTTCAAAAGAGATCTTCTCGGCATTTTTAGCGCTCCTTAGAGTTCCTGATAGCTCCCTAAGTCGTGCTGCTAGTCAGTTATTGCGGGTGCTTGAAGAAGACTCCCCGCTTTCTACTAAAGAGCTAAAGAAACGTTGCCGTCTGGTTGGCCCTGGAAACGAAAGGGTTTACTCAAAGGCATTACAAGAGCTTTGGGACTCAATGCAGATTGTTGGTTACGGAGAGGTCGATGATGGGGCATTTCCGTCGCTCGCCATTGGGGCCACGCGGGTTTTGTTTGATGAACTGGTAAAGAACGCGGAGTCTCTAGATCTTGGTGAGGCCGAGGCGCTAGTTCAAGAAAAACTGGGCAAAGATTCTGTGGTGTATAAGTATTTCTTAAAGCGGCGCGCCGCTCTTTCTTTAAATCCCGTAAGCCGCGTCCCTAAGAAACGAAAATCCGCTGAAATAGGCGGTATGGTCCGCTACGAAGATTTAGTCCGTGGTGAGCGCTGAACACCTTTTCGGTAGGTACGCTACGAGGGGGCCACGGCGGGCATTTTTAGAATTTGTTCGGATAAGTACTTTCTCGACCCACCCCGGTTCAAAACTCGTCACTTTTTCGTATCGTGCATTCCAATCCGTATCTGGAACAAAATCGGATCGAAGCAATGAAAGCGTCGAGCAGTTGGAATTCGAATAGTTTGCTCGAGCGATGGAAGCCCATTGAACCTTTCGAAGTAACAGGGCTTGTGGGTAAAACACCAGAGCGCCCCCAACGCCATCGACGGCAGAAATTTCCGGGTGAAGAGCAAGCCACGCGGTGAGCTGAATGAGATTTCTTTGCGCCGTATTGGTACACGTCACCAAAAGCAGAAAGGCGTTGAGGCCCACGAACCAGGCCTTGCGCCAGGGGGCGCCGGCTTCCCGTAGCCAAGCAGCGAGTGGAACCAGGCAAAAAAGGAAGATCGGGACAACGGGAACAAGAAATCTCTCCTCCTTGTGGGGCGATAACGTGTGGGCGAGGAGAAAAAACACGAAGTAACTCAGGGGGGCCAAGTATCCGGCAAAGGCCTCTTTCCACGCAAAACCGCGGTACCTAGAGAGCAATGCTGGAGGAAGGGTCAGGCCAAAGGTAAGTGCCAAGAAGGTGTAAAATGGCATACGCCCGAAATGTTCCCCCGAGTACTGGATATTGTATTCAACATAGCTTCTAAGCTGACTGTGAAAACGCCCTTGTAGAAACCAGTCGGGAAGGCCCGTAAGGACGAAAACCCCTAGGCCGAAGGCCAAGAAAAGGGACAACTCCCGCGGCCGCCTAGTTTGTAGGACCACGCATGCAAGGCCTAGAACGCAAATCCCTGCTTGAAATCTCATCATGGAGGCCAAACCAAGAAAGCCCAATGCCATGAGTAGTGAGCGCGGTGACGTGCTTCGTTGGTAGTTTCTTGCATGAACTGCACTCCAAGTAAGAAAGGGCATGCAGAAAGTCTCAATCATCGGACGAGTAGAAAACAAAGGAAGGGCCCAATAGAAGCAAATCAAAACCTGGGCAATTCTGCGTTGGAGCGCTGTTGATCTATCGAAAAATGCGGTGGTGGCCCAAAATTGGAGCACGAAAACCACTCCTCCCAGTAGAGCGAGGGCGAATCGCATTTGGGAAATGGGATCCAAAATTCCAAATAGCAGGGGAATCTGACCGAGGCCCAAAAGAAGCAGCTTTGGAACGTAGGGGTGAATTCCGGAAATAAGCGCTCGCCAGTGAGGAGATTCCTGTGCGGGCACCATGATCGCAAAGCCGTTGTTGTAGTCGTCAATGCTGATAATGCTCAGGTTAAAAAAACCCGTCAGAGCGGTAACTAGGAAACCAGTCCAAAATATTACTGCAGATGTAGGCATGGCTGGACGAATCCTAGCACTAGAGGGGTAGGTGGAATAGCGGCTTGTCGGTGTCCTTTTTAAACAAGAATAAGTAGTTAAATCCGCGAAGGAAGTAGTTTCCATCGACTGCGGCAGTGTGCCAGTGGTTGCGTTTTAGTGTCCGGTTGTGCCGAGTCACGCTGATAATGTCGATTGGGTGGAATTGGCGCTTAGCCAACTCAAAGAGTTCAAAGCCAATGGGCGAGAAAGGCTTGCCCTTCTTGTAGGAGTCACAAACATAAATAGCGAAGTACCGCTTGTTCTTGAGCACCCGAAATGCCTCGCCAATCACCTGATTCATTGCCTGGTAATAGTCGGGGGTACGTGAATCCAGTTCGCCAATACATTGGGGATCCCCGGAATACCGAATATGGTTCGAATAGGGGGGATCCATAAAAAAGAAGTCTACGGTTTCAGGCTGCAGGGGGAGATTTCGGGCGTCCGCCTTCACAATGTCTTCCCGGAAGGGGGCAATATCAAAACCCAGGCCTTTTCGTTTTAAGTCTTGGCAAACGGCAAGTGTGGTACCGCTCCCGCACATTGGGTCCACCACGGTGTCGTTTTCGCGCGTATAGCGCTCTAGTAGGTTCCAAATGACATAAGAAGGCGTCGCCCCCTTATAGTCTTTGTGCCCTTGCATTCCGGTTCCGTAATGTTGAGAGGGGTACTCCCAAAGTGTGGTGGTTTGCAGCTTGAGAGAGGGTCTCTTCCAAAGCTGAAAAGGCTTTTTCGGCCCCTTGGCCGGGTGCATTTGGGCTTGGTCGTCCATTGGGACGGCAATAGACCATATCCTGTGTTTGCGTTCCAGCGAGAATTGAGGTCAATTCGGGGGCTATGGAAAATCACCAGGTCCTCAATATTGGCAAAATCCAGGAATTTCAGCGCAACTTCGTTAGGGAGCGCGATTGGGAAAAGTTCCACACCCCCAAGAACTTAGCTATGGCACTTGCCGGGGAAGCGGGTGAATTACTGGAGCTTTTTCAGTGGCTGACAGCCGAGGAATCTTACCGTTTAGCCGAGTCGCCTCAGAAAGCCCAAGCGCTACGCCATGAAATGTCGGACATTCTTTTCTACTTGCTCCGCCTTGCGGATGGCTTTGGAATCGACCTAGAAAAGGCGCTATGGGAGAAGTTGGAAGAAAACGCCCGTAAGTATCCCGTCGAACTATCCAAGGGACGAGCTACGAAGTACACCGAATTTGCTCAGGGTAACGACTAGCGTACGGAGCTCCCTCTGACTTTCTAAGTTGGAGAGTCTCTAAACACAAAATACACGGCTCCGACTAGGCAAATGCCCGCCCAAATCATGTTCGTTGTTAGGCGGATCCCCATGTAAAAATAGGCGAAACCCGCAAAGACCAACAACGTTATGACTTCTTGAAGCACTTTTAGTTGGGGCAACGAGTAAAAGCGGAATCCTATGCGGTTCCCGGGTACCTGGAGGCAGTATTCGAAAAATGCTATCCCCCAGCTGACTAGTATAGCGATCCAAATTGGCTGGTGGTTGAGGTGCTTCAAGTGGCCATACCAGGCATAGGTCATGAAGATATTGGAAAGAAGCAGAAAAATTACCGTAGCCACCATAGAATACTTTTCTAACCTGTTGTAGATAAGGAGTCGATTATGGACACTCATTTACTTGGCATTTTGATCCAGACGATTCCTGTGGTTTTTGCCGCCTTGTTTCCGGTTTTGAACCCAATTGGGTCGGCGATTATCTTGCTTCCCCTTACTACCAATATTGACGACACCACTCGCCAGTTTATTTCAAGAAAGGTGGCGCGCAATACGTTTGTTCTACTCACTGTCGTTCTTTTTGCGGGCAGCGCTTTACTCGCTTTTTTTGGCATATCTATTCCAGTAGTTCAGGCGGCGGGGGGAATGGTCCTTGTTTCAATGGGTTGGAAAATGCTGACGGCGACCGACTTAGTAGATACCGAAAAAGACGGTACACCCCAACCGGGTACTCTTGCCGATCAGACTTTCTATCCGTTCACCTTTCCGTTTACCGTTGGACCCGGAAGCGTGGCAGTGACCTTAACCTTGAGCGCTCATACATCGCACGATACCTGGATTGAGACATTTGTTAGCCGAGGCGGTGCTTTGATTAGCTTCTTGGCTTTGGCCGTAACCGTCTACCTTTCACTTGCGTACACGGTATCTCTGCTTCAGCGGGTGGGCCCTTCAGCCACAAAGGTAAGTATGCGGCTGATGGCATTTATCATTCTGTGCATTGGAGCCCAAATTAGTTGGACCGGCGTGCATTCGCTGTTGATGCAACTTCATTGAACGCTCGCCAAGTTCCCCCCGGTCGAGCTATTCTTTTCTAAGTGAAAATCTGTATTCATGCTCTAGGCATATCGATGGGCGGTGGCGCTCGGCACTTAGAGAACTTTTTGCGGGCCCTCTCGGCCGATCCCCAGGGTCACACTTTCCTCGTGCTAGTTCGCTCCTCTGAAAATTTGCATGTACACAGTTCGGCAGTTGTTTTGAAAAACCCGGGCGGTATATTTAGCAAGAACCCAGTTTTTCGGTTTATTCACGATCAAGTTTTGCTTCCATTCCGGTTGTGGTTCGGAAAATTTGATGCCGTTGTATCGTTAGCGAACTTTGGTCCGGTGTTTTCGCCTGCCCCCCACATTCTGTTTGAGCGAAATGCGCTGCACTTCTGGGACGGTCCGCAGGGAGCTACTTTTCATCTCTCGTTTGCAGAGCGATGCCGACGGTGGTTGATCGAGAAAACTGCCCGTCGAGCTACGCTCATAGTTGCTCCCACCCATGCAATGGTCGCCGGTATGCAGAGTAAGTTGCCGAGCATTCCCAAGTCGAAGTTTTCCGTGCTTCCCCATGGGTTCGATCTGGAAACGAGTGTGGGCCACGTGACAAAGGCGCACGACTGCCGTGGACTGAAACTTCTCTACGTGGCGCACTATGCTTGGTACAAAGGATTTGAATTTCTTCTGCGGGCCGTTGCCGAATTAAAGCGGCGCAACGTCGATTTTCGCCTCTCCCTTACGTTGGGTAAGGAAACTGATTCGACCACTGTAGCTTCTCTTTCGGCGCTTGCTAAAGACCTAGGCGTTCTCGATAGCTTAGTTTTTCTTGGTAGAATTCCTTCTAATCAAATGGGTTCGTTCTATAGAGATGCCGACGCACTGGTATTTCCTTCCCTGTGTGAGTCTTTCGGTTTTCCACTGCTTGAAGCGATGGGAAACAGGGTTCCCGTAGTGGCAACGGATCTCTTGGTGTGCCGCGAGATTTGCGGGGGTGCCGCTTTGTATTACCAAGTGGGCAATGTTTCGGATGCCGCTGATAAGATCCTGGAAGTTTCAAGATTGGCGACGAGAACGCGCCTTGTCGACGAAGGACACAAGAGAATGCAGTCCCGGGATTGGAGTTGGCGTGCCTACACCGCCGACTTTATTGGCTTGGTTTCGGAGGCCGTTGATCGGTGAGCTAGTAGCCAGTTGGCCAGCGAATACAAGGCCCATACCTGGCTCCAAATGACTCCATTTTTTCGTTTTGAATAGTCGGAATATACTTTTTCAGCCACCTGTAAATCAATTCCGAGTTGGTACCAAACTCCACCGTAGTCTGAGCTAAACGTCGCTCGAACTTGGTTTTGCAGAGCGCCATCAATAAGTTCATTCCAGTGAAAGCTGAAACCCGATTTTTTCCGTTCGATGGATTCTTTAGGCAAATCCTTCCCTATCGTCTGAAGGATTAAGGGTTTGTTTCTTGTCCCCGCTACCTTTGAGCGGCCACTAATGGATGCGACCAGCTCCACTAAACGGTGATCCAAGAACGGCCCGCGGATTTCTAAAGAGTTCGCCATTCCCATACTGTCAGTGTCGCGCAAGAGAACATTCTTTAGATAAATTTCTATGTCCATCGCGCTTAGCGCATTTATGGGGTCACGAACATTTTCAATCCACGGAACAAGTTCTCTTACCCATTTGCTTAGTGGGGTGGTGTCTTGGCCGGCAATGAGTTTTGATCTTGAAGAATCTAGAAACAGGGCTCGAGAAATTCCGTAATAGTCCCAAATTTCTTTAGAGCTGGAATAGAACGCCGCGAGCTTCTCAGATGGACGCCCAGAAAACCTTCCCCATGGGAGTTTTGGGACGCGTCGTAGCCACGCAAAATGTTTTGCTCTGTGAAAGTGTCCATAGCCACAAAACAATTCATCCGCACCGACTCCACTTAGCGCAACTTTAAAACCAGTGCGATGGGCTGCTTCGGAAATAGCAAACGTATTAATTCCGTCCATGGAAGGCTGGTCCATTTTATGAATTGCACGCTCTGCCAGCGTCGCGAAAATGGAACCGGGAAGTGGCACCTCGGTATGGCGGGTTTTAAGCCAAGCCGCAACTCTTCTTGCCTCTCGACGGTCTGCCGACTCCCCCTCTTCCGAGAACGCACTTAGAGTAAATAGTTCTGAAGAGGTGCCTCGTGTCGCTGCGGCTGCGATACTGCCCGAGTCGATGCCACCCGAAAGAAACAGCGCCAGAGGGACATCAGATACTAGACGACATGTGACAGCATCGCTTAAGAGCCCTGCGACAAAATCTAAATCAATTGAGTCGTTGACGCTAAGATACCCAAATGGGTTCTGCCAGAATCGGCGCGACACGATTTTAAAATCTTGCGAAGACACTTTGAGTAAGCTGCCGGCTTCGACTACATGGCCTCCCTCGTATACAGTGTGAGGCTCCGCGACGCTTCCAAATGCGAGATACGAATCTATAGCTTTGGCAGAAATTTTGGTTCCAAGAAAACCAGCTTTAGCGAGAGCGGATACTTCCGAGGCAAATGCAAAACCGTCTTTGTTGTGACAATAGTACAGCGGTTTGATCCCGAGCCGATCTCGGCAAAGGGTAAGGGTTCGCTCCGACTGATCCCAGATAGCAAATGCAAACTCGCCTTGGAGCAGCTCGGGCGTTTTATCGCCCCATAGGACCCATGCTTTTAGAAGTACTTCGGTGTCGCCCGTTGAGTGAAATGGGCCGGCACCTGACGCTTCGAGTCGATTGCGTAGTTCGGTGTGATTGTAAATTTCTCCGTTGTAGATGAGCGTGAATCTCCCCGAGGAGTCCGTCATTGGTTGCTTTGCGTTCGGGCTGAGATCGCGGATGGCAAGGCGTCTGTGGCCAAAAGCTACATGAGTGCTGCCTTCATCGTACGAAGCGTAGAAGGCGGTGCCGGAATCTGGGCCGCGGTGCACCATGCAGTCCCGCAACGCTACGAGTCGGTTTTTTTCTTCGCGGTGAGAGAGAACCCCAGCAATGGCACACATTTGTCTACTATAGGTTCAAATAGAGGTTTGTTCCAGATGCCTTGGAGAACTACTTTTTGATACCCAGCAGAAGGCGTGGCTTAGCATCCAACAGAATGGCAAAACTCGGGTTACGTGAAAAAGAAGCCAAGCCGGGCCTACTTCCGCAATTGGACCTTGGATAAGGACCAACAGCCAGATACTCCAAATGTTGTTCGGTAGCGGAGAAAGCACTAGAGCGTTTGCGAAAAGGAATAAAGCAAAAAGAAATCCAGAAAGCATTACCAAGCCAAGCCACTCACCGTAGACATACGCCTCACCAAACATAGTGAACGAAACGGCAGTGTTTTCATCTTCGTCCGAAGTGACATCCGCCCAATGAGCCAGGAAAATTCCCTTCTTAAACGGGGTGTCTCCAGTTACGGAGGTGGGAAGAATATCCAGCGTTGAAAAGAAAAAGCGCATTCCCAGAGTCCCTGCTAGTGCAGATTTCGAAATTAGAATATCCGCTGCTTTAATCAGGGAGAAGCGCTCAAGCAGCATGCTTCGGGCGTTTTCATAGTAGCCGCCGGTTTCCGTTAAGAAGTTGATCTCATCTTCCTTACGCTGCTCGTAGACAGAAGACAAAGATTCGGAGCTACTAAGAAGTTCGGAAACCATCTTAGTAACAATCTCGACCTTCTTTGGAAGAGTTTCCGTAAATACGAGATCTCTCGCTAGGAAGGTGATGGGAACAATTACAGTGGTAAGAAAGAACGCGGCTCCCGCCCCTACTATGATCGCTATCATCTTTGGACGGTAGCCAAAGTAATAAGCGGCTAGGACCAAGCAGAGTAATGCTTCAAAGCTCAGGCTCTTGCTTGTAGTGACCACACCCAAAACAACTTGGACCAGGACAGTAAAAAGGACCAAGAAGTCTGTGCAATGTTTCCTGCTAGTCTCCATCACTCTTGCGCCAACCGCTGAAACTGTCGACAGAGGAAGTGCAAACTTAAGGTAGCTGGCCATGCCTGCGCCCATGGGGCCAAGGGATTCGACTGAAAGCCCAAAGTAGACGAGTGAGCCAAAGAAACCAACAACGAGACTCGTGATAGATATTCTTCGAAGCCTCACCGGGTCGACGATGGAAAGGAAATGCGTTTGTTTTGGGGTGCGAATCGATCCTAGATGGAAAGAGACACAAGCGACAGTGAACATTCCCACCGTCATAACTCCCATCGTAAGAATAGGGGTGGTGAGATTCGAGTGAGCGGGTTCCAATAGACCAAGTTTTGCGACTTGGGAGATGAGGACGGTCTTAAGCGCAAGCGCTGCCAGAGCCAGTCCGTTCACTGTTCTTGCTCCACCCAGCGAGTTAAACGCTATGACAAAGAACTGGGTGTAAGAGAAGAAAAGCAGGGCAAAAATGGGGTCGGTGTTTGTGAGAAGCTGACCAATCCCGATAGCTAGGGAAAATGCAAATGAAACCCGCATGGGAATGGCCCCGGCTGAGAGGCGCTCTGCGATACTGATTTTTTCTGCCGCCGTAGCCATTTGTTTTACTTAAGGGCCTTAAACACGAGTGTTGCTGAAACCGCGATGGAGAAAAGTGTGGTCACTACAGAAAGCACGGCCAGAGTATCCGGAGCGATAAAGGGATCTTTCGCGTAAACCAGAACCATGTCACCGGCCAACAGTGTAGGGGGATACACCCCGGGTGTTCCCGCATATTCTTTCAGGTTGCACTGTATGACTTCTTCAGAGGCCTTTGAACGACGTTTTATTGAAGCATGAGAAAGATCCGCATCGGGCCGAGTGCCTCCAGCTAGGGAAATTAGGTGCACAACGTCAGTGCTTCTTGGAACGTGATAGACTCCAGGTCGATTCACCGCGCCAAGCAAATGAACAGTGATGAGCACTTCCCCTGGCACCTGCTCAGAAAAGTACTCTTCGGCGCGATTGTGGATACGGTCGTTTTCGGTGGGATCGACACCTCTTGGCAAGTCGGCGAATGCTTCGTTGCATGGCATAGAGACCGCTGCCAACAGGCAGACTAAGCGGGCAAGAAGAGAGATTGTGCTTTGCCGACAGTGCATAGGATTCCTCCCTGTCCTGATCGGTAAAAAAGGGTCTTAGCTTAAAAGAAATTGCATAGATCCCAAAACTTACTGCGCCGTTACAGATCTTTGCCAGCCTGAATATTTTCAATTTCCAGGCTGATTAGAGTGTGAAGCCACAAACCCTGTAGGAAGTGGTAGCTAAATGCCTGGCGTCCGTCTAGAAATCCGCCGAGTAGAAAATAGCGGTACCCAAAAAAGAGCCAAGGCCGCACGAGCGGTGGAAGATTTTTCCAAATATAGTATTGAATCCAACGTTTTGGCCGAGCATTCGCTCCCCAAAGTCGAGGCTTCTCGGACGGTGTCTTTAATGCCTCCTCTGCTTCAAGGCGCGCATATTTCAAGTGTTTTTCATGCCAACGCTGAATTCCGTTGTGGTTCTCATTGTAGAAATCGTAGCGGAGCCGTTTTGTCGGTCCATTTACCAATAGGTGTTCATTTACGCTTCGTTCCTCGACTCGTATTTCCTTGGTTCGTGCAAGGCGCAGAAACCAAACGGCGTAGTAGCCTCTTCGAATCCATCGACCTCGCCACAACAGTCTGCAGCGCATATAGAAACCATTTTCAACTGGGTCAGTAGCAAGCAAGCTTGAGATCTCTGCCTTTAGTTCTGGCATCAGCCATTCGTCGGCATCGAGGAAAAACAGCCAAGGCGTTTGGATGTCGCAAGCTTGCAGTGCGTGCTTTCGCTGAGCGGCGTAATTGTCGAATTTCCTTTGAAACACCCTGGCACCGGCTTTTTGGGCTAGTTGGACCGTACCATCGGTGCTGAAGGAGTCTAAAACCACAATCTCCTTAGCCCATCCTGCTACGCTTGCGATGGCTTGGGGTAAGTTTTTTTCTTCATTGTAGGTCAGGATGACGACCGTCAAGTCCATCGGGCTGCTCATTTCGGGGGGTTTATTCAATTTTACAGCGTATTTCCCCACGCCACAATGCCGCTAGGATCCAAGCTCAAGTTTTTCCAGGAAAATTACGAAAACAATACGACATATGCCATTTTCCAGCTACATAGGCCTCATCTGGCGCAGAAGGAAATTGCTTGGAGTCTGCGCGTTAGCTGCAGCAACTCTGGCGGTCATCGATTGGCAGTGGAATCGAATTTATGAAGCAAAGTCGGTTTTGTTAATTCAAAAGTCCGACAACGCATTCTCCGGTATTGGACAAAACGCAGCGGGTAAGACGGCGGCAATGATGGCTGCCAGAGAACAATTTGATAGGTACCTGCGCTTTCTTAAGAGTCGGCCATTTCTACTCATGGTGGCAGAGCGTGTCTTGAAACACCCTGAGTCCGCACGATACCTAAAAAAATTACAACCGAACGAGTTGCGTACCTCGTCTCGTTCAAATGAAGAAAATACTCCGGCGGATGTTCGCAACGATGAGAGCCTGAGTCGACTCGGACGCGCAATCGCGTCGCGCCTTTCTTTCTCAAGTGGACAGGTGGGTACTCTTGAGATTGCGGTCAGGATGGGTGACGCTAAGTCGGCGATCGATCTTGCAAGTTTGGTTTTACAGGCCGCTATAGATTTTCTTAACGATGCGGAGCTCAAGGAGTTGATGGACTCCAAAAGGTATCTGACACTGAAGCGGGCCGAAACCGAGGCTTTGCTTGGTGAGATCGATAAATCCTACTTGGAACTAAATCGTCATTCTGATTTGCCTGTGGGTTACAAAGGGGTAACAAGTGGCGGTGGACTCGAGGAATTTCAACAGGCCAAAGTCCGGCTCTCAGAAAATCAGAAGGTAATCGAGCGACTCAATTCTCAATTAGCAGATTTGGCCCAGAAAGGAGCCAGCAAGCAAGCTACCGACAGGGCCGCGCTGGCTTCTGCTAGAAAAGAACTCGACACGCTTTCTACTAAGAAGGCTACTTTGCTCGCCGAGGGGTTTGCAGCGAACTCCCATCAAATGAGAATGATTGAAGCGCAAATCGCTTCAGCGCGGGAGCGCCTCAAACAGGCCGAGACGCAGTTGCGATCGGCCGGGGAAGAAAAGGGGGAGCCCACCTGGAACTGGGAGGGACTTTCTCGAAGAATGAAGCAACTACGACAGGAAAATCTTTATCTTGAAGCAAGAATACAAACGCTGAATAAGATTTTAAAGCCCGACTCTATGACGGAATCGCCGGCCGCCCGTAGCAGAAAGATCGAGTACCTGCAGAAGCGAGCGGACTTGCAATACCTATTTTACTCAGAGCTAACCAAGCGGCTTTTTGACATCGACATACGACGAATCGCGGTAGAGCACCAACTTGTCGTACTGGAACCACCATCCCGAGCTACCCTTCGGCGTTATCCTAGCTTGCCCCGAACTATGGCGATGGCTATCTTCTTTGCCCTCGTAGGCGGTATTGCGCTCGCTTTCCAAATCGAGCAGTCGAATCCACTTCTTTTGGACGACACAGATGTTGAAGCTCTGTCGGTAAAGGTGGTTGGTTACGTGCCCGATCTCGCTTCTTCATGGGGAGATCGAAGGCGGACGAAATCGAGTGCGCCTATGATTCCGGCGCGCATGCAGCCGCCGGATTCGCGAGAAGCGCTTATCTTCAAACATCTTAGAACTAAGTTCATACAGCTTATTGATCGCAGCGAGCGTAAGGTGAAATTAGTTACCATCACGAGTGCGGGGCCAGGAGATGGCAAGAGCTTTGTGACACTGAACACTGCACTTGCCCTAACAAAACTAGGAAAGCGCGTTTTACTCATTGACGCTGACTTACGCGCGCGCCGTTTGACGGCGAATTTGGCGCCACTAGCCGAAGAGGGACTAGCGACGCAGTTTGGTCCAAACGAACAATTGGCCCAGGCAGTTATTTCAAACTGCTATGAGAAGGTGGACTTTATTGGTGCTGGGGCATTACCGGACGATCCGTCGGAGTTCTTTACGAACCCAAGCTTCGCCATCGTTCTAAAGAGCATTGCTGAGAAATATGATTTCGTGTTCATTGATACGCCGCCAGCCATTGAATACCCAGATGCTGCAACGGTCAGCGCTACCACAGATGCGACGATTGTGGTCGGTTGTAGTGGACGTACGCGGCTTAAACATTTTGCGGCTATGGTTGAACAGCTCAGTGGTTCGGCTCCCCTTCTATGGGCCGTACTAAATAAGGCGCGTGGGCCTTATACGAAGATGGCGCCCTTCGGATCATTTTCCAATTCAGGCAACGGGCGTTCGTCAAAGGCCGCTTAACACCAAGTGGGATGGCAAATGGGAAAGACCAAAAATAGTTTAGCCAAAGTGCCTTCAATTTCCTGGGAAGCGGAATTGACAGATAAATTTAAGCGTCACGATGCTACGGTCGCCGTGCTTGGCTTGGGATACGTGGGGCTGCCGGTATTAAAGGAATTCAGCTTGGGCGGTTTCTCCGCGCAGGGCTACGATATTGATGAAGCCAAGATCGATAGTCTGCGTAAGGGGAAAACCTACCTCAACACTGTGGACGAAACGTGGATCTCCGAAGGCCTGAAGGAAAAGACACTAAGAGTGAGTGCGGATTTTTCCCGGCTTATGGAAGCCGATGCCATTATCGCTTGTGTACCGACGCCCCTTGATTCGCACCGCCAGCCTGACCTTAGCTTTGTTGAGAAGACAGCCCAATCTATCGCAAAGACCTTGCGGCCCGGGCAACTGATCATTTTCGAGAGCACCAGTTATCCAGGAACCACCAGGGAAATTGTTCTACCCATACTAGAGAAAACCGGGTTGAAGTTGGGTTCCGATTTTTTCTTGGCCTATTCTTCGGAACGTCAGGAGCCAGGGCGTACCGAACCGAGTTTTAAGCAAATTCCGAAAGTTGTTGGCGGAGTTGACCCTGTTGGGGGGAGCCTCGCTTGTGCGCTTTATGCTGAAATCGTCGATAGCGTCGTGGCTGTCAGGTCAGCCGAAATAGCGGAAGCTGGCAAGATTCTGGAAAACATTTACCGTTGCGTGAATATCGCGCTTGTAAATGAGCTCAAAATTGTTTTCGACAAAATGGGGATCGATATTTGGGAGGTAATCGCTGCCGCCGCAACAAAGCCTTTCGGTTTTCAACCATTCTATCCAGGCCCGGGAATGGGAGGGCATTGCATTCCTATAGATCCGTTCTATCTCACTTGGAAGGCCGCACAGTTTGAAGTCCCAGCACGTTTTATCGAGCTCGCCGGCGAGATCAATTGGCGCATGCCAGACTACGTTTTGGAAAAGGTCACTGAAGGGCTGAACCGAAGTGCGAAAGCGATTGCGAAGAGTAGAATCTTGGTACTTGGAGTAGCGTATAAGAAAAACGTCGACGACGTTCGCGAAAGTCCTGCGCTTCACATTGTTGAGAGTCTTTTAAAAAAGGGCGCGGATGTTCAGTACCATGACCCCCATGTTGCCCAGATTCCAAAACAGCGCGTCAGACATTTAAATTTGAGCAGTCAGGAACTCACCGCTGAGCGATTGCGGGAGGCTGATGCAGTGCTCATTATTGCGGATCACGACGCCATTGATTGGCAGTTTGTTGCAATACACGCTCGCCTTATTGTGGACACGCGCAATGCGATGTCCAAAGTTCGCATCGATCCCGCAAAGCTCATCAAAGCATAGTTAACGCAGCGCACAATCATAACCCCTTATTCTTTCTAGCTTTTTTGCCGATACGGAATTTGGGAGTCCACGTGCGCAAAGCGAAACCATTTTTGTCGGTTAAGTACCAAGTGCTAATCGCCTTGGCTGCTTGCTTAGTGGTTTCGTTCGTTACTTTCTATTTAAGTGCACGTCGAGTTATCGTTGCCGATAAGAAGCTGCTAATCCGAGACCTTAACCTCGCATTGATGGATGGCACTTACGGGGCAGTGACTAAGGCCATTGTTCAAAGGGCCACGGAACTGGTCCAAGTGGTCGCCTCGGAGCAAATCGCCGCCGAACCTAAAGAAGAAAAGGTCCAAGAGTTTTTCAAGGCTTTTCGCCCGCCGGTCGCCGGCGAGATTTTTCGCGCATCCTTCTACAAGAAAGAAGGCGCCGGAGAATACTTGCCATTTTCCCAGTACATCAATTTTGAGTTGGTTAAGTCGCGTGGTTATGGAGGAAGTTTCTTCTCTGAGCTCGATGCTGCGAATGGCATCGATGCGAAGGCGAAAGTGGGTGAAAGGGAAGGTATTCAGCTGAGTAACTATTCGGGAAAAGTTCAGGGCACAAAAGGCCAAGAAGACTTTTTCGGCCTCAGTCTCTTTATTCCAGCCAGAGCTCAAGGAACAGAAGATACGGCTTGGCTAGCGCGAATCGACTTGGACCAACAGTTTCTCATTCAAACTCTGCAGAGCTCCGATCTTTCAGAGATATTCTTGGTGGATCAACGCGGAAAGATAATTTGTCATAGCGAACCCTCGAAGCTCCTAGTGCCTGGAGTCTTTCAGCATCCACTTATTCCTAAGCTTCGGGAAGTAACGCGCCAGAGTGAAAGTACTGAGGTGAACATTGACGGTACCCCGTACTTCGCCAGTATTCGAGATGCTGGCTTCCCGGGTTTGTTTTTAGTGTCGCAGATCCCTGCCTCTGAGCTCTATCATTCGTTGAGAAAGCTACTTCGATCTACCCTGGTGTCAGCTACGTTCATTTTGTATCTGGCATTTATTGCGAGCTTGGTTTTTGCAAACCGATTTACTGCGGGCATGAAACGCTTGGCCTTTGCAGCTCGCGAAATTGGACGTGGAAATTTCAAGGCAGGCCTCGTGGGCAGTGAGGGCGGTAAAATTTCTGATGAAGTGTCGGTACTTTCGAGTGGATTCGATGCAATGGCTGAAGAGATCCAACAGCTTCTTGTGGAAACAGCAGAAAAAAGCCGCATGGAGAATGAGTTGGTGACCGTAAGTCTGCTTCAGTCCACCGTTCTCATTGCGCCTGAAGTGCAGTCTCAAGAATTGGAAGTGTCCAATTGCTATATTCCGGCAACCGAATGCAGCGGCGATTTTATTGATGCTTTCGTCGTCGGCAGAAAAATCTATTTTGCGGTGGCTGATGCCACTGGCCACGGCGCTTCTGCCGCATTGGTCACAGGGGTAGCCAAGAGTTGCCTTCTAACTTTACGACTTATGAATGCGGGGGCAGCGCCTTCTCCTGATCAGGTATTGAGTTCTTTGAATCGGGTTTTGTTTGAAGCTTGTAAGGGAAAGCTTCTCATGACTATGTGTATGATTCAGCTGGATGTCGATACTGGCGAAATTTTACTCTCAAATGCAGGCCATGAATCCCCTCTGTGTATCCGCAAAGAGGTAGTAGAGAGCGGAAAAGGAAAAGCGGAAGAGTTTTTTGCTCGGGGCGAGCGTTTAGGTTTTGCGGCCGAGAGTGTGTATTCTTGTGAGCGGTACTCGATTTCAGCAGGGGATTGCCTGCTCTTGTACACGGATGGCATCACTGAGGCTAAAGACGGCAAGGGCGCAGAGTGGGGCGAGCGACAGGTAAAGAAATCTCTCAAAAAAGCCCTGAGTAGTTCGGCTTCACTTTCTACAGCCAAAGAAGAACTGTTAAAAGATCTTCGTTCCTTCACCTCGGATGAGCCACTTCACGACGATGTGACCTTCTCCCTGCTTCGACTCCGCAAAGCTGCCTAGACATTTATTTCGCAGAGTTGGGCGCGAGCGAAACTTTTTGCATTTTAAATTCGTTTATCTTTGATTGGATTGTTTGGCCTTTGAGGGAAGCAGTGACGCGGGCGTAGTAGGTCCCCGGAAGATTTACCAGCAGTAACTGTCCTGAAGCTGCATCGTTCGATCCAATTTTGGCAGAGAAATTCTTAAATCGTGATACTTCCAAACTATATTTTACTCCGGGGAGCGGGATCGTCGACCAAGTGAAATCCACCCATAGCGACGTTCGGGGGAGGCTGCTTTTGTCTGGAGGTGATTTTAGATGCAGATTGTAGTGAGAAAGCTGGTCGAGTGGCTTTGTAATGGCTTCAGCGACTTTTCTGGTGGGTAACAGTTTTGGGGTTGCTCTGGTTAAAACGGGGATCTCGTCAAGCGCCTCCAGATTCAGCGGATTACGTGCCTCGGGTTTCTTTGAACACGCATAGATCATTCTGCTAAAACTTTCCGCGTCAAACGGCTTTGAGTTCCCAAGCACAATGCCCACTTGGTTAGTCTTTGAGCCTAGGTCGATAAGTTTTACCAGCGAGTTTGATTGAAGATCGAGAGTGGTTCCGTCGGTTAGCTCGATATATGCCTTCGATCCTTCGGGGGTAAAAATACTATCGCGTTCGTAAACCGGAGACTCCCCGTCTAGTTCGTTCCATTCAAGAGATCTGCCGGCACGGTAATGAATGGTTCCCTGAGGGACCAACGTACCTATGGATGTACTTGAGGACTGATAGCTACGCCCTGAATCTTTTCCAAAAAGGACCCAAAAAAGACCTAGTCCAATGGTGGCCATGAGGATCAGGCGAAGGTCCTGCGCTCGGGCTTGTGCTAGCTCTTTTTTTAGCTCTTTTGATTCCATGGGATCTCTATTCATCGCATCGGTATAAGCTGTCGAAACCTTTAACAATCTAGCAAGTTTGTGGAAGCTCGCAGGTGAGCGCCCTTGACCTAACGCGCCTTGTCAGATTCGCAATCCCGGTATACTTCTCAACGATTGGAGGTTTGATGCCTTTTCAGCGCCGTTCCATAGGTCTTTTAGCGGTATTTCTGGCCGGAGGAGTTTTTGCGGAACCGTGGAAGGAGTTCATAGACCAAAAGACGACTTTCTTTAGCGCAATGGATGCGGCGGGCGAATTGGAAGTCCTAAGCCGAGGAACGAAGGTGCCGCTGAAAAGCTTAAGTCCAAGGGAAATTCAGTCGGTTCGCCTTGAGCTTGAATCCCTTTGGGTGGCAGATCCAGCAAAAGCGGGTGGAGATGAAAGCATTCGAAACATGCTTCGGGCCATTCGATACCGGTTAGGGCCTAATCTATCTCCTGCAATGGCACATACCTGGACAATGCGCGCGGTGATCGTTCCCGAAATCAAGGTGGAATGGAAGGATGTAGATGGAACCCAAAAGGTATTTCACGCGAAAGTGAAGGATATTTCCCGGTGGGAGAAAGATGTACGTCGAGAAATGGAATACTTAAGCGACCTCGTTTTTGTTCGCTCCTGGGGAAAAATACTTCTAAAGGGCGAAGTGCGAACCTCTAAGCGAATCATTGATAAACTGATGCCCCACACCGACAAGTCCGATCCGTCGGCTCCCGTGGTTCGCTACCTGGTAGAGCCTGCTCAGGTCAAGAAACTGATAGATGACACGTTTCCCGGGGAGGCATCGCGCAGCTGCATGATCTGGGTGCCTGAAGACGGCACCGGTGATGTCCCTCCGTGGGTGGGGCCTGCCTATACAGGTTCGGATAAACCCACTTTGGACGGAGAAATCATCACCGCCGTTCACACTACAGACCAGCGCCTTTCAAGGCCCCACGGATGGGCAAAAAAGGACGCAGGGGGATTGGTGCATGAATTCTGGCATCACATCCAAAACTGGCTCGCGGATGAAACTAAGTTTTCTGGTTTTGTTGTCGACAACCACGACGATGCCCATCGGTTGAGAATGGAGGCAGAAATAAAGGCTCAGAAGCTACCCATGCCTTTCCTGTCGTACGCAGAGTATTTGGGGGCACTTCCCACAGAGTCGATGTTAGAAGCCGCGAATCTTCGCCCATAAGGGAAAAGTTTTGCGGTGGCCAGAGGCTTCGCGCTTTACAACAGGCCCCATTTTTGGAAGTATCCCGGTTTATTCCCGGGTAGCTCAGTTGGTAGAGCAGGTGGCTGTTAACCACCCTGTCGGGGGTTCGAATCCCTCCCCGGGAGCCATTAATTCCCCACCACCCGTCGAATCTCTTCAATAGTTTTAGTCGCCTGCTCCCTTACAACCGGATCGCTGCTCTTTGTGAAGGGTACAAGTTTTTCGATTACTGCAATATTCGCTTCAGCCACGTTAATGAGTCTTTGGCTTTTTGCCTGATCAGAGTTCAGTTCTGGATCCTGAAATTCCGCCGTCATGTACTCTGCAATAAGTTTGGAGGCTTCCTGCATAGCATCTAGCAATCGAACGGGGTTCTTGGCTGAAGACTTCTTAATGTATTGGCCGCGGGGCAAAAAAGCCACCGAGCGATATAAGTAGTCGCTAACTATTTCGTCAAATTTTGTGCGCGCTACTTCGGCTACAAGCGGATCCGAGTCGCCTACGAAATCATTCAGGACTAACTTAGCGTTTAGATCGGCTCCTATGAAGTAGAAATCAATGGCAGTTTGTACGTCGCTTTGCAGGTCGATATTTTCTTTCCCTCTTAGCAGGGAAAAGAACGCTTCAATTAGCGCCCGTGATTCTTTCCATTCCTTCTCTGTTTCGCTGTTCACAAGATGATCTTTCGCGAGGTTAAAGGCCATGGCCCGCATGTCTTTGTCGTCATCGCTCGTCATGACTTCAGACAGCATCGCTACTTTGGCAGACGGGGCAGTCTTTCGCTGGTTTAGCATATTCAACGCGGTCATTCGGACTTGTGGATCTTTGGCGTGCAGGCCCACTCGGATCGGTTTCAGCGTTTCAAGTTCCGGGTTTGAGTTCATGTAGTAGTACGTTTCGTGGAGTTGAAGTCCGTACATTTCCTGGGCGGATTTGAGATTAGAAGTGGCCATTTCGTTGGACACTAGGTGACGTACTGTCGAGGCATCTTCACCGGAACCATTCCAAATACTCACTGAAATGCCTCGGGCTAGTTCTAGTCCGGCCGTTCGATGCTTCAGTTCTTTTGACTCTAATAGCTTTCGAATAGGGATCGCTGGAGAATTGAAATTAGAGATCACCCCGCTCATTCCAACTCGAAACTCGGCCACATCGGAACTAGCAATTTCAAAAATTCTCTCTGTCACCAAAGCCTCCATCTGCCGATTGAGGCCCTCTACCTTATTATGCTGAATCTTTTTAAGCATAAGGTAGAAACTGAGGAGGCGATCCCGCGTTACGCCAAACGCATCGAGGTTGCCCGCGGGTGAAGTGGTTCCTGCGTCGAGGAAAGCGGATGCAATCGGTGCCAAAAGGTTGTCCGGCAGCTGGTCCTCGTAAGTTACAAGGGCGTTGGAGAGCAACTCAAGGAGGTAGGGGTTGGCTGGGTCAACTACTTTCAAGCGAGGATCGCTTGTGATTTTCGTCACAAAGGCGCTTCGCCAACTATCTGACTTGTTTTGCTCCAGGATGGTCAGAATCTGCATCCATGGTTTGCGCCATTGCTCCACCGGCGATAGCATCATTTTGGAGAATATTTTATCGGCCTGTGGCAGGACTACCGAGGAGGCCTCGGATCCCAAAGTAGAAAGTAGGGGGTAGTAAACTAGATCGAACTCTTCTTCTGTGAGTGCTGAGAGTCTTTCTGCGAGAGCTAACTCTACGAGAACCCCTCGGTCTCCGAAAGTTCGAAAATCGAACGCCTTCCGTCCATCGTCATTGGAGAGCGAACTCTTGATGTAGGCATTCTGCAATGACTCGTCGTTTGGAGATGCGAGTAAGGCGATGTTTTCTGCGAAAAACTTTTCTTCGTTGGTCGAGTCTGGCTTGGTTGCAAGTTCATTCAAAAAAATATTTGCCAGCTTTGGTGGGTCAATCTGGGCAATCACCTGAAGCATCGCAATCTTGATATTTTTATCGGTCTGTTTGAGGTAGGCAGACTTTAGGTCGTCAAAGCACTTCGTGCCCTGCGAAGCTAGCTTCCGAATCGCTGATTTGTTCGCAGGCTCTGCTATCAAGCGGCTAAGGTCGCAACCGCCAAAAGCGCCGCTGCCAATATATAAACAAAAGAAAGTTAATAAATAGAAAGTAGTGTTTTGAATCTTGAGAAAAGTAGGCATACGTAAGGCTCCCGTCCTGCTGAGACAGAGCGCTAGATACCTGAGCGGCACATTAAATTCAATGTACTATTCAAATTGAAGGGAAGGGTAGCGAGAGAGGCTGGTAAGGACCCCTAAATACAGACTTTTTAAGGTTCGACCCAGCCCCAAAAAATCCAAAGGCCCTAGGCCCGTAGCGACTTAAAAATGCCCTTTGAGACTTCTTTGAGTGTGTCAAACACGCCCAGCCCTTGAATGGCCACGGCTTCGAGCTCGGGGGCATCGAATACGTTCAATTCAGACCGAAGCACTCGAAGTGGAATAGGGTTTGGAATATCACGTTTGTTGTACTGAAAAACTATCGGTGGACGTACCTCGTAGCCCTCATCTTTCAGGTTCTCCTGAAGGCTCTTCAAGCTTTCTAGGTTTTCATCCATTCGATCTACCTGCGAGTCCGCCACGAAGACGATGCCGTCGACTCCTTTGAGAACCATCCGTCGGCTTGCATCGTAAAACTGTTGTCCCGGGACCGTGTAAAGGTGGAAGCGGGTGCGAAAACCCTTTATGTCGCCAATATTAAGAGGCAAGAAATCAAAAAAAAGTGTGCGTTCTGTCTCGTTCGGCAGCGAAACCATTTTCCCGCGGTGATCGGGCGCTGTTTGTCCATAGATGTACTGCAGGTTGGTGGTTTTCCCACCCATCCCTGGGCCGTAATAAACTAATTTGCAGATGATTTCTCTGGCGGCGTAGTTGATAAACGACATCCTGCCATTGTAGGGGATGAAGTGCTGCGTAGACAACGTCGTTGTGCGATGAGTTTTGCGCGGCGCGTTTTTTGACTAGAGTGCCACTCGGTTTTGTAGCGCTTTTCCTAGAGTGGCGCCGTCTAGGTATTCAATCTCTGCTCCAACGGGGATTCCATGGGCTATGCGACTTACTTTAAGGCCCGTTTGTTTTATTAGGCGTGCAATGTAAAGAGCCGTGGTATCGCCTTCTACCGTCGGGTTGGTTGCTAAAATCACTTCTTTAATGAGGCCCTCTTTCAAGCGGTCTTGAAGCTTTTGTATTTTTAGCTTTCCCTCGTTCATGCCGTCGAGAGGCGAGAGTACCCCATGAAGTACATGGTATTTCCCCTGGAATTGCCGACTTTTTTCAAAAGCCGCCAAATCTGAAGGTTCTTCTACTACACACAGAATTTCATTGGAGCGCTGTGGGTTGAGACAAAGAGCGCAAGTAGGGCTTTCGGTGAAATTGCAGCACTCGGAGCAGGAGTGAAGAGAGCGACGAGCGACCTGAATGCTCTCGGCAAGGCTATGAGCGAAGTCTTCTGGTTGTCGCAGAATAAAATAGGCTAAGCGAGTGGCTGTTTTGTTGCCAATGCCAGGCAGATTTTTCAACTCACTGATCAGGGTATCTAAAGGAGTGAGGCCGGTTGTTTCCTTCTCCACTTTTAACTCATACCTTTAAGGAGTGAACTCAGCGGGCCTAAGTCTCCCGCCATTCGTGACATTTCTTCGCTTACCATGTTCTGCGATCCTAGTATGGCTTGGTTCACTGTTGCCAGCAGGGCGCTTTGTAAGTTCTCGCGTTCGGTATTTTTAAAAAAATCGGGTTCGATAGTAAGAGATAAAATCTGTTGTTTTCCATTTGCGACGACTTTTATTTTGCCGTCTGCGCTGGTTACTTCCATGGTGCGCGACTTAAGGACTTCTTGAACGCGTCCCATTTCTGAGCGTACTTTTTGTGCTTGCTGAACGAACTCTCCAAGGCCTTTAAACATTTTTAGATCTCCACGTTTACGTCGACGACCTCAGCACCAAGAGCTTCCTTTACCTGTAATACGGAAGGGTGTTCTAAGGAGTCTTTTTTTATACGAGCCGTCTCGTCCTGTCGGTTCTTCTCAATGCTGCGAACGTTTTGAGCGTCGCCACTGGCAAGTGAAAGTGTCGCTTCAGGGCCGAAGTAGGATCTCAGTTGTTCTTCTATGTCTGCACGGTTTTTAGCGTCTCTGGCTTGTCGGTCGTAGAAACTGTTGTCGGGGAAGGCCAGAGTTACTTTCTTGCCTGCTCCCATCTGAAATTCGCCGTGGCAGAGCAACGCTCCAAGTAATGGCCGGCGCTTCATGACTGTATCGATAAAATTTTGCCAATTGGGTCCCCCTCCGGAGTGGCTGGGAGGAGTTGCTGGGCGAGGTGAGGGGGCAGCATTCTGTGGTGCTGTCGGTCGTTCCGGTTTTGCTATGGGTGTGGCTGCCTGTTTTGGTGCGGGAGAAGCTTGGATTCTAAGGGGCGCCGGACTTCCTCCGAGTGCTTCTTCAATTTTTGCTAGCGGTTCGAGTTGGGTCATCCGCACGGCGGTCATTTCAATGAGAAAGCGTGGGAAACTGGCCCAAGTGAGTTGGCTGATAGTTTGGTTTAGGAGTTGGGCCATTCGCTCTAGGACAACACGTTGGGTTGTTTGAGCGAGCTTTTCCAAGGTTTCGAAATGCGAGCCTGCTATGTCGAGTGTTTCAGCGTTTATGGGTGTGCGCGTCTGCTGGGCCAGCGTGAGTAAGTAAAGCAAGCGTAGTTCTTCTAGGCACCGCTCGGCAAAGTGCTTTAAGTCGACTCCCGCTGCATGCGTACTCTCTAAAAGAGCCATTAAGCGAGCGATGTCTTTTTGTAAGACAGCTTCCCAAAATTCAGTAACGGAATTCGTTGGGCTAATACCCAGGGCAGCTACTATTTTTGCTTCAGTGAGTTCTGCTTTGCCGTTGCCCTCATGAGACAAGACTTGGTCGAGCAAGGAAAGGGCGTCACGAAGGCTCCCGTCGGCGTGGCTTGCTAAGGTTCGTAGCGCTTCTTCAGAGAGACTCACTTTTTCTACGCTCAGGATGTGTTTGAGTCTTTCGATGATCTGCGTTTGGGAAAGTCTTCGGAATTCAAATCGCTGGCAGCGGGACAGAATGGTGACCGGGATTTTCTGTGACTCTGTGGTAGCAAGGACGAATATGACATGAGCAGGCGGCTCTTCTAGGGTTTTTAGAAGGGCATTAAACGCACTCAGACTCAGCATGTGGGCTTCGTCGATAATATAAATTTTATAGAACCCATTAGAGGCGCTGTAGGCTACGTTATCGCGGATGCTTCGGACTGCTTCAACGCCGTTGTGGGACGCGCCGTCTATTTCTGCGACATCGACTGAGCGACTTTCGGTAATCGCAATACACTCAGAGCAAGTGTTGCACGGGGTGCCGTCTTGCGCATTGGGACAGCGCAATGCTTTGGCAAAAATTCGGGCTACCGAGGTTTTCCCAACCCCTCGTGCTCCGCTAAAAAGATAAGCGTGAGACACTCGCCCGGAGGAAATGGCATTTTTTAGAGTTTGGACGACATGGCTCTGGCCTACAAGGTCTTCAAACTTCGTCGGTCTCCACCGCCTTGCAATTGCCAGATATGCCATAAAAAAAAGGAGGCTCGGGTATCCTGCGTCACACTCATCACTTTGCTACCGCTGCTTCCTTCCGGACCTCACGGGGTTCACAAGGACTTGTTGCGCAGGGCCGAGCCATATTTGGGACCACTATAGTCAGTTTGCCTGTTGCGGCAATGAAAATCGTGGCGGATCCCCTGGTGGGGTGATTTAATCATCTCCCATAGAGGGAATTCTTGCTCGATAGCCAAAACCACATGCACCGGCAAGTTCGCCTGAACGCTCGAGCGGGGACAAGAAGAAAAATCCGCACCTGTGTTCAGGTCTTTCAGCTGTCGATGTTGTTTTTCTTCACGGATCAAATCCTCAAAACCTATTGTTCTGGTCGCTTCATTGAAGGGGGACAACAGGCATTTCTAGGTCAGAACGTTTTGAAGTTGGCTCGTATCCCCAGTGGTCGGTTTTTAAACCAGTTGGCTCACCACCTTCCCTCCCAATGGAATTCCGTTCCCACTCAAGCGGCAATCGCGGTTTGGCTTGCGATAGCCGGTTTTGGAATCCTAAGAATAAACAGAGCGAAGTTTGGGGAGCTGCTTGCCTTCGGTGCTCTTCTTTCGGGGCTTATGTCCAATTTGATCACCCATAGTTTTGCTGCAAGAACGTTTGATACGTTGATGTTGCAATTGGCATCCGATCGTTACTTGGCTTTCAACTTTGCCGATGTGTGCGTTTTAGTCGGGGCTTTTTTTGTCTTTCGCTCACTACTTTTAAGGGTTCAGCTAAAATGGGCGAGCCCATCTCGAAGTGCATTGTAAGCCTGCTGTTGTCGGGCCCAGTTTTTTTGGGTTGCTACCTAGCCGCAACTACTCTTTACCGCTCTTTGCGAAATCGCAGGTTGAAACAAACCCACCAGCTTGAAATGGATATTTTGTCTCGGGTTTAATAGTTTGGTCGATCGCGGTACGCGATCTTTTCCCATTGAACGCTCAAGCCTTCAATTTGCTCCACCCAAAAGCGTTCAGTCCCAAAGTAAGGGAAAGCCGCCTTGAAGGCGCCATCACCCCAGCGCTGCGCAATCCACGAGTTAAAGCACATCATACGCAGTGTGCGAAGGGGCTCAATGAGCTTGAAGGTCTCTGGATCAAAACTTCGAATCTGCTCGTAGGCTTCCAGCAATATAGCTTTGCGCTGTTTTCCATCTTCATCGTCGGAGCCAGTCAGCATCCAAATGTCTTGGACGGGCGGCGCAAAACACATGTCGTCAAAATCTAGAAAATAAGGCTCATTTCCCGTCCACAAGATATTGCCTGCATGGCAATCACCGTGAAGTAGAATGTTCTCGACGCCTTCAAACCAAGGGTCAATCCGATCGCATATTTGGTGTACGAGCTGCGAGTAGCGAGACTCGACTGAAGTGGGGATACTTTTGAGCTCCAACAAAATCTTGAGGGTCTCCCGGCCGTAAGTGGTCGGATTGAGATTAGGGCGGGCCGCATTCTGGAAGGCCGCGCCGACGTTGTGCAGTCTAGCGAGAAAACGTCCCAAACGTTCGAGCTGCTCTGGGTTGAGCTCGGGCTCAAGGCGTCCTGCTTTTTTTGGAAACACGGTGTACCAAACGCCTTTGGTCTGAAAGAGCGTTTCCCCAGCTTGGTTTGCAAGTGCACATACCACTGGGATTTCAGCGTCGTGGAGTGCTTTGAGAAACCGATGTTCGGTTTCCAATACCGCTTTGCTCCAGCGACCGGGTCTGTAAAATTTGATAACCCGGTTCGGCCCCTCTTCCATCTGAACGTCGTAAACGCGATTTTCCATAGCGTTTAGCGCTAGGAAGCGTCCTGTGCATCGGCCGCCTAATGTTTCGACCGAGTCAAAAATTACCTCGGGGAGGATTTCCAAAAAGTTATCTAGCATTGCTATCGCTCAGCAGCTCTTCATGTTTGCGAAGGTTCTCGGCAATCCGCCTCGTTGCGTCGGCTCTGGGATCTTGGAGTTGTCGGTATACTGAGGCGAGCAACGCCGCAATCGTTGCTGACCTAGGCGATTCCTTTCGGGCCGCTTCCGCGTCGTCAACCGCCTTGCCCGGCTCTCCGGCTGTGGCTTTCAGGTCAGCCAATGCTGCAAAGGCCAAGGCCCTATCAGTGCGAGCATCTTTGAGCAAGCTTTCAAAAAACGCTACTCCGCGTTCAACAGTGCTAGTTTCCAAATAAGCCCCCACCAACTCATAAAACGCGCTTCCCATTTCCGGATCTAAGCGAAGGGCTTTTTCAAGATAGGGTACGGCCTCCTGCGCGCTATGGCGGGCAAGCAATGCTTCACCCAGTTCAAACGCGGCAGCCGGATCTTCGGACCGGGCCAATGCTGCCGTCTTTAGACTGTTTAATGGGCTGGGGGGTTGCTTGGGCGCTGGGGCGTAGCGGCTGGGGGATCCAATTTCAAAATCAGCAGAAGCAAACGAGGGGCGTATTCGTTCGCCACTTTGGATAGGGCTATTGGCTGCTCCAAAGTAAATCGCGGTCGCGGCAAATAGGATTGCGGCGCAAAGGGTGGTTTTCTTAGGCATGGGACTGTACTTACCACGTTTTTTTCTTCCCAGCGAAGGGGCGTTTTAGGGTATTAGAGGCCCCGAGGTTTCTCTCTTGAAAAAGCCCGAATCCACTAATGTTGCTTCGACCCACCTTCCCACCACCCGTGACCAAATGGTCGCGCTTGGGTGGGACTGTGTAGATATAGTGTTGGTATCGGGCGACGCCTATGTAGATCATCCAAGCTTTGCCATGGGTATTCTCGGGCGGGTTCTTGAGGCTGCTGGTTACCGCGTAGCGATTCTTAGCCAACCCGAGTGGAAGGATTGCGAGCCATGGCGCGAGTTCGGACGGCCGAGACTTTTCTTTGGGATCAGTGCCGGAAACATGGACTCGATGATCAATCACTACACGGCCAATCGCAAAGTGCGAAACGACGATGCCTACTCGCCAGGCGGCAAAATCGGCCTTCGTCCCGACCGGGCCACCTTGGCCTATTGCCAAAGGGCTCGAGAAGCCTATGCTGGCGTTCCTGTGATCGCAGGAGGTGTAGAAGCATCGCTGAGGCGACTGGCTCACTATGATTATTGGAGCGATACGGTGAAGAAGTCCATTCTGCTGGACTCAAAAGCCGATCTCGTCGTTTACGGAATGGGTGAGCGCCCCATCGTAGAAATCGCTCGCCGACTGGCCCTCGGAGAGACAGTCAAAGATCTTCGCAAAATGCGCGCGGTTGCCTTTGCCTTGGGCGCATCTGAAAGCGCAGACACTTCAAATCTGCCTGATCCCGTCGGGCAGGGAGTAAAAATCCTTCCGAGTTTCGAGGACGTGGCTCGCGACAAAATGGCGTTTGCTGAAGCGACACGAACCATTCATCTCAATACCAACCCCTATAATGCAAAAACTTTGGTGCAGTATCATGGAAACCGCGCAGTAGTAGTGAATCCTCCGGATTTGCCGCTAGAAAAAGCGGAGATGGATAACGTCTACGGTCTTCCATACACTCGTAAGCCGCACCCGAAATATAAAGAAAAAATTCCCGCTTTTGAGATGATCAAAGACTCGGTAACAATCATGCGCGGCTGTTTTGGCGGGTGCACGTTTTGTTCCATCACGAC
Source organism: uncultured Pseudobdellovibrionaceae bacterium (assembly GCA_964616705.1). GTDB lineage: Bacteria > Bdellovibrionota > FAC87 > UBA2466 > UBA2466 > JAIEOG01. The sequence goes on from CAZTRP010000014.1 coordinate 77,905, forward strand.
ACACCAGGGTCGAATTATTCAGTCTCGCTCGCAGGAATCAATACTGGGGGAAATTGCGAAACTCACTGCTGATTCCGACTTTAAAGGGATTGTCAGCGATGTGGGTGGGCCAACGGCGAACATGTATGAAATGCGTTGTACGAGGCCCGAGGTAGAAAAAAAATGCACTCGTCTTTCGTGTGTTCACCCAACAATCTGCAAGCTCTTGGGCACAGATCATGGTCCCATAACCGAGCTACTTAAGAAATCGCGCCAAGTAGAGGGTGTACGTAAAGTTTTTGTGGCAAGCGGCGTTCGAATGGATTTGGCGCAGCTTTCTCCTGAGTATCTCAAGGAGCTAGCTGAGCACCATGTTGGCGGTCACCTCAAGGTGGCGCCGGAGCACACAGACCCTGAAACGCTATCCCTCATGAAGAAGCCTTCTATTGAGAACTTTGAAAAATTCGCCAGGGACTTTAAAGAAGCTTCGGAGAGTGTGGGAAAACCGAAGCAATACCTTGTTCCTTACTTCATTGCGAGCCATCCGGGCTCGGACATGAATGCGATGGTGGAGTTGGCGCTGTTTTTAAAGCGCAACGGCTACCGTCCCGATCAAGTGCAGGATTTCATTCCTGCGCCTTTTGATATTGCAACGTGCATGTATTACACCGGCATCGATCCCATGAGCCGCAAGCCCGTTCACGTCGACAAACATCTAAAGAACCGCAAGCTTCAGCGGGCCTTGATGCAGTTTTTTAAGCCAGAGAATTACTTTTTGGTTCGAGAGGCTTTGGAAGCGGCTGGAAGAACGGATCTCATCGGCGGTTGCAATGCTCTGATCCCCGAGCACCCGCCGGCCATTGCTCTGCAAATGCGTCGTGAAAAGTCGAACCAAGAGTTTCAAGGCAAATACGTCCACCAAGTGCCTGTGCCTAAAAGCACTGCTGGCGGGTACCGTCCTGGGCGCGCGTCTGCCTCCAAGAGAAACCGTACTCCCGTTTAGCGGCTGCGTGACTTCCGTATGAGTTGGCTTCGATAGCTCTCTATCAAGGTCTTGCCTATTTCGTCTTGGTCTTCTCTTTCAGGGCGGCCAGCGCTGCAAATGGGTTGTGTGTGAATTTTTCTTTTCGTGGTGGCGGCGGCCGTTTTGGGGTTTGAGCCTGCCGAGGCGGACGGGGACGTTGCTCTCGTCGTGGTTCGGGCTTGGGCCGTGGAGCCGGTGCCGGACGCTCCGATTTCATGGTGAGCGAAATTTGTTTCTTCTCGAGATTCACTTCCAGCACACGAACCTGAACACGATCTCCTGGATTCACGACCTCTCTAGGGTCTTTCACGAAACGATTTGCAAGCTGCGACAGATGTACTAGTCCGTCTTGGTGAATGCCAATATCGACGAACGCGCCAAAGTTCGTGACGTTGGTGACAATACCCGGACAAATCATTCCTGCTTGAAGGTCTTTAAGCTCGAAAATATCTTCTCTAAAACTGAAAAATGCGAACGGATCTCGGGGGTCACGCCCTGGCTTCTCCAGCTCCGAGATAAGGTCTTTAAAGGTAAATTCTCCCAACCTAGCTGAAAGTTCCTGCGATGCCTTTACCAGCTCAGCCCCTTTTCCTACTAGCGAGGAAATGGGTTTGCCAATTTCCGCTGCAAAGTGTTCCAACAATTCGTATCGCTCAGGGTGAACGCCAGTATTGTCGAGCGGATTTTCGCTGTTGGGGATGCGAAGAAAGCCTGCTGCTTGCTCATAGGTTTTTGCGGAAAAGAACGGGATGTCGAGCAGATCCTTTCGGGATGAAAAGAGGCCCTTTTCATTCCTGCGATCTACAATTGCCTTGGCAAGTGCGGGGCCGATGCCAGATACGTAGGCTAACAAGTGGGTTGAAGCAGTGTTGGCATTTACACCAACCGAGTTCACACAAGACTCCACTACGCGCTGAAGTGATTTTTTGAGCGAGTGTTGTGGTACGTCGTGCTGGTACTGTCCTACGCCAATACTTTTCGGATCGACTTTTACTAGCTCGGCCAATGGATCTTGAAGGCGCCTTCCAATGGAAATGGCCCCTCGGATTGTGACATCGAGTTCGGGGAATTCTTCTCTGGCAACTTCACTAGCGCTATAAACGCTAGCGCCAGCTTCATTTACCATCACAACGGGGATGGATACGCCCTTTTCCTTCAAGAAGCTGCGCAAGAAGATTTCTGTTTCACGTCCGGCCGTGCCATTTCCTACTGCGATGGCATCGATTTTTTGCGAATCTAAAATTTGCGTCAGAATTCCCTTCGATTGGTTCTTCTGATCGTCGGTTTGTAGAGCAATTAGGTGGTGCGAGGTAAACTTTCCGCTGCTCTCAATCACCGCTATTTTGCAACCTGTTCGAATGCCAGGATCTACCGCTAAAACGGACTTCGATCCCAAGGGCGAAGAAAGAAGGAGTGTTCGGACGTTTTCGGCAAAAACCCCGATTGCAATATCGTCGGCGACGCCCTTGAGCGCGCGATGAATTTCCGACTCAATAGCGGGTCGAACATAAACTTGGTAAGCAACTAGCGCGGCCTTCTTTAAAACCGCGGCTCCTGGGCTGTCCATTACCGTGCAAGCGGTCGTTTCGAAGGCTCGATGCAAATCGGATTCAAATTCCAGCTCATCGAGAGGGCCTGCGATCCGCACTACCAACTCGCCTTCCAGCCAGCCTCGCCGAAGCGCAAGGTATCTGTGGGAGTTTTGTGGCTGACGAAGCGATTGAGTGGATTCCTGATAGGTAAAATACTTTTCGAACTTGCTATTGGGCTTTGCTTTTTCACCCTTTGTACAAAACAAAAACCCTTTCTTATTTAGTTGTTCGCGCACCAACTCGCGGAGCGCAACCTCTTCGGCTAGTCGCTCAACTAAAATATCCGTTGCCCCTTGAATGACCGCGGCTACGTCAAGAATCCCTTTTTCTTCGTTGCGAAAGGTGAGGGCCCAAAGTTCGAGTGACTGCCCGGGCAAAGGTGTTTCCGTGCCATGGCCACAGTTCCAAATCCAATTGGCAAGCGGTTCCAAGCCAGCTTCTTTTGCAAGGGCGGCCTTCGTTTTCTTTTTCTTCTTAAACGGGAGATAAATATCTTCCAAGCGCTCTCGGTCGAAACATCCAGTGATGGAGCTTTTTAATTCTGGAGTGAGTTTCCCCTGGCTCTCGATTTCAGCCACTATGTAGGCTTGGCGCTGAAGCAGGCCATCCCACTCCTCTTTGCGATCAATTGCCTGCTGGATTGCAACTTCATTTAAGTTCCCGGTGGCTTCCTTGCGATAACGAGCAATGAAGGGAATGGTTGCGCCTTCTTGGGCTAAGCGCAGCACGGCTTGGAGGGAGTTGAGGGGAATGTCAGGGTGTAGGGCTTGAAACCAAGATTCAAAAGTCACGTTGCAGGGACCTCATTAAAAAAAAGAAGAATGCCATCTTGCGTAAATCGTGGCAAGGCGCCCTTATTGATCCCCCTTTTAATCTTGGCGATTCGAGATTGCCGTTTGCTTCGAAATTCGCCACGATGTCAAGCACACGGGACTTATTTCAACGATCTGGGGGATACACAATGAAACGCGCCGCAATATTACTCACGCTCACTTTTTGCTTCGGAACCTTCGCCGATCATCCAGATCACTTTCGGGGAGATGGAACCGCTTTTTACGTTAGTGCGTCCCGGTTTGGCAAACAGAACATCGTCTTTTATGCGCCTAAGGTAGCAGGAACTTTTTTCTTAGAAGTTGAGGGAAAGGAAGTCGCCTCGGACTCTGCAAGGTTATCCAAGGTTGGGGGGCGCGACGTTTTGTACGTTCAATTCACCAATGTCCCTGGCTCCGTACAAGACTCCACCCTGTTAATGGTAGGTACGGTCTTGAGGGGAACAAACAAGGCTGCCTATTACGGCGACTATTTCACTCGCAAATCCGGTGCTGCCACTTGGATTCACGCTGGCGGGTTTAATATCGAAGGAAACTTCCCGGTTACTAAGTAGTTCACACTCGAACGCGTATGCGTAAAATCCGTCGTTTTTTTTGGTCCTGCGTTTTTCTAGTTACTCTGGGTGTCGCTTTCGCCTATTGGTTTGCTGCGCGCCAGGGCGGCGCCTCAGTGGATTGGAGCGCCTACTCCACCGCAAAGGTTGCTTTCGACTCTCACTCGGTGCCGATAATTCAGGGTTCTAGTTGGCAAGAAACCATCACGGCCCAAGGGTTTGTCACTGCGGCCGACCGACTTTGGCAGATGGATTTAATGCGACGCAGTGGTGCCGGCAGGCTTGCTGAGTGGTTTGGAAATAACGATCGAGTGGTGGCGTTTGATGAAAAGCGTCGACGGGAAGATTGGCAAGGAGTCGCTCGAACAGCCGTCGCCGATTTGCCCGACGAAGAAAGAGCCGCATGTGAAGCTTTTGCTACCGGGGTAAATCAGTTCATTTCTCAGCATTCATGGCAGTGGGGAGTGGAATACGCTTTGCTTCAAAGTCGGCCCGAGCCATGGCAATGCGAAGACACGCTTCTGATTCTATTATCGATGGTTGAAGATCTTACCGAAGCTTACGAGGAAGAGGCGCAAGCCAGCGTTTGGAGAAAATTCCTGCCCTCAGATTGGGAGCGTTTTCTCTTCACTTCAGATCATCCTTGGAATCAGCCTATTTTCGAGAAGGGAAAGTCGAGTCCGAAGTTTAACTTTCCTAAGCTTGCCATTCCCGCTTCCCCGCTAACTCCTTCAGACTCAGCGGAAGTTTCTGATTTGAGGGACTTTGTCCATGGGAGCAACGCTTGGGTTTATCGAAGTGCTAAGGGTTTGTTTTTGGCAAGCGATCCACACTTGTCTTACGGCGTTCCTCAGCTTTGGTACCCAATCAAGTTGAAAGTTTCAGAACAGGAATGGGTTGTCGGGGTTTCAATTCCGGGAATTCCCGGTGTTGTTATTGGCAGAAACGCGAAAATCGCGTGGGGCTTTACTAACGCAAAAGAAGATGTCGATGATCTCTTGGAAGAAACCCTCAGCCCAGATGGGAAGAAGTACCTTGCCAGCAAGAGTCCCAAGGGACGCGAAGAATGGAAGCTAATAGAAGAACGACCGTACGAGATTCGAATTCGGGGTGCATCGTCTAGAAGGGGAGTTGCTCAGTTCACGCACCGTGGCCCACTGAGTGAAAGAAAGTTTTTGGGCAAGCTTCCCTATAGTCGGCAATGGTTGGGATTTACGCGGGGGGCATTGCGACTTCCTGCCATTTACAAGGCAACTGATTGGTCTTCTTTCAATGAGCAGGCAGATGCCTTTGCCGCTCCGGCCCAGGCAATCGTCTATGCAAATGTCGACGGCAGCATGGGAGTTCGTGTTTCCGGCCGGGGAATCAAACGGCGAAAGACCGGCCTTATTCCTCAGCGCGCAGTAGAGGGGGAGTGGCTTGGTCTTGAATCGCCCGCGAGCAGACCGCGTATTTTTGTTCCGCCCGGAAGGGACAAGGCCTTTGTATCGACGGCAAACCAGCGTTTGTGGACGTCAGGCTGGGGGGAGCATTGGTCGACCGATGTTCGACAAGAAAGAATTCGCTCTGTCTTAGGTCAGTCGCGCGACCTTTCCCGAGACGACATGCGGAACCTTCAGCTCGACACCCACAGTCGATTTCTGAAAGTGTTTTTGGCTTGGATATCTACCCAAGCTTCTGGGCAATCTGAAAAGCAGAAAGAGATTCTGAAGGGTTGGAGCGGGTGGAATGGATTTGCAAAGGGCAATGAAAGGGTTTTTGCTCAGGCCATTTTGGGAAGAAAACTTTTTACCAACCTGCTTCTTGGGCGCGTGCGTGCTCACTACTTACCTGAAGCGGCAAAGGAAGTCGCTTACAGATGGAAAATGGAAGGGGCCTGGCAACTGCGATTGTGGGAGTCGAGCGATACGGATCCTTTGCTTCTTTTTGGACTTAAATCTTCAGATGTCGCTAACTGGATTTTACATGAAATCGAAACAGCAAATCCTCAGGGTTATTCCCACGAAAACCGGTGGCGGTCTCAACACCCGTTCGCAAAGGCTATTCCTTGGCTCGGAGTTTTTTTTGAATTGGGCGAGCGCCCCCAAGTAGGGTTTGGTGGAGTAGTGCGGGTGGAACGTCCGACGGAGGGCGCCTCCATGCGGGCTGTATTCGATTTGCAGGGATCAGATCCGGGAGAGTGGAGTTTCCCAGTGGGGCAAAGCGGTCATATCGCCTCGCCCCACTATCGAAACTTCCGCAAGGCCTGGTTTGAAGAAACCTACCTGCCTTGCCCTTAAGAACCAGCGGTCTAGAAGTCGAACCTTGAGCGACTTCGTTTTCGCTGAATAAAGAAGAAAGCTCCAAATAGAACCAGTAGAGCTGCTCCCCCGCCTACAAGCAGTGGGTTGTGTCGAGCAAATGCATTGATGCCAGTAGTTGCAAGCTGCTTTTCCTCAACTGGGGCCGCGGCCACAGGAACTTCGCTTGGGCTCGCGGCCAAAAAGTCGGGCACCGATTGTACGAGTGGGCTAGGGTACACTTTTATCCGTGTGCCCGATGCAACGGGCTCTCCAGCCCGAAACTCGTTGAGAGCAAAAATTTCTTTCGCACTTAAGGCTGAACCGAAACGTCTTTCGGCAAGCATCTCCACAGACTCTCCATCCCCTAGTGTCACGCTCTCTGGCGCAATACCTGCTTCCAGGTAGAAGGAAGTTAAGTTTCCGTCGCTGGGGTTGGTGCCCGATCGGAAATACAATTTCTCTCCGGGAATCCAGCCTACGGTCGATCCATTCCACTCTACCAATTCGGCGGCACGATCAGGGCTTCCATAGAACATGCGCGACAGGGCCTCTGGCGTATCTCCGGATCTGAAGAAGTAGAACCGGTTTAGGGTCGAGCCATTTCGTACCACTGCCGTTTGAGCGGATGCATTGGCTTGAGGCGCTATGGGCGCCGCTTGCGCAGGCTGCTCTATCCTAGCCACCGGGTGCGAAGGACGCGGAGCGCGATGGCTTCGCCCAACTCGTTTGTGTCTGCGGGCTGGCTTTGCGGCTTTGGGAGTCGCTTTTTCATCGGTGACCACCGAGGGTGCTTCGGAAGTTGCCGGAGCGCTTTCCAACTCGGTGGACGCGACAGTTTCATTTTCCGAAACAGCTTCGACGTTTTCTTCGCCGGAGGCCGACGCCAGTTCGTCGCCAGTGTTCTCTTTGGTGGTGTGGGCACAGGCGAAAAGCAGCGGTACTAAAAAGAGGAAGGCGACCGCCGAACTAGTCTTATTTTTCATTTCGAATCTCCGTCAGAGCGCAATGCAGTTCAATACTGTTTCGGTATACTGTAGCGAATTTATGAGCGCACATAGTTGGAGCAATCATGGAGAGTTGAGCACACTTGTGATTACTCGCCATAATCGGAACGCTGAGTACTCCGGATATTCGTTGGGTAGTCAGACTTTACAACCTTCAAATTGCTCGCTTTTTTGCCGTAGATTTGCCAAATTGGCGGCCGAGAAAGAGGGATCGTTGTGGAGTATGTTTGTCGCATAGATGGGGTTAGGGAGCTTTCGCCGAGCGTTTTCGAGCTAGACTTTACCCCCGAACGCCCGCTGAGTTTTGAAGCCGGGCAGTATGTAAGCATCGTGGTTCCACAGGCGGACAAGCCTCTTAGGCGCCCCTATTCAATAGCATCGGCCCCAGGGGCTACCCCCATTCAGCTCTGCATTCAGCGGATTTCAGGCGGGCCAGGGAATACCTTCTTAGCGGGACTTAAGGCCGGCGATACCTTTACTTGTTTCGCTCCGTACGGATTCTTATTGTTTCACCCTAAGCCTAAACGCGATGTGATCTTTATAGCTACGGGCACGGGAATAGCACCTTTTCGTTCGATGATTTTATCGGATGCGTTCAAAAAAGCTGCCATCGGGCGCGCAACCTGTCTGCTTGGGGTGCGTACGGAAGACGAACTGCTCTATGCATCGGACCTAAGTGTATTGCCGGCTTTGAATTGGGTTCCCTGCGTAAGTCAGCCTCGGAGGGAGCTACCTCTCGGTTCGTGGAAGGGTCGAGTCACTGCGTATCTGAACGAAAATGCCGCCTCAATTGATTGGAAGGCGACCGACTTTTATCTGTGTGGAAATGGCGCCATGATCGACGAGGTGAAACGACTGCTTAAGTCGCAAGGGGTTGAGAAGGGGTCGATTTATCAGGAGATCTACTTCAAGCCGCCATCGGTAGCTTGAGAACGTCGTAGGCGCCGGTTCACCCAGAGTGATAGCAATAGGCACACTCCCAAGTTTGCCCAGGTAGCGAGAAAAAAGTACTTTTCTGCATTTGCAAAAGCGCCGCCGAAGCTGCCCTTGGTCACTTGCGACACCAGGAACACTTCAGGCAGTCCAGTAGGCTGAACGGAAGCCAAAGTTTCAGCCGCGCCTTCGCCCCATGTGAAATTGGAACCGTTGCGCCAGCTTGCCGGAAGCCTGGACAGGGGAAAATGAGCAAACGCAGAGGCGCTGTATTTCGCAAGTAGCGCCGGGTTGGTATGCGCTACTAAATGACCTTCGCCATTAACCAGAAAAGTTTCATGTAGTTTCGAGTGACCAAGCTTGTCACCAAGTGAGCTAGACAAGAAGTCTGCCACGATTACCGCGGGCCGCGGATTTCCATCGATCACCTTTCCAAATAGCACCAGGCTTTGAACACCTATGGCCCGGTTTTCGCTGGTTACGAAGCTTCGGTTCAATAGCACCGTGTTTCGCGCTTGAGCAATTTCCCTCACTGGAATGGAGAGAGTCTTGTTCATTAAGAAGGGGGCATTCTGGGGAAGATGGTGCTTTTCCATCAACTTTGAATTTGTCGCAAATTCAATGGAATAGCCTTCCTCCCCTTGCGGTCTAAAGAAGGTGATATTGAGCACTTCAGAGTTAAAGTCAGAAGAGGCTTCCAGAAAGATTCGCTCGGGTTGAGAGGCTTCGTAACTCTGCGAAAGTAGCTCGAGTTCTCTTAGCCGCGTCTTTATCCATGTTTCTACTTCAAAATAGGCGGCTTCTCCGACGGCCTGGGTGGAATCTAACCCAAGTTTTGTGCGATCGCTGTCCCAGCCTTTGAGTAATAGGCCGCGGCATAGCATGGCGGTGCCGACGACTCCGATGAGCGCGGGGAAAAAGATCAGGTATTTCATTGGGATCCGCAGGCGCATGAACGCACACCTCCAACCTCCTTATCGTCCCATGACTCTAAAAACATAAGGAGCTCAAGTTTTTTGACGCGCTGCCGAATAGTTCTTTGGGTCGAACTATGACGAAATACTTTCAGTCTATATCGCTGACAAAATGGCTGGAGAAAGCGCTCCTGTTTGGATTTACTTGCGGGGCTCTTTGGGCAGGCTTTTATGTGGCCCAGGTGCTCTACCACACCGAGTTATTGTCGGTGTTTCATAAGAAGGCAGTTGCTCCGGTGCGTTCAGAGTGGAATGAGCGCCTTGTCGCAGAAACAATGCCATCGCTTGAGGCGGATAGTCATAAACAGTCCGCACTCACTCGAAGGCTGGCCCATGCCAAGGGGCGTAAAGTATCTTTGATGTACGTAAACCACGCCCTTCCGCCAATTTTGGCAAAAATGGACGCATTCAAAGACTACTTGGTGCGTCCTGCGGTTCCCTTTCCTGCTTCAGTGTTTAAGCTAAATGACGGTCCACAGTGCATTGAATTTGCGTGGTCCCAAATTCCTTTACCTGGAGTGCGTTACACGCTTGAAGTCGCAAAGTCCCGGGATTTTGATTTCTTTCGAAGTTTTAGCTCTGATACTACCTCAGTCAAAGTAGAAGCAAGTCGCAACGCTGACTTCTTCTGGCGAGTGCGCGCCGACTACAAGCGCCAAACCACTTGGAGTGCGGTCTCGAGCTTTATGGTCTCCGAGCCAAGGCTATCCCAGGTTGAGAAACAAAGACGTGAACTCGCAAGTCGAGTCCGAGACCCCAATGCCTGGTTGAGCGATCTGAATATTTGCAACTAGCCTGACAGCCTTTCTAGGGTGCGGTAAAATCACCCCACATGCTCTATTTCTTCGGAAAGCTTTTACAGGTTCTTCTTAGTCCGCTCTCTTTGGCGCTGTTACTTCTCGGCGTCTCCTTGGGACTATCTTGGCACGCCCGAAAAAAAACGCCTTGGCGTTTAGCGGCTGCCGCATTTTTGATCCTTTTCATTCCCTCTTTGCCATTGGTTGGGAATGGACTTCTGAGTTCTTTAGAGAACCAATTTCCTTTTATGACGGAAAAGCAGGCGCCAAATGCAGATGCTATTTTGGTTTTGGGTGGGACAGCGCTGAGTCAGGATGATCCTACATTTTCGGTAGAAGAAGATGGAAGCCGTCTAGTTCCCGCGTCGCGACTATACAAAGAGGGAAAAGCCAAATGGATCGTCGTATCAGGTGGAGCGTTTTATAAAAGGACCTCCGGAGAGATTCGCGGAGAGACGCAAGACATGCATGACTTCTTAGTAGGCGAGGGGGTTCCGTCTTCGGCTATTTTGGTTGAAAATCGCTCACGAAACACGAACGAGCATGGCCTTTACACCCGTTCAATCTTAGACGAAAGAAAAATAAACACAGTTTTGTTGGTTACGAACGCTTATCACATGCCTAGATCGGTGGCCATGATGCACAAGCATGGGATTAAAAATATTATTCCATTTCCGACCATGCGAAGAAGCAGGCCATTTCAATTTCACTGGTTCGATCTTTTCCCCTCGCTCGGCGCTTTAGGAAGTTCAGTTTCTTCTCTAAAAGAGTACTTCGGGCGATGGGCCTATCAATATAGGGCCTAAAAAATGGATATATCGCTGCTAAAGGGATTGTCGTCGCTTGTGTCGCCCGATTCTTTCTTGCTTGGTGAGCAAGCATGTTTACCCTATCAAACCGATTGGACCAAAACCCCGGGAAAACCGGGCGCGGTTGTCTTGCCCCGTTCGACTCAAGAGGTGGCGCGAATATTAGCTTACTGTTCAAGTCACAATATTCCAGTCGTTCCATCCGGAGGAAGAACTGGCTTGGCCGCTGGCGCGGTGGCAACTCAAGGGGAAGTTGTCGTTAACCTATCGAAACTTAATCAAATGGGCGCGGTAAATACCTTGTGCCGAAGCCTCAGTGTCGGTGCAGGTGCAATCACCCAGGCTGTCCACCAGCACGCAGAAAAATCGGGACTCACTTGGCCCATCGACCTTGCTTCCAAGGGTTCTTGTCAAATCGGCGGAAACTTATCGACCAACGCTGGTGGAGTAAGAGTGGTCCGATACGGAATGGCACGTAAGTGGGTAACGGGAATCACTGTGGTGACAATGGCGGGCGAGGTTCTTGAGCTCAATGCGGAGTTAGAGAAGAATAATACTGGTTACGACTTATTGCAGCTAGTGGTTGGAAGCGAGGGAACGCTGGGTATCATTACAGAAGCCAACTTGAAGCTTATCGCGCAGCCAAGCGAGGCAGGGAAGACCGTCTATTTCTTTTCAGTAGCGGAGCTTCAGTCTTTGCCCGCGCTTTTTGAAAAATTTCGCTCTGGCCCTTTTGATCTGCAGGCTTTTGAATTTTTTTCCTCGCGCTGTTTAGAAGCGGTAGGCAAAAAGCTGGGACGCTTTTCCAGACTTACACAACCCGGAAAGTATTACGCCCTTGCGGAAGTAACGGGATCCGATAGTCGGGACGGTTGGCTCGAAGAAGTGGTGGCGCAAGAAGGAGTTCTCGATTCGATGCAAGCCACTGCTTATGAAGACCGCAAGGAGACCTGGGCGTTGAGGGAAAGCATTACCGAGAGTATTTCGCTAACGGGCGCCGTGCGCAAACACGATCTTTGCGTCCCCCTGCAATCGGTAGCACCCTTTTTGGCGGAGGTTGAGCAGTCTCTCCAGAAAAAAAGGTATGCAATAGTTCCCTACTTTTTTGGTCACTTTGGTGATGGAAGCCCGCACGTAAATTTAGTTCAGGCCGAGGGGGTATCTCGAGAAGCGTTCAACGGTGATTGCGATGTTTTCGAAGAACAACTGTTCTCGATCCTTAAGAAATATCGAGGGAGCATTTCCTCTGAGCATGGAATCGGGCTGCTAAAAAAGAAATGGTTGCCCTTTAGCCGCACTCGACAGGAAATCGATGTCTTTAGGGGCATCAAATCCATCCTGGATCCAAAATGGCTTTTGAATCCAGGAAAGATTTTTGATGTAAACGGCTAGTTCTTAATGCTTGCTCGCACCACGGCCGACTTAATGGATTGGGTCCCAGCGAAACCTTCTAACGAGAAATCCCAGTCGCCGTTGCCCGCATTTTCGGTTTGGAAACTGAGTTTCATTTTGTCGGCAACATTATAGGTAGATCGTTCGACTACCTTGCCCGTGGCGACATTTACTCCGCGAAATACGATTCGATTGAATGGAACCGGTTTCGAGGTCAATTCGAACTCCAGGATTTTCTTGCCCGACAAAACCTCTCCTGCTTTGACATTCGTAAGTTCAATTGTTCCAGTCAGAGCTCCATTGAGTACATATACTTTTCTCGGTTGGCCCCGCTCAACGCCCGAAGCTTTCTCGACAACAGGAACAATCTCGTAGGTACCGTCGGACACTTTGGTGGTGTCAATTGTCGTAGAGCCAGATGAGGTTAAAGAGCCATCAAGTTTGGTGTCGGGCCCCTCGAGGAGCAGCCAGCGAATGCGTTGTGTATCGGCGAATGTCGACTCTAGTTGGATTGGGTGGCTCGAACCTGAGATTACTTCGTGATCGCGCAGGCCTCCGAGCGTAACATGGCCAGAGCTTCCAGGTACCTCGATGCTCCATACGTTGTTGCCGACCCCAGAGTCATCTCCATAGGCAACTCGGAAATACCCTTTCTCACCCCAATCGTCGCCCCAATTGTTGCGTACTATCCAAGCGCCTTGGTTGTCATCGTATCCTTCAATCACCACCGCGTGGCCACCGAGCTGTTCGCCGGAAGTGTATTTATAGATTCCATCCTTGTAGAACATGAAGTCTTCATAAACAGTCATAGTTGCTAGCAAGGGCCCTTTTCTTAAAGCCTTCTTGATGCTGTCAGTAAAAAGAGCAAAAAAGAAAGATTCGGTCCGGTAGCTGGTGATTTTTACGCTTCTGTCTTTGGCATTAGAGCAGCTCTCTGAACAAGCGATATCCGCTCCTACCGCGCCACTTGCGTAGGGGAAACAGCTTTCGTCAGGAACACCGGTGTTTTGCAGAAATTTTAGCGCATCCGTGGGTATCCATCCCTTGTCACATTTTCCTCCGCCGCAGGAGAAGATGAATTGGGGCGAGAACGCCCATGGTGAGTGGGGTGTTTTTCTTTTTATGTTGAGCGCGGTTTCAAGCTGCGCGACGGAAGCAAAGGCTACACAGGATCCGCAACGTCCCTGATTTAGAATGGGAGATGAGTAGTTAACTCCCCCTACGTTTCGCCAGTCAAAGGCGGCAGGTCCAGAGGCGACTTTTCGCATTTTCTTGGATGCATCATAAAAGAAGTCACTATGCGCGGGCATATTCGCACCGAGCATCTGTTTTTGTTCCTCTTTGGACAGGACGGAAACTTTCGTCTCACCCGCATGCCAAGTGGCGCGCCCGGAATTTAGTTTGGAATGCAAATTCTGGAGCGTAAGCGGCCCGGTAGTAGCGGCGCTAGCCATAAACGACGAAAACAGAACCAAGAAGATTCTTTTCATCCATCCCCCAAATTGATTTTTCGAAGCTGAATTAGTTCGGTAAGAGTCTTAAGAATACCGCAATTCCGTGTGAAAGGATAGAATGGGGTACGTGAGAATAAATTCAATGTTCAAACTAGCTTTGCTCGGCATACTCATCTCTTTTGGTGCACATGGTGCCGTCGTTCTTAAGTACGCAAAAGGCTTAGTTTTACTTTCTGCGTCAGAGTCAGAGCGAGTCCACGTAGGCGGCGCGGTTTCCCTGGAGACGCAGGGACAGGCCCCACTTAAAGGCATCGTCGTTAAAATCCAGGCGGAGAAGGTCGCAGTTCAGCTGAAAGAATCGGCAAACGCGAAACCATTGAATGTCGGCGACGTTTACTTGATGCGTAGTGCGATTCCTACAGTGGGCACCACGGGCTTAACGGCCGCCCAAGCCGCCTCTGAACCCGTCCAGGAACGTAGGTTCATGTTAGGTGCTGGCGCGAATTTTGGACTGAATTACATTAATCCCGCACTGTACTTCGAAGTGCACCTGGAAGACCGGCTGACAGTGGGGGCAATGCCCGTGCTATTTTTTCAAAGAGGATCGAACTCCTCCGTAACGGGGATTGGCGCGTTTGCGACCATGAGCTATTACTTTTCTAAAACCTTCGAAGGATTTGGTGCCGTGGTTGGTCCTGGTGTTTATTCACTTTCGCTTGTTCTCGATACCTCGACTGAGGACGTTCGTTTAGTTGCGGCCATGGCGCAGCTGGTTTATCGCACGCGCATTTCCAATTCGCGTTGGTATGTGGGCGGCAATCTTGGCGCTCAGTACGTAATTTCTCGAACTTCTCAAATCAGCCTTTCCTTCCAGGGGCTACTACCGATGCTTAGCGTTTACGCTTCCTGCAATTTCTAAGAGGTGTTTTCATGAATTCTATTCTTCGCTCGGTCTTTAGCCGGCGCATGGTGTGTGTCTTTCTATTGGGCTTTTCTTCCGGGCTTCCGCTTTTGCTCATCGGAGCTACCTTTAAAGCGTGGGTCACAGAGCTGGGCTTAAGCCTCTCAGCGGTGGGGGCATTTGCGTTAGTTCAGCTTCCCTACTCCTTGAAGTTTCTTTGGGCGCCGCTGCTTGATCGTTACAAACTTCCATTTCTAGATCGTAGACGCGGGTGGATTCTGGCCTGCCAAGTTGGCCTTGCGGTTGCGCTGTTCTTTCTGAGTCGATCGAACCCGGCGGCGAATCTCTTACTATCAGCCTGCCTTTGCTTGCTGATCGCTTTTCTAAGTGCCACCCAAGATATTGCTATCGATGCCTACCGTCGCGAAATTTTACTCGAGCAAGAGCAGGGACTTGGCGCTTCATTGGGGGTGAACGGGTATCGCATTGGGATGTTGGTTGCCGGGGCAGGCGCGTTGGCCATTGCACAATTCATCAGCTGGGAAGCGGCATACGGTTTCATGGCTTTGGGAATTGTTATTTCAATGTTGGCGACTTTGTGGGCGCCGGAGGCTCGCGAAGTACCGGCTGCCCCACGCACCTTGAAAGAAGCAGTCACCGAACCTTTTCTGGAATTTCTTAAGCGACCCGCGGCCTGGGAAGTTTTGCTTTTTATTTTGCTCTTTAAGCTCGGCGATCAAATGGCGAGCGATATGATCAATCCATTTTATCTGAAAATAGGTTACGAGAAGCTTCAGATTGCCGCAATTTCCAAGGTTTTCGGGTTGTGGGCAACGATTGCCGGTGGGATTTTAGGGGGCATCTTCCTCATTCGTTACAACTTGTTTAAGTGCTTGTGGATTTTTGGCATCTTGCAAGCCATTTCGACTCTGGGTTTTTCATGGTTGGCATCCCTGGGTGCGCCGGATTTGGCGGCTCTTGCGGGGGTGGTGAGCTTTGAAAACCTGACAAGTGGATTGGGAACTGCTGCCTATGTGGCGTTTATGGCCTCGCTTACCGACAAGCGATTTACCGCCACTCAATATGCCTTACTTTCGAGTTTGATGAGTGTTCCGCGTTCATTATTGGGTTCCACTAGCGGCATTTTTGCGGAGCACTTGGGCTGGGTTGCCTACTTCGCTTTTTGCGCCGCCATAGCGCTGCCGGGGCTGTTAATGCTTATGCGGTCGTCACGGTGGACACGTCCAGCGACTTTGGGGTAGTTCTCAGTTCGATGAATCTGCTGTTTTTTACATCCGACAATTCGCCCACTGCCCAGATGGCAGAGGGATGGGCGTGCCGGCTATTGGGAGGCTCTCACCAAATCTGGCGCTCCAGCCCGAAGGCCCACTCCCTTGACCCACTCGCATTGCGGGCCATGCAGGAAGTTGGAATCGATATCACTTTGAATTTTGGCGTCCATTGGGAACGAGTTCAATGGGATAAGGTGGACTTGATAGTGCGATTCGATCCCGGAGATCCGCTTCCTAGCTTCGCTTTGGATATTTCGTCGCAGACTTGGTCGTACGCTTTGCCCCCCTGTTTCGAGGGTACCGAGCAAGAAAAAATGGAGCATTATCGAGAGATTCGTGACGCGCTGGAGCTAGTCATCCAACGTTTTTCGGTTTATTTACCCGGGGTATTGGAAATGAAATCCAAAAAGTGTATTCAAAGCCCCCATGGAAGTGATTTCCCATTTACATAGCTCCCCTGCCGCCAACGACCGATTGCGCCAATACCGGAAGCTCTTAGAGGGCTTTTGCTCGGGTATGGCCAAGTACGGATACGCTATCAAGCCCTATCGCGACCCCCTGCTTTCCGCATTTGCCAGCCTGCCTGACGACAAACAAATTTCGACGCTCTTGGACCTACAGCGCTATACAAACCTCTACGAAATGGCGATTCGTCAAGGCATTCGGCCAGACAACGAGGCTCAGCTGCTTTGGTATGGAATTCGGCTGCATGGGTATCGACCGACCCGAGATCTCCTCGATCAGGTCGGCGACGACGACTATATCGAAGTCTACAATAGCGATAATATTCAGATTCATCGGAGTTTTAACTATTTTCGACTATCCAGTTATGAGCTGGATGCGCTATTTGTAAGTAAGTGGTGGGAGCTCTACGAACGCGATCCAGCAATGGAGTCTCGAATCGTAGAAGTGGTGACCGGAATTTTTACAGGCAAAATTAATAGCACCCATTTTGCCGGGATTTCGGATCACTACTTGCGAGAAGCGTGGTCTTCAGAGCGGCGAGTCTACCGAGTTTCTCACGATTACTTTAGTCCGCTTTACGATAAGTCCAACAGACCGACAGCGTTTGTGGTTTTATCTAAGGCCCGGATTGCCCGGCCTGAAGAGTACCCGCTGCGGTTTAGAAGAGAGTAGTGTTATGTCATTAGGTAAACTGCTGGTGGTCGACTATAAGAGCATTGGTTCCTTCTTACGCATTTGGCGCGAGAAAGCCGGCATTACACAACAAGAAGTCAGTGAGCTGTTTAAGTACGATAGTGCTCAGTCGATCTCTAATTGGGAGCGGGGAGTTTCCCCCATTCCCAAGGAAAAGCTTTTTGCTTTGCTCAAGCTTTTTAAGGTTCCACAGCACGAACTAGTTGCATTTCTTCAGAAAGAGCAAGAAAAGGCGCTTAAGCGGTTTTTAAAAGCCGCTCAGGGTGCGCGAGCTTAGTGTCTATTGTCGCTGTCCGGCTTCGGATGTCGTTGAATATCTCACAATAGTAGGAAGCTGTTTGAATTAGGTTCACCCGCACCTTTTCTAGCGTTCCTTCGGGAAGTTGGCCAACTTGGGCCAAAGCCTTTTCTAAGTGATCAGGGTCGTCCTCGGAGTGGATTTTCCAAAATACGCTGGCCTCATCGCCGTGGGCCTCTTTGCAGGTTTCGTACATTGTTCGGCAGTGTTTTGCCGCAAAGCCTTCTAAGGCCAGAATGTATCCGTAGATCGACGCGGGTTCTTCGTGTTGTACCCAATAGTACTGGGTTTGGTAGAGCGCCATAGTGGCAGGGCGTTCGGCAAATTGTTCGGGTTTGAATCCGAGAGTTTTCAAGTCCTTAATGGCAATGTTTTCGTGCCCAGTTTCCTCGGCTGCATGACGAAGAAATCGGTAGTGGAGCTGGTTTTGGTCTAAGGGGAAGTGCACGCCGGCCAAGCCGAGAATGCGTGTCGTGTGACGCGAGTAAAAGTAGGTTTGTGCAATCAAATCTGCATATGCCTTTTTGTCGGTCCAAGGAAATGCGTTGGCGGTTTCTATCATTTGGGACACTGCTTGTGCCAACTCTGATTTTACTCTTTCTAGCGCATTGCTCACGGTTTTCTCCTTAGGCGGCTTGTCGTATTTTTGAAGTTTCGATTCTAGATTCCCAGAAGCTTTCAATGTGTTTTGCAGTTTGCGGCTGGGGGTTTTCGTGGTTCTTGTCTGACGTAAAAACAAAAGTTTCGCAGTGGTACCCACTCTTAGCAATCGTTCCCAGGCACTCGCCTCCATAGAGGGCGCAAAGTTTATGCACTTTTACATCTACCCGGGGAGTTCCCACCAAGACGTTACAACCCGACAATTGAAACGCTTTCATTGCAATGCCCAGGAGAATCTCGGCAAGCGGAAGTCCGGTTGCCGATCTACGCCATTCTGGATGGACCGTGAGTGATTCCATTAGCATTAAGGAACGCGGCGCCGCCGAACGGATTTTCGCTGTCATTTCGGGCGAAAGGTCGTGGAAATATTTCAAGTCCCAGGCGGAATCGGCCAAAGTGTTGTGATAGGAAAACAAGATACAGCCAACAACTTGTTGTTCAAACACGAGGCTAAATATTTCGTCTTGGCGGTAGAAATTGTCGGTATTCAAACTTTCAAGGCTTTGTGTTTTGGAATAAACATCGGAATATACGCCGCGCCAAAATCGATACGTGGCCGAGTAGATATCGAGTGCCTCAAAATTTGCTGGGCAATGGCCAGGTAGGACGTAACCTTGAATTCTCTTGCTGAGTTCCACCGAGAGCTCCTCTTGAGAACTCTTTCGGTACAAATAGGAATCGCTTTAGTTACTTTTGGCTTTTTTTGAGCCCTGCTATGTGGACAGGGCCGCCCGCAGTGTGTTACGAAATAAGGTCTTTGGTTGCAGGGGAGTCCTTAGTGGTTCGCAACATAGTATCGGTAATCTGTGCCGGCTTGCTTCAGCAGGGTGGAACTCAGCCTCAGGTCGCTCCTCCGTCTGGCGAGCTGATGCATGGGGCCAATTTATCGGTCACCGATCCGCTCGCCCCCTTCGTCCTTCCCGGGGGCATCAAAAGTAGCAAGAGTTTCCCTGATCGAGTTTTTCGTATGAAAGGCGGAGAGCCAGGGGTCGTCTTTAACGGGACCAGGTATCCCGAGATTCAAATGGGATGGTTGCCGAGGGTTGGGCGCCCGCATATTTTCACTCGAACCAAAGACAAACCGCTAGTTCGCCTCGTGTTTCTGCACGGCTTAGGGCTCGACATCTCCAACGTAGGAAGTGTTGTTCCATCTCTGCGAATTTTGCATAGAATTGCAAGTCGCAGTGAGAACGACCCACTTACCTCATGGATGGTGAAGAACCACCCCGAGCTTTCTTTTCCCATGGAAATTGCGGCTTTCGATTTGCCTTCCGCAGGTTGGGCACCACCCATTGATCAAGGTTTTTCGGCTTTTGACCTCGCTAAGCACATTGAAGCTTTCGTGGAGGCTATGAACGAGGCAGAGCCTCTGCCCACTATTTTGGTCTGTCGGAGTGCTTCGTGTGCTCCATCATTTCTGGTTGGTCGTACAAATATTATTGGGATTGTGGCAACCGGCGGTACTTTTCCGGACTCTGAAGTTTTGCACTTCAATGTGGATGCAATAAAGGCGATGGAAGAGGCGTACCAGAAGAAGATAGCTCGTTGGGACGTGATTAGGCGGGTGGTGGAATTTTTCAAAGCCCCCGAATTCACAAATGCGTTTGCGAGTGCAGCGCGAGGTGACTTGCCGGTGATTAGCTTAATCGGGGAGGCAGATGAGGAAACCCCCGAGCGAGCTCGGCAGCTTTGGAAAGAGTTTTTGGGAAATGGTCAGATGCCGTTTCAACGGTCCGCACTGATATTGCCAGGCGCTGGGCACCAGGTTTTTCGTCCCGTAGCAGACCGTAGCTCGGTTCAGAATAACGACCCCGATGTCTTGGCATTTTTGGCTCTATTGCGCTTTGTCGCGTACCACGCAAAAGTATGGACGCCAGAACGCAGTCTTTCGTCTTTGCTGGAGCAGTAGTTGCTAGTGGATTGCCTACTTGTTGGGTTTGGCGGCTTCCTAGGTGCGATCGCCCGCTTTGGGGCGAGTAGCTGGCTAAGTGTTTTCTTTCCTGGGTTTTTCCCGCTTCCCACTCTAATTGTAAATTTCGCTGGCAGTTTGGCACTTGGTCTGTTGCTTGGAATCTTCCGCCAACGCGCGGGAGCCGAGAGCGTTTTGCTATTTTGGGGGGTGGGATTTCTCGGTGCATTTACCACGTTCTCCACGTTCAGCGTCGAGGCGTTCGAATTGCTTAGAAAGTGCCAATGGGGCACCGCAACCTTCTATGGGGTCGCAAGTGTCACGCTTTGTATTTTAGGCGCCTGGCTTGGATTCTATCTGGCCGGTTGGCTAGCCGGTTCGTAAGGACGTCTAAAAATAGGTGGCAGTCTGACGACGCTGCGGCTATGGTGCGCTTCCATTGGCAATGACGGTAAAAACAGCAAGTGAAATTCGTTTGATGGAGCGAGCGGGCCGATTAGCCGCCGAAGTTCTCCAATATACGGGAAAGCATGTTCGCGCAGGAATTAGCACGAACGAGCTCGATGCCCTTGCTCTAGACTTCACTCTTTCTCGCGGCGCTATTTCTGCTTGTACCGGGTACCATGGGTATCCAAAAGCAATCTGTACCTCGATCAACGACGTGATCTGCCATGGGCTCCCTGATTCAACGGTTCTTAAAGACGGCGATATCATCAACATCGATGTCACAGTGATAGTAGACGGATTCCACGGCGATACATCTTCGATGTTTTTTGTCGGCGAGCCAACCGCACGAGGGAAGAAAATCACCGAGTGCGCTTACGGGGCCATGCAAAAGGGCATAGAGGTCGTCCGCGCAGGCGCATTCACGGGAGATATCGGTTTTGCCGTAGACAAGTACGTCACCAGAAAAGGCTTTCACGCTGTGCGCGAGATAGGCGGCCACGGAATTGGCAAGGGGTTCCATGAGGAGCCTTTCGTTCCGTCATTCGGAAAAAAAGGAAAAGGCACGCCGCTCTTGAAGTGGGGCACAATAACAGTAGAGCCCATGGTGAATGAAACCTCAGCTCCCATTCGCGAGCTTCCAATCCCGGGTTCTGATATTGAAGTATTTCTTACTTCCGACGGTAGCTGGTCTGCTCAGTACGAACACACTGTTCTGATAACTGATACTGGCGCTGAGATTCTGACTCGGTTTTGAGTGGCGGAGAGAGAGGGATTGATCGGCCACTCTCTCAGATGCTTTCTAGTATTGGCTGATCAGCAATTACAACAACTTGCCATGCTTCATTTGTCGCCCCGGTCTGCTCGGGTCGGTCTATTCTAGGCAGGCTCGTTCCACGGTGGACATTCGGATTGGCCATCATTTTCTAAACCGCAAGCTCCTACACCACTGTAAGTAATTGCTTTAATATACGAATTTTATCTCTGGTTTATTTTTGAGTTTGGTGAAACGGGCTCGGTTTTATTGGCTTTTCTTCCGATTTAGATAGTAATGGTCAAAATAGCTTCCGTGTCATGCCGGCTCATTTTTGTCGGGATTTGCTTGGCCCCCGTAGCACGAGCATCAGGCTGTCCCGAAGAAATGGCTCAAATTGCTCGGATTCAAAATGGAGAGCTGGGAGATGACCATCCTGTCACTAAGGTCCTCCGCTCGTTTGAATCTAAAATTATGTCGGGAACTAAAGATAACCGTGATATCGACCAGGCCCTTATCGTCGCAAATCTAGATAAAATAAATCAAAAACTCGAAGGACGATTGGCTACCTATCCCTATAATGGCAAGATAGTTTTTTATTATGAAGAAGGCGGAAAACCATTCTTTTTAGAGGTTAGTCAGGAAGATCAAAAACCAAAAATCATACTGAGTTCCGAGGAACCCCCCTGGCACAAGCGACGGGGCGGAGAACTATCGGAGAGATTCTCACCGAACTATCCAGGATTGACAGTTGTAGGCTACGAGCGTGCATACGACGGCAATATCGTTCCCATTCTTGCCTCCTCAAATCGCTTGTCCGAATTTCGCGACATGTCAGGGTACTCGGGCGGATTTATGTTTAACCCTGCTTCACATGAAGCATTAGCTAGAGAAATAATAGAAGTTCCACTGATTCCAATAAGAGCCAAAACTCGGTCTTCCCTTGAACTTCCTCACGATTTTCCTAGCGAACTCTCAGATTTAATAAAATCTGACATGACCCTAACGACGCTTCCGTCTTTGCAGGGACTAAGCGAAAGAAATATTGTCAGTAAGAAAGTTCCAACTTTTGCAAAATGGAGCGCAATGGTCATTGGTTCTCACGACGGGCAGGGAAGAACTGGGGTTCTTTTAAAAAACGGCGCGCCGGTTCTGATAAAAAATGGCGGGAAAGAATACTTTCTAGAACTCAAAGGTATTGGTCTTGCTTCGTCTGCCCCTAGAAAAGAGCTTATACATTCAAGGCAAGCAGGAAATATACGGCTGGGCCGAATGAATGTTGATCAGGTAGATCGCGAAATGGCCGCCAATTCAAACTTGGATTCAGTCTTCTTCGATGAAAACGATGCTCCCAAACCTCTTGCGGGAATTCAATTGCCTGAATTTTCATTTTTTGAAATGGTTCATGGCGACGACCGTTTCTCCAAGGCTCGTCCGGAAGCAAAAGACCTCTCAGGGCAAGTTTATCGGCTGGCTAGTACCACAAGGCGCATGGCTTACGCCGACAATTCCGCTTATGGCCCTCGCTATACAAAAAAATCGGATTTACTCGGTAGAGCTCAGTATGCCTATGGAAAGCTTTTTGCTGAATTAAGATTCAAAAATCTCGAACAACCTTTGGAACACCATTCTCCGCACCCACAGAATTTTACGGTTTCTTATGACGGCCGAAGGTTGGGAGTTACGGACCTTTCAGATATTCATCCTGTAGAGAAATGGGATGTGGACCATGCAAGAGCTCCCGCCTTGAGAGATCTTGCACAATATTCCATTTTTAAAAATTTGGCAGGCCAGAACAATTTTCTATCCGGAATCAAAGAGGTTATAGAAAAACAAGGGCTGTGGACAAATCGGCTCGAGGACCTTTTTCAAAATAAAGTTACAGGAGAAAAATTTCGGACGATTTTGCGAGAAGAGGTCATTATACCTCTGCACGTAAAATCCCGAGACCTTCGATCTCTGGTGCCTACGCCACCAATTTCTGGGAACTATCACCTAATGGCGGTCGTAAAAGGCGACGCTCATGCACTATACAGTCGAGGCGAATTCTTGGAAATCGCCGTGAGACATTCGATTAAAGGAATTGACACGGACATTCGAGAATTTGAGAGCCTAGTAAATTCCACGCCGTTACAAGCTTCAAAGACCGAGGAATTAAAACTACTTTCCAAGACGGTAGAACGCCTGAAGAAAGTTCGCTCCGAGTTAAAGGCGTTTTATAAGGAACAAGCCTCGCAAAATTGGACTTCGGATACCAAAACCATCGCTCGGTTTTTGTTCGGTTCTATGGAGCAGCAAGCCACGGTAGCGGATGAGTTAAGTATCATGTCAGGTAAATCTCCTTCCTACTATCGCAACAAATTAAGAAAGTCCGACGTAGCCGACTATCTAAGTCAACCATAGCCAATTCACAATTAGGCGGCTTCCTACCTAAATGGCGGAACTAAACTGGCTCGTCATCGTACTTCCCAAACTCTCCGACAGCGTGTTCCTGCGCCAACTGATGAGAAACGTTTCCTGCGTGTGTAAGGATATTCTGTTCGTTGAACTAAAGGAATGCATCCAGCTTTCCCACCCAGTCCACCATATGCGTAGGTTTTCGCTGCTGCGCCTGTAGTTCCGCAAAGTCCAGGTACATTCCCACAATCAAGTTCAGAGATTTCAACTCCTCATGGCTATCGAAACCGCAGAGAGAAACCGTCTAACGGTTAGCAAAATAGCGAAGATTGCGAAGACATCGCGAGCTCGTGTTACGAACGTTCTCAAAGGTGATAGCCAGGGGATTTCGATAGATGTCTTGCTCCGTTTATTGGGAGCCACGGGGCAAACGATTAAGATTTCTTATGAGAAGGCAGCTTAGTTTCGGAGCGTCGAACAGCCAACAGCACTATCGAACATTCAAATGCGGCTGCCCGCACGTCAGTTCCTTTCTGCTGTTTCGAGGTAAGGGGTTAGAAAACTAATGGCGGAGAGAGAGGGATTCCCTGGCTCTCTTTCAACTAGTTGATACGAATCAGGGAA
>CAZTRP010000015.1:0-96046 GCA_964616705.1 uncultured Pseudobdellovibrionaceae bacterium
AAGGTGTTACCTATGTCGCCGGTCTAATCTGTTACCCATGTCTCCGGTCGCACACAGCGGCGTAGCCGCTCTGGCGGCGCTTTTACTGCTACTTCTCGAAATGACGAATAATTCCCTGAATTCAGACGCAAATTTAGCAGCCATCTCCCGTTTGGTGTGGGGCAGGTTCGTGGGAAAATTTCTTTTCGCCTGGGTTGATCTATAGTGCCATATATGGCACTATAGAAAAGTGAAATTCAGAACCACACGACTTCCCGAATTTGTTGAGTGGTTTGAAGCACTCGATACCAAGGGCAGAGCACAGGTAGACTCTCGGATATTGAAGATCGAAACAGAAGGCTACTTTGGAGACGCCAAAGACTTGGGAGATGGACTCGCTGAACTTCGGTGGAAAAGCGGGCGTAGAGTTTATTTTGCACGTATCAGGGACTCACTCGGCTCCCTTGTACTTTTGGTATTAGGAGGAAATAAAAATGGGCAAACGAAAGACATCCGGCAAGCGAGGCTTCTCCTTCGAAAACATTCAGGAGACCAAACTTAAAAAGGGCACTCGGCTTCTTTCCCACGATTCCTCAAAGGAATTGGCGGACGTTGAGTTTGTAAGCCAGGCGCTGATTCAAGCGCTTAAAGATGGCGATGCGGACGCCTTTAAGGAGATCTTAGGGGCGCATTTAAGCGTTACCAATAAAGAGAAGTTTTCAGAGAAAGCTAAAATTCCGAAGCGCACACTTTTTAGAATGCTCTCACCTGACGGAAATCCGACTTTAGAAAATGTCGCCCGCATCGTCCATGCGCTGAGTAAAGCGGCCTAGCCTTCAGTGTCTAGAGAGCCCTTTCGAAGTATGCCGACTGCACCAGAATGAAATCAGTCTCCCAATCTGAAACAAACATGACTGGGACAACGATGTCTAGCGAACCCCATAGGTCCGCAAGAAGCGGTGGATAATGGCAAAAGCTTCCGTCGGTTCGTAGTCGCGAATTTTATTTCCCGAAGCGTCCTTAATCGCACGGCCTTTTAATACGTTGTGTTCCGCATCCTTGATGCGATGGAAATGAACATGACTAAACCGAGATGCTTGCAGCTCAAGCCAACGTAAGGTCGACTCCGGAACATCCGTATCATTTTCGCCAACCAGAATGAGCGTAGGTTTCGGAAACGGTGTCTCCAGATCACCCCAATTCATTTGGGAGATGACTGTGTCCGCCCAATAAAATGCTTCCCAATTCGGAATGAATAGGTCGTCCGCTAACCGAAACAGCTGGTCGCGGCTATCGGCATATCCAGCTGCAACTCCAGGAATAACGGGACCGATCAGAACGAGCATGTCGTGCTGTTCGCTTAGTTCGGGCATGCCGGAGATGGCCGCGCCGGCACTAAACCCAAAGCCGACCGATGGCATTCCGGGATAACGTTGACGTCGAGAATTAAGATGCGTGCCTAAGGTCTGCCCCACCGCTCGAGGAGTTCCCCATTTCTTTTTTGTCTCTTGGTCAAACTCGAAGTGTCCCAGAAAGTTTCCAGCCATGGGAAGATCCATGGTCTCGGCTAGAATTCGAATAGGGTTGAGTCCCTCTTTTTTGAGAAGTTTAGCGATCTCCTTATAGCGCCGGTCCTTAGGATAGCTGAGACTTCGCACCAGAGGTGCAGTAACTCCCGCATGACTCAAATGCAGAGCACCCACTCCGTGATAAAGAGTAGCGATTATCTCAGGATCTGGAAAAGTAAGTTGCGGATCCACTTCGTACCGGTACGTCATGAGATTTCTATCTCGAAAATCTACAATATCCGGTATCTCGGTCGTAGGTCCTTCTTCGATAAAAGCGGAGCGAATTACTTTTAACAGGGCGTGAAAACATCGGACGGCGGCAAATCGAGAAGGTGGAGCTGGAGGCGGCGTTGGCAATCTCAGTTCAGAGGCAAGCGCCATTCGTGCACGCGAATACCGGTGCTTGCTATGCTCCATATCGAAAAGAGGTTGGCCCCCTGCGAAGGGATGGAATTTTCCTATCTCCTGCGCAAAGAGCGCGTCATTGGCGGGTCCAGATCCTGAGCCATACCAAGCTGGTTTGGCGCCATAACTCCGCACTGCTAGCAGAGAAGCGGTGACGATTAAGATTCGTAAGATAGGCACAAATACGCTCCAAAGGGTCGCGCACCCTACCATTTTTTGTAGGGAAGCAGCAAGTTACCCGGTTTAAGCAATTGAAATTATGTGGAATATCGGATGCGCTTGAAAAGCGCCTTTAACATTTATCCTTCCAACAGGATGACTGCGAAGCGGTGGTGGAGATTCAAACATGTAATGTAGTTCGGCCTCGCGGTTTTTTAGCGCCCAGGATTTAGCGAGAATTTCTAAAGAGATCCTGGCCACGTGGCGGACGAGCCTGTTCGGTTTGTCGGCTTGAAGAAGAAGTGTACCGCCATCGAAACAATGAAATCGATCAAAGAGCTGTAAGCCCTTCCCTGGGTTCATATGCCAAAGCCGCGGCTCGATTGGCGCCAGTTCTTGGAGTTGGATAAGCCCACGTATCTCGCGAGATGTACGAGCACTCAGAACCTTTATCTTTAAGAGGGTTGGCGATCGGCTATCTTCAATTGACTATGGCTTCCAAGGAAGAACTCAAGCGCCTAGCAATTTCCTCCGTACCAGGTTTTTACGATGATCCAGCCGGCTATTTGGTCTACCCGGCCAAGGGCGAGACCAACAAGCAAATGGCTAGGAACTGTGATGGTCCGAACCGGACACATAGGTAACAATTCAAATTCCAACGCCAGATCCACAAACGCTGCGCATTCGAATACCGACCCTTTAGACACCCGAGCAAAGTTAACTTTGTCCTTAATACTTGTCCGCGAAGACCCTTCCGCAATATTCAAAACGATAGACTGACTGGCGCGCTTAAACGGATCCCGACCGTTGATAGCCACCCCAAAAAAGGACTATGTATCTTTTAAGTTACATAATATGTAACGCAGATGTCGTTATCCCTACCGAAAGCACAAGTATCGCCTGTGGTTCGTAATATCGCATTTTTATTAGTCGGATTGCTGCTCTTCCCCCAAAGCGCCATCGCTAGCTCGGGGAGGGGGCTCATCAAGGCGTATGACTTTCTTTTCTCGAACGAGCCCAGAAGGGAGCGGGAGCTTATTCGCAGAATAATTCCCTCTGTTATTCCTCTAGAATCGCAGAGGGCCTCCGCGTTTTTGGTGAGGTTCTCGGACAAGGCGGATACTTTGGCCCTGGTATCCGCGGCGCACTCGCTGGCAAGCGAAATGGATCATAGCGCCAACGACCGAAGTCGAAAACTAGGGGTGTCATTCGATCCTTTAGTAGATAGCTCGCCCGCCGTGACCTTCCCCTTTAATGGCCTTACGGAATATCTAACGGTCAATTTGGCCCCGGGAGACGGGGTCGCGCAAATATTGTTCGTTCCCAAACAGAGTCGGAAGAGACTCTTAGATCGCACGATGGATCCCAATGAGGACTATTCGATTAGCCAAGTAGTGAAGTGGACTGAGGGACAGCTCTCCATTCCAAATCCGTTGGAAATAGCATCGCGACCACCAGAAAAGGGGGAGCCCGTCTTTCTTTTAGGTTTTCCGGGAGTGAGTCGCGAACCACGTAAATTGGCCGTGAGTCGGGGAAAAATTCTTTCCCGTGAGGAAGCAATTGAAGCGATACAGTATGTGGGTGGTAAAGCCCCATCGGAGGGTTCTCACTTGCTTTACACCAACGCGCTTGCGATCAAGGGGATGAGTGGCGGAGTTGCGGTGAATCGAGACGGTAAAGTTGTGGGAATCATCCAGGGGGGATACTTTTCACCAAACTTATCAATCGTTGACGCGCTAAACAGAAAAGAGATCACTACCCAACTGATTTCCATTCATGCAGTCCTAAAGCGTCTCTCAGGGCTTTCCTGTTCTACGATGCTCATGCCATGAAGGGCATCACCTCTTAACTAAATTTGCCGGCTCAAGCGATACTTCATAGCTACAAGCTGTACCAAAACTCACCCGCAGCTTCCTTGTCCGCCTTGAGTCGGGTTTCAACCATCCTGAGAATGGCATTGCATTCCTCATTTGATGGTTTCATAAAATATACTTTCATTTTTTCGTGTAGCGCCTGAACTTCAGTTTCGGGCAATCCGCCTCGCCGAAACATTTCCAGAGTGGCAAACGCAACCGCCCCCATCGCCCCTTCTAATTCAGCCGATTCGCTTAGCAGCTGGATGTAAAGGTCGACATTTTTCTCAGTTTCCATGTGCTATTCTCCATTTTTACTTCCTACCGTGAGGTTGTGGAAATGCCGATAAATAACGTCAAGGCACGTCCTGCGACGCAATTCATTCGACGACAGGAGTCTTGTCGATTCTAAAAATCCATGGCGCCACAGAAAACGCGCACAAAGCCCTTAAAACGATCGACCATCAACCTGCTTAATATCTAGCGCCTTCAGGTCAAGTCCTTCAACACAGCGAAGATTAATCGCCTTCGTGCTCTGCCCACTTCGAGTTTGACCCGTCAAGAAGGGCGTCACTCCGCAATGCCTACAGAATGTGTGATGAATTACCTTCTTATAAAACTGATAATTGGACAGTGCACTTTCCCCCGAAACCAATTTGAATTGGTCAGGCGAAAAAAACCCCAGGATCGTTCCCTTTTTAGAACACATTGAGCAATTGCACTCGATACCGGATGTTATCTCAGCGTGTACTTCGAATTGAACCGCTCCGCAATGACAGGCGCCTTTGTAGATTTTCATATGTGGTATCCTCTAAACTAAAGCATCATCCCCGAAATGGACAGCCACTTTTTCTAAAATACTTACTTTGAAAGGGCGAGAAAGCACAAACCAAGGATACACATGACCCTCACAACCCAAAGAAAAAACCAAGATCTGACTATTTCAATTACTGTGAGCAAAACACCCTCTGAAGCTTACCAAGCCATTAAGAACGTCAAAGCCTGGTGGATGGGCGAAGTAAAAGGCAATGCGGATACGGTTGGTTCAAGGTTTACGTATCGGTACAAAGATTTTCACAGGAGTAGTCAAAAAGTGACTGAACTCATTCCAGACAAGAAAATTACTTGGCATGTGGAGGAAGCAATCTTGAGCTTCGCTAAGAACACAAAAGAGTGGGTAGGAACGGATATCGTTTTCGAAATCGCGACCAATGGCGAAAATACTGAGATTCGGTTTACTCATTACGGCCTTACTCCCGAAGCAGAATGCTTTGAAGCGTGTTCTGGCGGCTGGGAATTCTACATCACCAAAAGCCTCAAGAACCTTTTGATGAAGGGCAAAGGTCTCGATCCAGGATTTTAGCGCAAGCCTATGTTGGCGACATTATTTCGCTAACAATTCGGCGTAGACAATGCATCCCACTGAAAACCTGTTACCAATATAACGATAGCTTGCTACCATTTATTCCAATATGGTCGACACTTTACATCCGTCAAAACTCTTCGAACTGGCGAACTTCGTGGCAATGACCTCCTGGATCTTGCTTATTTTCTTTCCAGGAAAGCGGGTCACGAAAGCTCTGGTCCGGTCGGGTCTATCACCCCTGCTGCTAGCGGCGGGGTATTGGGCCTCGATGATCGCTATGATCATTTTTGGCATTCCCGACGGCGCGGGATTTGGCAGCTTTGAGGGAGTGCGTCGATTCTTTACAAGCGAATGGGGCCTTCTGGCCGGCTGGATTCATTACCTGTCGTTTGATCTTCTGATTGGCATTTCAGTTCAACAAAGAATAGAGGCAAAGCCCTTCGCCATCCGATTTCTGTGCCTGTTCTTAATTTTTATGTTTGGCCCGATCGGCTGGAGCCTATCAAAACTGTTTAACCTTAAAAAAGAAGGGAATGCAGATGCTCCAATTATTTAGACGCGCCGATGGTTTAACGTTTTATGCAGGATTCAGTTTACTAGCACTGTCTGCACTCACTCTAGTGGGCGTATTCACCGATTTACGGCTAGTTGCCGGACAAAATATATGGATAAAGCCATTTAAATTTAGCGTTTCAGTCGCTGTTTTTTTGTTAACTGTCGGTTGGATTATTCAGTACCTACCAAAACGAATTAAATCTAAATTTTCAGTGGCGTTTGTCTCCATGATGGCGGTGGAAATAGTGACAATCTACATTCAGGCACTCAGAGGGCGGCCATCCCATCACAATTTCTCCACCCCACTTGATGGTTTCTTGTACGCATCAATGGGTCTCGCCATTGGCATTAACACGATACTGCTTTTAGTACTTTTATTTCAGATAACTAAGAACACCCACAAACTTCCTCTTACCTACCTGAGATCGATCCAATACGGGATCTTTCTATCAATAATAGGCAGTTTGATTGGCGTTATTATGTCTGCACACAAGGCACACACGTTCGGTGGAGTCGATGGCGGACAAGGAATTCCGTTTTTTAATTGGAGTACGCTTTGGGGGGATTTGAGATTTGCGCATTTTATCGGACTTCATGGCCTGCAGATATTAGTCGGCCTTGGATTTTTACTTAGTTTTACTTTTAGGGAGAAAATCAGCGATTCGCTAAGCCGCCTCGCCGTTACCTTCGTATTCCTACTTTTGTTTGCATTCACGGTCTCGGCGACAGTTACGGCCATTCGAGGCTTACCGTTTTTTTATCCGCTTGAGCTTCAAAGTCTGCAAAATTAGTAAATGGAGAAAATATGAGCAGACTGCGCGCTGAAAACATTTCAATGTCTCTGGATGGGATTGGAAGGGATGGTGGACTTTTATGTTTTTCGGAAGGAGATTTTGCGAGCCTATGCCAAAAGCGATTATCTGCCTAATGTTAGACAAAGGCGCCGAGCAGGCAGCCCAATTCTATGCTTCGACTTTTCCCAATAGCTCAGTCGGAAAGGTTTATCGAGCACCCAGCGACTACCCCTCAGGAAAGGCTGGTGATGTCCTCACTGTGGAATTCACCGTTTTAGGTATCCCGTGTATCGGAGTGAATGGGGGTACCTACTTCAAACATAGCGAGGCTTTTTCCTTCCAAGTTGCAACTCGGGATCAGCAAGAAACGGATACCTATTGGAATGCCATCGTAAATAATGGTGGTGAGGAAAGTATGTGCGGATGGTGCAAAGACCGCTGGGGAGTTTCATGGCAAATCACGCCGCAGACCCTCACGGAAGCTTTAGCAAGAGGAGGAGATGAAGCAAAACGAGCTTTCGACGCGATGATGAAAATGAAAAAGATCGATGTGGCAACAATCGATGCAGCCCGCCGGGGAGAATAGAAGCGAGCCGTTCTCAAAATGTAATCTGCGTTAAGTTTCGATTCGTTATTGCAGAATCTTTTCCTTCAGAAAGCGATGAATCAAAGTAAGTGCGTAGGCAGGACTATAATACCCAACGGCCTTGCCCTGCCCGTCAAACTGGGTCCACGGGGTAAGTACATCGTGTCGGGCTCCGGGAATAATATGTAACTCAACGTGAGGCATGCGGATCGCGAGTTCTTTGAGCCACGTAACCGTTTTTGGTGGTACTTCGGGATCATTTTCTCCAAGCAAGATCAAGGTTGGTTTCCCAAAGAAAGGGTCGGAAGCATCTGCCCAGGTCATTTCATTAACCAGGCCCGATGCCCAATGAAAAGCGTCCCAGTTGGCTAAAAATGCCCTTCCAGCGAGCAGCTGAAAACGAGCTTCACTCTCTGGACCACCCCCAGCAACCCCGGGGATCACGGGACCAATCATAATGATTCCGTCAGCCAGATCTGGATATCTTGAATTCACTTCCCCAAGAAACGCACAACCTGCGCTCTGACAAAGGGGGACTTGTTTGGATTGAGTGGGTCTTGTTTCTACTAGGTACCTTGATAAGGTCGCCGCCGTCGCAGGAAGCGTGCCCCATAAACCATGGTTCCCGGTGCTTTTTACATGGCCATAAAAATTTCCAGACATTGGCCAGTCAAACGCATCACATGCTACGGTCGCAGGCTTCAACTTCTGCTTTTTGAGAAGTGCTCGCGCTTGCTGAAAGCCACTTTCGGCAGGATTGGATAAAATCGGGAACCAACGCGTTCCCGTTCCCGCGTGGCTCGTTTCCAAGCTACCGATTCCGCCGATTATCGGCATGTGAATTTCCGCACGTTCTCGGGATTCAGAATCCGACAAGTAACGAACGGTATTGGCCCAAGGAAGATACTGGGCCAATACATCCCGAAGGACCTTGCCTCTATAGGACGTTTGATAAATTTCTTCCGAGGACACTTCTCCAAATGCAAACGCAACGACCGTTTCAGCACAGGATTCTGTTCCAGGACCGGAGCCGTCGGAAGGAGCCTTGAGCAGTTCGATCCGGCCGCGACTCTCTCGGTGCTTAGTTGCTTCCGATTGGTACCAGGCTTCGAGGAAGGCGCCGTCGTTGTCGCTGCCTTTGCCCGAAGAGCAAACAAAGGCACAAACGACATACGATAAAAAAACGAGTTTTTCCCACCGGCCTATCATAGGAGGCACGCAAGCTAGCAGAATCCGGGGGAAATTGCACTACCACAATCCCGACGGTACTGGATTGGGACTTATCAACATGCAGTAACCGAAAATGTCCAAACTAACCTAGTTTCATGCCCCTACAGTGGGTACCCATGGTGACAATTCTTGCGCCTAGATCCCCCCCCTCCAGATCTGCTATAAGTGCGTCCGCTGAGAAATTGGAGGCCAAATGTTGAATTCTTATTCCGTTCGCGTTTTTTTCGCACTGATACTACTGACCCAAAATGCATGGGCGGACTATCCGAATTATGAATTTACTGCTGGTGATGAACGCACCACTTTTCTTGCGGTCTCCTCGGATACGTCAGCGAAGACAGCAAGCCGAATGGCAGCACAGCTTGAATCGTTTCACATTACTAAAGACAAATCTTTTATTGTTTTAGCCGCTGGCGTTATAAGCCTTCAAAGAGTCTCTGACGGCATGAAAGGCGGAAGAGACCATGGCCTTCGCACATTGCAGCTATACCTGAACAACACGCCAAAAAACGCAAGTCTCGCGCGATTGCTGGTGGCCGCAAGATGCAATATCACTTCGTACCACTCAAAGGACAATTCCCTTCTCTACAGTAATACGGAGAAAGAATATTCGCATGCTTACCATATAGACAAAGTGATGGTCATTAATGATGGCGATGAGGGCACCGTAGAGCAAGCTGAATACGAAGTTCGTTTCGAATAGTCCGGTATGTTTTTAAGAACCCTACTTTGTGGGTTTTTCCTCGTCGCGCTACCAGCCAGATCAGCATGGGATGACGAAGCCGCCGACGAACCCACTTGGTACCAAAGGCTCAGCGCCCAAGAGAAGAACCCGGTCGACCCAACAGACCCAGTGTACGAACACTACACGACGCTCTCCAATTGCACGCCCTACGCTCAGGCCGATATGATATTCGACTTGTTGAAACGCAAGTATCCTGCGTCCAAGTTTACCTTGTTCAACGCCGGGAATATGTACTACGGACTGTCATTCATCTTCATGTTTGAGTCCGAGGGCACCGAGCTTGTGGCTAAAGTGCGTAAATTTCACTCCAGCCATTACCTAGACGATTACTACTTCTGCAAGTCAAGGTGCGGGAAATTTCCTCGTTACGATAACAACCGACGAACACTTCTCCTGTATGAGAGAGAAGCTACATTTCTAGAGCGAGCGCAGAACGAGCTAAAGAAACATAGAAACAACCTGCCTAAGCTAAAAGCCGTTCACTGGATGAATTTGGAAGCTCGCGATCCCGAGCCTATTCTTATTATCACTAAAGCCAGCGAAGGGAATTTGCGCCAAACTCGAAATAAGTTTTTTGGGCCGAATGTACCTACCACGAAGTTATTGAAAGCCTGGACTCAGTTAACTGGTACTTTGGCTGAAATTGAAACCGTCATGCAGATCAACCACATCGATCTAAAGACGCAAAATATCTTCGTGCACAGAGAAGCGAACGGAGAACTCACACTCCAACCCGGAGATTGGGGCGCTTACTCCGTCCCCGGTCAAGAGCTGCTTCTTTTTCATACTCCTGATTGGGCGTCCCGGGAGTCCCTAACGGGCAACTTAAGCCCTAAGAAGGATTCCGTCAGAGCGCTGCAACTCATTCTACTGGAAATGGCAACCGGAGAAACTGTGGAGAAGATGAGAAGCGGCGCGTTTGGCACCGAGTGTTTGAAACAGCTCCAGTTGGTGTACTCTGATAATACCTTTGGTTTTTGGTACCTTGAGAATATTCCTGCGCCATTAAGGGACAAGCTCGATCCAACCCTGCTGCCATTGATTGAAGGCAGTTACCCCGACGTTCTTTCTTTGCATGAAGCAGGAAAGAAAACGCTCACGCGGACCCTCAGACGGGAAAAACGAAATCCCTAGTTCACTGAACTAGCGCCCTATCAAACGCATGAGAAGGACACGGCATGCAGACGGTGCACGGAGCTCTTCAATGTTTACATCAAGTCGATCACCCTCGGAATTCGAGCCGAGCTCGACAGAATTCAGGGTGCTTCCATCTGGGGTTTCTGAAGCAACGACTGCTTTATAGTGATAGGGAGCTAGGTTCGTGTCCGAATGCAATCGCACGTTCTGCATGATCGCTTCTAGCTTCAAGGCCTGCTCTTTAGAAAAATATACTGCTTTCGCTTCCAGATCAGCCCCTAGCTCATCGCCGTCAGGCACAAAACGAAACATCTTGCCGAAAACATACTTGGAACCAACGTTGTGAATGGCACTGAGAGCAGAATAAAGACCAAGTATATAAGGTAGCCCCGCTTTAGCCGCCGCAGGATCGAAAGACATGATTACAGACACCCCACCGACCAAAAGGCCCGGCTTGTAATTCAACTGAGTAAGCACGAATTCGCCTTGCCTCTCGCTTCCATCGAGCAATCGATAGGTCGCCGGAATCGAGTAACGAGTTTCGATCGGAAGCAATCTATCGGGAAGGTCTTGCTTTGTGGGTTCCGCATGCAACGTGGCAGCACAAGTAACTAAAAAGTAGATACTGAATACTCCAGATAAAGTTAAAATCTTGATTAGCACGAAAACCCCGATAAAAGCCTTCTTCTAACAATGTCCAAATCGAGTCAACGATTTTACCGGGCAAATCAGCTAAACTTGTTTTCAGGAACCCCGAATGGTCTATCGAAGCTACCCTCCCCCGCCACAGCTCGAGCCTTATGTCGATTGCTTTTGGAGCCTTGAACTCCCCGTGACTCAAAGCGAAATTCGCGCCGAAAGAGTACTACCGGACGGAAAAACGGAACTCCTTTTCCACTACGGAGACTGTTTCGAAAACAGCTGTGACGGCAAATCTTTCAATGAACAAGCACGAGGACTGTTTGCCGGTCAGCTGAAAACATTTACACTTCTGAAACCGAAAGGGAATATTGGATTGGTTGCTGTGCGATTCAAACCCGCCGGCGCGGCTCAGTTTTTCGAATTTCCACTATCGGAGATCACGGATCAAGTGATGAGTCTCGATAACTTACTTGGACTTGAAGGACGAGCGCTTCAGGAACGCATTCTGAATGCAAAAGACAACACGCTTCGCTTTGGGGTTCTTACACAGTATCTGGTAAATCGCCTTGGGCGGGGACCGGAAGACGTTTTGGTTCGAGCTGCCGTTCGGTTGATTGGGAATGGGGAAACCAACTATGATTCTCTGGCCAGAAAAATCGGTTTGAGCAAGCGGCAAATTGAACGAGTGTTTAAGACCAATGTGGGAATTAGCCCGGCCATGCTCTCGCGTATTTTCAGATTTCAAAAGTTTTTGGCCCTAGCCAAACGCGAACCGGCAATGAAGCTAATCGACGTGTCGCAAGAGTGCGGATACTACGATCAATCGCACTTCATAAAAGAATTTAAAGCTTTCTCTGGCGTATCGCCCTCCTTCTTTCTCGCCGAAAGCCACGAAATGTCCGATTGCTTCACCGCGCCAGAGTAATGTCGTTTTTTTACAATGCCGTCGCTGATTAAACGCTTAAGCTCGTACTGATAGGTGCTTCAAATAAAGCACGGGCAAATAAACCAGGGCTTAGCAAACTAAGTGCGCTAGCCATGAAACTACGAGCGGAGATAGGCATGTCAAAATCAAAATTTTTGTTAGTTCTTGTTCTTTTTGCACTTCAAGCAGGGACCATTACGGCCGCCGGAATCCAGGACTCTCTTGAAATACTAAATGGTTGTTGGCAGAGCGACTCCAAAGGAACAATCGTTGAGGAACGTTGGGGTAGTGTGGACGGCGGGTTAATGCTTGGTACGGCAAAGACAGTGGTGGCCGGCCGTGCCGTTGAATTCGAATTTCTAAAGATAGAAACTTCCAAAAAAGGGACTATCTATACTCCGTTTATCAACGGCGTCGCCGCCGCCCCCTTTAAGATGAACGAGACCTCGTCAACTACCGACAAACTTGTGTTTGAAAATCCGAGCAACAAATTCCCGAAAACGATCATCTACCTCAAAAATGGCTCGAATATGGAAATCTCCCTCTCGGGCGATAGCAGTGACAAGGTCGAGTACACATTGGCCGAGATCAACTGCTCACTCTAATGCCAATTCCTAGGGGGGCACTTATACACCGCGTCTTGCCACGCATCTGGTTCAGACAAATACTTCCTGCCACTGGGGGAAATATGAAAACTATTATTGGACTGAGTTTGATGGTGGCTATCTCTGCGCCTGCGCTGGCGGGCAAGTATGGCGGCCCACTCTTGGTAAAAGCGACTGGAAAAATCTCAAACAACGGGATTGCTCACACTTGCGAAATATACCCAAAGCACCCCGACGTTGCGGGCATCGATTTACATACTTTAATTAATACCGCCAGTACGGCGAAGGTGAGTAATGCGTTGCACGTTGTGGCGCAGGTACCCTCTGAAGAGTACTACGCGTACCGCGTAGTTTCTCTTGGAGGAACGTCCACTGCCGTAAGAGCTGAAAGAGTTCTCCTTCGACGGGACGACAGTTCGCTACAAGAGCGAGAAGGTAAAGAGAGTCAGGAACTCATTCAGCTTGTCGATAAAATTTGCAAATAGCAGATTTTCGATTTGCACTATTTGAATTCTAATCGAGGGCGAGAGTCAGCAGGCGTTGCCTGATACTCTCGCCCTCTTCTACATCGGAGTCGACCATGATTTGCGGAGCGCTTGCATTAATGATTGCTTGTTTCTTTTCTGGCGCTGCATTCTATATCAATTTTGCAGAGCATCCGGCCCGGCTAGGTTTGGCAACACCTGAACTGCTTCGCCAGTGGATTCCCAGTTACAAGCGCGGCTTCATCCTTCAAGCAACGCTCGCTGTGGTCGGGGGACTACTCGGAGTAAGCGCGTATTTTATTCTTGGAGATTGGCGCTGGATGGCCGGTGCCCTGCTACTTCTAGCCAATTGGCCCTTCACCCTAGTATTTATCATGCCAACGAACTTGAAACTAATGGGCACGAAACCAGAAAACGCAAACAATGCCACTCGCTCACTGCTGATTCTTTGGGGGAAACTCCACTTTGTCCGCACATGCCTTGGAATCTGTGCTTCTGGAGTCTTACTCTGGGCCATTGTCCGAGCGCTTCCCTAAGCGGCGATGGCCTGGCGGTCCCCTTAGATTGCCTCGACAAAGCCAATAACCTGATCGAACATTCACGCGATGGGTCCATGGATAAACTATCACCACCTGTACTACTTCAAGGTCATCGCTGAAGAAGACAGCGTATCTAAAGCCGCACAAAGACTTCGGTTGGGGCAGCCCACACTAAGCGCGCAACTCAAGCAATTCGAGGAAGCCCTCGGGGTAGCACTTTTCGAGCGCCACCACAAAAAGCTGGTGCTTACCGAACAAGGAAAGATCGCTCTCGGCTACGCCCGTAGCATCTTTACCATGGGCGCCGAAATGTATGAGGTGCTTCACGATCGTTTCGTGCCCCAGAAGATTTCTATTCATATCGGCGCACTCGATAGCATCGCTAAACAGGTTATTTTGCAGATGGTGGAAACCGCTTTTAAAGTAGCACCCTGCCAGGTCAGCCTCTCTGAGGGAAGAGCCGATGAACTCATCCGTGAACTCACTGCCCATCGGATCGATTTGCTCATTAGCAATTTCCTGCCAACAGCGACGAACGCTAAGGGCCTCTCGCATAGAGTCGTTTCGAAGAAAGTTGTTTCTGTTTACGCCGCCCCGACCTTTAAGAAACTGAAGAATAGTTTTCCCCGCGGACTAGTAGGACAACCTTTTATACTTCCCACCTACGACAGCAGGCTGAGATATGACATCGACCATTGGTTCAAGCTCAATGAGGTGGCTCCTAACATAGTGGCCGAAAGCCAAGACATTGCAATGAATAAGCTCATGGCGATTAGCGGGTTAGGTTTAATTCCTGCAGCGCCTCACGCGGTAAGTCGCCAACTGCAGTCGGGCGAATTGATTGAGGTCGGGCAACTTAAAGGCATTCATGAGGAGCTTTTTCTAATATCCGCACACAGAAAAATCGAGAACCCTATCGCCGCCAAGCTAATGAGCCAGTTCACAGTATAGATTTATACAATTCAAAAGACCGCTTTTATCTATTTTAGGTATTCATAGAAACTCCGTAAGCTACTTACATGGAGAAAAGAAATGAATAACCTGCTACCTGGTCTGAGAAAGTTTTCCGAGGAAGTTTTCCCCCAACAACGCGATTTATTCGATGGGCTTTCCTTGGGCCAAAAACCACACACGCTACTTATCACTTGCTCCGATTCCCGAATCGATCCCAACTTGGTAACGCAAACCAAACCCGGAGAGATATTTGTAGTCAGGAATGCTGGCAACATCGTTCCGCCTTTCGGATCCTCTCGAGGCGGTGAAGAAGCGGCAATTGAATTTGCCATAGACGGACTCAAAGTAAGCAATATCGTTATTTGTGGGCACTCTCATTGTGGCGCTATGGCGGGTCTAATGGGAAAGGTAAATCTCGATGCCCTACCCTCCGTGAAAGAGTGGTTGGGGCACGCACAGGCCACCAAACGAAGGCTGGCTAGCAACGAAAAAGAAGCTTCGCTGACTCAGACGGTTGAAGGGAACGTTCTGGTTCAAGCCGACAACTTGAAAACTCACCCCGCAGTTTCGGCGGCACTGCGACAAGGTCGGGTGCGGATCTTTGGTTGGGTGTATCAGTTCGAAACTGGATTGATTTCACTCTACGACCAGAAACAAAAAACATACGTACCCTCAACAGAAGCAAGGGAAGCGCTTACTTCAGACGGTGCAAGGTTCTGTCTGTAGATTAGGAGTCGCAAATGAGTGCACTAATCAGGCAAAAGGCCGCACTTGCTGAAGCGCCTAGGTCGGAGGTGATCTCCGGACTTACGAATCAAGAAGAAGCCAAGAACTTCTTTCGCACGGCTATCGCGTGGAAGGGATCCGTTACCCCCCGGGTTCTTCCGCGCGTAGCCGTGGCAGCGGTTTACTCCCTCGGAGTTGTAGTCCTTTCCACTTTTTTTCCTGATTTCACATTCTCAATCACACCGTTCGAGTATTCCGGGGCGGTTCTCGGCCTTCTGCTGGTCCTCCGCGTTAATGCAGGAATGGATCGGTGGTGGGAGGCAAGAAAGATTTGGGGCAGTATTGTAAATCAAAGCAGAAACCTCGCGATTATTGGCTACGAATACACACCGACCGAAAGACAAGACAAAGTGCATTTTCTGAGATGGGTCGCTTCTTGGCCCCACGTTATGCGAGAGTCGCTCAGAAAGGAAAACTCATTGGTTGAAGTGGAAAACTTGCTTGGCGGAAACAACGCTAAATCCATCCGTTCGGCAGGCCACATGCCTACTTTCGTTGGCTCCAGAATCGCACAGCTTTTATTTGAAATGAGAACGAAAGGGCTCAATGACTTTTCCTTTCAGTGTGCCGAAAGAGAAAGAGCCTTGTTGATTGATGCGATTGGCGCCTGTGAGCGAATTCGCAATACACCTATCCCGTTTGTTCTAGCAATCAAGGTGCGCCGATTTATCTTGCTGTTTCTGTTACTACTCCCCTTGGCTCTTGTAGATAGATTGGGTTGGCTTACACCTCTTGTGGTTTGCCTTGCGGCCTATCCTCTCTTTTCCCTGGATGAAATCGGAGCTGAGTTGCAGAACCCCTTTTCGCCGCGAAACCTCAGTCACCTCCCCCTAGGTTCTATTTGCTCGACGATCGAGCGGAACGTCCTGAGTGTTGGTTCAACGGGCAATGGTGATTAAACAAGAATCACTGAGCTCGAGCGACCAGCGCCACTCGACTCGAACAAAACATGGTCGCATAATTATTCTTATATAATCATTACTTACCAAGCGATCCTTGCGCTTAACTACTGTTGTGGTAAGTGTCTCGCCGGAATAGGGAACCTATGCTGGCCGATAAAACAAAATTAGCTACTGTATGGGCTATTTTCTCGGTCTACTCCCATCTCTCGGTCGCAGCGCCAAACTACCCACAAATTGACATTCTAAGCGATGCAGAAGCAAACCGCCTGGCTTCAAGTCTTCAGGCGACGCTAGCCAAGTCGGAGATGGCCTCGCTTTCCGAGCTTCAACACTCTTCCCCAAGCATTTATTGCGATCCGAAAACGCAAAGGTTTACGAGCTGGCAAGCGCAGTTTGCCATGGATCTACGAAGCGCTCCGGAGGAGTTCCGGTCCAAGTATTTTGCTTACACCAAAATCGCTTCAGAAAGAGCACTAGCCGAAGCACTAAAGGACCTCGACGTTATTGCACTCGAGAGCATGCCCCTTCTATTTCCGGCAACTCCGGCGGCGAAGCAAGCGTTGATGACGCTCCTGCAGCTATCGGTAGACAATGGTTCCCCTACCGCAGTTCTCTATGCTGAAGTTATTCGCGAGCACTTCCCCACTATTTGCAATCAAGATCCGATTGGGTGTTCTTTTCTGTCCGAAGCGTACAGGCAAAATGGAGAGTCAGAAATAGCAGCAGCGCTTGCAACACAGTATCCAACTGGTCCAACTGTCATTTCCGCCACCCCTTCGTCAAAAACCGAAATTCGTTTTTTTGTCCCCTTGCTACCAAACCCGAATGCAGAGGAGGTAGACGTCGCTAAGGAACCTCAGAGATCTCGAGCCAGATACTTTCTATTACTTTTAGGAAATAGAGCCAGAGTTGTTTGCGCTGAGACGAAAAAGGATGTGGCTTCGGCTCTTGACCCAAATCATTTTAAGCTGCTGCGAAATCAAAATAATGCCTTCCCCTTTCGCTTCGTTGACCAATGGGAAAGGGAGGAGCTTCTAGGGGAACTTATTCGTAGGAACTCTTCGAATGGGAACTTAGACGCCTCGCCGCTACTTACAAAGCTTTCTGCCAATCAGCTAAGGATCCAAGTACAAAACTACCTTGAACCTCCCGCAGTTCAATCCGTATCGAATGCCTCGAACTATTCCCCCCAAGACGATTCGATCGCTAGAATTGCTCTAGCAACAGCCGTGACCGCGTTCCGGACTGAAGCGGCAAAGACGATCATTGCCTGGTTAGAAGAGTTGGATGCTGGAAAGCAAGAATTCATCCCCCTACTCTTTCTTCTATCGGACATGGGATCGAGAATGCAACTTCTCGCCCGAAGCGATCAGATATCTATTTCGAAGTTACTGGGCAGAATTGCGAAAGATGTAGGCTCTGAACTAAACCGGAAACTTTCAACGTCCGACCACGCCTTATCAACGCTGACCCAACTCAATCTCTCGGGCAGCACAAGAGTTATAAGGCAAAATTACCAAGAAATTTATTCAAAAAGGGAAAACTTGTTTCATCTTTCCCTGCAGGCGCTGCGTTATTTGGCAAGAAGGGACCAGCCAGAGGAACAGCGCCAATTTGCCTTCGAAGAATTGAATAGATTGCAGACTTGGACATGGAATAGTTACAACGCAAATAAAACCTTCAATTCACTATTTGAACTCCATACTTCTTACGAGGCCATTGCCGAACCCCTTGCTCTATTTGGTGCGAAAGCCAAGCCACTATTGACTAAGATGGTGAAGCAAACATCCGGCCCCTTCGCCAATGGACGAAACAGTGAAATCTTGGAAAGTCTATTTATGGCCGACAACAGTGCCATGGCCGACTATCTCATAACTGCGAATCAACGCTCTGAAACAGGAGCAACAGCCCCTACTCTTGCGTCTTTGGTATCCGAATTCGCGATGCGGAACGATCCCAATCTAGTGATTACAGATGAAACCGCACAACTCCTCTCGAATATTCTCTTGGAAAGGGGCAAAGCGAAGCACGTCGATTTCTACGAGCATAAGTTCACCGCTGAGGCGCTGGCCAAATATGCTCCCTCATCATTTTACGAACTAAGTTCGAGGCTTACCCCACTACAAAAACGTTTTGTTTATCCCTACGGATGTAGTGCCTTGGCCCATTACCTACTTTCAGCGCCGCTCTCCGCGGTTAAGCTCTGGACGGAGGGACAAGCTGTCTGTTCAGAAGAGAGAGAACTGCACCAAGAGTTGGGAAACGCGCTCGCATCAGGATTCCCTATTTCGAAGAGCGCTGTACAAACTATTTTTGAGTCCCCCTACTATTCCAAGTTTTTTGAAAGTGCCCCCGCCATCTTTTTTCGTCTCGTAAATGCCACTGGCACATCATTGAATATATCGGAATCCATTCGGGCTCGAGCATCCGAACTGGCACGCAACACCAATGAAAGCACGGAGCGCAGAGTCGAAAGTTTTCTATTCTTAGCGCACCACGCGTGGAAAGAACACGCCGCACTTTTTCTAGATATCGTGGAGCGCGACACCAACCCCCAAGTTCGTAGGATTGCCGCAAGTGCGTTTGTCTCAAGGAGCAAGGAAGCCACCCAAGAAATAATCGCGCGAGCAAAACAGATGAGCGAGAATATCTTCCTGGACTACCGTTACGAATTTGCGCATTGGTTTTCGAAACAATGAAATGGCGCAAGACTAAAGAATAAACTTCGGCTCTACTAATTTCTAATCATCGTGAAAGTCGACCTTGCCGGTTGCTAAATCATAGACCGCCTCTACCACCCTAAAACTGCCCGTTTCTTTCAGGCCGATCAAAATAGGACTTTGAGAGAATA
The DNA here is from genome assembly GCA_964616705.1 of uncultured Pseudobdellovibrionaceae bacterium. Classification (GTDB taxonomy): domain Bacteria; phylum Bdellovibrionota; class FAC87; order UBA2466; family UBA2466; genus JAIEOG01. Next base: position 19,067 of record CAZTRP010000015.1, read on the forward strand.
CCTGCTTGGCCGTCCGCGTGACATGACTGTGGGTGACTAAGAAAGTAAGTTTCGATGGTTCCACCTGGGCAGCCGAGGCGACTGAAGACTCAACAGAAGGCAAAATCCGTGCGACCAATTCCTGAAGATTATCGCTCGGCATGGGCTGGCCGCTTTTAAAATGCTCAATGGCGGCAGTAATTGCCCCACACTGGGTGTGCCCCATAACGACACAAAGCTGGGTCCGAAAAGTAGAAGCCGCGAATTCGATACTTGCCAATAGAGACGGTGCTAAGACGTTGCCTGCGACCCGAATTACGAATAAATCTCCCAAGCCTTGATCGAAGAGAATTTCTGCAGGGGCCCTAGAGTCGGAACAGGCCAGAATAATAGCAAATGGAGACTGCCCCTTTTCGACCAGTTCCTTTCTAAGCAAGACGGTGGTCATTGCCTCAACCGACCTCAATCCCCCGGCGTACCGGGCATTGCCTTGCTTCAATCGATCTAGTGCCTCAGCTGCGGTTATTTGTCCTTGCATAATCTCTCTCTCACGAATTCCAATAGGTGCCTTTAGAGGCATTCATAATAATAGACAAAAATTATAGAATAGCTCGCTTTTACGAGTTCGTTCAGCGCCCCGATCCTGACGCTGTGAATCAATAAATATTAGCGAACTTAAGCATACTCTTTAACCGTTTTTTTAACATTGAGGATGCCGCTACCGTTTAGATGAATGGGCATTTGTTCGCCCCGATATACCAGCCTAAACACTCACGGTTTTCGCCGTAGTTGCCGATAACACATGGAGTTCTGACCCATTTTTTCAATAGGGAGAATCAGTTGGGTAAAGGGGCACACAAGGTATCGGCATCGCGGCTTCTAGTTTCACTCTTGGAGGGTGAACGAAAGGAGGTTGCCGTCATATTGGTATACGGCGTCGGCGTGGGTATTCTTTCCTTGGCCGTACCCATCGGCATCCAGACGCTAGTCAATACCGTGACGTTTGGCGCGTTCAGCCAGCCGGTGCTTTTCCTTGTACTTGCCGTGTTTGCCGGGCTTTCGATTGCGGCGGTTTTGCGAGGAATTCAAGTTGTTGTTGTAGAACAACTTCAGAAAAGATTCTTCGGTCAGTTAGCATTGGAACTTTGCTATAGAATTCCCCGAATTCGTTTAGATGAGGTTACAAAATCCAAGTTTCCGGAGCTAGTGAATCGTTTCTTTGATGTACTAACAGTTCAGAAAAGCACAGCCATGTTGCTCTTGGAGGGGTTTGCGCTCGCCCTACAGATTACGTTCGGCCTTATCCTCCTCGCGTTCTACCATTGGTTTCTTTTAGCTTTTGCGATCTTATTGGTAGCAGCGATCGGCGCCGTACTTTTTGCTTTCGGACGTGGCGCGATAGAAACGAGCATAGAAGAATCCGTTCAGAAGTACCACGTCGCTGCGTGGCTTGAGGACCTTGCCTCACGTCCACTCCTTTTCCGATCCGCTCAAGCTAGAAAAATGGCGCTGGAACGGGCAGACACAATACTCGGAAAATATCTGAGAGCGAGATCGGCACATTTCAACATCTTGATGCGGCAGGTGGCGGGATCGCTGGCCCTACAAGCGATTGGAAGCTCTGCTTTACTGGGAATCGGAGCCCTGCTTGTGGTTAAAAACCAACTAACTCTCGGACAGCTCGTCGCGGCAGAAATAGTTGTCACCACTGCCCTAGGCTCGCTTGCCAAGTTTCAGAAACACCTGGAAGCGTACTACGACCTCATTGCGGCACTAGATAAGATCAACAGCCTACTTTCCCTTCCTCTGGAACGACTTGAGGGAGAATCGATTCCCTTGATGACTGGTCCAGCAGCGATAGAAATTAGAGGGCTATGCTTTCGTTACGCTGAAGGCCCGTTGGTTTTTGATAATCTTGATTTCGCAGCGGCACCCGGATCAAGAATTGCTCTTTTGGGGAGCAACGCTTCAGGAAAGACAACTCTGGTCGACTTACTCTTCGGCATCAAAGAACCTCAAAGCGGTACAGTCATTATCGATGGAGTGGACTACCGAGATCTCTCTCCAGAACTGCTACGCGAACACGTCTGCCTAGTTCGTGGGCTTGAATTCCTGCCCGATTCAATAATCGAGAATGTCCGCATGGGGCGAGAAGATCTAAGCCTAGACCAAGTTCGAGAAGCGTTACGCCGAGTGGGTCTATTGGAGGATATTGTGGGCCTTTCAAACGGCCTTCAAACGAAACTTGGCGGAGACGGTGCCCCGCTTTCTGTCGCGCAAGGTCATGCCCTTGTTCTTGCTCGAGCCATCATCGGCTCGCCGAGACTCCTCTTGGTCGATGAGACGTTGGACGAACTGGACGACGATGCTCGCGATGCTGCCCTCAAAGTTCTGCTAGATCCCGACGCGCCATGGACACTGGTTCTATCGACAAACAGCGAATCACTGGCACGCCGGCTCCACAAGATTCTTTCTCTCGATGCACTCCGAGAGAGGAGAAGCGCCTAATGCCACTGCGAAGACACAATTTCTATGTTTATCGAGTACAGCCAGCTCCTAAATCGCTCACCGCGGTAACACCCCGAAGGAACTACCCTGCCTTCTTCTGGGGGGTTCTGCTTTTATTCATGTTCTGTTTTATTTCACTTACCTTTCTCCCTTGGCAGCAGACCGCGACGGGCTACGGCCGAGTCATCGCTTATGCACCTAATGACCGGCAGCAGGAAATCAGCGCTCCGGTCGATGGCCGTATCCAAAAGTGGCACGTTTTTGAAGGATCAAAAGTATCGGCCGGCGATTTGATAGTGGAACTAACCGACAATGATCCTGAAATCCTCAAACGGCTTAGAGTCGAGCGAGATGCTCTGTTCAAAAGATCGGCCGCAGCCGAAGCCGGTGTCCAGACAGCAAAACTGAACTTAGACCGACAACAGACTCTTTTTGAAAAGGGCCTAAGCGCAAAACGCTCGGTCGAGCAGGCGAATCTGGAATATACGAAGTACTTGATCGACGAAGCGAATGCCTCAGCAGAATTAGCTCGTATGGATGTGAGACTCGCCCGTCAACTGACCCAGTCGGTGCGTGCGCCCGTTGCGGGAACAATATTGCGAGTTGTCGCAGGCCAAGGAGCGCAAATCGTAAAGGCAGGCCAGATGCTTGCCTTGATAGTTCCAAGTACCGCCTCGCGAGCAGTTGAACTTTGGATAAATGGAAACGACATGCCGCTTATTCGCGAAGGCGCGCATGTGAGACTACAGTTCGAAGGGTGGCCAGCGCTTCAGTTTAGCGGTTGGCCCGGAGCTTCGGTGGGAACTTTCGGAGGCAACGTCACTCTTATCGATGCAAGCGACAATGGGTTGGGAAAATTCAGGGTATTAATCTCCCCCTCCCCCAAGGAGCCATGGCCCGACGGTCAGTATTTGCTTCAAGGCGTACGCGCCCAAGGCTGGGTCCTGTTAAGCGAAGTTCGCCTTGGATTCGAGCTCTGGCGAAAATTCAACGGTTTCCCACCGTCCCTGCCTGCCAATACCAAGAATGAGCGGGAGTCAAAATGACCCGACTCTTTCAGGGCTTGATTCTTCTGCTAGTAGTTTCGTTCTCCAAAGTCTTCGGGGCGGAAACACTACAGCTTGAAGAAGTCTTAAAGGCCGTGGAAGAACGTTTTCCGCTGATTGGAGCGGCCAGAAAGGACGCGGAAGCGGCCCGTGGTGATGTCCGCTCGTCGGAAGGTGCTTTTGATATCCAATGGAAGACTCGTGCAACATACGCTGCCGTTGGCTTTTATCAAAATGAGCGCATTGATTCGGTCATCGAGCAACCAACAACGCTATGGGGTACTACCGTCTTTGGTGGTTATCGACTCGGCGCCGGAAAATTTGCTGATTACGACGGAAAACTCGAAACAAATCCCGGTGGAGAACTTCGGCTTGGAGTGAGTGTCCCCGTACTCAGAGATGGTCCAACCGATCGAAGACGAGCAAACATCCGTCGCGCGAACCTGGGAGTGGACGCTGCGGAATCGCAGTTCGAACAGCAGCGGCTAGAGTCCATAAGGAATGCATGTAACCGCTATTGGGATTGGGTTGCAGCGGGAAAGCGCCTGTCAATCTACCGAACCGTTTTGAAGATTGCCGAGGAACGCGACTTGGGGCTAGCGGATCGCGTTCGGCACGGTGATTTACCCGAATTCGAAAGAAGAGATAACGAACGCGCCATTCTTCAACGTCGATCTCAGCTGGTTGCAGCAGAGAGAAGTTTTCAGCAGGCGGCCATCGAACTTTCTCTCTATTTCAGGGACCAAGCCAGCGAGCCTCTGCTTCTAACCGAGGAAAGGCTTCCCGCGACGATTCCCGAGCCGACGGCCACCGAAGTTCCGCAAAAGACTATCGCGGATGCGCTAATTAGGCGCCCCGAACTCGCAAGATTGTCCGCGATGAAGTCCCAAAATGAGGTCGAAAGGGCTCTTGCGACAAATCAGAGCGGACCGAAGTTCGACTTGCAGTTACAAGCCATCCAAAACTTGCAACAGGGAGATCCGGCTCGTAATGGCACCCAAGTAGAGGCAGGCGTACTACTTGAAATCCCGCTCCAAGCAAATGTTGCCCGAGGGCGAGAGGACAATGCCGTAGCGACTGCGGCGCGATTTGAACTTCAAGAACGCTTTCTGAAGGATCGAGTGGGAGCGGAGGTACGGGACGCCAAGTCTGCACTGGATGCGGCCCTAATGCGATTTCAAGTGATTCGAAAGGAAGTCGAACTCGCTAGGAAGATGGAGCAGGGAGAGAGAGAACGCTTTAATCAAGGAGACAGCACGCTTTTGTTTGTGAATCTTCGAGAGCAGGCTACCGTTGATGCCGCTATCCGAGAACTCGAAGCCCTCGCCGATTACCGAAAGAGTCTCGCCACACTCCGAGCCGCTCTCGCGGACTTCTGATGTACCGCAATGGGCCCCCACCGATAAGACAACACCCTTTCGGTTAAGTATCTATTCTACGTTTACAAAACTTCGCCAAACTTGCGTCGTGCAGTTTTTAAGGAAAAGGCGCAGAATGAGAAGTGGGAGAGAAAATATGAATCCAGCCCAACTACATCTTGCACTAAATCACTTTCCACTTTTCGCTACACTGATCGGTGTCGGCATTTTAGGAATCGGCATACTCAAAGGCAACGGCGCATTGAAGAAGGCTGGGCTCTGGCTTTTTCTCATAGCAGCCGTATCAACCGTTCCCGTGTTCAAGAGCGGCGAGCCCGCGGAAGAGCTGGTGGAACACCGAACAGGGGTAACTAAAGAAACCATCCACGCCCATGAGGAAGCGGCCGATTTTGCCCTAATTGCCGTAGGCCTTTTGGGCCTGGCAAGCCTAGTAACTCTCTTCCTGCTTAAAAAAGGGCGCACTCCCCAGGTCGTCGTTTTGCCCGGACTTCTGCTTCTGGGTATTTTTGTTGTGGTAGTGATGGCAAGAACGGCTCACTTGGGTGGCCTCATCCGCCATGACGAGATTGGTTCAAACGCGACTCCTACTGGAGAAAAAGAATGAGTTTCCAAAAGAACATTGGCTGATACGGGAAATCTGGTAAGACCCTTTCGAAAACGACGAAAGGCTGAAGCCCAGATTGACGCAACCCACGCGTAGAAGCAAATCCAAGGAATATTGGATATTTAAGCTGCTCCCTCCCTCTCCAGGGGAGCCCCTTACTGAAAAGACCACTACGCTTGCTTGGCTTATTCGCTTGCGTTGGACGGCCATACTCATCGCAGCTCTGGGTGGAATAGCTGCGTTTAAGTTTGTTTTTCTGCAGCCAAGTTTGGCCTATCCATATTTTGGCGTGGTGGCCTTCCTCGTTTTTTTCAACCTGTACGCCACACTTGAACTCAAAGAAGACAAACCGCTGGCAAATCTAAGTGTGTTTTTCCCTTTGGCGGTCGACACCCTAAGTCTCACGCTTCTGCTCGCAATCAGCGGCGGAATTAGAAACCCTTTCATCTCGCTGTTCTTCGTACAAACCGCCATGGGCGCACTCTTGCTCGAACGCAACGACAGGATTCGATTCGCGACGCTTGTTCTTATGTGTCTGATTGCTGTTTTCTTAACCCGAGACTGGCAAGTACTCTCTGCAGATATCTATGTTCAAGACTTCGCTCCTCTTGTTGCAATGATGCTTTCGCTCTGCGTTTCGTGGGTGCTCGTTGCTTCACTTACCGACACATTGACCACCGCTCGTCAAAAGTTAGATGAAGCTAAATCTCGCGACGCACGCATTTACCATTTGCTTGCCTTGGGCGCATTAAGCTCCGAGTTCGCTCACCAGTTTGCAACACCTCTAAATACTCTGCGACTCCGGATTGACCGACTTAGAAAGCTCTCTCACCCGCAACCAACCGAAAGCGAGATTGCGGCAGCTGCTGATGCGCTGACACAAGCAGAAGAGATCCTTCGAGAAAGCGCTTCGACCCCACTCGATTCATCCATGCTCACCCGACGACAACTGCCTATGACTGGTTATCTGGAACAGGCGATTGCGGATTGGGAGGTCAAAAATCCCGCCACTAAAGTGCGATCACAAGTGTCTCTCTCGCCCCATCTTCGCTACGCTCTTCCCACAGCCCTTTTCTCCAAATCACTTTTTAACCTCCTGGACAATGCCCTTTGGGCTCAAGGCCCCAGCATGGACATAGAGGTCGTCGCCCGAGAAACGGATGAGCAGATAATCATTGAAGTCCTGGATCGCGGTCCAGGATGGCCCGAGGAACTCAGAACCCAGGGGATCCGACCGTTTGGGACTTTGCGAGCGGGCGGCACTGGACTGGGGCTTTTCAACTGTCAGAGTTTGTGTGAAATCATGAGTGGGTCCTTGGAACTCGTTGATAGAAAAGGAGGGGGAGCCATTGCTCAAATCAGACTTCCCAAAACCAGCGCGACTGCTCATCTTAGAGGATGATGAAAATTTCCTGAACACTTTGAAGTTGGAGTTTTCCGAACGGGGCTATCAGGTGTTAACTGCAAGCTCCCAGAAACAAATTGGCTCGCACTGCGCAGAAGATGTTCGGTTTGCCATTGTGGACTTGCGAATCGGACCGGATAGCGGCATTTCTTCTTTAGACGAGATAAAAAAACGATGGCCGAATTGCCGAGTTGTGATTCTCACCGGCTACGGGAGCATTTCCACTGCCGTCCAGGCAATCAAACTTGGAGCGGCAAATTACCTCACCAAGCCAGTATCAATTGAAACGCTAGAACGTGCTCTTTGGATAGATTTAGCGAATCAAACGAGCGAAGCAGAACCGGCCGATCGCGCATCATTAGCACGTCATGAGCGCGAATACATAGAGTACGTCCTCGCCGAGTGCGGCGGCAATATTTCCAAAGCGGCCGAGTGGTTAGGAGTTTACCGCCAAAGCTTGCAGAGAAAGCTCAAGAAGTTCACGCCAAGAACTTAACGCTCAAACCGTTTCTGCAACAAAACGCCGACACTTCGATTAAGCGGCGCATTTTCAGAGACTGAAAGCAGAAGTGAATCTGCGTAGCTAAGTCCCAGCGAAACATCTTCGCTTAAACGGTAACCCATCTGAAAAACGACAGGAAACAAAACCTGTCTGCCTCCCTTCCCATCAACTAACCCCTGTGTGGTAACCCCTTCTTCGAAACTTGGAGAAAGGCCAAGGCCCAATCTAAAGTCTCCGCCTCCGGGGCTCAATCCTACAGAGGCGGTGCCAGACACTCCCCAACCGGGAATCAGCCTTAAGGTGCCATTCGGATTGTCCAAGTACCTTGGGAGCGATCGATTCACTTGCGCCAAAAATGCAACATCCCAAGGGCCCCAGACCTTCACCAAAAGAACACCCAAAGAGAAACTAAAAAAACCTTTGCCTCGGGAATCAATTCGATAAAGTTCGGTGGAGTCGAATATTGAACTCCCGGTTGGCAGTGTGACAGACAAAAAAGCTAGCCCTTTTGGACGCAAGGCACTGTAAGTCCATTCAGGCAGAACCTCGTAGGCGAAGGCGACCCCTATATCGCCGATACCGAAAGATTGTGCGCCCACGCCGCCCCGGGATCGACTGCGCCGAAGAACGGGAACAGTGAGTCCCACCTGAGCGCGATCGCTTACCAAAGTAGCGCCATCGAAACGCAGCGATTGCGACACTTCCCTGTCGTTCATCGCGCGTTGGATTTTCTCGCCCGATTCTCTGGCCTCAGCCACCGTGGCTCCGGTAGACATCGAAAGCGAAAACTGGCGCCGATCGTCTCCGGAAATAAATGCGGGAAAACCGGCTGAACCTCCACAACAGGGCGCACAAATGGCTCGCTGTGCGGAAATTAGCAGAGCCAAGACTATGGCCCTCGTCCTATTCACCTAGACTGACCGGAATAAAAGTTTTTTCTGCGCCGGACGCACTTTTAATCTGCACGTATACCTCCCAGCTTCCTTCGCTAAACTGGGCATCGCTTACAAGATAAACTCCTTCGGACAATTTCTTAACTTTCGGGAAAAATAGACTGCCGCAGCATTTCATTCTCAAATAAGAACCGGCGATCCCTGGTGGCTCAACAAAAGGGCCAGTATCAGAGCCCAGGTCTTTATTCCAAAAGGAGACCTTGTATGACGAGAGCTTTTCTGAGGTTGGGCCAGTAACCCAATCAATCTTTGCGCAAAAACCTGCCTTGGGGAAATCCATCGGGCATGTAGTTCCCCTCACCTGGCTGGCACTCACTCTTTCACTGACTAATGGATGCTTGGTCTCATGGCCACAGCCCACAAGTAAAATAAGAGACATTCCCAAAAAACATCGCACCATGACGACGGACTTCCGAAAGATTTTCACCCTTTTCTCCTCATCGTTTGATAACGCAACCCAAGGTTCTTGCAAGTTTCACGGCAGGAACTTCCCCACGGCTCACGCTTTCCAACGCCGCTTTGAGATAAAACCCAGTGGCCCGACCCGCATCCCGGCTATTGTCGACCCCACCCTGAAAAACACACTCACCGGAAGGACTTACGACAAACGCATGGGGAGTCTTAAAAGCGCCGAAGGCATTCGCAAGACGAAGCTCTCGATCACGAACTACTGGAAAGCCAATGGGCGACTGCTGAAAATGAAAGGTCGAAGGCACTAGTTCTTCCTCGGCATTCGAATGAACTCCCACAAATTGAAAACCAGGAAAATCGCCAGAAAGCCTTGCTAGACTAGGCTCGTGACTTATCGAGCAAGGGCACTTGGCCGAGAGAAAAACCACTACCGTGCCGAGCGACGCTTTTTTCGGATCCACGGAAACCGACTTTCCAGTGCGTAAATCGACTCCCGCAATAACTTCCCCGCTGCAAGCCAAGGAGCGCACTGAAATGGCTGTCATTAACAACAGAAGCCAAAGCGCAGCAAAGGGTCTTTTATAGCGAGCTTGCATTGGCCAAGCAGCATAAAGCCATTGGCCCCAAAGTGCTATGCAACAAGTTGTTGCATAGTTCGGACAACGTTGCGTAACCCCCCTAAGCATTGTTAAGTAGAGCACGAGGGGTTCAACCATGCGCTTTTTAAAATGGGCGGCTGTCGCCACGCTAGTTTTTGTGGCACTTTCGACTTCCTGGATTGTGTACCGTCAGAAGCAGCAATCAAACTCGCTGCCGGTATATGGATCGGTTGAAGATTTTCAACTTGTCGATCAAAACGGTTCCGTTTTTTCGAGTCGGACCCTGGCTGGGCACGTGTGTATTGTTAACTTTATTTTCACATCGTGTCGGAATGTTTGTCCCCTTCTGACCCAGCAAATGGCCCGACTCCAAGAGAAAACCAAAAACCTGCCGGGCGGGCTCAAACTTGTATCCATTTCGGTAGATCCGGATCACGACTCGCCCAAAGTTCTTTCCGAATACGCAAAGCATTACGGAGCTGACTTCTCGCGCTGGGTATTTCTCACTGGCCCCCTCGATGCGATACGTAAAGTCGTCGTCCATAACTTCATGAGCGCCATTGACGCTAACGCAGTGGAAAACGGCGAGAATCAAGACCTGGTGGACATTACCCACGGCGAAAATTTTGCGATCGTAGACAAAGCGGGAAATATCCGTGCCTTTAGACACGCTAAAACCGAAGAAGACCTCACGGAAATCCTCAAAATAGTCTCGGGTCTGGCAAAGAACTAGGGACTTTGTACAAAAACTCAGCCTGGTTTTCTCTAAAATATTAGAAACTTAAACTCGCGTTTCATTTTTGCTTGAATTTTCGGCCTATGGCTGCAAAGGTGCGCGCCTAAACGCCATTCTAATTTTTACCCGGAGATGCCATGCCTGCTGTACTAGCTGGATTAGCACTGTTTTTTTCTGCACTCTGCACAAACGCCCTAGGCGAAGAACTCACAAAAACACTGGAAAAGGTGAAAATTCTCGAAGCTGAAAAGACCGGCTCAAGCGTGGTGACACCGGCTATTGTCATTGAGGGAAAGACTCTCGTCGATTGTGTCGTACGAATTCATCCCAACGAGGGGGTCTCCATGAGCATTCCTTCGAGTACACCAAACACTCGATCCTTGAAGCGAGTTTTTGCGGACCCTAAAACTGGGGGACTGTTTATCACTGATGAAAAACATCCTGAAGCTGTTGCGGCCGGCGGTTCGACTCGCTACCTAAAAATCAAGGCCCCCGAAAAAACTGCCCCCCTCACTCTTGTGGAACGAATCGAGAATCTATTTATAAAACAGATGGCGTACTTGCTCATTCAAAGACACAAAGACGACCCCATCACTTCAAAGTTCTTTGATTGGTATTTCCCCATTCAGGAAGAAGAAAGTGCCTTTGACCTTGGTAAGGGCGCTCCTAAATTCGTTATTGGTGAGGATCCAAAGACTAAGTTATTCCACTTCATGGAGAAACCCTCGGATTGGGAAGGCCAGGCCTGCACGGATACCGAGTGCCGCTTCGTTAACCCCAATTTGGGCGAGTTGGTTCTCCCTCATCCTGGAGCCGCCGACCTCGTGGTAAGCCCCGAAGAGCTTGCAGAGACTTCAGAACTGCACCAGCCTTTGGCTCCCGAAGTTCAAGATGCCAGTGAGCTTGAGGCACAATTAAGCCAGCTTCCCGCCGACGTCGAAACTGTGTATTTCCTTATTTCACACAAAAACTGCGCGCCATGCCAGGCCATCAAGAGAAACGATCGTGAAGTACAGGGGCTTTGGACGAAGTTTTGTCGCAAAATTAAAAAATCCAAACGCTTGGCGGCCCTTATGGAAAATGCCTCGATGGAGCCAAAGGCCCTCTCGCCTATCATGACTAAATACGGGTGTGTTTTGACGTACCCGCAGATCTTGATATTTCATCGTGATCAAAATGGAGCTTGGGAAGCCCCTCAGGTGGTTCCGTTTCAAAAGTTCGAGGAAATTCTGCGATAGTTCATCCAGGATTGGCAGAGTCACTCTGCCTTGTTAGCTTCTTGGGATGTCGAAACTCTTTGAACCATTCCACTTAAAGTCCGTTGTCTTGAAAAATCGTATTGGCGTGTCTCCCATGTGCCAGTACAGCTCGGTAGACGGGGCAGCCAACGACTGGCACCTGGTCCACCTAGGTGGATTTGCATTGGGTGGGGCCGCTCTCATCATCATGGAGGCCACCGCCGTGGAGGCGATTGGCCGGATTTCAGCCTCTGACAGTGGGCTGTACTCAGAAAACCACGTAGCTCCATTAAAACGCATTACCGAGTTTCTACACGACCATGGCGCTATTGCCGGAATTCAACTTGCGCACGCTGGACGAAAAGCGAGTAGAACACCTCCCTGGGAAGGCGACTCAAAACTTGAAGTGGCAAAGGGAGGATGGGAACCCGTCGGCCCCTCCGCATTGACCTTTGGCCCAGGGTACGACAAACCCCGTGAACTTACGATTTCTGAAATTACACACATCGTCGAATGTTTTGGGCAGTCCGCTCGAAGAGCCTTCCTGGCCGGCTTTCGATGGATTGAGATCCACGCGGCTCATGGCTACTTGATACATTCTTTCTTGTCTCCTGCATCGAATCTACGCACTGATAGCTATGGCGGAAGTTTTGAAAATCGCACTCGGATTTTGCGCGAAATCATCGAAGCAGTCCAAAGAAACTGGCCGAGTGAACTCCCCCTGACTGTGCGGCTCTCCTGCACCGACTATACAGAAGGTGGTTGGACTTTAGACGACTCGATTTCGCTGTCTAAGCAACTCAAAGCATGGGGCGTTGATTTAGTGGACTGTAGTTCGGGAGGAAACGTAAAAGCGGCAAGAATCCCCGTCGGCCCAGGCTACCAAGTGCCTTTTGCTGAGGCGATTCGCAAAAATGCCGAAATTCCGACGGCAGCAGTGGGAATGATCACCGAAGCACTTCAAGCGGAACAGATAATTAAGGAAGGAAAAGCAGACTTAGTTCTGCTCGCCAGGCAAATGCTTCGGGATCCGCATTGGGCGTTTGGGGCAATGAAAACCTTGATTGAAAATCCTACTGGGTTGATTGTTCCGCAGTACCAACGCTCTTTTTTGTAGTGAAAACTAATGATGGATTTAAAAGAAAAAGAAAAACTGGCCGAACTGCGCAAGCTGGAGCGACAGGCCAAGATGCTGATTATTAAAATGGGCCGAATCGAATCGGCGTGGAATAACGTCAGAGAGGAACTAAAAGCGCTTGGGCGCAACGTACCCAATCACTTAGGCGATGTCCTTCACGGTTGGCACAAAAAATCTCGCTAAAGACTCATTCGCCTTGGTTCCGCTCAGTTAGCAAAGCCACAATCGCCCGCAGGGTTTCCGGCGAGCAGCCCTCGAGCCGATTGTTTACATAAACATAGGCCTCAATGCCAAGATTCATTGCTTCCGAAATCAGCATGACTGCTGCCTTTCGTACTCCATCTTGAGTCTTGTGAATTCGATCATACGGAGCGAAAGCCTCTACTGCCTCTTGATAGGCCACTCCGGGCTCCAAAAGCAAACGCCCGCAGATAAATGGAAGACGGTACGGTTTTGCCAATTCAAGCTGTTCCAAAACGCTCGGCATTCTGGTCCAGCTATTAAATACGTGCCCCACTCCATGGTGCTCCAGCATTTGGAAATACGGGGGCTTTAGCCAATTTGCGTTTCGTAGTTCAATCGCAAAACGAAACTCACCGTGGCTCTTTAACTGAGTGAAAAACTTTCCGGTCCTTTCAACAAACTCAGTACCCGATGAGATGGTGCCCGGATAGAACTGGGAAAATTCCAGCACAATAGGAGCAAGGCGCCCGGCAAACCGCTCGAGCGGCTTCAAGAAACGTTGCGCGAAGGCGTCGGCGTCGAGAAATTCAGCATTCACAAGGCCCGCTTTTTTGCCGTAACGCTTGTGGGTGGGAAATTTAAAAACGGTAGTATTTTCAGTGGCTTTCAGCCCAAATCGAAAGGTCTCAGGAGTTTGGGATACGTATTTTTCAAATTGGCGTTCGGTCGGCCAGGTGTAGTAGGTGTGATCGACCCCAACTGTCGGGAAAGTCTCTGCGTACTCCTCTAAACAAGTTTCGTTGAAACTCTTCTCGCTCTTGTACTCGCGGCGGTAAACCAGGCCTTTCCAGCCGGGGTACTTCCAGCTCGACGTGCCTAGGTAGATCCTCTTTTTTCGCAAACCCTCAAAATCCAAATCAACACCCCTCTTGCGCAAGGCGTTACGCCCGCTGTAGCATAGCCCGGTGTACGGTGATTTTTCAAAAGACTCCTGTGTGGTTCAAAAGTACGGCGGAACCAGCGTCGGAAACCCTTTGCGAATTGTCGAAGTGGCTTCACGTACCGCCCGGCTTCACCGAGCCGGCTGGAAAAACCTCGCCATAGTCGTAAGCGCCATGGCCGGGGAAACCAACCGGTTGATTGGCCTGCTTAAAGAAATCAACCCCAACGGCGACTCCAGAAGCAGAAGTTATGACTTGGCTGTGTCGGCCGGAGAACAGATCAGCGTGGGTCTTGTCGCAGCTGCCCTAGAGGCTCAAGGGATTCGCGCCCTTCCTCTTTTGGCCTACCAGCTGCAGATTCTAACGGACGAGCGACATGGCCAAGCAAAAATACAATCGATCCGAACCGAACTGATCCGTAACGCCTGGAAGGAAGGAGCCATTCCGGTAGTAGCGGGTTTTCAGGGCATTACATCTACCCAAGAAATCACGACTCTTGGGAGAGGCGGAAGCGATACCAGCGCAGTTGCCTTGGCGGCGGCACTCGGCGCCGCTTTCTGCGAGATCAATACAGATGTAGATGGTGTGTTCACCGCAGATCCGCGCTACGTGAAAGAAGCACGACTAATAGAAGAACTCGACTATGAAACCACTCTGGAACTTGCAGCACTGGGGGGCAAAGTACTCCACAGCCGTTGTGTAGAACTAGCGGCAAAACACCATGTCCCTTTGGTGGTGCGCAACACCTTCCAACCCGACGATGCAAGGAGAACTCGGATCATGCGATTTGGAACTGAAAAAACCCTAGAAGCCCCTGTGGTTTCCGGAATAACTCTAGACGAAGACGTCGCCAAGGTGAGCGTTCACTGGATCCCAAAAAACAATGCCGTGTTGACTCGTATCTTCTCTGCTTTGGCCGAGAGCGAAATCAACGTCGATATTATTGTCCATGATCGCCATCCAAATGAGCCCACGAGCCAAGTGGGCTTTACTGTTGCACGCCAAGACCTTGCTCGAGCCGTCAGCGCGCTAAATTCCGAAGAACTCGACTTAGGCAAAGTAGAAATCACCACACGGACAGACCTAGCCAAAGTTTCGGCGGTTGGGCTGGGCATGAGAAGCCACTCGGGCGTTGCGCTGAGTGTCTTTGATTCGCTCGCAGAGCACGGAATTGAAATTTTAATGGTATCGACTTCCGAAATTAAGATTTCCTGCGTCGTTCCCCTCGACCAGGGAAAACGGGCTGCGCACTTGCTACACAGTGTCTTTTTCGCTCAGTGAATCGGGATTGCGTCGGCCCCGAAAGCCTCGTAGATTACGGGCATGAGCATTCTGCACGCAATAGTGCTTTGGGCCTCTTCTTCCTACGCAGTCTCTGTATTACCTGAGGCCACTTCCACATCTACTCCTCCAACAACCGAGTGGACTTGCATGGCAGACTGCCAGTCTCGCAAGGCGGGTGAAAAACCGACTAGCCAGGCAAAAACGATCGAACAAAAAGGCTCTAGCGACAAAGAAGCTTTTTCCAATTTAGTAAGCGCATGCCTTCAAACCTTTCCTTCGCAAGAAGGACACGTTACGGGCTTTTCACGCAAAGAAGTTTTCCCGCTCAAAGCAGGTAAGCTTGAAGATACGTCCCGAGCTCTTGCGATACTCTGCCACAAGGATTCCAATTCCTGCGCAGCAAACTGTGTCGGCCAGGAGAGAAAAACTAAAAAGGCCGTGGACGTTTTGTTAAAAACAAAAACTTTTGCATCGCTCAGTGAAGCGCTCAGCGATCTTGGGAAGAAATGCCAGAGCCGTCTTGGAAACAAGGCAAGTACCTCTCTCACCACTGAACATTTTTTCTCTACAAATATTTTCTCAACAAAAGAAGCAGATGAAAACGGTATGGAAACCACCTGGAAAATGGAAGATCCCTCTGCGGAACAACTTCTGCTTTTTTGCCACACACCATGAGCATGGCTAACGGAACCTCTGCAACGAATGTTTGTTTGGGCATTCATGGCGGTACGGGTGTTTCCCGTTCTCAAATGACTCCTGAGTTCGACAAAGCTATCCGACAGGGACTACTCGAAGCGCTTCAAGCGGGATACTCCGCCCTAAAATCCGGCCGCGGCACGAGTCTAGACGCGGTGGAGGCCGCTGTCAGATCCCTCGAGAATGCCCCCCAGTTCAATGCCGGCCGAGGTGCTGTATTCAGCCATGAAGGTAAGAATGAGTTGGATGCCTCAATCATGGAGGGGGCCAGTAAACGCGCCGGTGCAATTACGGGGGTGACTCACATAAAGAACCCCATTTCGGCCGCGCGCTGTGTAATGGAAAAATCTCCCCACGTTTTCTTGGCTAGCTCGGGAGCCGAAGAATTTGCCAAAACCCAGGCTATTGAAATGGTGGACTCTCAGTATTTTTGGACCGACTTTCGCTGGCAGGAACTACAAGAAGCGCTCAAGAATGAAGGATCTTCCTCGCCCCACCAGTGGGGAACGGTCGGCGCCGTCGCTGTAGACTCTTTCGGTACAGTCGCTGCGGGCACCTCCACAGGGGGAATGACCAATAAACGATTTGGAAGAGTGGGCGATTCTCCCATACTTGGAGCAGGAACCTATGCCGACAATCATTCGGGCGCTGTATCTGCCACTGGGCACGGTGAATTCTTTCTTCGCTTTGCAGTGGCCCACGAAATACTTTCTTTGATTAAGTACAAAGGCCTCAGCGTGTCGGATGCCGCGAGTGAAGTGGTTCAAAACCAATTGCGCACTGCGGGCGGAGAAGGTGCTGTGATTGTTTTGGATCCTGCTGGAAATTTTGCGATGTCTCGCAATTGTGAGTCGCTCTACCGCGGCTATGTTCAGCAAGATGGCACAATGCGCGTCTTTGTTTTTGACTCCTAATGCCGCCCCCAAAGAAAAAACACCTTTACTGGCGTTTCGGGTTTGGAGTGGGGTTCCTTCTCCTCGGCGCGGCGATCGCTTGGAGCAAGTACCCGGGAAACTACGATTGGCGCTACCAAGTAGTCAGCGACCTGATTTCCCCGAAGCGCAATCCGGATGGGTACCGCTGGCTCGGCCTTGCACTGGTCCTTTGCTTTAGCTTCTTATTCCCTCTGTGTAATACATTGCGCTCCCGTTTAAACTCCCAGTCTCGAGTGCTTGCTCGCCTGTCGTTTGAATCGCTTCGTTGTGGCATGGTGGCGAGCATTGCTATTGGAGTAGAGAGAACTTTCTTAGACGGTTTGTCTGCGTTTTTTCCCAAGGGCCACGAAGCCATTGCCTTGGTAGCCTTCGCGGGCCTTTGCATTGGAATTCTTGGATTTTGGTGGCTCTTAGTGAACGAAAGACTGAAAGACAAGAAACAGAGTACTCTGTTCCTATTCTTGCTCTTTGCGATCTCCACGGCGCCGTTTATCGGGATAGCCTTCAGCCAAGCCTATCTTTACGTTGTGCCAAACTCTTTGGGCTGGGTCGCTCCGCATTGGGCCGAGTGGGGAGTACCTGTGTACTTGAGCTTTGCATTTTGGGAATGGCTCTGCGCTGGCGCTCTGTTCACCTACTTGTTTGGACTGATTTGGTGGCTGCCTCGCGCCTAATCGAGCGCCACCCAAACAGATTTAACTTGGCTGTAGAGTTCAATGGCGTGCTGGCCAAGCTCTCTTCCGAAACCGCTTTCTTTGTAACCTCCAAAAGGCGAAGCAGCGTCGAAACAGTTGTAGCAGTTCACCCAAACTGTCCCAGCCTTAAGCGCTCGCGCCACAGAATGTACCTTGCCGACATCGCGAGTCCACACTCCGGCGGACAAACCGTATCGAGTGTTGTTGGCGCGAGGAATGATTTCTTCCACCGAATCAAACGTCGTCGCCGCCACAACCGGCCCAAAAATCTCTTCTTTGAATATGGTGAGGTCATCTCGCTTGGAATCAAATACTGTCGGTTTTAAGAAATACCCCTTATCAAACGCCGGTGAACCGCCAGTAACGAGCGAAGCACCTTCCCGCTTCCCACACTCGATAAAGCCCAAAATCTTGTCGAACTGTTCTTTCGAAACTTGCGCGCCCATTTGAGTGGCCGGATTGAGCGGATCTCCGAGTACCAATTTCTCTGAGTATGTTTTTAGTCGCTCCAAAAACTCGTCATGAATCGCAGATTGAAGAAAGAGCCTGGAGCCTGCGCAACAGACCTCTCCTTGATTGAAAAATATCCCGCGAATGGCGCCCCTTACTGCGGCGTCCAGATCTGCATCGGCAAATACGATGTTAGGAGCCTTTCCACCCAACTCTAACGACACCCGTTTCAAGTTGCTTTCAGCGGCCATTTTCATAATTAGCTTGCCGACTTCCGTCGAGCCCGTAAAAGCCACTTTGTCGACGTCGCCGTGGGTAGCCAAAGCCGCACCCGCAGTGGGGCCAAAACCAGGAACTATGTTCACCACGCCCGGAGGCAAACCTGCCTCAAGCAGCAACTCTCCCAAGCGCAAAGCGCTCAGGGGCGTTTGCTCGGCGGGTTTTAATACGACCGTGCACCCCATGGCCAAAGCAGGCCCCAACTTCCACGCAGCCATGAGCAGAGGAAAGTTCCACGGAATAATTTGCGCCACCACACCTACGGGCTCGCGAAGCGTGTAGTTCAAGTAATTTCCATTTACCGGAATCGTTTCGCCCTGAATTTTGTCGGCAAGCCCGCCGTAGTATCGAAATGTTTCAATCGATAAAGGTAAGTCAACATTGGCTGTTTCAGAGATCGGTTTTCCATTGTTGATGCTCTCAAGCTCCGCCAACTCCTGGCGGTGGGACTCTAAGACATCGGCAATTTTATAGAGCACCCTACCGCGCTCTCTTGCGGAACAGCGCGCCCACGGTCCGGACACTAGCGCTTTACGTGCCGCTGCCACCGCCATATCGACATCGGCCTTGTCACCTTCAGCAACGTAAGCCACCACTTCTTCGGTCGCAGGATTAATCACCGGAAAAGTTTTGCCACTCAGTGCATTTACCCACTCGCCGTGAATCAGAATTCGCGCTTGAACAGATTTAAGTACCATTGTCTTTCCCCCTCGCCATTCTCGTTCGAAGCTCCCTTAACCCACCTCGTCTTGTCAAATGCGACACGTCATGGCTAAAATTTTCACCATGAAGAAATCAGCTTCGTATTTTCTAGTCATTTTGCTTTTGGCTTCTTGTGGATCAACGGGCCCAAAGGAACTCGATCAAACACTTAACAACCGTTCCGATGGCGACGGAGAAAAAATTGGATTGCGAGACGACAAAGTCGTCATTCAGAAGAAAATCCACCTTGAAGAGCAGCTTTGGTCCCTAAAGTCGGAAGTCGACGATCTGCAACGCACTTTATACGGCGCTTCCAAGCAAGAGCCCGGAGGCATTTGGCTGGGGCTAAGCGAGTGCCGTAAACGCCTTGCCGATCCTCGGATCGGTGGTTCTGGAAAACCGGAAGCAATGGAAGCTTGGACAAACATTACCAAAAAAGACGAGGCTTTCTTTTACAAGGTCGACAAGAAAACCAATAGTTTGATCGGCGTCACCGAAGAGGCACTAGATGAGCGCATCGCGCGCTTCAATACGCACAAACGAGTACTGGATCAGAAGTACGATGAATTAAAAGGGAAGCTAGACTCTTGCGAAGACAAATACGAGTCAACCTTGGTCCAAAACGGGCTAAACCCCAATGACACAAAGGCCAAGGGAGAATGGGTAGACGGTCCAAACGGATACAAAGTGTGGACCATGAAAAAAGCGCCCACGAAAGATCCTGAAGAACTCGCAAAGCGAAAAGTAAAAAGCGAAGAGTAGCCGTCTCTCTATTTCAGCGCTTTTTCAAGAATTCTTACAACGTGTAGAACCTTGTCGACGAAAGTGGCCTGGCAGGGAACCGTTATCAAATTGGAGTGACGGGCCCATATTGCATGGGTGGCTGCATCAAGCGCCTGCGCCTGTTCCCAGTCTTCGTTGCGTGTAGGGTTCTTCCCCTTATAGCGGTAGTAATCTTTTTGTCCCGCACTTTCCAAGTAGATCACTTGATCGTAACGGGCTAATTCGGCTTTCTCCGTGGTATCCATCGCCTTGAAAAACGCGTCGGGCCCATCGGGCCAATAGGCTGCGCCGTCGACCGTACCCCGGTCGAGAACCAGCAATTTACCCGGATAATGCTTGCTGAAAAGGTTCTCGACTTCGACTTGAAGGCGGTAAATAGAGGTTTGGAAGGCCGCAACCGCATAGGGCTCTGGCCATCGGGGAAATCCGCCTTTCAGCAACATCGAGGCAGATTCAGGGACTATAACGGCTCTATCGAAAAAGGCGCTACTGAGTAGGCCCCCTATGGTGGTTTTGCCGGCGCAAGGGCCGCCCGTGAGTACTATCTTCATGGCGGGTACGATTCTTACCTGAAACTTGGCATAAACACGACTCAAAGTTACGATATACACCTCACGAAAGGACACACCATGTTTCGCCCAGTCGGGACCCGTTTCTTTACCCTAGTTGCCCTATTTTGCTATCTCGCAGAGGGCGCCGATAAGCCCACCCCGAGCTGGGCAAGCAAAATGCAGGCGCTTTCTAAGACTTTCTCAGAAATGATGCCCGACTTAGTGAGCAGCGCATCGCCCGATGCAAAGGCTCGCAAGCGCCTCACGGAAGGGGCGAAGCTCCTCTCCACCCTTTCGCACGAAATTAAAGCAACGGCCGATGGCAAAACCACCGCTTCGGCACCCGATGCAGACCCGAGCCTTGCGCTACTGTCATCGCTTTTTGAACGAGAATCCCAGTCGGCATACCGTTCACTAAAAAACGGCAATGTAGAATATGGTAAAGCGTCGCTCCGGGCTGTAACTAGCTACTGTATTTCGTGCCACACCCGCACGGACCAGGGACCACAGTTTCCGGCGCTCCCCTTGAATCCCAAGATTGCCCACCTGAGTAAGATGGAACTTGCTCAGCTTTATTCAGCCACCCGGCAATTTGACAAGGCACTCGAAGAATTTGAAGCCGTAATCTCCGACAAGGCCCTTGCTGCGAAGCGCCAACTTGAATGGGGAAGAGCCGTGCGCCATGCCTTTACCATCGCTATTCGCGTGCAACAGGACCCCGATCGCGCTTTGAAAATCCTAAAATCGATAGACTCCCTCCCTTCAATTCCACCGCTCTTTAAGGACTTTGTTACGAGCTGGAGAGCCTCGTTGATTGCATGGAAAAACGAAGGCAGAAAGAATCTCACGAGTGAAACTGCTTTGTTTGAAGAGTCGGTTCGCCTTGCGAAACTCGCTGAAGCCAGCCAGAAGTACCCAATGGATCATTCGGCGGATGTACTTTACCTACGCGTTTCGCTAGCGGCGCACGAGTTGCTATCAAAATATCCGAATGGAAAGCACCTCAGTGAAACGCTTCTGCTGCTGGGCAATGCGTACGATCTTTTGGACGATCACTTAATTTCCCCACTGCCGGAAATGTATTACGAAACTTGCATTCGGCGTAGCCCTCACTCTCCTACGGCCGAAAAGTGCTACCAACGCTACGAGGCGAATATGT
The DNA here is from genome assembly GCA_964616705.1 of uncultured Pseudobdellovibrionaceae bacterium. Lineage (GTDB taxonomy): Bacteria > Bdellovibrionota > FAC87 > UBA2466 > UBA2466 > JAIEOG01. The sequence continues at coordinate 40,223 of CAZTRP010000015.1, forward strand.
ATTTCGGTTATTCTGGTAGCTCGGGAACTTCTATTCCAGAAGACATTGCTTCGGTAATGAAGGAACTCAAGACTCTTGCCGGTCCAACCAGCAGTAAGGGTGCTAAGACTGATTCATAGGAAGCAGGGTTCTTGGCGGGGGGCGCAAAACGAAAGTTCTAAGCTCCGTCATTTCTTCGATCGCAAAGCGCACCCCCTCGCGACCCTGGCCACTTTCTTTTACACCACCGTAGGGCATGGCGTCTGACCGCCACGTGGGCACATCCCCTACTATTACGCCCCCCACTTCCAAAGTCTCCCAGGCGAGTTGTGCCTTGTGAATATCCCGAGTAAATACCCCGGCCTGTAATCCAAATTTGGAATTGTTTATTTCTCGAATACCGTCCTCAAATGACGAAACGGGGGCGAGTACCAGCACAGGTCCAAATGCCTCTTCTGCATAAACTGGCTCTTTTGTGGGTACTCCCTCCAGCAAGCAAGGCGGCAACAACGCCCCCTTTCGTTCGCCACCGACCAGACGCTTAGCCCCGGCCTTACAGGCCGACTCGATCCACGACTCCAAGCGTTTGGCTTCAGCCTCTGAAATCATTGGGCCCACGACAGTAGATTCCAAACTCGGGTCTCCCCATACCAACCCCTCAACCGCCTTCACCAGCGCCTCGCGAAACTTTGAATAAATATTTTGATGAACAAGAACCCGCTGAACGCTAATGCAGCTTTGCCCACTATTGCCAAACGCTCCTGCTACGACTCGCGACACCACCTCTTGAATTTCCGAATCCTCATCGACTAGGCAGGCTGCATTGCCGCCGAGTTCGAGCACTACTTTTTTCTTCGTCGCCCGCGCCTTCAAATCCCAACCCACAGCAGGAGACCCCGTAAAACTTAGAATGGACACGCGCGGATCGACGCTTAAAGGGCCGGCGATGCTTTTATTGCAAGGCAGAATGGAAAAGCCCCCCTTAGGAATCGCAGTCGCCGCAAGGACCTCCCCCAGCAACAGCGCCGAAAGTGGTGTGAGGGTGGCAGGTTTCAAAATAAAGGGACAACCCGCTGCAATTGCGGGCGCCACTTTATGGGCTACTAAGTTGAGAGGAAAATTAAACGGCGTAATAAACGCACACACTCCCAACGGAAAGCGTCGATACGACCCGCTTGTCCCTCGCGTAGCTTCCGAAACATCCAAAGATAGCAGTTCACCTCTGAGCCGAGTCGATTCCTCCGCGGCAATTCGAAATGTTTCGATACAACGATCTACTTCCAAACGGGCATCTTTGATGGGTTTTCCGACCTCTGCGCAAAGTGTGCGAATAAACTCATCTCGTCTAGCTGTAATGCCAGAAACACAAGCATATAGAATGTCTCGCCGCTCAAACGAGGCGAGCCGACGCATTTTTTCTTTTGCTTCTGAGGCCAACGCCAGCGCCTGTTCTAGTAACGCTTCAGAGGCAAGAGAGACTCGCGCCACCTGACGCCCTGAGTACTTTTCGAACACCTCCAGATCCAAGTTTGGAACCATCGGTTGATTGCCTAAGAAAAGCGGATAGTCGCGTAACATTGGGTACTCCCGAACTTTTAGCGTCTGTGCTAGAAGCAAAGCATGCGACTTTTTTCTTGGAATGTGAATGGGATTCGATCGGTTCGAGCAAAAGGATTCGAAGATTGGATGAAGAAGGAGTCTCCGGATATCTTGTGCCTTCAGGAAATCAAGGCACAGCCCGAACAGCTCGAAGCGTCTGCGGTTAACCCGGCTGGCTACCACAGCGCTTGGTTCCCAGCCCAGAAAAAGGGCTACAGCGGAACTGCGATTTTTTCTCGCACGGAGCCCATCAGCGTTCGTTACGGATTGGGGGCGCCAGAGTTTGATTGTGAAGGACGCACATTGATTGCCGAGTTCCCTGATTTCACTTTGATCAATGCCTACTTCCCCAACACACAGCGAGACTTAGGTCGCTTGAGCTATAAACTGGAGTTTTGCCGCACTTTAGAAGCGTTCACCCAAAGCCTTCGCAAAAAAGGCAAGCAGGTGATCGTTTGCGGTGATTTCAATGTGGCGCACACGGAAATAGATTTGAAAAACCCGAAATCAAACCAAAACAATGCCGGTTTCTTGCCTGAAGAGCGAGCCTGGATTGACCAGTACCTCAAGAGTGGCTACGTCGATACGTTTCGGCATTTTAATCCCGATCCGGGCCACTACACTTGGTGGAGCTACCGTCCGGGAGTACGAGAAAAAAACATTGGGTGGCGCATTGACTACTTCGTGACGAGCGAAGAAATGAAAGACCGACTATTGGAAGCGCGCCACCACACTACAGTTCCAGGGTCTGATCACTGCCCCATAGAACTCCGGCTCCGACCCTAGCGAGGATTCGTTCGCCGTGAGTTCACTTCCGCAGCAAGCCTGTCTGCTTTTTGCCAGGCCGCAATAAATGGTGGGTGTACTTTTCTCTCGGGGCCCAGCAGCTCTACCACTATGACGGAAGGGATTTTTTGAACCTGAAATTTCCCGGCCTGACGGTTGATCGCATCAACATAAGGCAGTTTCAGAACGGTGCCCGCCCCTCCAACTAAATCCTTTAACTTATCGAGCTCAGGCTCTAACTCCTTACAAGGCGCACAGGTTTCTGGATTTCCGACTACAACAACCGCGAAAGTTTTCTTATCCTTTTTTTGGGCAACATCTAGTTGTGCCCCCAACTCGGAAAGTATGTCGCCTTTAACGGCTTCAGTGGCGTGGCCCGATGACTCGATTTCCTTTGGCGATTCCAACAACCACTTCAAATGGCTTTGGTCCTTGTAGACGGAAACCGTACGAGTGGGGTTCGAGAGATTCGAATAAGTGCATTTTTCTCCGGAACAGTCCATGGCCTTCCACTCTTCCGGGTGACGTAGCGCTTCCCACACCGACCCATCACTACCCACCGAAGCCCGCGGACGTTTTGGTAGGCCGTTTTTTATTTTATCCGCTGAAGAATGTTGTGAACCCGTAGCGCTTTTAGGTACATCAAAACTGAGGTCAGTCCCCTCGGCCTCAGGGGAGGTATGAAAATAGGCCTGAAAGAATCGACTCGCCTCGGGGGATTGGATGTCTACTTCGTCCCGACCCAACAATGCTCGAGCGATGTCCCGAATCGCCTTATGATGTTCTGGGTTTTTATCGTCTAGAAAGGTCTTCTTACAGTCGCTGGTAGAGCTATTGGCACAAAAATACAAACGTCCATCGTCGCTTTGGTAGAGTTCATCGAGCGTTCCTTCCTGCGCGAGCCTTCCACCCTTTTGATTAACTGCAAATCCCCCTTTCGTTCGAATCCTCACCTGAGAATCCCACTTCACTCCCATTTGCGTTAGCTTAAGGGGCGGGTACTCCCGGCCCGGCGAGGCAGCCAACTCTTCTTTGCTAGGAGTTAGAGTTGAGAAGAAAAGATGGGGTTTGGTTGCTTCCGCCATCGATCGAGGCGCCTCACCAAGCGCGCAAATCGAAGACAAGAATGCCGATGCCCAAATAACAAACGTGCCCGTTTTGTTCATAATAGCCCCCAGGTGCTTGACTAAAATTTAAAACGCTTGCCCAAATTCTCTATAGCTTTTTGTACTGCGGGTGGTGCTTTCTGCTCAAGTTTCTTGAGTTCCGATTGAACTTTAGCAGTCGCCTCGGCTTTGATCTTGGCTTCAGCTGCACGACCCATATTTGCCAATGCTGTTCTTGCAAGGGATTCAGCTACCGCAGTATACGACGGCTCAGGACGAAAGAGTGTTCCGCCGACTTTAATGGGAAAACGTACGGGCTGATTTGGCGCAGCAAGTAACGGATCTACCCGAACTCCATTCACTTCAACTGAGATGTTCCGGGCGCCGGTCAGATTATTGGTGTCGATTAAATCCCACTCTGCACTTAATCGATGATCCGCAAGACCAATTGTAGTCACGCCCTTTAGGTCAAAGCCACGGTTCTTCCCGGAAATCGCCTGGAAGTCGGGCATGGAGAAAACCGATTTTGAAATTGAAAAACTAGCAGACATTTTTTCAAAACCACTGCCGGTATTCGCTGGCGGAGTAAGCTTTTTCCCTCGGACCTGTGGCACCTTACTTTCCAAGCCTTCTAAAGCTTTATTCACGGCATCAGTCGCCATGCGCCCCACATCAAGAGTCGCAAAGCGCGCGTCCAAGACCGAGAATGCACCGTCTGCTTTTAGGTTCGCCACGGCACTGCCTGGATTAAAACTTGCGCCCATCCCCTTCATCTTGAATGAAGCAACCCCCAGTACAGAGTTTTGGAAAACTTCAAACTGAGAAGCCACAGCGCGCTTCATATCTAACCCATTCACTCCGAGCGAAAAATCGTAGGTCGGGGCTTTGGGCTTAAGAGAAAAAGCTGCTTCGGACGTTACTTCTGAATCAAAAACCGAGAGATGGAACTTGCGTAAGCTTGCCACTAACCCCTGAAGAGACATCTGCCCTTCGATGCGCTCGAGTGGAATATTCATAGCCTTGAGTGAGTTCATGGCTACATCGACGACCAGGTCGGTATTTCTGGCCACCGGGGAGTTCCTAAGAGAATCCAAAAGCGCGTCGTAATCATAGCCCGTCTCTCCCGAGGCAGCAGACGAGTGCACAACCTCACTCGTTTTGGCCGCAGTCTGTGGCGACGAAGCAGGAGCCGGAGGTTTCTTAGCTTTTGGAAAGACAATCATTTGATCGAGATCCATACCGGACGAGGAAACGACCATTCTTACTTTCGGTTTAGAGAAAGAAGTGACGGAACCCTTTATCCTTAAATCATTTCCAGGTGCAGTTAATTCCAAGCCCATTCTTTCCACTTTATCGGTGACTACTTTGATTGCGGCGTCGATTTGCGGCTGGCTTTTCAAAAGACTCGATTTGATTTTCAAGGCCTGAATGGATCCTTCACCGGAATAGTTCAACTTATCCATGGTGCCACTGCCTTCAGCCTTAAATGAGGCGTGGCCCGACAGCTCAAAGGCTTTGAGCACTGGGACCAAGTAGCCCCACGGGCCCAGTGAAACGCTATTGGATCGCACTGAAAATCGCACCTTGGGACTGGCCTGAGAAAACCCACTTGCTTCAGCAGCTACATCTAGCTCGGCATTATGAAAGCGTCCAACGGCCTTGGAAACCTGCACCATGTCCTTGCGCCCAGACAAGGTACCCTCGAGGTGACATAAGATTCCGGGGACTTTATGAAAGTATTCACCGTAGCGAATTTCCACACCATCGAGCTCCGCTTTAAACTGCAAAGCCACGCTATCAAACTTTGTTCCTTCCAAAGTGGGCTGGAGTGTCGCGCGGACAGAGGCAGGGCCTCGTAGAGAAATCTGTTTTCCCATTCTAGTATCAAGCAGTGCTGTCGCCTGTATTTCAGTGGGACGTAAAAGCGAAAAGTCTCGAATTCCGACATTCAAAGAATCAACATCAAAGGTAAAATCCGTAAGCTTATCGATATACGACAGCTTTGCGTTCTGCATCTGCATTCCTACTCTTGCCCGAATGACCAAGGCTGGAAGCGCTGGATGATTGCGCTGCTCCACTGGGGCCGAGGAGGGCTCCGCAGAAGTTTTCACGAGTGAGAGCACGTTAATTCCACTAACGTCCTTAACTACCTTCACCTCAGGTGCACTCAAGATGAGGGTCAACTCGGGAGCCCCAGAAATCAAGGACGAGAAAGGCATACGAAAGTGAACGTCCTGGGCCGAAACCACTTCCTGGCCCTTTGCGTCCAATAACTTAAATCCCGCCACTTGAACTTTGACCTGCCCCCAAAGTGACAGGCGCAGTTTACCCAATTCAAGTTTTCCATGAATGTACTGATTTGCCGTTTCAATAAGCTGTGGGCGAAACCGATCTACTTCTACAAACAGAGGCACGAAGATTGCGGCCGCCACCATAAGCACAGTCAGCGCCCCGAGGCCAAATGCAGACCACTTAAATACTTTTTTTAAGCGCTTCATAGTACCCCTGTTTTTTTAGCGAAGTTGCCGACGCAGAATTTTACCTACGTTTGTCTTTGGGAGAGCATCACAAAACTGTATTTGCTTCGGTACTTTGTACGCGGTGAGTGAAAGCTTGGCGAATTCCCGCAACTCACTCTCAGTAACGGAAGCATCTTTCTTCACTACGAACGCCTTTACTACCTCGCCAGAGTGTTCGTCGGGAATACCCACCACCCCGACCTCTAGCACTTTTGGGTGGGCAGCAAGAACATCTTCCACTTCATTCGGATAAACTTTAAATCCAGACACGATAATCATGTCTTTCTGTCTATCGACAATTTTCAGATATCCTTCGCTTGAGAACTCACCCACATCGCCGGTTCTAAGCCAACCGTCACCCGGCATCACGTTTTTCGTTTCTTCAGGTCGCTGCCAATACCCAAGCATAACTTGGGGGCCGCGCACCCAAATTTCTCCAGCTTGCCCGACTGCAACTTCCTTTCCCGACTCATCCATGAGCTTTACTTCAGTCGACGATACCGGCATTCCCACTGTGCCGATCTTGAGACCTTCTTTAGTTAAAGGGTTTACGCATACGACAGGCGCGGTTTCTGTCAGCCCATAGCCCTCAATGAGCAACGAACCCGTGATTCGATTCCACTTCTCAGAAACCGCTCGCTGCACAGCCATAGCTCCGCCGACCACAAACTTCAAAGCGCTGAAATCCACTTTCACGAAATCATCGTGGTTCAATAGCGCATTAAACAAAGTATTTACGCCGGTCATTAGGGTGAGTCGGTAACGCCGCATTTCTCCAATCAGCGCGGGGATATCGCGCGGATTGGTAATAAGAATATTGTGCGTACCAAACTTAAATAGCGCCATTGAGTTAACCGAAAGCGAAAACACATGGTAAAGCGGCAAAGGCATCAGACAAACATCTTCGCCCTCAGTGAGCACAGGGCTCATCCACGCCCCGATTTGCTCCATGTTCGCAATGATGTTTCGATTGGTCAGCATGGCGCCCTTCGAAACCCCCGTGGTTCCACCCGTATATTGAATAAACGCCAAGTCCTGTCCCTTGGGCGCCACCTTCTTAAACGGCAGAGAAGCGCCTTTTTTCAAAACCTGCAGATAAGAGTCTTGAAACGGCAAACGATAGGCGGGAACCATTCGTTTCACGTAGCGCAAAACCGCATTTACGAGCCATCGCTTAGGTGCTGGCAGCGCGTCGCCCACTTCCGTGACTATTACTGTTTGTAATTGCGTATTGGACAGAACCGATTCGAGTTGTTTTGCAAAGTTCGCGCAAATCACTAAAACCTTCGCGCCGGAATCTCGGAACTGGTGCTCCATTTCTCGGGAGGTATAAAGCGGGTTGGTATTCACCACCACCAAACCCGCACGGAGTGCACCAAAAAGAACGATCGGGTACTGCAAAAGATTGGGCAGCTGAATGGCGATGCGATCGCCCGGCACAAGTCCCGGCAAGCTTTGCAAGTAGGCGGCAAATGCGCGACTCTGACGTTCAACTTCCCGAAAATTGAGCGTGTGTCCAAGATTGCTAAAACACGGCCTATCTGCGAACTTCAGACAAGTTGCCTCGATTACTTCGGCAAGAGACTCAAAGGTCTCCGGATTGATGTCTGCCGGGACACCCTTCGGATAGTTGGCAACCCATGGACGATTCTCGATGCTTTGCTGTTTCACTCCAACATTCCCCCTGCATTACAGACGTAAGATTCTATCGTTTAAAGCGCTAGAAATAAACCCAAGTCACTCCTGGATTCTGATCATCTACTCGATAATTTTCGATAATCGGAAGAGTGGAAAGGTATTGATGCAGCGCCGCACGAATTTTCCCAGCCCCAATTCCATGAACAATTTCCATGCGCACAGTTCCTTCAAGTATAGCCTTGTCCATCGCGGTCTCCACGGCCCGCATTGCGTCTTCTACTCGAAGCCCGTGTAAATCGAGTTTAACGGGTTTGTCCGAGAGAGTTTTGCGACTTCCCGAAACTGGCTTTGCCAAACCACGTAGAGTTTTTTCGAGGGTTTTGCTCAAGGCGGCTCGGGGAGTAAGGTCCTCAGCCTTGCATTGCAAGCGCACGGGACCCACTTGAACTTCATACAAACCAGGCTTGACCTTTGAAAGTACGACCCCCAGCCGCTTCACCGATGCAACAAAGACTTCATCTTTTGCTTTAAACTCACTAGACACGCGCGGTATACCGCCCTTCATATGGAAATCGATCTCAATCTAGACCAACGCATTAACTTCATAAAGGTGACATCCCAACTGAATTGGGACGAATACTTCATGCTGCTCGCCATGATGGCAAGCTTTCGCAGCAAAGACCCAAGCACGAAAGTGGGCTGCGTTCTAGTAGATCAGCACAACCATCAAATCAGCATGGGGTACAACGGTACCGTGGCAGGGATCGACGAATCACAAATACCGTGGGGCAATAACCGGAGCGTGCCCTTGGAGAACCAAAAGTACGGCTATGTGATCCACAGCGAATCCAACGCGATATCTCACGCCAGCGCCCCACTAGAGGGCGCTCGAGCGTACGTAACGCTCTTTCCCTGCAACGAGTGCGCAAAGCTGATCGCCACCCACCGAATTAAGGAGATCATCTACCTTTCAGACAAATACCAGGACACCCCGGAAATTCGCATGTCCAAGCACCTTTTTGACCTATCGGGCATCCAATACCGGCAACTCACGATATCGGGGAACCTGGTAGAACGGCTACACCAGCACCTCTTGGGGCTACTCCCCCCTGCCTAAGGGTGTATTGATCCCAATACGCCAGAAAAGGTATAAGGAGGGATGGGAAAACTCCGGACATGGCTTGCCCGAGAGGATTGGATCGCGGCCTGCGAATTCCATCCAGAACAAGAGTCGGATGTATTCACCCGCATCGCAGATAAAATCAATGAAAACAGCGGGTTGAAGCGAAAGCCTTTCGTATTACTTGACCTTGACTCCACCCTTTACGAAGTCGGCCCCAGGACCCTTCACATTTTGCGTGAGGCCGCGACGACTCTTGGTACATCCATGCCGGCGCCGGTGCGAACAGCATTGGACCAGCTTTCGGAGCCCAAAACAGGTTACTCAATTGAAGACACCTGGGAGAAACTCGGCCTTTGTCTAAAGAGCCCAGAGCTTTCCCCCGCAAGAGACCGGCTGCGATCATTTTGGCGGGAGCGCTTTTTTTCAAATGAGTACCTAGCGCTTGATATTCCGTACCCTGGAACGCGTGACTTTGCCTGTCAACTCCATGACTTAGGCGCGGAAATTGTCTATCTCACGGGGCGCGATGAAGCTGGAATGAAGGAAGGAACCTTGCGAAATCTCGCTCGCGACGGCTTTCCAATTGGACCCAATACGCAGCTTCGCATGAAGGCCGATCGCGAAGACGACGACGTGGAACACAAGGTGGGTGTCGCCCTGCACTTGCAGAAGCAAGGTGAGGTGGTGGCGTCGTTTGAGAATGAACCACGCAACTTCGTTGCCCTCTTTCAGGCTCTCCCAAAGTCCATTCATGTTTTCGTCGACACCATTTGCAGCGATAAGCCAGCGCCTGCCGTCCGCGGCGCTTACCGCCTCAAGCGCTTCCGGGCCTAGCCTTTAGAACCAAATACGGCTTGGAAATCGGGCCCCTAGGAATTACCTTAGAATGCTTGAGGAGCCCTACACCCTATGGAGTTGTTCGACTTTTTCTCTCGTGCAAATGCGGAATACATTGAGCAGCTGTACCAACAGTACCAGCAGAACCCCGAAGCCGTCGATGAGCGGTGGGCGGTGTTCTTCGCGGGTTTTGAAGCCGGAAACTCCGGCGGTTCAGTACTGGAAAAGCTGCTTTCATCAAAATCGGGCTCCCCGGCCGAAGGGGTAAACCACTTAGTCCACTCCTACCGAGAGCTCGGGCATCGCATTGCCAATCTGAATCCTTTGGGCGGGAATAGAGAAGACCATCCACTTCTCGCGCTTTCTGAATTTGGATTTAATGCTACCGAAGACTTGAACCGCACTGTTGGCAACGGCGGGTTTACTGGCCCCACGGGACCCACTCTGTCGGAACTCTTGAATAGTCTTAAAACTACGTACTGCGGCACGTTTGCCGTGGAGTACATGGATATTTCCGATAAGGCCCAGCGAGAGTGGCTTCAGGCGCGCATGGAGCCCTGTTTAAATCATCCACCACTTTCTGCCGACCAAAAGAAGCACTTACTCACCAAGCTTGCTGCCGCAGAGGGATTTGAAACCTTCCTGCATACCAAATACGTCGGAGCCAAACGATTTTCCCTTCAAGGGGCGGAGTCTGTCATCCCCTTACTCGACGCGCTTGTATCCGAAGCGGGTGAACTCGGTGCCGAAGAAATCCTTATGGGGATGGCTCATCGTGGGCGACTCAACGTTTTGACTAATATTTTTGGAAAACCTTACGAACTTGTTTTGCGTGAGTTCGAAGGAACCGCCGTGCTTCCGAATGAGGAAGGCGACGGCGACGTTAAATACCACCTTGGCTATACAAACCGCATCACTTCTCCTAGCGGAAACCCACTCCAGGTAAGCCTCGTCCCGAATCCGAGTCACCTTGAAGTTGTAGACCCGGTTGTAGTGGGGATGTGCAAAGCAAAACAAGATGCAAAGCAAGATCTCGATGGAAGCCGGGTTATTCCCATCTTGATACACGGCGAGGCAGCTTTTACTGGGCAAGGGGTAGTTCCAGAAACGATCAGCCTCTCCGAGCTCGACGCGTACCGCACAGGCGGCACCATCCACCTGATCATCAATAACCAAGTCGGCTTTACCGCAACCGCGGCGCAAACTCGTTTTACACCGTATCCGACGGACGTCGCCAAGATGATCCAAGCCCCCATCTTCCATGTGAACGGCGATGATCCGGAAGCGGTAGTGCACGCAGCCAGACTCGCCATGCAGTTTAGGCAGGCATTTAAGGTGGATGTCTTTATCGACCTTTGGTGTTACCGACGCTACGGACACAATGAAACAGACGATCCATCCTTCACTCAGCCAGTGATGTATCGCAAAATCGATAGCCTTAGCTCGGTAAGAACTCTTTACGCAGCTAAACTCATCGAACAAGGCGTTTTGACCCAAGAAGAGTCAGAAGCAATCAACGCACAATTCAAGGAACTCTTGGAGCAAGCGCAAGTCAGCGCGCGAGGAGAGCGCCGTCCTGGTTCGATCATGGGACACCGCGATCTCTGGGAAGGGTTTGAACGAGCCAAAGGTGACTGGTCGGCAGACACACGCGTGGATCGAGAAACCCTATTAAAGATTACCGCCCTAGCGACTCAAGTGCCCGACGGTTTTTCCGTGAACCGAAAACTTGTGAAGCTCCTTGAAACGCGACGCCAAATGGCGAAGGGCGACAAAAATGCAGATTGGGGCTGTGCCGAAATGTGGGCTTTTGGAAGCCTACTCCAGGAAGGCATTCCCGTACGGCTGATGGGGCAGGATTGTGAACGCGGGACTTTTAGTCACCGCCACGCGGTTCTTCACGATTCAGAAAACGGGGAAGAATGCACCCCACTCGCGCAGTTTCCTGCTCGCTTTCAAGTTAAGAACTCGATGCTTTCAGAATTGGCGGTTCTCGGATTTGAATATGGCTACAGCCTTGCAGATCCTCGAAACCTCGTCATTTGGGAAGCTCAGTTCGGAGACTTCGTGAATGGCGCGCAAGCGGTTTTGGATCAGTTTTTGGTGAGTGGCGAATCGAAATGGGATCGAATGAGCGGCTTAGTGCTACTTCTGCCCCATGGCTACGAGGGTCAAGGCCCGGAGCACTCAAGCGCCCGGCTTGAGCGATTCTTACAAAGCTGCGCCGAGAATAATATTCAGGTTTGTTACCCTTCAGTTCCGTCGCAATACTTTCACTTGCTTCGCAGGCAGATGCATCGAAAGTTCCGCAAGCCTCTTGTACTCATGATGCCCAAGAGCATGTTGCGCGATGAACGTTCAAGTTCAAGTCTAGAAGACTTCTCGGACTCTGGACTCCAGCTCGTCATCGACGACAAAAAGGCAGATCCAGCACAGATTCAGCGAGTTCTATTTTGCACTGGGAAAGTCTATTTCGGCCTAGCGGCAGCAAAAGAGGAAACCGGCGCTCAGAACATTGCGATTGTGCGAGTGGAGCAACTTTATCCATTCCCGAAATCGGAACTAGAAAAAGTGATAGCGAAATACCCAAGTGCCACCGAGTTTTTCTGGGTTCAGGAAGAACCCATGAATATGGGCTCCTGGTCGTTTATAGCCCCTCTTCTGGGAACAATCCTTCCGGGCGGGGCTAAGCTTGAGTACCGAGGCAGAACGCCAGCGGCAAGCCCGGCCCATGGTTTTTACAAAGTTCACTTACAAGAAGAGCAAGAATTCATCAAAAGCGCACTCGCCTCGAAGAGTGACGCAAAGGAGCGACATGGCAACTAAGGTCACTATCCCAACCCTGGGCGAATCTGTTTCTGAAGCGGTTTTGATTCGCTGGATTAAACAAGATGGTGAATCGGTCGCTATCGATGATCCCCTTTGCGAACTAGAAACCGACAAAGCCAATGTCGATCTCCCCTCACCAGCTGCGGGTGTAGTACGGCACAAGGTGGCACAAGGTACCACTGTTAAAATCGGCGACACGGTAGCAGAAGTGGAGGCCGGAACTGGCACAGTAGCTTCGCCCGTACCCGCTGCTAAAGCGGCCCCTGTGGCCCAACCTCCCGCGGAAGCAACGATCGCCGCCGAATCTACGCGCGCACCCGTCGACATGGAAGACCTCGCGCCCTCAGTGCGTCGTCTTGCAAAGGAACATGGAATTAGTCCTGAAGCACTGCATGGCAGCGGGCCTCGGGGACGTATCGTTAAGGAAGATGTACTCGCAGCAGTAGGAAAAAAACCTGCGGCTCCGACTTCCGGGTTTTCGACCCCTGCCACTCCGGCAGTTCCTGCGAGCGCAAAAACTCCTACTGCCGACGGCGTTCGCCGCGAACCCATGACAAAGATTAGGAAGAAAATCGCGGAGCGGTTGGTTCAGGCACAACATACCGCTGCTATGTTGACGACATTCAATGAAGTCGACATGTCGGAAGTTTTGGGCCTTCGTGAGCGTTACAAGGAACAATTTCAAAAGACGTATGGTGTTTCGCTTGGCTTGATGTCCTTCTTTGCCCGAGCAGTAGCGCTCGCATTGAAAGAGTTTCCAGTAGTAAATGCTTTCATCGAAGGCGATGAAATTATCTTCCACGAACACGTAAATCTGGGAATTGCTGTCAGCACAGAAAGAGGCTTGGTAGTCCCTGTTCTACGCAAGTGCGAAGACATGTCGTTTAGTAGGATTGAATCCGAAATCAAGCGCATGGCAGTGGCCGCACGCGAAGGAAAACTGAGTCTTAATGAGCTGGGCGGAGGAACGTTTACCATTACAAACGGTGGCGTGTTTGGATCGCTCCTATCCACTCCGATACTGAATACCCCTCAGAGCGGGATCTTGGGGATGCATGCCACGCAAAAACGTGCAGTAGTCGTAAACGATAAGATCGAAATCAGACCAATGATGTACTTGGCGCTTTCCTACGACCACCGACTTGTCGATGGTAAGGATTCGGTGTCTTTCTTGGTACGCGTGAAGAACTTGCTCGAAGATCCACACCGCCTAATGCTGGCGGTGTAGTCTTTGAGGTTATCACCAGCCAATGACCTGGCTTGGGAAATACACATTTGAAAGAGTGTTATTGCCGACCTGTCCCCAGTTGTTGCGGCCCCAGCAGTACAAGACAGATTGCTTCATAGCGCATGAGCTATCCTGTCCTTCCTTGGATACCAGCTCGACGTTTGCGTTCATTCCGTAAACTAAGACCGGTACGTTGCTGCCAATTGTGTTTCCAATTCCTAACTGGCCATCTGAGTTATTACCCCAGCAATACAGAGCACCGGATTTGACAGCGCAGGTGTGGTCCGTACCACCGCCGATTGCTGTAACCCCGATATCCATTCCCAAAGGCACAACAGGCACCATTCGGTTTGCGACAGAACCATCACCCAAAACACCTTGAGCACCCTGACCCCAGCACTTCATCGTGGTGTTCTGCAAAGCGCACGTGCGATAAGACAGAGCAGCAACCGCGCTCACGCCTCCACTAAACGCTGGAATCGCGTAGGGTGCATTTCGATTTTGCGTGCTTCCATCTCCAACTTGCCCTTGGGCGTTGTATCCCCAGCACTTCAACCCGCCATATTGAACCGCGCAGGTCGTACTTCGACTTGTTACAGTTTGGTTTGAAATCGATACGGAACTGACGCCCGACTCCAATCCAAAAATCGGCACGGGTGTGAGCGCTGTCCCAGTCGACCCGTCTCCCACCTGCCCGTACGCATTAAAGCCCCAACATTTCAGCCCACCGTTCTGGATTGCGCAGGTGGTATAACCGCCAGCCGCTACCGAAGTAACGCCTGAACTCATACCGACGACTGCTACAGGACTCAGGCGCAAGGCAGCAGTACCATCGCCGAGATTTCCGTAAGGGTTGTAGCCCCAACAAAAGAGTCCACCGTTTTTAATTGCACACCCATGAAGCAAGCCCGCTGCGACGGAAGTAACACCGGTGTCCATGCCAACCACTCGGGTGGGAACGCTCTTCGTTGCAACAGTGCCGTTACCCAACCCACCCAGCGTATTCTGACCCCAACAATAAGCGGCTCCGGCTCGTACCGCACACTGAAATGACTCACCTGAAGCAACTATGTCGTAGCTGCCGGAGGAAATCCCTGTAAACGTCATCGATGAGAGGTAATTTGCGCCGTAGCTATCTTGGAAAGTTAAATTGAAACTCGCATTATAGACGCCCGCGACTGAGGGATTGAAAACAAAACCAAGAGAGCAGGAAGATCCTGCCGAAAGAGAAAGCTGCTGGGTTGAGTACCAGGGACAGGTATCTGACTGAACTTTAAAAACGGCATTTGAAACTTGAACCGAAATCAGGCGCGCTTGCCCAGGCCCCAAGTTATTGATTACCACTGGAATAACCGATGAAGTGGTTCCAGGAGGAACTGTTCCAAAGTTCAGTCCCGTGCTTGACGATGAAATTGAAACCGCTGCACCGACCTGCGCGGTTCCTTGCAAAGAAACTACGGCAGTCCGTGAAGACTGCGAGGTAGTAGAATACGCAATCGATAGGCTTGCGCTTCTTAGTCCGGTCGAGCCGGCAGAAGCGTCAAACTTCACCGTAACCGTACATGAGTCACCGCCGGCTAGAGTTCCAGCGCAAGCATCGGTGAGAATAGTAAAGTCAGAAGCACCTACAATGGTGGCCGCTTGAAGTGACATGCTAAGTGACCCGGAGTTGGTTGCTACGATACTACGTGTCACTGGGCTTGATGAAGAAACGGAAGTACCGAACTGCACCATCGTACCGGGGAAACTCAGGACACCTTCGTTGCCCACTTGAGCTACGGCGTTACAAGTTGCTACACGAGCTGAGTTAGCAGCATCCTGAATATCGAAGGCAAAAACGTGCTGCCCTTGAGCAGACAAACTAATTTGTAGATTCACGCCCGAAGCAACCGCGCTAGGAACCGGAGTAGAAGAGCTAAGAGTCGCGCCTCCACCTGACATATAGCGATAGGCAGTTACCCTAAATGTGGACGCTCCAGAAGCCGAAATGGCCACGTTTGCCGTAACGGTCGGCGAGGCAGAACTTATCGCAAGCGACGAAGGCGTAATGGCCGTGGCACAGCTAATCGCCCCTGCCCCTGCATTGACTACGTTGAACTGCACCATCGCCGTCGAAACGCGTGTGGGGAAGTTCACATCCTGAACTTGAACCGTCTCAATCACAGATTGGGCCGAGCTATAGGTGTGCGAGTAGTACAAAGGTGAAGCCTGGGAGAAAGTAGTGCCTTGAGCCGAGAAGGTGTACTGACCCGAGCAACCAGAAGCTTCCAAACGAAAAAATACTTCCTGACCAACTACGGCATCGGCCGAGCTCACCCGAGCAAGGCTCACGGACAGCGGACTCGCACAAGTCGGATTCACAGTGCTATTAGAAGTCGTGCTTAAGCTAGACCGACGAACCGCGCAGGATGAAAGTAGTCCCATTGCAAGAAGTGCAAATCCGGCTAAACGAAAAGTTTTGGAAGGCAGCATGAAGAATCCCCCAAGGAAAAACCTGTATGCCCCCTAAGCGTGCAATCGCCAGACCAAGAACGCCAACCTTACGACAACCGTCAAATTTGAGTTCGTTCGTACAAGAAACAGACAAATCCAGAAGGACGGCTGAAAAAGAAATGCAATAAAGAGGGTTTACCACGCCTTTTGGTTGGACAGCAGGCGGCAAGTTCCAAACCAGCCGCGAAAACCAAGTAATACTGAGTACCTAAGAAGTACTGCTCGCCTGGTGGTGCCTACCTTTTAGTCACACGGAAAGCAGCCCGTCTCGAAATAAGCCGCGAGAATTCTATCTTTGCGAACGAAGCGGTCTTTCAACCACTGGGCCTGATCAGGCTCGCTGCTGGGGAGGCTAGTTAGTGGAAAGCGCCTAACATCTATAAAGATCCTACGAACATAACCGCCATAAATCTGGCCGAGCTTCGGAATTCCACCATCAAATGCGATCGTTATGTCGTACACAGCATCAAGATGCCCTTGCAAACCCTCGAGTGCTGCAGTGAATCCCCTCGTTTTGGGGATCATCACATGATTCAGAACCGGCAATCCTTTTCGTCCACAGTGCATTTGACTGTTCTGAAGCTTTTTAGAGGTAATACGCGTTCCCTCTACAAACGTAATAAGCCAAATGGGAATCTTGTTTTGTAGAAATTTTTCAAAAGTTGCCCGAATTCGATGCTTATCGGATAGCCAATCCCTCTTAACAAACAAGCAATCTAGGAACTGCATTCCCCAACCGATTCCCGGAACATACTTAAGGGCGTCTTTTACAAACCACTTCATATCCCCCAGGCGACCCTTTCGAGAGGCAACCATCATGATCGCTAGGATATCGGCCATTTGTTGGTGGTTCGCAAACACTAGTGCATTTTCATTTTCCGGCAGAACGTCCCCGGATATCACGGGCTGAACACCACACACTCGCTCGGCTCCGATTACACAAGACTCCCACCACGCCTCAGCGAGACTGCGATTCACCGCACGAAACAGCCTTCGAGAAAATGGCAAAAGGACCAACGAAAGCACTTGCACTGCGTTAATGGCGAGCACAGAACCCAGGTAAAAAACCAGCGCAACAGCCCTTAAAAGGAAAGCCCTGACAGCCTGACCAAAGGTGGGATGAAAAACGAGAGTCTGCTGGCCCTTTACTAGTTTCGACATGCAACTAATCCGTAGCAGACTTGGCTTTATATAGGCAACGTCCTATAATTTAAGAATAACATGATCACAAATCGCCTTTGGAGTTTACGAAATTCCGTCGACTTCGTATTGCGCCAATATTTCCCGTGGTCGTTAAACACTGCTGTCATTGGCCCCACCGCACAAGACGTAAAAGCAGCACAAGAAGTTGAAACCTTTCTTGAGTTGTTCACCTGGCCCGACGCAAAAACCCCCCGAGAAACGATTCGCATCGTAGATGTGGGCTGCAGAAATTTCTACCTAGCACCCATTTTGGACAGAATGTTTCGAAACCGTGGCTACTGCCCACGGATAGATGGCGTCGAACTAGATGCTTACCGACGACTTCGAAATTTGCGAACGCGCAAAGCTTATGGCGATTATTTTGCCTCAAGCGTTCCCCAAGCTAAATTCCATGCCTGCAACTTTTTGGATTGGAAAGAGGAGGCCGAGCTTATTTTCCTCCTGAATCCCTTTGTATTAGAGCGATCGCTCTTAGCATGGGGACTTCCACTAAAGTACTTGCAGCCCAAACAGATTGTTGAACATTGCGTCCGCAGACTCACCGCGGGGGGCAGGTTGCTACTGAGCACTCCTTCCGTAAAAGAAATGTCAGTGGTATCCGAAATTGTAGAGTCATTCGGAATGGAACGACTTCAGGCGGGCAATTGGAAGGCTTCCTCTAAAACCACCCAAAAACAATCGAGATTCGGCGCGCTGTTTCGCAAGCCAGTGTAGCTCAAAAATTAGCCCCAGTTACCATTCTCGACAATCAAGAGCACCAAGCAAAGCACGCTCAATAGCCCGAGAGTTGGAGAAATTTCCCGTCGCCTCCCAACCATCACGTAAAGCACCGTGTGGGCAACAATTCCCCACAAAATCCCCTGGGTAATAGAGAAAGTAAGCGGTATGAGAATCAATGTAAGAAAAGAAGGAACTAGGTCTTCCAATTTTTCCAATTTGAGCTCTAAGACGGTTCTAAACATCTGAGCACCAACCAAAATCAAAGCAGGTGCCGTCGCATACACCGGCACCATCCCAGCAACCGGGGCAAAGAAAAAACAAGGCAAGAAACACAAAGCGGCAAATACAGCTGTAAGCCCTGTACGCCCACCCGCCTCTATTCCGGCAGCGCTTTCGATAAAGGCCGTACCTGACGAAGTGCCCGCCAAGCCCGCCGTGAGCGTTGCAATCGCGTCGACGACAAGGCCTTCCTTAAGTCGGACTGGCTCGCCCTTTCGATCCACCAAACCGGTGGCCGTTGATACTCCCACAAACGTCGACAGTGAATCGAATAGATCGGTAAACATAACGGCCAAAATCGCCGGAACAAAAGCCAGCTTCAGCGATCCAAAAAAATCTAGGCGCAAAAACACCGATTGAAAATCGGGCAACTCAAGCCACTTCTCTGGAGCTTCAATCCAACCAAACGCCGCCGCCGCAAGGGTAACGACGGCGATGGAAATTAGGAAAGAGAGTGGATTCCTCTTACGAACCATCACCACCATGATGAATAGGCCCGCGAGACTCAAGAGGGCTTTTCCATCGAGCTTTGCTAGCCGAACCAGCGTGTTGGGATCAGAAGCAACCAAACCAGCATTTTTAAATCCGATGAATGTAAGAAAAATCCCAATCCCCGCTGCAGACGCGAGTCGTAGGTTGGGCGGAATGGCTCTCGCAATATTGACCCGTAAGGGCGTAGCTGAAACCAAAAGAAAAAGTACCCCCGCCCAAAACACCATCCCAAGAGCAATCGGCCAGGGAATCTGACGTCCGGCCACCAGACTTAGAGCGAAAAAGGCGTTGACCCCCATTCCGGGTGCTACCGCAAAAGGGAGTTTTGCGTACAACCCCATGAGCAAAGTCATGGAAAAACTCAGCAACACCGTCGCCGTAAGCACCCCAGAAAACGGCATCCCCGTTCCGGTCGATAAAATGGCGGGATTCACCACCACAATGTAGGACATTGTTAAGAACGTAGTAAAACCCGCTATGGCTTCCTGCTTCCAATTTACTTTCTTCGTACTCACGGAGCTCTCACGTCGATAATCTGAAACTTTTCCACATCCACCAACCCCTTATCGGTTAACTTCAAAGAGGGAATAACGGGAAGACTCAAAAATGCAAGCTGCAAAAAAGGCTCATCCAACTCACACCCTTGATTGCGGCAAACGAAACGCATTTTCTTAAGCGCTTTTCGAATTTCTTCTGCGGGCTCGGGGCTCATCAATCCTCCCAGAGGAAGTTTCAGCAAAGCCTTGACCGATCCGTTTTGAGCCACGCTGTACCCACCGCCACTTTCAATAATTGCACCGAGCGCTAGGGCCATATCCTGTAGAGATGAACCCACCGCGATGAGGTTGTGACTGTCGTGTCCGACACTAGATGCAATTGCGCCCCTAAAGCCCGATCCAAATCCCCGAACATAGCCATTCGCGGGAGGAGATTTCTTTCCATGCCTTTCCAGCACACTTAAATGAGCAACTCCCCGAGCATCGTGATTCTCAATACTACGACTCGTAAGAATTTTCCCGGACTCCACTCCGATAACATGCACTCTTCCCTCGGGCCCTCTTAGTTCTTCGGGACTCGGAGGCTTTGCACGCACGGAATTTGGGTACCTTACCGAGCGCACAGGAGCAAGAGCCGCATCCTCGAGGGGAACCCCTGCAGTAAGAACACTCTCGACTGCACAAGTCTCTCTATCTCCAAGCAACACAATGTCCGCACGATAGCCCGGCGCCAAGGCCCCAATACCACGCAGACCGTAGTGACGCGCAACGGTCCAAGAACTACTACGATAGGCAGCTTCCATCGGAACGCCCTGGGCAATAGCGGAACGAATCAAATGATCGATGTGACCTTCCATGCCAATATCTAAGGGATTTCTATCGTCCGTGCAAAAACCCACTCTCGCCGAGCTAGCTAAGTCCAGCAGCGGCGCAAGACGTTTCAGATCTTTGGCCACGCTGCCCTCACGAATCCAAACAGCAATGCCCTTAAGCAGCTTTTCCTGGGCTTCGTCTAGTCGGGTAGATTCATGACAGCTGGATATGCCAGCTGCGGTGTAGGCAGAAAGAGCAGGCCCACTTAACAAGGGACAGTGCCCATCAATGACCGAATCGCTAAACTCTTTGAGCTTTGCCCACACTCCAGCGTCGCCGTTTAGAACGCCAGGAACATTCATCATCTCGGCAAGGCCCAAAGCTTTAGGGTGGGAGCGCAATGGACGCAAGTCCGTCGCCTTGATATTGCCACCGCCATTTGTTTCAAGATGGGTCGCGGGCACACAAGAACTGAGCATCACCCTAAGATCGAGCGCCAACTTTTCTGACGCTTTCAGGAAGTAACGAATCCCTTCAATCCCCTGAACATTCGCCAACTCGTGAGGATCGCAAATCGCCGTTGTGGTTCCGCGGGCGAGAACCGCTTTTTGAAACTCTTGGGGTACCATCATGGAACTTTCCAGATGGACGTGGGCATCAATAAAGCCGGGAACAGCAAACTTTCCGCGCCCACGAATTTCCCGTTTTGCTTTTAGTCCCGAATCCAAACCCACTATGGTCCCAGCAAAAACAGCGACATCGCATTCTTTCCAGCGGCAGGAAAAAACATCAAATAGGGTGACGTTTCTAACAATCAAGTCGCAAAGGCGCTGGCCCAGGGCTGCTTCAACCACCGTCCGACGAACCGAGATTTCAGATTTCAACTTGGCCATGAGACTTTCCGCGCCTTAACAAGGCACGCATCGGAGAAGGAAACACAGCGCGGTAGAGGAAGGCAATGCGCTCGGCGGTTTCTACACCGATCCAACTTGCAATCCACCGATAAACAGAATTTTGAGTATAAAACCGAGAACCATGGCTAAAACTAAAAGCCCGTCTTGCCAACGGTGTATTACCCAATCGGTACAACGCAGATCCCGTTTCAGCAAATGCGTCAGCCAACTCTAAAGGGTGGCTCGTACGCAAAATCGGCGCAAGTGATTCGAGGCCCTGTAAACGGCCTTCCCAAACCTCGCTCCGCTTTTGGCTCCGGCTTTGGTCTCGAACTCGGATTTCAACCAACGGGTCGACAATTGCAACATACCTTCCTCCCCGTTCCGCAAGGCGGATATGAAACTCGTAGTCTTCTGACTGCCAAAGATCTTCCCGGTATCCCCCGCAAGTCTGAATGTATTCGCGTCGGTACGTCCCGGCAGCGGGCAATATCGCGCTCGAAAGGCAAAAGGCCACCAAATCGGGCCGACTTTGCAGGCGCTTTAGCCCAAGAAAACACTGCCCGTAAGGTAAGCCGGCGCGGGTAGAACGTAGCTCAGTTAGGATAATGTCTGGCCGACCAACATCGATGGCGTGACGAATCGCGTGGGTCCAACCCTCTAAAAAAACATCGTCCGAATCGTGAAAGTGCACGTACTCGCTTTGAGCTTGGGCCAGAAGAAGGTTCCGGCCGCGCGCGGGTCCAATGTTTCGCTCACCGCGATGTACTTTGAGTGTTCGAAAGGGATGATTCGACGGAAGATAATCTGACGCGGGAAACTGGGATGCATCATCGTAAATGAGCACCTCTTCGGGAGGGGCTGGCAACGCGGCCAGCGAAGCGAGCGCTTCCGTAAGCAAGCCTCTTTCATTAAAGTAGGTAAACAAAACCCCAAGACTCATACTTTCATGATACCCCCCAAAAAACCGCTTTCCACCTCGAATCAACCCCATTATCGTTCTTTAAGGATGGGGGTGGCTTAGATGCTGCACTTTCAGGGAACCGAAATCCACGAAGGGGCTTAAACGCCCTATTTCTCGATGGCCGAGGCCAGCGACTCGAAAAACGTGCAGATCTGAGAAAAGCTATCGAATCCCATGCATTCTTGCGCCGGCGTGCCAAATCCGTAACGCGCATGGTAAAAATCCAAGCCCGCTTGACGAGAAGCGATTTGATCGCCGGCCGTATCTCCAATGTAGGCACCCCTGGACTTTGTATTTCTGCGCATTACCAAAGAAATATTGTCGCCTTTCGGCTTTCGAGTTGCCCCAAAGCATTCAACGTCTTGAAAGAGCTTTGCCAAGCCGCTGACGTTCATGAAGCGATCTAAGTACGCAGTCTCACAATTACTCACCACAAAAAGCGGGTAGTGCTTGGCTAGCATGGCAATACCACTGGCAACTCCGGGGTAAAGGTAGCTTTGCTGCAAATGGGCCACTTGCTCGGCGTAGAATTCCTCGACTGCCGATCTAGCGAGTTCAGGCTTGGTCCCCTTTAATAACCTTTCAATCGCTTCGTCATGCGGGAGACCCATGACGGATTGAATTTCCGAATCTGAAATATTGGGCAACTCTGCCCGCCGGCTGGCGACATGATTCCAAGCTTCTACTGCCGGGCGAGTCGCATTCCACAGCGTGCCGTCCAAATCGAAAACAAGCGCGTCATAAGACATACTTCACTCTAGACAACCCAGACTTCCCGCGTAAAGCTGCTTCCTATGCTAAAAGTTGGCGATAAGGCACCGGCGTTTAACCTTCCCAGCCAGGAAGGCAAGATTTCACTCAAGGACTTTAAGGGCAAAACCGTTGTCCTGTATTTTTACCCCAAAGACCTGACTCCGGGGTGCACCACCGAAGCATGCGACTTCCGCGACAATCTGGGACGACTGAAGAAAGCGGGTGCGATTGTGCTGGGGGTAAGCAAAGACCCTTTGACCCAACACTCGAAGTTTCAAGAGAAACATGCACTGAACTTTCCGTTGCTCTCAGATGAAGACGGCGAAGTTTGTGAAGCCTATGGTGTGTGGCAAAAGAAAACGCTGTACGGAAAAAAGTTCATGGGAATCGTGCGTTCGACCTTCATCATTGATCCCGCTGGTAAGGTGAAGAACGTTTTTTCCCCTGTTAAAGTAAAGGGCCACGTCGAGGCCGTTCTCCTAGCCGTTCAGACTTAAATCCGATATGACTTAGTTACATGGATCCAAAAACACGCCTTATTCTTGCACTAGATGTCGACAGTCTTTCTCGAGCCACCCCACTCATTGAGGCCCTTGCGCCGTACGTGGGTTATTTCAAAGTCGGACTTGAGCTGATTACCGCAGCGGGGGGACCCGCTGTTGTCCACCACGTTCAGCGACTTGGAGGCCAGGTATTTTACGATGCTAAGTTCAACGATATTCCCAATACCATGGCGGGCGCTTGCCGGACGGTGGGGTCTATCGGTGCCAAACTATTCACAGTACATGCTTCGGCGGGACACGCTGCTTTAGTGGCGGCGGCCGAAAACAAAGGCTCTGCGGATTGCTTCGCTGTGACAGTGCTCACTTCCCTCGATGAAAGCGCTTCCCAACACATTTTTGGCCATAACCCGTTGGATCAAGTTCTTCGTTTCGCCAAAGACGCCGTAGACGCAAAGTTGGATGGCATAGTCTGCTCCCCTGTGGAACTTGAAAGCTTGGGTAGGGACGAAGCATTCAAAGACCTAAAAAAGATCACACCAGGAATTCGTCCATCTTGGAGCCACGGTGGAGACGACCAAAAACGCGTTCTTACTCCGTCGGAGGCCATTAAGGCAGGTGCGGACTATTTGGTAATTGGAAGGCCAATCACTAACCCTCCCATCGGAATCGGCAGTCCGATTGACGCGGTAAAGAAAATATTGGCTGAAATCCAAGAGGCCTCTGCGTGAGCCGGTCCCAAGCCCTCGCACTCTTTGAAAAGTGTGGTGCAATTGTTCAGGGCAGCCATTTGATCTACACCTCAGGTCGTCACGGTAGTGACTATGTGAATAAGGATGCGCTCTACCCGCAGACCGAAATCATCTCCGAACTATGCCTGGAGATCGCAAAGGCTTTTGCATCCGATCGAATTGAAAGAGTTCTTGCTCCAGCTCTGGGCGGAATCATTCTGACACAGTGGACTGCGCACCATCTTCAGGCACTGACACGGCAACCTGTTTTAGCGCTCTTTGCCGAAAAAGCCGAAACCCCGGAAGGCTTCGTTCTAAAGCGCGGCTATGAAAAGCTCCTAAGCTCAAAGAGGACGCTTATTCTTGAGGATATTCTCACTACGGGTGGTTCGGTGAAAAAAGTAGTCCAACTTGCGCGCGGACTTGGAGCCGATGTCGTGGGAGTTGCGGCGCTTTGTAACCGAGGAAACATCAGTGCAGAGGAAATCGATGCTCCTCGGCTATTCTCACTTGCTGAAGTTTCCTTACAGTCTTGGGAATCAAAAGACTGCCCGCTCTGTAAACAAGGTATCGCCTTGCATCCTAGCCTAGGAAAACGCGCCTAGTTCGACTTCAATACAGCTAGAAGTAGCAGCGCCCACGCGACAAGTAGAGCAACTCCACCAATTGGAGTGACTGCGCCCAACCATCTTGCCTGCGTGAGTACGAGCAAATACAGCGTTCCGCTAAATATGACAGTTCCGGCGACAAATAAGCTGCCAGCCCTGTACAACCACACAGAATTGCCTAGCGACAAACCGCTGCCGATAAGAAGCAAAACGATTGCGTGAAACATTTGGTAGTGGGTGGCGGTTTTGAAAATTTCTAGATCTTCGGCGGAAACTTTAGCTTTTAAAGCATGGGCACCGAACGCACCCAAGGCAACAGCAAGGAAACCCAGAATAGAACCAATGGCCAAGAATAAACGACTCATGGCCAATAGCCATACCAAGCCGAATTCAATTAGACCAGCTCTGGAACCAACCCCATGCAGTCTGAAACTGTGTTTTGTTTTTCGTACCAGCTGACGGTTTTTTCAATTCCCTTGTGAAGGCTCCAGCTGGGAGAAAAGCTTAGTAGCTCCTGAGCCCGGCTAATATCCACACACCGTCTTGGCTGTCCGTTAGGTTTGGAAACATCCCATCGAATTTTCCCACTAAACCCTGTCACCTGGGCAATGGTTTGTGCCAACGCCGCAATCGAAATTTCTTGGCCAGTACCGAGATTAATCGGCTCTGCCCCATCGTACATCTGACCCGCGCGAACTATCCCCTCAGCGGCATCCTCGACGTACAGAAACTCACGAGTCGCAGTACCATCTCCCCACAACACTATTTCAGAGTCGTTTGAGTGCACGGCATCCAGGCATTTTCGTATGAGAGCTGGAATGACGTGGGAAGTCTGCAAGTCGAAGTTATCGCCTGGGCCGAAAAGATTCACCGGCAAGAGGTAAATCGAATTGAACCCATACTGCGCACGATAGGCCTGGGACTGGACGAGCATCATTTTCTTGGCAAGTCCATACGGGGCGTTTGTCTCTTCCGGGTATCCATTCCAAAGATCTGCCTCCTTAAACGGAACCGGAGTGAACTTCGGGTAGGCACATATGGTCCCAACGCCGACAAACTTCTCTATGTTTCGTTTTCGAGAAGCTTCCATAAGCTGTAGGCCCATGATGGCGTTGTCGTAAAAAAAACTTCCCGGGTTTTTTTGATTGGCCCCGATTCCGCCGACTACGGCGGCAAGGTGAAAAATGACCGAAGGGTTGGCGTCGTTCAAAAGACGATCGATATTCGCGCGTTCGCGCAAGTCATAGGTCCTTGAACGAGGAACAAAAACCTCTGCTCCTTCGTCCCGCAACCTATTCACGACAAATTGGCCTAAGAAACCAGCGCCGCCAGTCACTACTACTCGCTTACCATTCCAGTGCACGAGCCACCTATTTTGTATTTGATGCGGAAGTTTACGAATACAAAAACAAGCATATAGTAACACGTCTTATTGGAACGGAGGAATACATGGAAACTCGTGCCGCTATCGCACAGCGTTGGAGCGCTCGTGCCTACCTGGATAAACCGATTCCTGACGCAGATCTCAAGACGATTTTTGAGGCAAGCCGAGCAGCCCATTCCTGCTTTAACGAACAACCTTGGCATTTTCTCTTTGCCAAGAAAAATGCGGGCGCTCATCGCATTGCATTAGAATCACTCCTCGACCAAGGAAACGATTTCGCAAAGAACGGCTGGGTCTTAGGGGTGAGCTTTGCAAAAAAGACTTTTGCGAAAACCGGAGGAACAAACCGGCACGCAGGCCACGACCTCGGCTCCGCCTCCCAGCTCATGTCGCTCTTAGCCTTTAGCCTTGGGTACTCAATGCGTTTTATGGGGGGCTATGACTTAGAAAAAGCGCGCACACTCGCACCGGCCGATTTTGAACCCTACGCAATGTTTGTGCTCGGTGTTCCCGACCTCAGTGGCGGACACCCAGAGAGATCTAGAAACAAACTAACGAGTTTGGTTTTTGAGAACGCCTGGGGAAATCCCGTTTTGGGTTTCGAAGATAGCTCCACGGGGCATTGACCACGCTGGGGCGCTTGCGCTGCACATCCGGGATTCCTGAGTTACTTCCAGCTCTGAAAAGCCGATTTCTGGGCTGAAATCAAAACGCAGATCACCCGCCCAAAGTTTCTCTCCGTCTTCCTGCAAATAGGGAACGCGAGCGAAATGGAGAAACTGCGACCACTTGCATGAAAACTCTTCGTAGTTTCGCAAGTCGCTTGTCGCGACTTGGTACTGCCCCTCCCAATCAAATCGCTCTCCCCAAAGACCCGGAACTGGGGAAAGAACCACTGTGGATCCATTACTTGGGAAACGAGGACAGCTAGAAGCATCGACTAAAGAAGGCACTAAGGAAAAACGACCCCGTCTAACCCTATAGCGCGCACCTTCTGCAAGCGTCTCAACGGTAATTAAGCTCCAACAGAGCGGATTTGAAGGAAAGGGTTGCAAGACAATGTCTTCCAAAGTCGAATTCACCCGGCGATTACCCAGTTCCGTTTGGACTGCAGCACGCGCAAAAAGCGACGCCAGAGAAAAAACCAAAATGACAAAAACCGCGTTAGCGGCTGCAAAGTAGGCACGTCCCCGAGGCTTTAGCTTGCCCGCAAAACCAAAAGACAAAACGGCAAGTAGAACTACCGCCAAGGAAGAATACCAACGGCTTAATGGCACGAGCCAAAGCACGGTAAACAACGCGATCAACACCGCTTCAATGGAACGCCTCACCAGCGGTTTTTGGATCGCGTAGTAAGGAACCGTGAACAGAGAGATCCACAAAAGCGGCTCTATGATAAAAAGCGAATCCCCGTAGACCCACCGATTCGAAAATGGCCAAAAAGGATGAACACCGTAGCTATTAGCGCCATCCAATATTAAGTGCACAAAAGGCCCCAAAAGAGCCAGAAACCAAATTCCTTTTACCTCGACAGGGCCCAACGAAAGGTTTTTCTTACCAAGCCAAAATAAAGCACCCCATCCAACCAGAGCGCCTTGTAGAAGCGCGCCAAGCAGCGTGTGGGTGTGACCCCGGTGGTGGAGCAAATAACCCAGGCCACCCCCACTTGAAAGCAAGGGCGCGTAAATCACATCCAGATCCGGAAGATTTCCGGAAATCATGGAGACAAGCCAAAACAAAGGGCGCACGAAGCCCGGCCGCTTTCGACTTGAAGCAGATGGGGTGTGCTGGAAAACTAATTCCCCCAGCACACAACCGATCAAAGAATGAGTGAGGTTATCTATCGGAACGAGCCCTTTTCAAGACTATTGATATAGAAGGCGCATTCGTAGTCGCCGCCTTTTTGAAAATGGTAGCAAGTGACGCTCTCGGCCCTTTTAACCGACGCTTCAAAATCCATGATCTCAGTTTCCCAAACCGCTGGAACTTTCAAAGAATGGAAGAGAGCTTTGGCGGCTTCTCCCTTAATTGCTAATACAGCAGTTCCATCCGAGTAAGGCGCCAACACCGAATCAGTCCCTGCGAACGCCGCGGAGGAAACAAGACCAGAAACAATAAACAAACCCACGACAGAAAAACGTTTCATAAAACACCCCTTAAACAGTTTCGCTACCATGGCTGAGCGCGCCATGTCAAAGATACGGTTTTGGAGGTTGGAGACCAAGCAATATCCCGTACAAATCTTGACATGTTGCCCCAGCAAGCTCTACCAAGGAGTTAGGGTATTTTTATGGGGGTTTACGTGCGGTTTGATTTTCGTTTCGCTTCTTTCTCGAAACTCGCTTTGGTCGGGGTGTTCTCCTTAACAATCGGTTGTGGCAAGACTAACTCGAACCAAAGAGAAGGTTTGACGCAATACGAAGCGGCCGCAAGTATCGAAGAGTCTTTTGGGGCGGGCATTGCCCACTCAACAGGTCTTCCAAGCGTCAAAATTCAAAAAGACGCCCTCGAAAAAGAATTTCTTCTCCAGGGCACTTTGATCGAGCAGCCGATAGCCGCTCTGGGTACATCCATCCGAAGCCGAATCGTTGTGTTTAAGCGCCGCGGAACACGACTGTACATGTTGGAAGCAACGCAGGGTCATTCTGTTACCCTGGATCTCCCCCAAAACCTTATTCTCGCCGAGTTTCCCATTACAAAGGAAACCCCCAGTACGATTGAATTTGATTTCAACGCCGGCATGACCGCGATTTTTCAAGCAGCCGATTGGACGGGGCAGGACGCCAAAGGCCGAGACTACAGCCCCTCTTTTGATATGGCGCAAGTGCGACTGAGCTACCTAGAAGAAGTGAAAGTCGCGCCGACAAACCAACTAATTATTCGGCAAATTGCTCAACTAAAGATGCCCGCGGGAATCTTGCAGGGAGAACAAATTCTGCCAGTCGAAGTGCGCTATTTTCTTAGCCCTTACCGAGCCTCAGCCTCATTCCAGGCTTTTGGTGAAACCGATCACAAAAACGTTGGTTTTTTCGAAGTGGCAACACGGCTTAAAGAGGACGGTAGCCAAGAAGTACACTCGGTAAAATTCGACTCGAAAAAACCAATCGTCTTCGCCGTCTCAGCAAACACTCCCGCAGAATACCGGGATGCGGTGCGGGATGGGATCCTTTACTGGAAGGAAGCACTTCCTTCGATCGTCGCAACCTCGGCGCCGGCAGGAGCCACTGCCCCGGATTTCGAGCACAACATCATTCAATGGGTAAACCATGATCGTGCGGGAATGGCTTACGCAGATGCCCAAATGGATCCTCGAACGGGAGAGGTGTTGCACGCCCAAGCGTTTATTACGAGTGCGTTTGGATTTGGATCCGCCTATCGCGTGCGGAAAATGCTTCGAAGTCTTGAATCAGATGACAAGAAACCTGTTACCACTCCCCATGCATCACTTTCTGGATTCGAATCAAAACGACTTTGTGAGATTGCTCCGGGCGAGGCACTACAACGGACCCTAAGCGAATTGCTTTCAGCAAAGGCAAGCGAAGCGACTATTCTTCGCGCAGCCCAAGACTACGTACGCGCAACGGTTGCTCATGAAGTGGGGCACTTATTGGGGCTTCGACATAATTTTGCCGGTTCACTTCAAACAAAAAACTACCCGTTTGCCGACCGGGAAAAGATCTTTCGCCAATACCTAGTGGACGACACGGTCCCAGCAGATATGGAAGTCGGATCTTCAGAAATGGACTATCTTCCCACGGAAGATTCCATCTTGCATGGGCACCAGATGCGCAAACCAAACGGTAAGGTTTATGCCCACGACCGCCTTGCCATTGAGGTGCTCTACCTCGGCAAAGCGCTTGCTGGAAAGGACCTCCCGCCCTTCTGCTCCGATACAGGACTCGGCAAGTACACTGACTGCCGACAGCATGATTTCGGAACTTCTCAAGTTGAATTCACTCAATGGGCAGCAAACAAGGCGCTTTCAACCTTGCCCAGCGAAGTGATCGAGACCTTTCTCTCTGCGAAGGCGCCCCCACCGTGGGAAGTTTCTAAGCCTGTTGAGAGCGTGAACATCAATGCCCAAGGCGTTGCGCGAACCATACTTTTAGCTCAACAGAACTTGGTTGAAGCTTTGGCCAGCTCCAAATTTTCACTTCTTGTGGCCCGAACCTTTCCCTATGTCGGCTCGCTCAATGAAGACCAGGTAAAGGAACAACAACTTCTGGTTCTCGAAGCTGAAGTGAAAAAGGCCGGCGGGTGGGAGCAAGTATTGCCACTCATAGTGAGAAAGTCTTTCGAGGAAATCTATAACGAAACAGACCGAAAACTGCGCGATCCTTACTACCTAGAAGGTATTGGCGCCGGTGGGCAAAAATACCAACTCAGCGCTCAAGAAACCGATAGCATCCTGACGGCAGCGCTAGAACTAGTCCTAAAGCTACCGAACCTCGTGGCTATCGCGGACACTGAAATTCTTAAAAAAATTCCGGAGACCATGAAAGTGGGTAGCACTCCCACGGGCGATGAGTTGGCGAAGCTATTCCACAAACGTGCCAATCAATACCTGCTGGCTCGAAAGGGAAGCACGATTAATGCTGAAGCGGAGATTACCCTTGTCCTTTCTCCGGCCGATCCGACAAGTACGGTTGGAGTTGTGGGAAGTAATCCCATCACCACCTCGAAGTCCCAACTGCGTCTGCCCGAATTTTTCTACTCGCAAGAGGCGCGAGAGAAAGCTTCGACTCTACTTTCGATTGCCTTGCCGCTTGAAGCAAATGACTGGGCGGCAAATGAACGGAAGCAACTCAAGGAAGACTTTAAGAAACTCCTCGACACAGGTTGCGGTTGCAATTTTGAAACGGTAGCACCAGAAAAGATAAAGATTGCGGATGCCACGACCCGACGAAAAGTTACTCGTTGGTTTAACGAGAACAAAAAGATTCTACGGTCGCTACCCTAACTCGGAACGATAGGCGTCGCAGCGCCTTTCATAATAAGACTTCTTATCGATGAGCTTTGCCGCAAGCGAAGCTACCAACGAAGCAACCATCAAGGGAAAGATGGCAGAGTGTCGATCCGTCATTTCTAAAACCAGCACAAATGCGGTGAATGGCGCACGCGACATACCGCTCAAGAACGAAGCCATCCCAAGAAGAACGAGCAAATTTGGATAGGGAGAACTAGTCCATTGGGAGAATAGCGCACCCATAGAAGCACCAGCGGCCAAGGCTGGCGCAAACACCCCCATAGCGCCTCCTGCAAGCGAAGAAATAAGAGGCCCAACAAAGCGTCCCAAAACCTCTCCAATTCCCATGTGTCGATCTTCTTCGAAGAGAAGACGACTTACCAAATCCGAGCCACCACCAAGCACCTCAGGCCCTAGTAAAAGAGCCAATCCCGCCATTGCGAGACCTACCAAAAGCGCGACCTGCGCTCGCGTTTTTGGCCTCGCCTTTCGCTGCCGCTGCCCCAGCCAAACCAACGCCCTTCCAAATGCCCCACCCGCCAAACCGCAAACTACACCGGTAGCTAAAGCCCAAGGTAGTGCCCCAAACGAAATGACCGCTAGTTTCGGGTACCCCAAGTAAAGATAGGGCCCCAGTAGCCATTGAGCCACGAGGCCTGAAATAATCACCGCTGAAATCAAAAAATGTTTAAACCGATTAAAGTGTTGGTGAGACAGCTCCTCGACCGCAAAAACAATCCCACCCAGAGGCGTATTGAATGCCGCCGCGATTCCAGCGGAGCCGCCGGCAATTAACAAAGATTGGTGGCTTAGCGAAGGCCATATTTTTTTAAATGGCATGCCAATAGCAAAAAAGAGGCTTGCGGCAATCTGAATAGTGGGCCCTTCCCGACCTATAGCTCCACCCCCAAGCACGCAAGCAAGCGATGACAAGAACTTCACCGACGCGACTTTTAGGCTCACCCAACGTGTGGCCTGTACTGGTGAAGCCTCGATAGAAATCATTACTTCGGGAATGCCGCCCCCGGCGGCACCGGGAGCATGTCGCCAAACCAACCACCAGGAAGCTACAAACCCAGAAGGAGCCAGCAAAGCAAACCACAAGGGAGAGTGCCGAAATACCGACTGAGCGTAATCGGCGCAAAGGCCGAACAACCACGCATAGAAAACGGCAAAAACACCCACTAGGAAAGCCGCAGCCCAAAAAATCCCCCCTTGAAAGCCAGGGTGTTGCCGCAGGTACTGAAAGATTCTCAAGCTTACTTCAACCGTGTTGAGCCACCGGTAAAGCTGCCTCAGATTGGTGACGCCCTGTTCTTGGAGCGTGCGAACAACTCCTTGAACTCGGTTGTACCAAGATTTTCCGCGGTAAAAACTCATTCAAACTCTCACGGGTTTAGGTTGAGGTAACTAAAATACAACGCGCAGCGCAAACAGGGACACTCGCCGCATGGATTGTTCGGGAGATTAGGAGTAACATGAAAATATATTTAGTTTTACAGCCAAAACACCGAAAAGAGAAACGGCATGTTACAAAAGCATCGTCTATTCTTAGCTCTGTGCCTTGTCCTCGCAGTGGGCTGCACTGAGCGGCCAGGGGACAATATTGACGCCGAATCTGTTTTAGCGGTAATCGGCGGCGCAGTTCTAGGCACCCAAAACAATGGGATTGTGGCTTCAATTAAGCCCCCCACCGAAAGCCCAACACAGAAGCTTTTTAAAATTCTCGATCCTATTCAGGAAGCTTTCGCAGCAGCCCCCGCCTGCCCGGCGATTACTACTGGTACTTGCGATGGTTCGAACCTTTTGGTTTTTTACGACAATTGCCAACCTTCTGGATTGAATAGAAGCGGCTACTGGCGGAGCTACATAAAATACTCGCTCCCCTCCCCAGCAGATTGTGCCACTGTGCTTTCCGGCGGATTTGATGCGACTTCTCTGACTGCTTTGACCGGCCAAACTATTACCCGTCAATGGGGAGTTGCTCAAAGTGGCGATGAAAACAATATTCGTGCTGGCCAAGACAATGTCGTAGCTTACTTTTACTCAGAATTTCCAAGTGGCTGGAAGGACAATCGGCAAGGCGGCGTTGAAATCACATTCAACTCGTCTACCCAGAGAACTATTGTCGTTCAGGGGGTTCACGCGATCGGAATCGAACACATAAGCGCTCCAGTTTCTGATCCAAGCGCGTTCGATCTCACAGAACTCCAAACGACTTCAGATGATGCCTCAGTCGCAACTCGGTGGGACCATACAATCAACACTGTGAAATCGGGCGATACCCTTTTCACTATTGGACCTAACATTACCCGCGCGGGAAACGGTGCGATAAGCTATTCGGGACTTCAAAACAATACGACATCCTCGTTTGATGGCGACCTTGTGGTGAACGGCACCACAGTGGATCGTGGCGCAACGTTTCGCGTTCAACACAACCTAAGCGAATCGATTGGCGTAGTAAGCGTTACCGAACCTTTGGTTTACTCAGATCCGAATTGTTGCTACCCCGTAAGTGGAACAGTCGAAGCAGCCTACGATCTAAGCTTACGAAGCCCAACACTGCGAGAAAAAATCGTTTTCACTGGAGAATCCTGCGGGGCAGTTTCCTACACAACTACCCTATTTAGAGCAGCAAACCGAACGCTCAGCCACTGCTTTTAGTATCTACAGGCTTAAAGCCTGTCGCCATTGCAGCTGATACTAGAATCATCACGCCCGCCAAACAGAATGGCACTGCTATAGAAACCTGAAACAGCACTCCAGCCATACTAGGTCCCAGTACCCTTCCCAATGCACCAAGCGATTGGCCGACTCCCATCACGTGTCCCTGCTTTGATGCGTGCGTGGCTCTAGAAAGCAAACTAGACATGGAAGGATTCGCTATTCCACTTCCAGTTGCTAGCAAAACCATCACCAACAAGAAGCCGGAAAAAGAACCCAGAGCTCCCGCAACAGGTATGAGAATCAAACTCAGACCTACAATAGCGCAACCCGCCACCATCAGCCGTTTTTCGCCAAACTTTTTTACCAAACGTCCGATAAGCCCACCCTGAACTACGGTGGCGGTGAGACCCACGACGATTAGTGCCCAGGCTGTAAGCATGGATGCCTGACCGCCGGAGGCCGAGGGATGATCCAGAATCGACCCTACCCACACACGCTCGATGAAAAGGCCCAAAACTTGTTCCATCATCGAGAAAGCAGTAGCAAACACGATAAAAACCCAAAGCAGCCTTCGCATATTGAGGTCTCGGCCGACTTCACTAATCTGAGTCCACGCAGATTTCGAGGCCGATGCAACCAATCGATCTTCTTTGCTTCTAGTTTCGGGAAGCATCGAAAATGCCATAAGCCAATTCACCGCACTCAGTGCGGCGGCCGTAAGAATTGGAACACGAAGACCCCACTGCCCCAATACGCCGCCCATTGCTGGCCCCAACGTAAAACCGAGTCCAAATGCCGCTCCCAAAATTCCCATTCCGCGCGCACGGCGTTCGGGCGGAGTGCAGTCGGCGATCACCGCTTGAGCCGCCCCAAAGTTTGCCGTCCCAAAACCCGACAACAACCTTGCGCAAAACAACATCCAGTAGGAATCTGCATACGCAAACAGAACATAGCCGATGCCCGCCACAGCAATACTCGTTAGCATCACGGGCCGACGTCCTATCCGATCGGAAACACGCCCCCAAAAAGGAGCAAACAAAAATTGCATTAACGAGTAGCCTGCTCCCAAAAGTGTAATACTCGCAGGCGAGGCACCTAAAGATTCAGCAAAGAAAGGTGAAATCGGAATGATCAGCCCGAAGCCAATTAAGTCCATCAGCACAGTAACAAAGACCACTAAGAGGATGCGATTTTCCTGTTTCATCGTAGCAGATAGCTCCCAATCTGTTCACGTGTCTGGTGCAGGACTTTTTCATCGTCCACACCAATACGTTCCAGTGCCTCGTCCAATTGCGGGTGCGACGTAACCGTCATCGCAATCAATGCATTTCGGCGAAGACCACTGCGCTTTGCACGAGTAAGCGGTGTTCCACCAAAGAATTTCTCGTACTCGGCTTGAGTCATAGTAGCGACTTTCTCAATATCTGGGTACTCTCGCGTCGGCCAATCACCGGGGGCCTGAGGAGACCTTAGGTTATAGGGACAGGCCAGCTGGCAGAGATCGCAGCCAAAATAATACTCCCCTAGCCAAGGCCAAAACGTTTCGGGAATTGGCCCCCGATTTTCAATTGTCCAATACGATAGACAACGGGATGTTTCTAGAGTGTAGGCCCTATCCAAAGCGCTCGTAGGGCAAGCGGTTTGGCACAGACGACAAGGGCCGCAGCCTCCATTGCGAGTTTTCTTTTCAACAGATATTGGGGCCGGCGTATCGGGCGAGAACGCTTGAGTTGTTATGACTTCGCCGAGCAAAAGGAAACTCCCATACTCGGGGTGCACATAAAGTGTGTTCTTGCCGATAAACCCCTTCGAAGTTTTTGCCGCCAAAGCTCGCTCAAGCAAAGGGGCACTATCTACCGTCACACGAAACGTTCCAACACCAAAAAACTGCCCAGCAACGCGCTCACCCTTTCGTTTGAGCACCTGATGATAGTCGGAGTAGCGAGCATACTGTGCCACTGCGGGAACTTTCGTGGCTTGTGTCGTTCGGTAGGGTAGTGCCAATATGATCGCACTTTTCGCCCCTTCTAGGAGCTTTGCGGGAGTGGAACGAATTTCCTGGTGATTCTCTAAATACTTGAGATCCGCGTGGCGCTTCTCGGCCAACCAGTTTTGGAACCGCTCAAAATCGTCTCGATAGTCAAGACCGGTAATCCCCAGGAGTATCAGCCCTTCTTTGCTACAGGCCGTGCGAAAATCGTTGTAGAAGCTGGACTCAGTTTCCATGCTCATCGCGAATATCACCGACCAGGCTTTCGAGGACGTCTTCCATAGTGACGATGCCTTCATTTCGGCCAGTAGCGGGGTTCCGTACAATTGCCATATGAGCACGGCAACTCTGGAACAACTTCATAAGCTGGTCTTGGCGCAAGCTGGAATCCACGAAAATAGGTGGCCTGCAAGCAGTCAGAAAAACGTCATTTGAGAATCGGGTGAGTAGAACAGGCCAGACATCTTTCATATGGACGATCCCGACTACCGAATCAAAATCCGTTTCACAAACTGGGAAGCGGGTGTGCATCTTCTGTCTCACTTCCTCGAGATTTTTTTCGAGGGGTCGAGAAAGTGAGATGAACTTAACCTGGTCTCGGTTCACCATGATATCTAGGGCGCGCTTATCGGCGAATTCAAAGGCACGACTGATGATCTGCGCTTCGCTATCACTAATCACGCCATCTTCCTTCGACTCCCGCATCACCAGCTTCAACTCTTGCTCCGTGAGCGGCGCTTCTTCTAGTCCATGGTAACCGAGGCGGCGAAGTATGAAGTTCGCCACCAAGGTAAAGCCTTGAATCAAAGGCTTGGAAGCAAAAAAGAACCACCGCAATGGGCGCGACACCAACAAGGTGATTCGTTCCGCATCCTGGATGGCCATGCTCTTTGGTACTAGCTCACCCAAAACGACATGGAGCGTTGTTACTAGAAAGAATGAGATTCCCACCGCCGCAACATGGTGTCCGGGTCCGACGTGTGTGAAGAGTTCCGGCAGTAGCAGAACGAGAAGTTCAGCAAAGGCTTCTTCGCCGATCCAACCCAAACCAAGGCTGGCGAGGGTAATCCCAAGCTGGGTTGCTGAGAGGTATTCATCGAGTTCATCAACACACAAAATGGAAATTCTTGCCGCCGCAAGCCCCTGTCCAGCGAGCTCTTCCAAACGAGTACGCCGGACCTTCACAATAGCGAACTCCGCAGCAACAAAAAGCCCGTTGAGCCCAATGAGAAAAAATGCGGCCAACAGGGACAGCAACGGAATGATAAGCTCAGGCGAGATTTTCATATAGAAGCTAGGCACACTACCAAACCCTCCGCCCAAAGGAAGAAGGAAAACACAGCAGGCACGTTTTCTTTGAATTCTGGGATCAAAGTGCTAATTTCTCCAAATGCAAAAGGGACCTATAAGCCAGTTTATCGAAAAAAATTACCGCCACTTCAACGCAGGCGCGTTAACCGACGCAGCCCGTGGCTACGATCAGCACATTCAAAAGGGCGGAAAGATGTTCCTGACTCTAGCTGGAGCGATGAGCACCGGCGAGCTAGGCATTTCGCTTGCCGAAATGATACGCAAAGGCAAAGTTCATGCAGTTAGCTGTACGGGGGCTAACCTAGAGGAAGACCTCTACAATTTAGTCGCCCACGATTTTTACGAAAGAATACCGAACTACCGCGATTTGACCCCTCAAGATGAGCAAGCACTTTTAGAGCGCCACCTCAACCGAGTAACCGACACCTGCATTCCAGAAGAAGAAGCTATTCGTCGTATTGAGCGCGTAGTGCTCGACGGCTGGCAAAAGGCATCCGACACAAAGCAGTCTCGGCTACCCCATGAATACCTCTACGACATCTTGCGCAGCGGAAAGCTTGAAGCCTCTTTCCAAATTCCCCGTGAACACAGCTGGCTTTTGGCCGCTGCCGAAGCGGGTATTCCCTTGTTCGTTCCGGGTTGGGAAGACTCCACGATGGGAAATATTTTTACAGCACGCGTGATCGAAGAAAAAGTTTCCCCCAATGCGATAAAAGCCGGCTTTCACTACATGATAGAGCTTGCGAAATGGTACCAGGCAAACTGCCAGGGCCAGGGTATTGGCTTTTTCCAAATTGCGGGCGGCATTGCCGGCGATTTTCCAATTTGCGTTGTCCCGATGTTGAGTCAGGATCTTCTGAAGGATGTGCCGCTTTGGTCTTACTTCTGCCAAATCAGCGACTCGACAACGAGCTACGGCTCTTACTCTGGCGCGGTACCCAACGAAAAAATCACTTGGGGGAAGCTGTCTTCTGAGACGCCAAAGTACGTGATTGAATCCGACGCTACCATTGTCGCGCCTCTCGTCTTTGCGTACGTCTTAGGCTGGTAAGGCGGTTGCTACAAGTTTCGCTGCCGCTTTCACCCACGCTTGGTGTGTATTGAGCGAAGGAACTAGCTTAAGAGATTCACCACCGGCTTTTCGAAAAGCTTCTTCACCGCGCAGTTGAACTTCCTCAAGTGTCTCGAGGCAATCTGCCACAAACGACGGGGTAAGGACCGCAAGTTTTTTTACCCCTTTTGCCGGCAGAGTTTCGTAAATTTCATCGCTAAACGGCCGAATCCACGGCGTGCGTCCAAGCCTTGATTGAAATCCGACTTCCCAAGTGCCCTGGGGCAGGTCCAATAACGCCGCCAGCGATCGAGCGGTAGCAAAGCTTTGTGCGCGATAGCAATTCTGGTTCACCCCAGTTACTGCATCACAACACCCGGGAGCTCTCAAACAATGAGAACTGGCCGTTTTTTTTACCTGGCGCTCAGGAAGGCCGTGAAAACTAAACAAAACCCTATCGAAACTGGTCAGGTGGGGTCGACTCACTTCAGCGACCGCGTTTAGGTATTCTGAACGTGCATAAAAAGGGGGCACAAACGCCATAGGAACTTGGGGAAGTAGTTCCGCCCCAAGCCTTTTGAATTCCAAAATCGAGGTTTCGGTCGCTGCAAGCGAATATTGGGGGTACAAAGGAAAAACGACTACTCGCCCCACGCCATCAGCAGCAAAACGGGTCAACACTGATCGAATTGAGGGATTTCCATACCTCATCGCGGCTTGAACCAAATACGAAGGGCCTAGAACCGCTTGAACTTCTTTGGCAAGGTTTACGGTATGTAAGAGGAGTGGAGAACCGTTGGACGTCCAGATTTTGCGGTACAACTCAGCCGATTTATGCGAACGCCGTGGGACAATAAGCGCATTAACGAGGATCCACCTGGCAACCCAGGGAATATCGACAACGTGAGGATCCATTAGAAACTCACGCAGGTATCGCCCTACCTCTTCAGTCCGAGGAGCATCGGGTGTGCCCACGTTGACAAAAACTACTCCAGTCGTGGACACGCCCCAACCTCCGTAAAATAGGCTTATTTCTTTTTGACCGACGCTTCGCGAAGTATGAACTTGGCAATTAAGAAAACCACCAAGGCAACAATCACAAAATCAATCGCGGTACCAATCACTTTACCGTAGAGAATCCCGTTGTAACTCAGCTTACGGATGTCATCTACCGCAGCGGCTTTCAAGGCTGGCTGAAATACTAGAGGCATCAGGAGATCATTAACGACGCTAGACACTAGCTCGTTCATTTTTCCACCAATGATCACGGCAATCGCAAGCCCAATCACGCCGTACTCTTTCAAAAAACCAATAAACTCTTTCACCATTTTTGTTTCCTCCAAATTGGAAAAAACCTAACACATCTTACGATTTATTGAAATCGCCCGAACAGGCAAGAAATCGTTGAGGGCAGCCAAAAAGGGCTGTAGCCTTCTAAGCATGGCACAAACATTCATCGATGAAAAAACCCGCAACAAAGAAGAAGTTGAAGCCCTAGAGGTAGCTGAGGCGGCCCGAGAAACGCACTGGGAAAACCCCAGTTTTGTGGGCGATATGTTCTTAGGCCGACTAAGAACAAAAACAATCCACCCCCATAGCTTTCAAGATCCGGAAGACAAGAAAATCGGTGATGCTTACATCGCCAAACTGGATTCCTTTCTAAAAAAGTCGATTGACGCCGACCGCATTGATCGCGAGAGCCAGATCCCCGCCGAAATCATGAGGGGATTGGCCGATCTCGGTGCTTTCGCAATGAAGATACCCAAGGAATATGGCGGGTTGGGACTTTCGCAGGTGAACTACAACCGCGCGCTTGCTCTTGTGAACGAATACTGTGCATCTACCACCGCCCTGCTTTCGGCCCATCAGAGCATCGGGGTCCCCCAACCACTATTGGCTTTTGGAACTCCGGAGCAGAAACAAAAGTACTTGCCCCGTTTTGCAAAGGGCGAAGTTTCCGCTTTCGCGCTTACCGAACCCGAAGTGGGTTCTGACCCGGCGCGCCTAGCTACCACGGCTACCCCTTCGGCAGATGGTTCGCACTATGTTCTGAACGGAACAAAGCTTTGGTGCACAAACGGCGTAATAGCCGACATTCTAGTTGTGATGGCGCAAACCCCCAGCATCACTGAGAGGGGAAAAGAGCGCAAACAGATCACGGCATTCATAGTCGAAAAATCAATGCCCGGGTTCGAAGTATTACATCGCTGTAAGTTTCTAGGCCTAAACGGCATCCAAAACGGACTTCTTAAATTTACCAATGTGAAAGTTCCGAAAGAAAACATCATCTGGGGAACTGGAAAAGGACTCAAACTCGCCCTAATCACTTTGAACGCCGGAAGACTCAGCATCCCAGCGTGCTGCATTGGATCATGCAGAACCGTGATTGAAGCCTGTCGCGAGTGGGCGAATGAACGCAAGCAGTGGGGCGCCCCTGTGGGGAAACATGAACCAGGTGCACAGAAACTTGCTTCGATGAGCGCTAATTTACTGGCGATGGAATCGATCACCTGGCTCGCAGGACTTTGGGTCGACAGAAAGAGTCAAGACATCCGCCTTGAAGCGGCGATGGCAAAACTCTTCTGTAGCTTGCGCAGCCATCAGCTAGTCGACGAGGCACTTCAGCTGCGTGGTGGTAGAGGGTACGAAACGTACGCATCGCTTAAAGCGCGCGGAGAAAAGCCTTTCGCGGTTGAGCGCCTTTTACGCGATTCTCGTATCAATCAAATCGTCGAAGGCACCAATGAAATCATGCGTCTATTTATTGCGCGGGAAGCTCTCGATAAACACTTGGAAGTCGCGGGAGATGTTCTGAATCCACGCTTACCATTGGCGCGAAGGCTTTTTGCCCTCGGCAAAGCGGGCCTTTTCTACGCTTGGTGGTACCCGCAACAATGGCTTTCATTCACTCCATGGCCGATGTTCTCGGAACTTGGAAAACTTGCCAAACACATGCGCTATTGCAAACGCACTACCCATCGAATGGCGCGTACCACGTTTCACCTCATGGTTTGGCACGGTCCGAAGCTCGAACGCAAACAAATGCAGCTTGGGCGCATAGTCGATATTGCAATGGATCTATTTGCGATGGCCGCCACAATCGGCCGAGCTCACGGAATGAAAGAACCGTACGCCAAAGACTCGGCGGAGCTATTTTGCTTGGAAGCCAGACAGCGAATTGAAAACAACTTCCGTCTTATTCGCTGCAACTCCGACGAAACAACCTACCGCCTTGGACTTAAGGTTCTAGACGGGTCTTTGAAGTGGCAGGAACAGACGCGGTAGCCTGATAAATTGTTGCGCCAGTGATAGCACCAAGGCAAGGGGCCAAGATGGGAACCCACCACCAATGGTTTCCAACGCTAAAAACGCCCGCCCCCCAACCAAAACAGGCGGCAAATACGCGGGGCCCGAAATCACGTGCCGGATTGACGGCGTAGCCAGCGTTTAGACCGAAGCTCATTCCAATGACTACAATGAGCAAACCCACCACTAGCGGTCCTATGCTCTTAGACCAACCCTCGTTACGCGCATCGCTAAGACCAAAAAGACACATCGAGAGCAACGCTGTAGCAACAAATTGGTCGATAAATCCCCCTGGAAAGGTCGACAAATGCGCAGATGGCCCAGTTACAAAAATCCCCGCCGTACCAAGGGGACCTTCGATTTGACGAACCCCACCGTCGAAGGCATTTAGCGCTTCAATGTAGACCAAATACGTAACGATGCTAGCAACGAAAGCCCCGAGAACTTGTCCCGCAAGATAGGCTGGAACCTTCCTCCACGCCAAACGTCGGTGCCACGCAAAGGCCAGAGTGACGGCCGGATTGAGATGCGCCCCCGATACCGCACCAGACACACAAATCCCCATAACCACGGCGACTCCCCATGCAAAATTGATAGTCAGAAAGCTACCGTAGGCAGCTCCCCCGAGCTTTGCCTGAGCCACCGATCCGAGCCCAAACGTCATCAAAACAAAGGTGCCCAGAAACTCAGCCCACGCCAAACGAAACAGATTTCGATCCATTTACGGGGTTTACCTAAAAGAACCCCTTTTCGGCAAGTCGAACGCCAACCGAATGAGCCCCGCGGCTTGTTTTATCTTAGGCGCAACGCAGAACCATCGATATAATTTATGGTTATAGGGGGAAAAATGAAGAAACTCTGTCAACTTGGCCGAATCGTGTCCCAGGTGTTGTTTGGGTTAGTTTTTCTGGTTTTTGGGTTAAATGGTTTTTTTAACTTTTTACCGCAGCCGCCGCTGGATCCCAAAGCACTCGAATTCATAATGGCCTTAGTAAACTCTGGCTACATGATGACCTTAATCAAAGGAACCGAAGTCCTTTGCG
Source organism: uncultured Pseudobdellovibrionaceae bacterium (assembly GCA_964616705.1). GTDB lineage: Bacteria > Bdellovibrionota > FAC87 > UBA2466 > UBA2466 > JAIEOG01. Next base: position 82,531 of record CAZTRP010000015.1, read on the forward strand.
GCGCGATGATTCTGACCGGGGTGTTCCTACCACTCGGCCTTGTGTTAATTGCCCCCATTTTGGTGAACATAGTAATGTTTCACCTTATGATCGCAGGCGGACCAGGAATGGGTTTTGCCCTTTTGTTTATGTGGACATACTTGGTCCATTGCTACTGGGGACATTTCCGCTCAGTTTTCGCTATCAAAGCGAAGCACTGCTAGTGGGTAAGATCCCAAGCAAATGCTTTAGCATTTAGAGGCTGGCCCGTTGCAAAACGGGTCAGCTCGTTCCACTGCATACTCCTACCGGGACCAAAAACCTTGGCCCGAAAAAAATCTCCCACTTTAGTATTTCCGGCGTACTCCGCTTTATCTGGGCTGGTCTTTAGCACATCGCGAGCCACGGCGTGGTGTACTTGCGATGCAAACAACTGCCCCAGCAGATAGTTATGATAGTACGCAGGAGCCACAACGACGTGTATTTTAGCGGCATAGTCTGGAGCATTACGTCCGCTGGGCTTTTTTAGTCCTTGGTATTTTTCAACAAGCCCCCACCACAACGCATTCAAGTCTTGGCTTGGATTTTCGTAAAGGCCCTTTTCGAATCGAAACATGACCTGCGCCCAACGGGAAAAAACCAAAAGATCAACCTGCTGCAATTTTTTTCCTACACGACTGAACACCTTTGGGTCCGCTACCTCAACTCCCATTTGCTGCAACCACTCTGCACTTTTCGAGAACTTCTGAAAAAGCATCGCCACTCCCTCGGTGGCAAGGATGTGTGCATCCGTGCGAAGCAGGTAAGGCAAACTCGCCGGAATGTTCTTGCTGCTGTAGACCGAATGCCCCAACTCGTGAAGCATGGTACTCATCCACTGTTCATTCGGGACCACATTTGCCAACACGCGAACATCGCCGGCACGATCAATATCCGTACAAAATGCATGGGGACTTTTGCCGTTGCGTTCGTACAGGTCGCTGCGTTTAATTACATCGTCAATGGGCAAACCAATACCAGCGTAGAAACGCTCGCAGAGCGAAATAACGTCGAGCTTTTTGTAAGTCTCATCTAAGTTGGCTTCAAACACCGATGGCGCATCTTGAAAAAATGGATCCTGATAGTGCCAGGGCATGAGCTCCACTTTCTTTAAGTGGTACATCTTCGCTAACTTTGTATCGATTTCCTCTTTAGCCTTAAGAAAGGGCGCCCTGGTAAGTCTATCGAGTTCATCAAATAGCCCGAGTATTTTCTCCGGTTCTTGTTCATTGAGTTGCAACTGCATGGAATGAAAGTTCGCATACCCCAGGTGTTTAGCTGCCTGGTTGCGCAATGAAACAAGCTCCTTGAGATCTTTCTCCACCAAAGCGCCGACCTGCTTGCTCGCTTCCCATACTCCCTGCCTTTGCTTGGAGTCTAGCGATGCCTTCAGGATCTGCTTCACTTCGCTGTCTGAAAACTCCTTGGCCCCGACCTTGGCTCGAGTAACATTGAAAACCTGCTCTATGGCATTGGCCTTAGAAGTCATTTCTTTGAGCAGGTCCGTAGGCACCTGCTTTTCCTGCGTCACCAAGTAAAGCAACTCGATTTGCCTTTTTAGATCGCTGGGACGACTTTTCTTCAACGCATCTCGAACTGATTTGATTTCCGAAAAATATTCCGGGCTCGACAGCTTTTCATCGAAAGCATTTTGGGCGAGCGCTTTTTTCTCGTAGTCGGTATCTTTCCCTGAAGTATTGGCGTCCCACCATGCTAAATTAAGGCGCTTTTCCAGGGGCTGAATCTGCGACGAGTGGAAGTCGAGTAATTTCTGAGCCCGCTCTTCCACGCTGGCCGCACCAGCCGTAACAGAAAAAGCTAGAAGTAGATGAAACATACGGGCCTCCCGTTGGAAAATCCAAAGATGTTGATTGCACCTATCGTTTTAGATGAGTATGTACTTTGCGGCAAGGCTTCGATCGCGAACCGGCAATGAGGACAATACAAATGCAAGACTCCGTCACTTGGTGCTATCCAGAAATCGCTCCCTATCGAACCGGAAAACTCCGAGTTTCCGATGTGCACGAAATCTACTTCGAGGAGTCCGGCAACCCCAATGGAAAGCCCGTGGTTTTTCTTCATGGCGGGCCGGGGAGCGGAACAAGTGGCCGGCAACGGACGTTCTTTAACCCAAAAAAATACCGAATCGTTCTCTTTGATCAACGCGGCGCAGGAAAAAGCACCCCATTTGCTTGTTTAGAAAACAACACTACTTGGGATTTGGTTGAAGACATTGAGAAACTCCGCACTCACCTCAAGATAGAAAAGTGGCAGGTATTCGGTGGTTCGTGGGGAAGCACTCTGGCTCTCGCCTATTCCCAAACTCACCCTTCGCGTGTAACGGAGATTATTCTCAGAGGAATTTTCCTACTCAGAAAAAAGGAAATTGATTGGCTCTACCAAGAAGGCGCCAACAACCTCTACCCAGATAGCTGGGAGCCTTACTATAATTTCATTCCTGAGGCCGAACGACACGACTTAGTGGCGGCCTATCACCGACGCCTTACTTCCGACGACAAAAACACTGTTGTGGCGGCCGCTAAAGTTTGGGCTGGCTGGGAAGGGTGCACTAGCAAACTTTTTCCAGACCCCGCTTTTATCAAAACCTACGAAGGGGATGAATTCGCGACCGCCTTTTCTCGCATAGAGTGCCACTATTTCACCAATGGAGGTTTCCTAAAGAAAGAAACCCAGCTTTTGGACAATGTGGATAAGATTCGGCACATCCCCGCCGTGATCGTGCATGGACGTTACGACGTAGTGTGCCCACTTAAGAATGCATGGGATCTGCATCGAGCCTGGCCGGAGGCAGAACTACGAATTGTTCCTGACTGCGGCCATTCGGCTTTTGAACCCGGTATCGCTCGAACGCTGGTAATGGCAACCGATCGCTTTGCAGACTAGGCGGTAGCTGCCTTGAACTCGAAAACTAACTCGTCGTCTTTTTCTTTTACGCTAACGGTACCACCCTGGGCCACGGCGCCAAAAAGAAGCTGATCGACCAGTGGTTTTTTAATGTGCTCATCGATCGCCCTGCCCAATGGCCGAGCGCCGTAAACAGAGTCGTATCCTTTTTTGAAAAGCCACTTCTTCACGCCTAAAGTTACTTTTAACTGTACCTTTCTGGGCGCAAGCTGGATCTGCAATTCATCCATAAACTTTTCAATTACCTTGAGCACGACAGCTTCTTCGAGTTGCTCAAACGGAATTACTGCATCAAGGCGATTGATAAACTCAGGGGAAAAAGCGTTCTTTACGGCAGCGAGCGCTTTCGAAGCCCCAGTCTGTGGACGAATCCCGATACCAGGCTTTGCAGACTCTCGCCCACCGGCATTCGAAGTCAAAATCAATATCAGGTTACGAAAATCGACAGTCTTCCCACTTGAATCAGTGAGTTTTCCGTTGTCCATTACCTGAAGTAAAATATTCGCGATATCTGGATGTGCTTTTTCCATCTCATCCAAAAGCAATACAGCATACGGGGTTCGCCCCACGGCCTCAGTGAGAAGACCGCCCTCATCGTACCCAACATAGCCCGGCGGAGAGCCTACCAAACGGGCCACTGCGTGCTTTTCCATGTATTCGCTCATATCAAAGCGAATCAATTCCACGCCAAGAATTCGGGCAAGCTGCTTGGATACTTCGGTTTTCCCGACGCCGGTGGGCCCAGTAAACAAGAAACTTCCTGTGGGTTTATTGGGGTTTCCAAGACCCGAACGAGAAAGTTTTATCGCCGAAACCAAAGCATCGATGGCTTTGTCCTGCCCAAAAATTACAGCCTTAAGATCCTTGTCCAGCGTAGCAAGGCGCTGTTTGTCATCAGAGCTTACGGAGTTAGGGGGAATTTTCGCAATCGACGAAACCGCTGCTTCAATTTCTTTTACATCTACTTTCTTGATTTCAGCATCAGCAGCCTTAATGCGAATTCGGGCTCCGGCCTCGTCAATTACGTCGATGGCTTTATCGGGAAGCGGTCTGCCATGAATATATTTGGCCGAAAGCTCGGCCGCCGCCCTAACCGCCGCATCGGTATAACCCACCTGATGGAATTCTTCGTAACGGCTCTTAAGACCCTCTAAAATCCCCACGGTTTCTTCGACAGTTGGCTCGCTAATATCGACTCGCTGGAAGCGGCGGATCAGCGCACGATCTTTCTCTAAGTAGGCGTGAAACTCTTTATGGGTTGTCGATCCAATTACACTTAACGAGCGATTTGTCAGACTCGGTTTGAGCAAGTTAGAGGCATCCATAGATCCTCCACTCGTCGCTCCGGCTCCCACCAAGGTGTGCATTTCGTCGATAAACAAAATCGCATCAGGCTCTGCTTCAATGGCTTTCACCACTGCCTTCAAACGCTCTTCGAAATCCCCTCGGAACTTCGTACCCGCCAATAGCGCACCCATGTCCAATGAATACAAAACCGATTTTTTCAATTTCTCGGGAACTTCGCCTTTAACAATTCGTAGCGCCAAACCATCCGCTATTGCTGTTTTTCCCACACCAGGATCGCCAACTAATAGAGGATTGTTCTTTGTCCTACGGGCAAGGATCTGAACCACTCGCTCAATGACGTCGTGACGCCCCACAAGCGGATCGATGAGCCCCTGAGCAGCGCGCTCGTTAAGATTGGTAGTGAAACTCTTTAGTGCGGAGACTTTAGCTTTGGGCTTTTCTTCCTGAGGCTCCGTAGACTCCTCGGCCGGCAATGCAAGAGGGGCCGGCTTTTCCATACCGTGAGAAATATAATTAATTACGTCGAAGCGCGTAACTCCCTGTTGCCCGAGAAAGTGTGCCGCGTGAGAGTCCTTCTCCTTGAAAATCGCGATTAGAACATTTGCTGGGCCGACTTCTTCTTTATCGGCGCTTTGGACCTGCACGACTGCTCGCTGAATTACGCGGTGAAATGCAATTGTAAGCTCAGGCTTCCAGTCGGAAGCGCCAAAATCTGGATTTCCGTCTAGCTGAATAACCGGGCAATTTTCCGATAGATATTTCTCTAGGTTTTTCTTAAGCAGCGAGATTTCCGCACCACATGCCTCAAGAATTTCCCGCGCTTCCGGATCGTTCATCATGCAGAGCAAAACGTGCTCAACGCAAACAAATTCATGCCGGTGTTCGAAGGCGTACTTTACCGCTTCGTCCAAGCTAGCTTTTAGAGCGGGAGTAAACATACTAGGCCTCCTCCATCACACATTTGAGGGGAAACTGATTTTGTTTTGAGTAGGTGTTTACCTGATAAGTCTTGGTTTCAGCTATCTCGTGCGAATAGGTTCCCGCCACGCCAGAGCCTTGGTGGTGCACGCGAAGCATCAAAGTGTTGGCTTCGGTTTCTGACTTACCGAAGAAACGCACGAGAATATGCACAACAAACTCTCTTGGCGTGAAGTCGTCGTTCAGGATGATTACCTTGTAGAGCGAAGGCGCTTTGGTTTTTGCGTCTGGTCGTACCAGAGTCTGCGCACCAGGCCCCTCGAAATCGTCGTCTTTTGGTTCTCGAGCCATACCCTTTAAAGATAGTATCGTTAGTGCTCCGAGGCAAAGAGCTCGGCCACTTTTTTTCTCCGATAGTTGAAGATCTTTGTCACATCGCCCAAAACATAACGCCCAGCAACAAATCGGCCTAAGCCCCCCAGAGGTAATCGGTAGCGAACTATATCCTTCATCAGCGTACCCCCTCTCAGTGGTAGAAACAGATGGGTATGGTGCCAAAGCTGATAAGGCCCTTTTAATTGCCGATCCACAAAACCCCGAATGGGATCCCATTTTTCTATTCTCGTCCGCCACTTCAGCGGGATTGAGTGAAGATAGAGACGGTAATCGATAAGAGTCCCTTCCTGGATAGTAGGAGTCGACACCTTTAACACCTTAAAGCCAATCCAAGGCGGTGTGAGCGTTTCCAAGTTCTTAGCTTCAGAAAAGAACGGAAAAATTTCCTCGGGGGGAAGGGGCACAAATTGCTGGCGTTCAAACATCTCCGCTCCTGCCATTTCTCCGTCTAGCAGGGCCTGTAGAGCTTGAGTCACGTTGGAATATTGAAACTTAAAGCCGTTGGCTAATGCCACCTTTGGCAAAACCCGCTGCCCCAAAAGAACGACTTGGGACATCTCGCCCAACGCGAGCTTCAAAGCTGAGCTCGGTGCCCGGAATAGGCAAGGCGCTTTCAGTGCCTGTGCCAGCTCCTTCGAGAAAACGGTATTAGTGACCGGATTGGGGGCAACGCCATTGATAGCCCCGGTTACCTTCGCCTCCAAAGCCCAAACAATCATCGAGACAAGATCTTGAAGGTGTACCCAACTCATCCATTGACTTCCGGTACCCACCGGACCGCCAAGACCCGATTGGAACAAAGGGACCAACTTCTTGAGAACCCCGCCCCCAATACCGAGCACTACCCCTGTGCGAAGAGTGACAACCCGACAAGACTTTTCAATGGGTTGGAGTTCGGCTTCCCATGCCTTGCAAACGTCCGCCAAGAATCCGGAACCGGATTTGGACGATTCATCGACCTCCAAGTCTCCACAATCGCCGTAATACCCAATGGCGGAGCCACTTAAAAAAACAGCGGGGGGCTTGCTCATTCCCTGCACTGCCTTCACCAATGACCGTGTGCCAAGAACCCTAGAGTCCCAAATGCGCTTTTTCTGGACTTCGCTCCAGCGACGATCGGCGATGGGTTCGCCTGCCAAATGAACAATGGCATCAACCCCATTAAAACTCTCAGCGGGAGGTGGCTCCCCCCCCCCTTCCCAGGAGAAAAAGCTGCATGGGTACCCAATTGTATCTCGGGCGCCTTCCACCGACCGGGTCAAGACTACGACCTCATTTCCCGATTCGACGAGTTGGGCCAGGACTTTTCTTCCTATGAAGCCTGTCGCTCCGGTCATTAGGACGCGCATCGTAGTTCCCCTTTTTTTGATTTCCCCCACCATGGCACCCATCCTCCCCCCAGGCAAAAAAAACTTTGCGATCTCTTCTTCTTCCGCTAGCTTGCTTTGGGGTTAATCCAAAGGATCAGGTTATGGAATTGAAGCGGAATTTGCTGCTTACGGCACTATTGTTTCTTGCCCAAGCGAGCCTAGCAGGGGGGCCTTCCCACTCTGTTTCGTCCGAAGCGCGTGATGTCGGGGCTTGCGCAAAAGCACTTCAATTTCGGCAGCAATTTGATGTTAACGAAGGCGTCAATGAGATCGAAAAACTCCATGAGCTAAACGACGCACTTGCGCTTCGCGAGAGTAACGGAACTCTCACCCGAGAGTGGGTCCTGGAAAATCTTTGGCGAGGCCAGAATATCGCTCGACTGAGCGACGATGCGGTATCGGTACACGGCCCGGATCTGCCCGAAGCTGAATTTCTAGCTGCCCAGAGCTTAGCTAATGCTGAGAGCCCCAATGCTTTGGAAAAAGCCCCGTTTCGTCGTCTCGATTTACCCTTTGCTCACACCGGGATCTACATTCCCAAAGGCCCGATTCAGCCTCAACGCAACGGCGCAACGGTTTTCAATGCTCGCGATTACGACGGAATCATCATCGCCCTACCCGGCATAGGCTTCAGTATCAGCGTGGCTAAGTCGCTCTTTGAGTTGTCTGGAACTTTAAGCAGCGGCAAACACCCGGAACTGAAAGTTTCGGGGAACAAAGCTTTACGACTTTTAACTTGCCCCCTCGATCCGCCGCTCAATGGCCTCGCGGAAAATGCTCCGTACGGTTGGGGGCACCCACTAGCAATTCTAGAAGTAGTAAGGCATTCCCGCCTCATTTTATCGGCCTTGTTTCCTGGTAAAAAAATCGGGATTGTAGGACGTAGCCAAGGTGGGGCAACAGCGGTGGAATACGCGTCTTACTATTCAGATATTGTCGGAGCACTTGGATTGAATCCCTCCCACCCAGACCCGGTGATTGTCGAAAAAACCATTAAAATTCACGAGGACATGGCCCTGCCCGAAAATCGTCATGCGGCAAGTGCTGCGGGGTTCGATATCAACTTTCACATTCGTAGCTGGTCGGCGCATGCCGACTTCACAGGACTTTACGGTTTCGTCCGACAGCCTAGTCTAGTCCCTGTCAAACTTCAGTTTAGTCGAGGCGATTGGGGCTACCCACAAGAGCTCTACGCCCCTGCATGGGAAAACTGGGTTTCTCAAGATACAAGCCTTCGATCTCGCGACTGGTTCGATGGACCGCACAATCTTTGGAGAAAGCCGCACAAACCGCGCGCGAAAGGCCTTCCCTCGGCAGAACAGGCGCAGCATCAAATAGAGCTAGACCGCCACAGCGCAGTAATCAAATCGCTCGCAGAGTTCTTTGCGCCACTTTTTCTAGGTCCGAAGTAGTAAAAATGGGACTGATTGGCCGTCTTTTTAAGGAACAAAGAGCGTATTTTTTTCTGCTTGCCCTCGTAGCTTGCGGGCCGGCCGTGGCCCATCGCCCCTCCCCTGCAGACCCTAGTCATGAACACCTTGGCGTTTCGTCCGTCTCTAGTACCGAGGAACTGTTCCACTTGGCTGAGTCAGTACACGAAGCAATAGAACGAGAAAACCCCGACCTCCACGGCACTAAAAAATGGGCGGAAAAGTTTTTCTACAATTGGAACTACTTTCGGACGTTAGTGAACCAAATGCGGCTCGCCCATAGTCTGAACGGGGACAATCCAAATGCGGAACTGCATATAAAAAATGCGAGCGCGCTAGCTCTGTTTACCCACCTGACCGAGCATGTAATTGGCCATGGAACCCATTTCGCAGGGACGTATAGCAGCGCTGCGTGGGTACGTTGGTCGACCGCTGTAGTTGGGGAGGCGATTGCCTCTCCGTTTGTTGAGGTCGTTTGTATAGGGGGCGTCTGCCTTTACGCCCGTTCAGAGGCGTTTCGAAATGGGGTCACTTTTACACGAGTGGCAGGTTACAAGTGGCTCGCAGGTTGGTGGGCAGAACCATTGGCCCGCGCCGTGGGCCTAGACTCATTGAAAAAAATGGCCGTACAAACGTTGACCGGAAAGGCCCAGCTCGAGAGAGATTTGAAATCCCCTCTACGTCCCGAATACACACTTCGAAGTAGCGCAGGAATGGAGCTTGTCACACTCAAACTCGAAACCTTACCCAACGAAGACGTCGTATTGAGAAGCGTTCACTTCTCACCGCAGAATTGGACACCCCAAGACCACGAGGAACTAAACAAGGCACTCAAAGTATTTGGATGGAATATTCGAGATGCAATTCTAAGCTCAGCAGATCTCATTCGAAAAAAGCAAATGGGCATGCTTCGTAACGAAGTATTCTTTGAGTCACTTGAATCTGAACCCGACGGAAACTACCTTCTCGAATTCAAAAATGGCGCAATCAGAAGGTTCTCTCGTCCTTTCCTTAAAAATTTTTGTAGCACCCTGCTCTTAGGATAGCGGTCCGGTATTCCACCAATAGGATTCTGGCGCACCGCTTCACGCTGGGCCAGATAGAAATCGCATTGGTAGAGCCATGTAATCTTTTCCATTGTCTTTAGATCTCCAAGCCCCGTACGCTTTCTCTATTGGGGTGGGGAAATGATGGTTTTGGGGAAACCGTTTTTATTTCTTCTTGGGGCGTTTTTTTCCATTTGGGGGGCTTGGGGTCAGTCCTTTGAAGAGAAATATTACGCCAACGCACTCCCACATTTTGAAGAAGGCAAAACTGGCACTTTTCTTGGGACAGGGCGGCTGCCGCTTTTCTACCATGTCTTTCAAGTAGCCGGCAGTTCGAAAGCCATCGCGATTGTTCCGGGTTATACGGAAAACGCTGAGAAGTACGCTGAGCTGATTTATGACTTCAATCAGGCTGGATACTCGGTCTATATACTCGATCACAGAGGAATGGGAAGATCGGCTAGAGAGACCTCGAACCCCCAGGTCGTGCATGTTGAGGACTTCAATCACTATGTATTCGATCAACAGCGTTTTTTCCAACTAGTCGTAAGTCGAGGACCAGAGAAAGATCGCTTTGTCTTTGCCCACTCCGCCGGTGGATTGATCGCAGCGAAGCTTCTTGCAGCGGAACCAGGCCTTGTAAAAGCCGCCGTGCTTAATGCGCCACTTTTCAAACTAAACACGGGAAAGTTTGACCCCTTTCTAGCGAACACCCTCGCCACTTCACTCGATTGGATTGGCAGAGGAAAGAGCTATGCCCCAGGCTTTTCAGACTTTGATCCAAAATCGGCAAAAATCACCCCTAAGTCCTCGTGCCGCGATCCGCTTCGCTTTGCAGCCTACATGAAAGTGCTCATCGAAAAGCCAGGCCTGAGAATGGGGGGTCCGAGCATTCGGTGGGTTCGAGAGGTTTTAAGCGAGACAGATCCAAATCTGATACGCAAACTCGCGAAAGCCGTGAAAACCCCCGTACTCATTTTTCAGGCAGGAAGCGACAGTCTAGTACTTCCCGAGGGACAGCAAGCATTCTGCGCTTCGGCGCCGAACTGCACACTGCGGCGCTACCCAAGCGCCCGACATGAAATCTGGCGTGAGCCCGACGTCGTAAGAGACGACGCCATCGGCCGAACAATCGACTTCTTCAAGTCGCACGAAAGCACGTCCGACTAGTTCGGAGCGGATTGTTCCGACGGGACTAAGCTACCTTTTGGCAGGTACGGCGAATTGCCATGGCCGTAGTTCAATACAATGTCGAACTTGTCGTAAACGGACGCAATGAAGTCTTCCGCATGCAGTTCAACAAAGTCTTGTTCCGGAAGCTCAAACTTCGAACGGTAATAGGTATAGGCAGGCTTAGAACTAAATGCAAAAACCGCAAGCCCGCCCGACTTAGTCGCAGCGGTACGAAAGCTCAAGTTATGCCCGCCCTGAGGTAAGGGAGTTGCTTTGGCCAAGATCAGCAAATCGGTTCGAAGAATCTCAAACAGAAACTCTTTCGAATCAAACGAGGCACCAGCCTGCAAGAGCCGCTCAATATTATTAGTGGGCGAAAAATCGTTCTGGGTTTGCACTTACTTTGTATTGATGATCGAACCATTGCTCGTCAAGTTTTCCCCATCGATCAAGGACAATCGATCGAATCCCCGCTATGATTCCCTTAGACTTGCGTAGAAGGAAAACCAAATGAAGATTCGAATAGCGATTTACGCACCTCACCCCAACCAACATTTCGCCCCCGTCTTTCAGCACCTGTCGGCACTACCAGGGATTGAATTTAAGGCTTTCTTTGATTCTGACGCAGGAGCCAGCAAGTATTTAGATCGAGACTTTGGAATAGAAATCCAATGGAAAACCCCAGTCACCAGTGGGTATGACTACAAAATTCTAAGCGAATCTCAGAAGGGCTCCGGCGATTCTTTCCAACCCAAGTCTGACCTTTTGGCTGAACTTGCAAAGTTCTCACCTCACTTCCTTTGGGTATTTGGATACAACTCTGCCAACCACTTACGGGCATTGCATTGGGGTAAGAGACACAGTTCCGTTTTATTCCTAAGTGATTCCCAGCTCCAGCCTCGGCGCGGCCTAGCCACCGAATGGCTAAAGGCCCTGTTCCTTCCCTCAGTTTTTCGCTGGGTAGATCGTTTCATTACTGTTGGGCCAAAAAATGAGAATTACTTTTCAAGATACGCGGTTCAAAAAGCAAAGATGGTCCGTGGCGCATATCCAGTGGACATACAGCGTTTCGCAAAAAGTTCGGGCGCAAATGGCGCTGAGCGCAGAGCAAAACTAAGAGCGCAATGGGGAATTGCAGAGGATGCCATCGTTACCCTCTTTGTCGGAAAGTTCATCCCAAAAAAGCGACCACAAGACCTGATAGCCGCCTACGGCGAGTTGAAAGAAATGGGACTCTCCAAATCAGTTTTACTTTTCATCGGCGACGGCCCAATGAAGCCGGAATTAAATGAGCTCGTTGCATCACTTCAACTTACCGACCAGGTTAAATTCCTTGGGTTTGTAAACCAACCTGACATCCCAGAAGTCCTCAACTGCGGGGACATTATCGCTCTTCCATCGGAGTATGAACCCTACGGAATGGTAGTAGCAGAATCGATGGTATTTGGTTGTGCTGCCGTAGTTTCAGATGCCGTGGGTTGTATCGGAGCGGATGGTTCAGCCCAGCCCGGAGAAAATGCGCTCGTCTACCCTTGCGGCGACGTAAAGTCTCTCACCAACTGCCTGGCCAGCCTGATTCAAAATCCTAAAATGCTTGAATCCATGAAACGTCGGTCGAAGGAAATCGTAACTTCCTACGACACCAGTCGAACAGTATCCGCCGTCTTTTCAGCCATGATTTCCATTGCTCGTGCGAAAGGGCAGAAATACGAACCCTTGATTGCCTCCATCGAACAATCGCAAAGGGAATACCTTAATGCGAATGGAGACCTTAAGCTCAGTTCCTATTCTGCAAACACTTAAGGACCCGTTGGATCACGCTTAATTGGCACGAGTTCGCCTCGGACGTTGCGCAAATAAGCCGGGTGAGAATCCCATCGGGGCAACGCCGAACGACCAGACTCGAAATGAAAAGCGCTAACGTGTCGCGCAGATTTCCGAGGCTCACCAAGCTCAGCCGAGGTCATTAAGTAGGGACTCTCTGCGGTCCAAATATTGTCGGCATAGACCTCGGGATCGGCCGTAGTGGTGTATTCCAAGTGCATGTAAACCTGCTCACCTTCTAGACGAAATCTCATCGACAGGAGATTGTTCCCATCACCCCGCAGATTCCAGAAGTCTGTTCCCCGGTATCCCGCCTTAAACGGGGCCGTGATGACTTCCGCAGTGCGGGAATCGTTGAAGGCGGGTTCAGCGATGGCAAGAGCCGCGTGAATTCGGCGCGCAGCGTCTCCGCTTGCTTCGACCACTTTCCGACTCGGGCTATCAAAAGCATAAAGGTTTTGGGTAGTTTCGATGAGGCCTTGGTACGTCCCCGACCCCTCCAAATGGGAAATCATCAGTCTAATATTTCCCTCCCTGATCTCGCGCGCCTCCACCGTCTCGGGCCCTAACCCGATGTCTACCTGGCGCTTTGAAACACGGTCGGTGGGAAATGTATCGAAAAGGTTCTTAGCGATGGCGTGCTCTAAAACTATTTTAACGTTTACCGGCCGGGCAGAACTTTGTGCAGGCTCACTAGAAGATCTGCGCGCAAGCCGAATCGAATTTTCAAGCGCTACACGTGTTGCTGCATCTGGTGGGGTGGGCCCAAGTATCCAAGCCTCATACATGCTCGCCAACGCCTGCACCGCATCTGAGCTAAGCCGAACCCCCGTGCCGCCTTCAAATCCAACCGGTCCACTCAGTGTGACAGATGCAATGTCGCCTTTTTCTGTGTCAGCGCAAATCCCGCCGGTTTTCTTACGATAAATACAATTCCAACCGTCGATTGCGTCTACGCTACTCCGATCAACCACATCGGACCAGACTGGAGAAGTCACAACAGCAATTAATAAAAGGATTTTTATCATCGGAGCCCCCCAAATTACCTACACTTTGGTTGGCGGACTAGGGCTCGAACCTAGATTCGCAGAGTCAGAGTCTGCTGTCC
>CAZTRP010000016.1:0-73675 GCA_964616705.1 uncultured Pseudobdellovibrionaceae bacterium
AGCTGGGGCCACCGCCCGCCGGCACCTGCGACTACCTATCGAATGGTCCGCCACGGGATTTTGAATTTCTAATTGTTTTCCTCGCGCTCGGCTCGCGGAAGACGGCTCATAACTTTGACTGGATAGATGCCCGCTCGACGCCCATTCGATAGCTAGTCTCCGGTGCCGTCGGGCGGTGGCCCCCGCTGACTTGCAAAACTTTTACATCCGGACGGAAAGGTGCCCGGAAAGGTGCCCGTCGTATTTCAGGCCTTTTCGGTATCGGTCACATGGAAGCCTATCTCGGACCCGATGCCGTAATCTGTCACCATTGCCGATCACTTTGTCTAGTCCAGAGCCTAGCTTGGATGTCCAAACCCCTGGATTCCCAAGGCTCCGTAGGGGTGTGGAGTGTGGCGAGTGATTTGCACAGTAGTTCACCGGTATGAAGAGCGTGTACGAAAAATTTGTTTCTCGGGTGTCGAAGCTGGCTATCGTATTGGGCTGTATTCTGCCTGTTCTCGGCCTAACTTCGGCTTGTAGCAACTCCGAAGGGTTAGTTTACTCTGCGGCTTCAGAAGCGTTTGTTCAGGAGTACAACCCGCACTACCTAGAAGTTCTTTGGATGATCGACGATCGATCGCCTATGCGTAACTATCGCGATGCACTTGTAAGCGAAGCGAGTGGGTTCTTTAGCCGAATTGACGGTGTTTTAGGTGCGACTGGTCAATACAAAATGGCAATTACCAATGCGGATGGACGTTCCGGTAAGCTGGGGCTGACCGTTCCTGCTGGCAACTTAAACCGTTCAACCGGAACTCTGAATCAGCGCCTCGACTTTTTTGCAGACCTTTTCTATACGTCTTTGAACCTTTATACGGGCGCAGTAAACCAAGGTATTGCCGGCTCTTTGGCTGCATTAAAAAGCAATGCTTTTGGCTTGGACTCGCGCGTTCCGCTGGTTCTTATCTATCTATCGTACGGTGACGACAAATCAGACGTGCCTGCTTCGGGGGCTTCGGATCCGGTGGAGTATTTCGCGAAAGAGCTTTTGGCGCTGAAGAATAACAAAGCAGATTTATTGCGCGTTTATGCGGCTAACTACTTACCGCTAGCTCCCGGTGTGGCACCCAGCAAGGCTACTCGCTGCGCTCTTGAGACAAACAACGAAATCGATGTTTCTCCAAGTACCTATAAAGATCGTTATTTTAAGCTAGCACAGCGCTTGGGCGGGCAAACGGCAGATTTGTGCACGGCTGGATTTCAGAGTCAGTTCAATCTGAACGGATTGCAGTTAAAGACCCTTCCTAAAACCTTTGCACTACAAGGGTCTCCAGATCCTAAGACTTTGAAAGTGGCAGTAACGCTCAATGGGGAAGAAGTTACCGGTCAAACCTGGTCGTACGATGCCAGCTCCCGGACTTTGACTTTCGATCAAACTCCTCCAGAAGGTTGTTTGATTAGCGTAAACTATTCCGTAGGAAGTTAGAGACGGCCTAGTCTACGCGTTTGAATTGAACGAATTTCGAAGTTGAGTCAGTGCGCGAGTCCAAGAGCAGAAGTTTGGTAGTAGTTCGTATTCCACCTTGTCCGCCACGCCTTCGTAATCCTGCTTTTCTTGAAAGCTAACAATTCCGCTTAAAATAGTCGTGAGTTCCTTCTCAAGTCGCGCCAGAGGGATGCCATCGACGTTAATTCGTTGAAAATCCAGTTTCATGGCAAGTCGCGCCAGCACAATGGTGTCTAGGAAGCGCTCTAGGCCTTCCACACAACGCAAGAAGATGCGATTGGCGTCGACGGTTTTTTTCTCATCACGAAAGAACTCTGCAGCAAGCAGTAGGCTCTTTTGCAGTCTCTCGACATCAGAAATAGCACGGTCAATTCCATTGCTAGCCCATATATGCGAATCCGCCGTGCGAATTTGCAGGTCCTTGATCTTTTCAAGGCGGCCCTTGAGTGATTCCGGATCCTGTTGCCGTGCGACGATTTGGCCATCCACCAATATACTCGTCACAATTCTGTTCGGGGGCAGGTCATGAAGTACGGCGTTGACGACGTCTTCTATACACTGGTCTTGGTTCCAGCGGTTAGACTCAGAAACACTGTCATCAATCAAGATACGGGTCATAGTGGGTATCCCCCTTAAAAATGTTTAAAGGCCGAGTTTCGGAGATTGCGCTGTTTGATTTCTTACCAAGGCATTGAGATCGGACTTCAGCTTAATGGCACGCTCGTGTTTGGGGTCGATTTCAGTGGCACGAGTAGCGTGGATTTCACACGCCTTCCAGCTGCCTTCTTTGAATAGCAGCGCCGCTAGTGCGAAGTGCGAGTCTGCATGGTTCGGATCTTTGTCGAGGAAGGCACGTAAGCGGGTTTTAAGGCCTGCAATTTCTTCGACCGCGGTTGAAAGCTCTAATAGCTGGTGGAGTGCAACGAGGTTTTGGGTGTCGAGGTCTAGGGCGTGGTGAAAAAACTTCTTTGCTTCGGCTTTGCGATCCAATGCCAGGGCGGTCATTCCCAGGCCACATTGAGCGCGCGAGCTATTGGGATTTAGCTCGGCGGCGCGGCTAAAGCGCTCTCGAGCTTTGCCCCACTCTTGCCTTTGAATAAGCAAAGTTCCTAAGTTTACATGGATGGTGTCTGACGTGGGGGAGAGCTCGAGTGCTTTTAGGTACTGACCTTCGGCGCGATCCAACTGTCCCATTCGGGTAAGCGAATTGCCGTAGTTTTTATAGTAGTCGAACCGTTGATCCGCATTGAAACTCTGAGGATTTTTAATTTGATTGAAATGCTCAACGGCCACAATGTCCTTGGCTTCCGCTTGGTAGCCTAAAGCTAGCCAGTAATGCGCTTCTTCCGATTGGTGAAGTTCAATAAGCGCTCTAAAGCACTTGCGGGAAGAAACAGCTTCGCCAAGCTTGAACAGACAAATGCCTAGGCCTCGTAGGGCGCCAGGATCTTTGATGTTCTGCTGCAATAGGTACGAAAATAGGTTTCGAGCCAAGAGGTAGTCTTGGTTCTCAAGCAGAAGCTCGGCGCTATGCAATAGGTGGTGGCCGTCGTACGGCAATTTTGCCGATTCGTCTTTTGGGGTGGGGGCAGGGGTCTTAATGTGCACGAAAAAGGTACGCAGATTCTTGCTGTCCTTTTCGTGATCGAAATCCTTGAGAGTTTTCTCAAGGCTATGGAGCATTCTCTCCGGCTGATCCGAAGCAATTTCCCGAATTTGGACTTCATCGGCGCTGGAGAGCAGGTGAAAGAAAGGCGACTCGGTATTCGTCTTTGGGGGTTGTTTCAGCATTGCTCTTTAGAAAGAGCAAAGTCCATGCCATGCGGAGCGCGAAAAAGCCCTGCAATTATCTCGGTTGACGCAATGCTGCCACGTCAATCGGTCTGCTCAGCGCCAAGGAATTGACGCTACCGAGGCCTTCCCTAAAGATCTTTTGGGATTTTTCGGCGCCCATTTGGCACGCTGGAAGTAAACGAGTGCAACTTTTGACCCGTTTCTTGGGTCTGTTTGAGTTCCCGAATGGTGTCGTTTCTGACTTCATCGATTTTCCCGATGAGTTCAAGGTCTTGGTCCATGATCTTTTTCCCAAGCGCTTCTCGTCTTTCCAGAAGCTCTTTCACTCGGTTGCTGTAGGTTTCCAGACGGGTAGAGGCCATGTCGATTTGGTGGAATAGTTCGGCGATTTTAAAGTCGTACGACCGAATAATATTGAGAATCCGCTCCCGGTTGTCGACAAAGTAGTCCATGTTTTCCCATTGGTCCTGCCGGACGTGAGAGAGAAACTTCTCAGTGATCGAGAGGAATTTTTCGTAGTACTTATTTTTCAGCTCAAGATAATAGATTACTTCTTCCATGGATTCCCCCCGTTTGATTTGTTTTTTCATTTTTCTGCCTCGGCCCTTTCCTTCTTGAGAGATGCAATGGCCAGCTCCCAGGCTTCGTGCAATGATGTCAAAACTGTAAGTGCTTCTTGTAGCGACTGTGCCGAGTTGTTCATGTTTCCCTGGATGAGTCGATCTGCGACGTAGTCGTAGAGCCGTTCCAAGTTGCCGGCGATTTCGCCACCCATTTTGAAGTTCAGGCCAGCTCGGAGTTCCGCCACAATTTCATTGGTCTTGATGATGTACTTGATCTTGTCGGCTTGATTCTTTTTCTCCACAGCATCAATAGCCTGCTTTAAGAATCGAATGGCCCCTTCGTAGAGCAAAATGAGCACCGTCTCTTTATTTGCCGTCAGGACTTCGTTTTGCCGATAGGCCTCGGCACCTGTTTTTGGTTTCGGTTTGCTCATAGTCTATTTACCCGCCTTTCGTTGGAAGGGCAGGCATTCCGCCGCCGCCTCCACCTAGACTGCCAATCGCTCCTTGTTGCGACTGCACCTGGGAAAGGGATCCCTGGATCTTTGCAAGCTTGTCTTTGAGTAAGTCGGCTTTCTTCTCGAGCGTTTTTTCTTTGCGCTGGATATCTTGGTCCATGCGCTGCACTCGCTCCATGTAGGTAGCCTTCTGATTTGTTAGCACTCCAGTGCCAGGAACAGTGAGCGAAGACAGAGCGTTTCCCAACTGGGACATAAAGCCAGGGCGACCAGGCTCTCCTGTTAGTAGCTTTACCGCTTGTTCGAAGTTTGCGTTGAGTGCGCTGCCGAATTTCTTTTCGTCGAAGGTAAGTAGACCATCCTTCTTAAACTCTATTCCCATGTCTGCAAGAATTTTGATTTTCGATGGACCGTCGAAACTGCCAGTAAAGTTCTGCTGGATCACGCTTCGAAGGCGCTGTTCGGCTGTGCGGATTCCGTAGTCGCCACCCAGGGTTTTGCTTCCGGGGGTTTGGGCGTTCATTTTGTTCTGCTCTTGAATAAAGCCCAGGACGCCGTTTAGGGCAGTGACAATATCTTTCATCTTTACGGTGGTCTTCGGGATGTCTTGCTCGACGCTGACATTCAGTGGCTTCCCATCTTGAGTGAGGCCCTTTAGGTTCAGTGTCACGCCGGCAATGAGGTCTTTGAGTTCGTTGGTGGGCGCTTCTAGTTCAAAGCCTTGATATCGAATTTTTGCATTCGTAGCGGCGCGCTGTTCTTCAATGAAAAATTCTGAATCACCGTCCACAAAATAAAACTCAGGGTATTCCACATTTTTGTCTGCGCCCGAGCCGGGGGCTGTGAGAATTAGGCGGTAAGGGTTTTCGCCGCTGCTTTGATCGTTGACGACACTAGCCTTCATTCCTACGTCTGAGGAATTAATGGCACGTGCGATTCCATCCAAGGTAGCATTTTCGTCGTCTATATAAACTTCTTTGGTTTCGCCGTCTGCCCCCCTAAACGTGAAATAGCCGGAACCAATTCTAGTTGAGTCTCTATCGGGAAAACGGTTGGAGAGGGCGGTGGAGTTGGATGCTAGTTGCAACACTTCTAATGAATGCTCTCCCAGGTCGGCGAAGTTTTTATCGGCAGTGCCGGTGGCAATCTTGTCGTCTGTACTGTTGACGTTTAGCTCCCGGATCGCCATTGGCGTGTTCATATTGGGAAGGAGTTTTTTCACTTCTTCCACTTTTCCCAATACCGTATTTACGAGCTTGAGTTTTTCCTCAGCAATGCCTTTGCGCTCGTTCGCCGTTTCAATAGGCTTGCTCTCCGCCTTGATTGTGGCCGCAAAAATGCGCTGCAATTCAGGCGGAAGGTTCGAGATGCTGTCGAAGTTGATAGGCATGGGATTTCGAGCCAGAGGTGGCCCTACTTTCATTATAAAAAGGAATGGTCGTAGAACCTAACGGCAAATCCCTTAACTTGGGTGGCTAGTGTGATTGGAGGGGCGTGGGTCAGGCGCTGCGGTTCAATTTCTTGACGGAGGCCGGGGGTGGGGTTCCGGGGGGGCGTGTTGGGAATTTGGCGGTGGGTGACGGCGTTGGCAGGGCGAGGAGTTCGGCGACCGTTTGGCTATCCACCGGTTGCATTGCCCGGAGCGACTCGTCGCCTGCCTCAGCAGAGAGAGTTTGTGCCTGCGGCGTAGCAGCAGTATCTGCCTCGTTTGGGCTGGTTTTTTTCTTTTTTTCATCGCGCTCGGAGGCGGGGCGCTGAGCATCGCCGGCGATGGATTTAATATTCATACAGTGCCTCTATCCCGCTATCGGGAAAAAGGTGGTAAAGACTTAGGCACTTATGGAACGCATCCACCGACCCGTCCTTTTGAAGGAGTGCCTGCACTTTTTAGCTGTAAAGCCGGGGGGCTACTACGCGGACATGACGTTTGGTGAGGGGGGGCATTCAGAGGCTATCTTAGATGCCGGGGCTGCCGGTGTTATTGGTGTCGACCGGGACTCTGAGACTTTGGATCGCTACCGGGAATCGGGCCGGTTGCGTCACGATTCGCGCCTAGAACTACGCCACACCGCGCTTTCCGATTTTGCCTCTTCTTACGATGGTAGGAAACTTGACGGTATCTTGGCCGATTTAGGTGTGAGTACTCGTCAGTTGTTGACGCCAGAAAGAGGGTTCTCTTTTCAGCAGGACGGCCCGCTCGATATGCGAATGGATCGAACGGACCAAACCACACTGGAAGACTATCTGGCTTCGGTTTCTGAGGAAGAATTGGCTCATCAGCTGCACCGAGTCGCCGATTTAAACGGTTCGCGTCGAATGGCTAGAAAGATTCTGTCTGCCTTTGCTAAGGGGCAGCTCAAGCGCACCGGAGATTTGGCCCGAGTTGCGGGTGGTGCGTGGGCGAAAGTCCATCCTGCGACCCCCGTGTTTATGGCCCTTAGGATGATAATCAATCGGGAATACGACGAGGTTCACACGGGTGTACCAGCCCTCGTCGACTCGCTCGCTGTGGGGGGGCGCTTGGCGGTCATTACGTTTCATTCGACCGAAGACCGGCTGGTAAAACGGAGTTTTGCACTATTAGCCGGGCGTTGTATTTGTGCCTCGACGCCCTGCGAATGCCCGCGCATAGAAAAGGTGCGCCTTTTGACGCCAAAACCAGTGGAATCTAGTCCCGAAGAGCTCGAAGCCAACCCAAGGGCGCGCAGCGCCAAGCTTCGTTGCGTTGAAAAGATGGCGCCGACGGCGTAAAATAGGGGGAGCTCTCCCTATATGAATCCCACAAATACCAAATTTGAAACTCTGGCCTGGTTTGGTGCGCTCTTAGCGTTGTGTGGTGCTGTGGTCTGGGTGCGTACGTCCACCGTAAAAGCGACATATAGGTATGTGCAACAGGAGCGTGAGCTTTCGATTACCGGTCAACAAATTCAAGATTACCGAATCAAATGGCTAAAGCTGACTTCACCCAAGCGCCTGGAAACACTCTCCCAAAAATTTGAACTGGGACCGGCTAGTGCATCTCAGAGAGTACAGCACACTACGAAAGAGGCTTTGAACTAATGGCCCAGCCGTCGGAAAAGTCCGTACGTCTCCGAGTGGCCATTCTCTATGTCGGCTTTGTGGCCTTTCTTGGATTGGTAGCAGCGAGACTAGTGCAGCTCCAAGTTTCACCCAATCCTGCATTGAAAAACCTCGCGCTCCGTCAGCTTCAACACACGGGGAAAAATGCGCCTTATCGGCTTCCGATTTTAGATCGAAATGGTGAAGAGTTAGCTATTAGCGTTCCGGCGAGTTCGGTGTTTGCTCGTCCTAAGCTGGTTCGAAGCAAGAAGAGAACGGCACGATTACTATCCGGCATGCTAGGTGGGGGAACCGAGAAGTGGCTTAAAAAGCTCAAGTCCCCCAAGCCATTCGTTTGGTTAGAACGTCAGGTACCGATGGAACTGGCTGCTAAGATCGCCCAGCGGAACCTACCCGGAATATTTATTGAAGCCGAAAATAAACGAATCTACCCAAATGGAAATCTGGCTGCACACGTTCTCGGTTTTACCGACATCGATGGTAATGGGCTTTCTGGTCTAGAACTACGGCTAAATGAAGATTTATTGCGTGAAGAACCACGCATCGGCCTTTTGCGGGACGGCCGTGGGAAGGCTAGTTACGTTGGTCGACAGATCCTCGATGAAGCCAAGCTTCGAAAGGGGATTTATCTCACGATCGATCGGCGCCTTCAGAATCTACTCGAAGAAGAGCTAGAGCGTTCAATGGAGGAATCCCATTCACGCTCGGCTATGGGTGTAATTCTGCATCCAAAAACCGGGGAAATTCTTGCTATGGCCCAAAGGCCAACCTTCGATCCTGGCCAGGCAAACAAGTCGAGCTCCGAAGCACTGACCAATGGGCTGGTTTCGAGTTTGCTCGAGCCTGGTTCAACATTGAAAGTACTCTTTGCGGCCGAAGCAATGGAACTTGGTTTGTTAAGCCGAGAGTCGTCGATCAATTGTGAGGGCGGAAAATACCGAGTAGGAGATAAAACATTCACTGAGGCGCACTCCACGCCCTTTCGCCAAATCTCTTTGGAAAAAGTCATTCGCTTTTCAAGCAACATAGGGGCAGTAAAAGTTGCCCAAACTTTGGGAGCAACCCGTCTAGCGCAAACGCTCGAAAAGTTTGGGCTCACTTCGAAAACCGGGGTTGATCTTCCTGGTGAGGCTTCTGCCTCTGCTCGTCCGGCAAAATTTTGGACGCCGATTCACCTTGCTACCGCCGGTTTCGGGCAAGGCATTTCAGCGACGCCTCTTCAAGTTGCGACTTCGTTTCTTCCTTTTGCAAACGGCGGCTTCCTGCCGCGGCCCCACTTAGTGCTTCAGGAAGAAGTTCCTGGGAATAAGGCGGAGACAGCTAAGAGAGTTCTTTCAGAAAAAACGGTAGCGGCAATGAGACAGGTTCTGATTTCCGTCACTGAGGAAAAGGGCGGAACCGGACAACGGGCACGGTTGGCTCAGGTGAGGGTCGCTGGAAAGACGGGCACAGCGCAGAAGTACGAAAAAGATGTTGGGTACCAAAGCGGAAAGTACTATTCCTCCTTCGTTGGGTTTCTTCCTGCTGAAAGCCCGGAGCTGGTCATTGGTGTAATGCTGGATGAACCGTCGAAAGAATTCTACGCCTCTGAAGTTGCAGCGCCGCTCTTTAGACGCGTCGGTGAGAGGGCGCTTCCCCTCTTGCGCAATCAGCCGGGGCAAAGCGTGACCGATTTTGGACCATTCGCGACACAGGCCCCCAATCTGCCTACAGACCTTTCGGAGGCCGGCGAAGGTCTGTGGGTAATGCCTGATCTCAAAGGCGTGAGTGTGCGTGATGCTCTTCGCCTCATGGGAAGTCGACTTGATAGACTCCGCGTTTCTGGCGCCGGCTATTTAATCAACCAAGAGCCTACCGCGGGCCAAGTAATTGGCTCAAAAACCCCTATTCATCTTTCATTTCAGCCGCCAGGTTAGATTTGAAACCTCGCACTAACTTGCCATGCTGAGTTCCTCGATCTAGTTTTGGGGCTTGAATACTTTAAGCCAACTTTTGCCACCAGAACGTTTGCTCGCGAGCAACATCTCTCAAGATACGCCAGTTTCGGCACTTACTCAGACGGCCGAAAACCTCGCTCCAGGTTCTCTCTTTTTTGCGATTAAGGGGACTAAAGTCGACGGGAATACGTTTTTGCCCGAGGTTCAGGCAAAACGCGCCTTTGCGGTTGTTGAGTCTGAGCAAGCGTTTAGAGCTTTTCCGAATACCATACTTGTCGATTCAACCCGCCGTTCATTGGGTGAGGCCGCGAGTCATTGGTATGGGGAGCCGACAGCGTCACTCGATCTTGTTGGCATTACTGGCACCAACGGAAAAACCACGAGTTCATTTCTTCTTGAAGGAATCTGGCGCTCACAAGGACAGAACACTGGACTGATCGGGACGGTCGAATACCGCATTGGAAGAAAATTACTCCCCGCACCTTTAACTACTCCCGACGCGCTGACTCTGCAGCGACTTTTTAGTGAAATGCGAGATCAAGAAGTCGTTTGTGCTGCAATGGAGGTATCGTCCATTGCGTTAGACCAAAGCAGAGTGGCCGGTTGCCGATTCCGAGTTGGGTTGTTTACGAATTTTACCCCGGATCACCTCGACTACCACGGAACCATGGCTGCTTACTTAAAGGCGAAAGAGCGTTTTTTCGTCGAATTCGCTCCCTCGTGTGCCGTCTTGAATTTTGATGATGAGTCAGTCCGCGGGATTAGGCCCATTGTTCGTAGTCAGGAAGTGTTGAGTTTTACCACGGGAACAGCGGGTGCCGACTTTGCAGTTCGCGCCAAAGAGCTTTCTGGAAATGGAATTCGTGCTGAAATCGAAACTCCCATTGGGCGACTAGAGTTACGCTCTGCCTTGATGGGAATGCACAACCTTTCCAATTTACTCGGCGTGCTTGCGGTTGAATACGGTCTCGGACACGACTTGGAAAATGCGGTTCGCGCTTTAGCCACCAACACTGGGGCCCCAGGTCGCTTGGAGCGAGTGGTCCTCGGCCCGGAGGCACCCTACGTGTTCGTAGACTACGCCCATACTGAAGACGCCCTTCGAAATGTTTTGTTGAGCTTGCGAGGGGTGCGGGGAGAGGGAAAGTCGCGGATTTTGACGGTGTTTGGCTGCGGCGGGGATCGAGATCGAAGCAAGCGACCCAAGATGGGTGCTGTAGTGGCTGAATTAAGCGATTTCGTCATTGCTACTTCTGACAACCCACGCACTGAAGATCCGGAAAGCATCTTGGACGAAATAGAGGCGGGCGTTCCCCAGGACGTGGTGTACCATCGAGAATCTGACCGACGTGCAGCCATTCGCTTGGCGTTAGAACTCGCCGAGCCAGGCGACTTTGTTTTGGTCGCCGGAAAAGGGCACGAGACCTATCAGATTCTAGGGACGGAAAAGGTTCCGTTTGACGATCGGCAGGTCATTCGGGACTATTACGGTCTTTAAACTACGCTGGCCAAAGCCGGCGATTTTCTAGGAAAAATTCCCATGTTCTCCTGGATCACTCTTCAGCATCTTGCCGAATGGACGAGCGGGACATGGCACTCGACTATTCCGCTTCAGACGGTCGTTCCTGATATCTCCACCGATTCTCGAAGTCTTGCACCAGGCCAAGTTTTTGTTGCGCTAAAGGGGCCGAGCTTTGATGGGCATGCTTATGTTGCTGAAGTGGCAAAACGTGGAGCCTTGGCTGCGATAGTTGAGTCGCGTGTAGAGGTGGATCTTCCACAACTGGTTGTAGGGGACACGCTGCGGGCTTTAGTGGCGATAGGTGAAAATGTACGGGCCGCATTTAAGGGGCCAGTCTTAGCGATCACGGGGAGTGCCGGGAAGTCCTCCACGAAAGAGATGGTGGCGGATCTTTTGGGTCCGCGTACGGTGCGTTCTCCCAAGAGCTTCAATAATATTTGGGGCGTTCCTCGAACTTTGTTTCTCCTTCAAGACGACACCCGCCATCTTGTGCTCGAAATGGGAATGAATGCTTTGGGCGAGATTCGTGAAATGTGCCAGCATTTCAAACCTACAATGGGGCTAATTACGAATATCGGTGAAGCTCACATGGGGAAACTGGGGGGCAAGGAAAAGATTTTCGAGGCCAAAAAGGAACTCTTTGATTTTTTGGGCACACTTGCCCACCCACACGTCGCTTTGAACTTGGACGATGAATGGATTCAGCGAGCCTACAACGAAAGTTTTTCCAATAAGCCAGGGACTACGACGTATTCGGTCAATGGTGCTGATGCGGATGTCCGAGTGGTAAATCGGGAGATGGACCCAATTACCGGGGATCTGAAGATTGATCTCAATATTCAAGGCACACAAAAGTCGCTTACTCTGCAGCTTTTCGGTCTGCACCAAGCGAGCAATATCGCAGCTGCTAGTGCGGCGGCTCTATTGTTTGGGCTTACTCCTCGTGAGATTTTGGAGCGATTGCCGAGCTTAAAGTCGACTTCGCAGCGGGGAGAGTTGGTTGGGCTTTCGGAGGGCAAAACGCTCATTGATGAGTCTTACAACTCCAATCCCTCGGCTTTGATTGCTTCACTAACCAGCGTGGCGCAGCTGGATCCACAGCGACGCCGAGTTTTGGTTTTGGGCGAGATGCGGGAATTAGGTGAGTTTTCCGATTCGCTTCACTCGGCCGCAGGCAAGGCGCTTGTCGAGTTATACCGGGCGAAGAAGTTTCCCTTTCTCTTGGTGGGGGTGGGCAATGGGTTTTTGCCATTTTTGCTCGCCGTCGAGAAAGAACTGCCCGGAGTTCCTTGCATTGGCGTGCCGGATACCGCCCACGCCGTAGAGCGACTACGCTCGCTCACGCTTCCAGGAGATATTTTCCTGGTGAAGGGCTCACGGGGTATCCAATTAGAAGCCGTTGTTGAATGGTTGAAGTCCTGATTCGGCGCATTAAGCCGTTTTGCTCATTTATCTCGCCTTTTGAATCTGGTATTTATTAAGTAATTTCATGGGTTTACAAGTTTGTGCTTGCCGTGCAACGCGTTAAACGGCTAAACCCCTCGTCGGGAGAAGAAGGCATTGATCTATCATCTACTGTACCCATTCCACGTCGACATCAACGCATTCAACGTCTTCCGATACCTGACGTTTCGCTCATTACTCGCGGGACTCAGCGCCTTGGTGATTACCTTAGCGTTGGGGCCTTTGTTTATTCGATTGATGAGCAAATACCAGCTCGGCCAGATGGTTCGAGATGACGGGCCTCAATCACATTTGAAAAAGCAGGGAACTCCAACCATGGGCGGGATTTTGATTCTGTCCTCGGTGACGGTATCTACCTTGCTTTGGGCCGATTTGACTAACCACTATATTTGGTTGGTTTTGGCGGTCATGTTGTCCTTTGGCTTCATTGGCTGGTTGGATGATTTTCAAAAGATTAGCAAGGCGAACTCCAAAGGGCTTTCGGAGCGGGCGAAAATGGGGCTGCAAACTGCGTTTGCTTTAGTCACCATTTGGCTGTTGTTTGGGGAAATTGGTTTGAGCACGCGCCTGTATGTTCCCTTTTTTAGGCAGCTCACTCCAGAATTGTATTGGTTGTATGCCGTTTTAGCGTGGTTTGTGATAGTAGGGACGTCCAATTCGGTGAACCTGACCGATGGATTGGATGGCCTCGCTATAGGGCCTGTAATTACAACAGCTTTCACGTTTGGAATTTTTGCTTATCTGGCAGGACATGCGAAGCTGGCGGATTATTTGTTTATTCCGTACATAAAAGATTCCGGAGAGCTTGCGATCTTGTGCTCGAGTATTGTATGCGCGGGCATGGGCTTTTTGTGGTTTAACACCTATCCGGCTCAGGTTTTCATGGGCGATGTGGGGGCACTCGGTCTGGGTGCGGCCTTGGGGACTGTGGCGTTAGTGACCAAGAACGAGTTAGTTCTTATCTTGGTCGGTGGCGTTTTTGTCTTGGAAGCCGTCTCTGTGATTGCACAGAGGGTGTCTTACAAGACACGTAAAAAGAGAGTTTTTCGTATGGCTCCGATCCACCACCACTTTGAATTGTCGGGGTGGGCCGAGCCTCAGGTGACGGTCCGATTTTGGATTTTGTCGATGGTTTTAGCAATGCTGGGGCTAGCTACTTTGAAGCTCCGGTAAAGAAAGTTCTGGGAGAAGGAAAAAAAATGTCGAAGACAACAACTGCTAAGAAGCGTCTGCGTGCCCTGGTTGTGGGGCTCGGTCGCAGTGGTGTAGCGGCCACGAAACTGCTCTGTAAGAAGGGCTATAAGGTTACCGTTACCGACGAATTGAATAAGACCGATTTGAAAGATGCGCTAGAGGCATTGGAGTCTTTTGATTACAAGGCCGAGCTAGGCAAGCACGTCTTGAAGACTTTCTCGGAACAAGATCTCATTGTGGTCAGTCCCGGGGTTCGTCTCGACATCAAGCCTTTGCAGCACGCCGAAAAAGCAGGTGTGCCGATCATTAGCGAAATCGAGTTGGCTGCTCAGTACATTTCTGAGCCCATCATCGCGGTGACAGGTACTAACGGTAAGAGCACCACGGTGTCTTTGATCGCCGAAATGATTCGCTCTGGGGGAAAAACGGTTTTCTTGGGCGGCAATATTGGTACGCCTCTTTCAGACTACCCACTTCGCCGAGAAAAAGCTGACTGGGTTGTCGTAGAAGTAAGCAGCTTTCAGCTCGATACCTGCCGACAGTTTAAGCCCCATGTTGCAGTGATTTTGAACGTCGCGCCTGACCACTTGGATCGTTACCCTTCCTTCGAAGAGTACGCTTCGGCCAAGGCCAAGCTTCAAATCAACCTGGGTGAAGAAGACTACTTGGTCTCTAATTTTAGGGATTCCAAGCTGAATACTTTGTTAGCTGGCACAAAGGCGAAAGTTCTCCATTTCACGTCTGAGCCTATGGCGAAGATGGCACCGACAACGTTGGAGAATCTTCAAGGAGCCTACCTTCCCAATAATAGCTCATTGCAGTTAAAGGCCTCGCGCTGGAAGGATCACCTTTTTCCAGTTCAAGACAGTTTGCTTCGCGGAATTCATAACCGCGAGAATATGATGGCTGCAATGTTGGCTGCTAAGTTGGCTGGTGTCTCAAATGAGGCTATTCAAAAGACTTTGACTACGTTCAAGCCCCTTCCTCACCGAATGGAGTTTGTCGGCAAGAAGAACTCGGTATTTTTCTATAACGACTCCAAGGGAACCAATGTTCATTCCTTGATGCGTTCTTTAGAGAGCTTCAATGAGCCGGTGATCTTGATTGCTGGCGGACGTGATAAGGGCGAAGAGTATGGTCCTTTAGCACCGGCCATTCGACGCCACGTGAAGAATCTTATTCTCGTTGGAGAGGCAAAAGAAAAACTCAACCGTGCGGTGGGAGATTTTAGCGAAACGTTCTTGGTAGGGACTTTCGAAGAAGCTGTCTACCTAGCGTACCAAAAATCGCGATCGGGTGATGTGATCCTATTGTCCCCAGGTTGCGCTAGCCAAGATATGTTCAAAAACTTTGAGGAGCGCGGCGACTACTTCAAGAAGATAGTTTCTACGTTTTAATAGGACTTAAAAAAACGGCCTTACTTTTACGCCAAAAGCGGAAAGTAAGGCCGTTCTATTTCTAGTCTATCGTTTGAGAACTAGGTCGATGACTTTCGCAAACTCTTCTGGTGGAAGAGCGCCTCGGACCGGCACTCCACCTACGAGGAACGATGGAGTTCCACGGAAGTTAAAGGCTTTTGCTTCTGCCATATCGTCTTCAATTTTCTTTGAGACTTCAGCCGATTTAATATCTGTTTTTAGTTTCGCTAGTTTAATTCCAAGCTTAGTCGCGGTGGCATCTAGGAATTTTTCACCGTCTTTCTTGAGTGCTTCTTGATTCGCAAACAAGACATCGTGAAACTCTATAGCTGCTTTAGGGTTTTGAATGCGAACCGCTTCAAAATACGCCGCTGCTGGCATTGCTAGCTTGTGGAAAGGTAGGGGTAGGTGCTTCACCGTGACCTTCACTTTGCCTTCGTACTTCTTCAAAACCGCAGCCATCGTATCAGCCCCTCGAGAACAGTAGGGGCACTCGAAATCCGTATACTCCACAATCACTACCTTGGCTTTTTCGGAGCCCTTGTAAACTTGGGCTGCCGTGAGCTTGGGTTGAAGCGGTTCCCTTAAATACTTTTCTTGTTCCTTCTCTGCCTGTTCTTGCTGTTCCTTTGCGTGCTCTGCGCGAAGCTGGTCTTGAGCTGCCTGGAAAGCTTCTTTAAAAGCTTCTGGGTTCTTCTTTATCGCACTTGCCAATAGGGTGGGATCGTCCTTGATCGCCTGGAGCACTTGCTCCTTGGAGAGTTTCGTACATGCGTTTAGCGCAAAAAGTAACGTCGCTGCCAGTGCAATTCGAGCTGTGTGATTCATTGGTACGCTTCCTTGATTGTGAATTTTACTAAGGCGAAATCGTACCGGTGAGCAAGGGTTTGTGCAACTCCTCGGTCGTGACACGGTGTTCGAAATTAAGCGTAGAGAGAGGCGATCTCGGCCTTGTACTTCTCGGTAATCGCTTTTCGTTTAAGTTTCATGGAAGCGGTTATCTCTCCGCCCTCCAGAGTGAAATCCCTAGGGAGCAGGCGAATGCGTTTGACCGATTCATAGCTTGCCAAGGATTTATTTATTTCCTTCACCGCTTGCTCAATTTGAACGCGAAGCTCGGGATGGGTCATTAGGGTTTCAAGTTCTGCGCCCTTTAGCTCTCGACCGCAGCTCCATTCGAGTACGGCTCGTTCGTCTAGAGTAACTAAACCCACTAAGTATTTTTGTTTATCGCCATAAACCAGAGCATTGCTGACCATGGGGATTTGCTTCAGAAGGTTTTCTAACTTTTGGGGGGCGACTTTCTTTCCACCTGAGGTAACGATAAGTTCTTTCTTTCGATCTGTAATTTTCACAAAGCCACGGGCATCGATCTCTCCGATGTCACCAGTGCAAAACCAGCCATCTGGCGTTAAGGCCTCTTTAGTCGCTTCATCATCGTTGTAGTAGCCCGAGAAAACCGTTGGGCCTTTTACCTGGAGCTCGCCGTCTTCGGCGATACGAAACTGGGTCTCGGCAATAGGGCGACCCACTGTGCTGAATTGGAAGTCGTCTGGTCGGTTCACTGCAATGGCGCACGTCGTTTCAGATAAGCCGTAGCCTTCCAGGATTTTTATGCCGCAAGCATGGAAGAATTCGCAGAGTTCTGCTGCAAGTGGAGCTCCTCCGGAAATGGTGAAACGCAGTCGGCCACCCATGTTCTGCCGAATTTTTGAAAACACCATCTCGTCGGCAATTCGGTGTTTGATTTTCAGCGCAAGGGAAGCGCGCTTTTTATCCGACTCCAATCGGGCAACTTTCCGGCCTGTTTTGACGGCCCATCGAAATAACCGCTTTTTAAGTTCAGACCCCGATTCAACCTCTGAAAGGATTTTTGAATACATTTTCTCGTAAATCCGGGGCACGCTAAAGAGCATTGTCGGCTTGATCTCTTTCATATTCGCAGAGACCGCATTTACATTTTCCGCAAATGCCAGAGTGATGCCTGACGCCAATGGAATGAGGCTCTCGATCCGTCCCAAGACGTGGGAGAAGGGGAGAAAGGCTAAAGTAATATCTTGTTGAGTAAGATCCACTTCTCGAACGATGGAATGAATTTCTGCGGCAAAGCAGGAGTGGAGCAGGCAGGCTGCTTTGGGTTTCCCGGTGGTGCCAGACGTGTAGACAAGCGACGCAAGCTCACTGGGCTTAAGCGAAGCAACACTGGCTCGCTGTTTTGCAAGAGCGGCCTCGGGATCGCTTGCGGTAGAAAAAGTTTCATAGGCATAACAGGGAAAGGCGGTCCAATCTTTGACCGGTGCAAAAAATACGACGGGCAGTTTCCGTCCAAGCAACGCAAAAGCTTTTTCCAGTTTTGCCCCCTGAGCCGCATCTTCAGCAAAAATCAGCTTTGCTCCTGAGTGGTCCAAAACAAACGCGACTTCGTCGGCGGTACTCGACTGGTAAATCGGTACAGTCACTGCGCCAAGCGATTGAAGGGTCCAGTCGGTTATCGCCCATTCGGCGCGGCTATTACTTAAAATGGCAACAGGGTCGCCTTTTTCGATGCCAAGAGTGAGCAATGAAGCAAATATTCCCAGAGATTGAGCGTGCGCCTCACCCCAGCTTACTGAGACAAAACTCCCGGCCTTCTTCACAAGAAATACTCGATCGGCGGGGGAGGATTCGGCACGTCGAAGAAAAACTTCTGCAAGGGTTTGCTCTGGGATCCATCCCGACTGGTTCGATGTGGATGAGTGTTTTTGCATTCGATTAGCCCCCCTACTTGGCGAAATAACATTCTTTGCCGACCTTGGACAGCGGTATCCAGTTTGCACAGCTCTAAGGCATGGAGCTTGGTTTGAAAGCACTCGGTTTGGCGCTGATTCTTGGTGGGGCGGGGAGGTTTTTGTTGGTTTGGGTTTCCGCTGCCTCTCGGTGTGCCTTGAAATGGAAACTTTACCCGGCGCCTCGGCGCCACGCGCGCCTGCTCAGACGCTTGGTATATTCCTTGTGTGGCGCATCCGCAGCGTTGAGTGTTTTTCGGCCGTTTGGTTCGGTTGTCGTACTCTTCGGGCTGATTTTGCTACCGCTCCTTGTGGCGTCGATGCGGTACTACAATTCTAGGTTTCTAGGGGCGCAGTTAGATGATTCCGCGCTTGTATACTTCCATGCACTTCGGGGGCTAGTGCATTCGGGGCTGGGTCTTCCTGCTGCTTTGTTCCAGCTCTCTAAATCCCAGCCCACTTTGTTTAGCCAGGCGATGGCAAAGACTCTTGCGGGGTTTGATCAAGGCAAAGCGTTGAATGACTGCCTTAAGCAGTTGTCCGACCGCAATCCGTCCCCGCTGGTAAAAGGAGCGCTTCAAGGTTTGCAAATGGCCTATGCACAAGGAGTTGCGATTCTGCCCGTTTTGGAGAGGGTTGTTCCGCTACTTGAGCAAGATCAGAGGCGTCGCCGCAGAATGGCTGATTTGCGCCGTTCGACTATGGTCCAGGCGGGCTTTGCCCTTAGCGTACCTTGGATTCTCAATGGCGCGCTCTATCTCGTTCAGCCCGAGCTGGTTGCACGGCAATGGGCCGAGTCCGGTGCTTTCACGCTCGTTATTGCTGTGTTTGCGGTGCAGGCCATGGGGCTTTGGTCTCTGTTTCAGGTGAGTCGATTTTGTTGAAACAGCGCCGTCTCAGACAGGATCTATTACTGTTTTTGCACGCTCTGGGCGTGATGTTGGAAGCGGGATACGACCTTGCCTACGCTTGGCCACAGGTATGGGATGGGTTGGCGAAGTCGGGGGTTGGCAGAAACGAGTTTAAACAGGGTGCGAATGAGCCGATTTCCCAAATGCTGGTTCGTTTTTCTGAAGCTTACCCCAACTCGGCTCACCGGCTTTGGTTCTCGCTGCTTAGCGAACTCTACCATAGAGGAACGAGTCTCGGACCCGCTCTCCATGCCATTACAGAAGCACTAGAAGACGAGCAGGAGCGCGACTGGGAGGCCCACACACGAGGCCTTCCCGTAAAGGCTAGTCTTGTGTTAGCTATTTTCTTTCTGATTCCCGCGCTAGCACTTGTTTTCCTTCCTCTTTTGACAGAGCTAGGGCGGGCATTTTAAGCTGCCCCCTTTTGTGCCCCGGGAAGGTATATGTCCAATACGAAAACAGACCAGAAAAAAATGGAAGCGGTGGTCTCGCTCTGTCGTCGACGCGCTTTTATTTTCCAATCCAGTGAAATTTACGGCGGCCTAAACGGTTGCTGGGACTACGGCCCGTTGGGGGTAGAGCTAAAAAGAAACATCAAGGATGCTTGGTGGAAAGACACCGTAATGAAGCGTGAGGACGTTGTTGGGGTGGATTGTTCCATCTTGATGAACCCAAAGGTCTGGGAAGCTTCCGGCCACACCACTTCTTTTTCAGACCCGATGGTCGATTGCACTCAGTGCCGCGGACGATTTCGGGCCGATCACATCGTGGGCAATCAATGTCCGACGTGTGGAACCAAAGATAAGTTCACCGAAGTTCGGCATTTCAATTTGATGTTTAAGACCTACGTCGGCGCCCTCGAAGATGGCTCGTCGATGACGTACTTGCGTCCTGAAACCTGCCAGGGAATCTTTGCGAACTTCTCAAATATTGTTGCAACTAGTCGAGTGAAAGTGCCCTTTGGTATTGCACAAATCGGTAAAGCCTTTCGCAATGAAATCAACCCTCGCAACTTTACCTTCCGTTCCCGTGAGTTCGAGCAAATGGAGCTTGAGTTCTTTGTGAAGCCAAACGCCGAGTCTGCGGCCGAATGGTACAAGTACTGGAAGGACGAGCGCTATGGCTGGTATCTGAAGTATGGCATCCAGCAAGATCGTCTGCATATGCGAGAGCATGAGAAAGACGAGTTAGCCCACTACGCTGCCGGGTGCGCAGACATTGAATACGATTTTCCGTTCGGTCGGGCGGAACTAGAGGGAATTGCAAATCGTGGTGACTACGATCTGAAGCGCCATTCCGAATTTAGCAAAAAAGACCAAAGCTACTTCGATCCAGAATCCCAAACAAAGTATGTTCCCTACGTTATTGAGCCTTCGGCGGGCGCGGATCGCGCTACTTTGGCGTTTATTGTCGACGCCTACGTCGAAGAAGCCGAGCGAACCGTACTGCGATTCGATCCGCGTATTGCCCCTATCAAGGCTGCGATCCTTCCCCTGGTAAACAAGGACGGAATGCCCGAGATCGGAGAGAAAATCTACCATCAGCTTCGCAAGCGGTGGAATGTGTACTTCGACGACAAGGGTGCGGTGGGTCGGCGCTATCGGCGGCAAGATGAGGCGGGTACGCCATTTTGCATTACGATCGATGGCGAAAGTGCGGCTGGGCAAAGTGTCACCGTTCGTGAGCGAGACAGCATGGCTCAACAGCGAGTTGGCATTTCGCAGTTGGAAGAGTTTTTGTCTAAAGCGATCCTAAAGGAGTGAGTGGGTTGATGCCCAAATACGTTTATTTTTTTGGTGGTGGTGAAGCAGAAGGTTCCAGCGGCGACAAGCTGCTTTTGGGCGGCAAAGGAGCCAATCTCCACGAGATGGTAAAGATGGGTCTGCCCGTCCCTCCTGGATTTACGCTTTCTACTGAAGTTTGCCGCCACTTTTACAAAACCAACGGCGAGTTTCCGCCGGGTTTGGTGGATGAAGTTGCGACATCGCTTGAGCGGCTGGAGAGTAAATTCGGCGCTCGATTTGCGGATAAAAAAGCTCCTTTGTTGGTCTCGGTACGTTCCGGTGCTCCGGCGAGCATGCCTGGCATGATGGATACGATTTTAAATCTGGGGCTGAACTCTCAGACGGTTCAGGCCCTTGCCGCTCAGACGGGAAATCCGCGCTTCGCACTCGATTCCTATCGACGCTTTATTCAAATGTACTCAGAGGTGGTTTTGGGGCTTGCTCCCCATGCCTTTGAGAGCCTCCTGCTAAGCGCAAAGGCAAAGCGCCGGGTGTTGAACGATTCTGAGTTGCTTGTTGAGGACCTCGAGGCCCTAGTGGAGAGCTTCTTGGCATTGGTTCAGAAAGAAACCGGAGCGGCGTTTCCAGAAGACCCACAAGTGCAATTGTGGGGAGCTATCAGTGCGGTGTTTCGTTCTTGGATGTCGAGTCGCGCGGTGAGTTATCGCAGAATCCAGAAAATTCCTGAAACTTGGGGCACTGCAGTCAATGTTCAGGCCATGGTGTTTGGGAATATGGGCGAGGATTGCGCGACGGGTGTGGCTTTCACGCGGGATCCCTCTACCGGAGAAAGGCGATTCTTCGGGGAGTTCTTGCCGAATGCGCAGGGAGAAGACGTCGTTGCGGGAATTCGTACCCCCATGCCGATCAATACAGCTTCAGCTCAAGATCCAAAGCAGGCGACCATGGAACAGCTGTTTGCTGCTCCGTACGCTAAGCTGGTCGAGTTGTACCACCAGCTAGAGAAGCACTATCGCGATATGCAGGACATTGAGTTTACTGTGCAAAAGGGCCAGCTTTTCTTGCTGCAAACCCGCACTGGTAAGCGAACTGCTTCGGCGGCTGTGCGAATTGCTGTTGAAATGTGCGAGGAAGGACTCATAGGCGAGGAGGAAGCTCTTTTGCGCGTCACTCCCGCCCAAGTGGAGCAGTTGTTGCACCCACGCCTGGATCCGCGGGCGCCAAAAGAAGTGATTGCGCGCGGCCTGCCCGCTTCGCCAGGAGCGGCATCCGGTGAAGTCGTGTTTTCATCCGAGGAAGCTGACAAGCTTCGCAAGCTTCAAAAGTCGGTCATTTTGGTTCGTCACGAAACTTCTCCCGAAGATATCGTCGGGATGGACGCTGCAGCTGGAATTTTAACAGCGCTTGGCGGAATGACCTCGCACGCAGCGGTGGTAGCTCGAGGACTCGGCAAGCCTTGTGTGGCGGGTTGCAGTTCTATTTCTATCGACTACCGCACACAAGAGCTGAAAGTAGGAACTCGCGCGATTAAGCGAGGGGAATGGATTACGATCGACGGTGCTACTGGCGAGGTAATGCTCGGTAAAGTGCCAACCATGAACAGCCAGCTCGATAAGTATTTCACTCGTTTCATGAGCTGGGTCGACAGTCGAAGAAAGCTCCACGTCCGCGCCAATGCGGATACGCCCCACGATGCAAGAGTCGCCAGGCAGTTTGGCGCCGAGGGGGTGGGCCTGTGTCGCACAGAGCATATGTTTTTCGAAAGCACTCGGATCCAAGTGGTCCGGGAGATGATTTTGGCATCGAGCCACGAAGATCGTAACCGCGCTTTGGAACGGCTCTTTCCCATGCAGAAGGAAGACTTTATCGGGATCTTTCGCGAGATGGCCGGATTGCCAGTGACGATTCGCCTATTGGATCCGCCCCTGCATGAGTTTTTGCCAAAGAACGAGGATGAAATTCGTTCCACCGCCATTGCAATGGGTATTTCGGCCGACACAATTCGGTCTAAAGTGAAAAGTTTGCACGAATTCAACCCCATGTTGGGACATCGTGGGTGCCGCTTGGGCGTCACTTATCCGGAAATCTACGACATGCAGGCCAGGGCCATTATTGAGGCCGCGGTACAGCTGAACGCTGAAACAGGGCAAAGTCTCGTTCCGGAAATACTGATTCCCTTCATTTCAACGGCTCAGGAGCTTCAGTGGCTTAAGGAGCGAGTGGAAAAGGTATGCGAGTCGACGCTCGAGCGGATGAGAGGCAAGATTGAATATGCTGTTGGGACGATGATTGAAATCCCGCGCGCAGCGTTTGTGGCCGAAGATTTGGCGCACACGGTCAGCTTCTTTTCCTTTGGTACCAACGATCTCACCCAAATGACCTTTGGTTTGTCGCGTGATGACGCAGGCGCATTTTTGCCTACTTATATTGAGCGTGGCCTTCTAACCGAAGACCCGTTTGTTACCTTGGATCAGCAAGGAGTCGGGGAACTTATGCGAATTGCCTGCGATCGAGGGAAGAAAGGTCGGCCGGACCTTAAAGTCGGAATTTGTGGAGAACACGGGGGAGATGCCACTACCGTTGAATTCTGTCACCGACTCGGCTTTAATTACGTGAGTTGTTCGCCGTTTCGGGTGCCCGTGGCCCGACTAGCAGCGGCACAAGCCACTCTACGTTCTTAGAGGAAAATACATGCGGTTAAAGCGCCTCGAGTTGCAGGGTTTCAAGTCCTTTCTGGATCGCACCATATTAAACTTTGAACCAGGCATTACCGGCGTGGTTGGGCCAAACGGTTGCGGTAAAAGTAATATTGTCGACGCCATTTTGTGGGTGATGGGAGAGCAAAGCCCCAAGCACCTACGCGGCGATACAATGACCGATGTCATTTTTGCGGGCTCCGACACCAAAGCGGCTACATCATTTGCTGAAGTGAGTTTGGTGCTCGATCGCGAAAGTGTGGTTTTAGCCCCTAATTTTTCGGCTTTTGATAAAGGCGATGAGATTTCAATTACCCGCCGGCTTTACCGAGACGGACACGGCGAATTCCTAATTAATCGCACCGCCTGTAGGCTCAAGGATATCCACGAGCTTTTCATGGATACGGGTGTGGGACGCCGCGCCTATTCCATTATCGAACAGGGCCAAATTGATCGAATGATCAACGTAAAGCCCGAAGAGCGTCGTTACTTGTTCGAGGAAGTTGCGGGCATTACCAAGTACAAGGCGAAACGAAAAGAAGCAGAGCGCAAGCTAGATCAAACACGCCAGAACCTTCTTCGACTTCAAGACATCGTAACCGAGCTAGAGAAACAAATTCGAAGCCTAAAAATTCAGGCAACCCGCGCGCGTAAATTCAAAGAACTCAAAGGCGAGTTGGAAGCGGCAGACTTGTTTTTGTTAGGTCGAGAACTTTACGAGCACGAACAAAAGCAAGTTTCTTTGAAGGCCAAGGTGGAGGCGCTT
Source organism: uncultured Pseudobdellovibrionaceae bacterium (assembly GCA_964616705.1). Lineage (GTDB taxonomy): Bacteria > Bdellovibrionota > FAC87 > UBA2466 > UBA2466 > JAIEOG01. The sequence goes on from CAZTRP010000016.1 coordinate 23,804, forward strand.
CAAAACGGTCGCTCCGAAGCGGACGCCGTTTTTGCTCAGTCGGGCGCTGAGGCTACCAATCTCGAAATTGAACGCATTGATTTAGAGAAAAAACTTCAATCTTTGTCCGAGCGTGAGCGAGATCTTTCGCTCTTGGTGCAGCGCCTACAGAGCGACACCGAGCTTTTAGAAGAGCGCCGTAGAAACCTCCATGAGTCGCAGCAACAGTCCCTGGAAGAAGAGCAGGAGTTACAGACTCAAATCGGGCAAGGAGAACTAGATCAGCGAACTCTCGAACAAGAGCGAATTGAAATTGGTGAGCAGGTCGCGGGAAAGCTAGACCTTGAAATTCAGGAACTCGACATTGCCTTAAGGCAACACCAAGACACAGTAGGGAAGAAACAAAGAGAGCGCTCCTCTCTTAACGCGCAGCGGGCCTCGGTTTCCGAGCGTCGGGTTCAACTACAAAATCAAAGTGAGTTTGCCCAGAGCCGCGAGCGCGAGTGCACGGCCAAGCAGGACGAGATCAATGAAAAATTGACTGCGGCCGTGGTGGATATTGAATCTCGAAAGAAAAAAATTGAAGAAGCTGAGCGCCAGGTCTCCGAGACTGCGGCGAAGACTCAGTCTGCCAATGAAGAAGCCACTCGAATTCACTCAGAGTGTAAGGGGCTGGCCGAAGAACTTTCTGGTTTGGAAGAAAAGATTTTTGGAGAACGGGAGAAGTTTCACGGCGAGCGAAGTCGTCTTCGTTCTTTGCAAGAGCTTCAGGAAAACCTGGAAGGCTATTCGCCCACAGCTCGAGAAATTTTACTCAAGCTAGGCTCGGAAAGCGCAGCCAAACCTTTTGCAGAAACCTTTCAGCCCGATTCGAGCATCGAGGAGCACCTTGAAGCGCTTTTGGGTAACGAAATGAATACGCTCGTAGTGCAGACTGCCGAAGAGGCGGAGCGCATTACTCGAATGATCCAAGATCAAGGATTAGAACGAGTCCGGACCGTAGCTTTAGAAGAGTTGGTCGCCTCCACGGGTTCATCCCAAACCTACCCAGGCACTGTTCCGCTGGATACTTTGTTGCGGGTGGAGCCGGGCTATGAAGCCGCCGTGCGATGGCGGTTATCAAACTGCTACGTTTGCGAATCAATGGACAGTCTATTTCAGCTGCGCCAACAATATCCCGGGGTGACTTTCCTGGCCCGCGATACGCGTGCGGTCGCGCATTGCGATCGTTCGCTTTCAAGCGGAAATCCTCCTACAAAGGTGGGGGTATTTGCTCGCCGACGAGAAATTGATTTGCTTACCGAAACTGCCAAGCAGCTAGAGGTCAGTTTGGCTCGTCTTGAAGAAGAGCGGAGTAGCCTCTTGGGTCGACTCGAATCCCAGGAGAAGCTCCAAGGCGAATGGAAAGAGCGGCTTTCTGCTCTGCACATTGAAGCGGTCGAACTTCGGAAAGAGCGTGAGCGTCTACAGCACGAACTCACCCGGGCCGATAGGGACTACTCTGACTTATGCGGCGATTCACAGAGAAACATCGAAAAGCTGGAGGCTGCTACCGAGCAGCGTGAGGAAGCAGCGCGTGAAGCAATTGAAGTAGGGGAAAGGGAAGCCCTTCTCATTCAAGAGCTCGAGCAAGCCGAACTCTTTTTGGCGACTTCAAACGAACGGTTTGAGGCGCTTTCGCTAGATGTGCAACAAAGAAAAGTAGAACGTTCTCGTTTGCAGGAAAAGAAGCGCGGGCTAGATGAACGCTTCGAACGCTTGGCCGATCAGATCCACGATTGGACGCGGCGTATGCGTCACCTGGAGGAACAGCGACTCGAAGAAGAGCAGGAGCTTGCTGGAATCGGCGAGAAGATCGAACAGTGTTTGACTCAGCGCTCGGACAACTCCGAAGAGCTTGGCCGTGTTCGCGTGCAGGCTTCCGATGCGAAAGTCAGTTTTAACGATGCGTGCGAGCGCCTTCAGAATCTTCGTGCGTCGCTGAGCGAGTTGCAAAGTCGGCGCGACAAGGTGGCGCGCGAACTTCAGGACAGCGAAATTCTCTTGGCCCAGGCCGAAAGCGGTTTGGAACGATTGAGAAGTCTTGCCGAGGAGCGCTATCAAGCGATTCCGAGTGCGCTTGATGAAGCTGCATTAATTGACCTGGAAAAGTTGCCGCTCTTTGCTTCTTCATTAGATCTTTCGTGGGACACTCTTTCGGGGGGAGATCGAGAACGTCTTCTTCAGGAGCATCTAAAGGCCGTACGCGAGAAGGTGAATCGCTATGGCGAAGTGAATTTAACAGCAATCCAAGAGTACGAAGAAGTCGAAAAGCGCTACACTTTCTTGCAAGAGCAAAAAACGGATCTGGAGAATTCAATTAAGATCTTGGAAGAGGCAATTCAAAAAATTGATCACTCCACGATTTCCCGATTCACTGACACCTTTGAAGCGGTTCGAAAGAAGTTCAATGAAATCTTCCCCATTCTGTTCAATGGCGGGAAGGCCGAATTGATAATGACTAATTCGGACAACCCGCTCGAGGCCGGTGTGGATATTATGGTGCAGCCTCCTGGAAAACGCTTGCAGAGCATTTCGCTTCTCTCAGGTGGCGAGAAGGCATTGACTGCTGTGAGTTTAGTTTTGGCAATCTTTGCGCGCAAGCCGAGCCCGTTCTGCTTGTTGGATGAAGTGGATGCGCCGCTCGACGATGCGAACGTGTCTCGCTTCAACACTGTAGTGCGCAAAATGGCTGAAAAAACGCAGTTCATTGTGATTACCCATAACAAGAAAACCATGGAAATTGCCGAGGCGCTTTATGGGGTAACCATGGAGCGAGCCGGGGTTTCTAAAATGGCCAGCGTACGGTTGAACTAGATTATGTGCTTAGCGTGTGTCGAATATAATAAGGGTAAGCTCAACGTCGATGAATTTCGTTTTGCCTTGCGCGAAATGACAGTGGAGCAACAAGAGCATTTTCGGCTGGTGAATGAAATCCTTGAAAAGTACTCTGGCCAACCCGCCGAAATTAAGAAGCACCTCGATGCTCTTAATGCCGAAGCTCCTTAGAAGGTACGCAATGCCTAGTCGTTATAGGTAAAAATCAACGGAGTTGGGCTAGTGACTTTTCTTGCTACTCTTGACCGGCTCGTCAGGGGTGGGTTTTTCAATGCAGCCATTTACTGTGAGCTTCGCTCTAAGCAACGTGACCTTGTCGCGTATTTCTTTTAATCTGCTCTCCAGAGTGTCGCCACTTTTCAAGCCTTGCTTTGCTAGGAGTTCAATTTCATTTTCTAATTTTCGAAAATCTTCACTTCGTTGTTTTGCTTCGTAGGATCTTGCGAATTTGTATTCGTTAAAGACTTCAAGGAATTGGGCCGGAAATGGAGTGGCGTAAATTACCTTCTCGAAATCTTCCCAGGACTTCCCTGGTTCCTTTGCGTGCAACGGCAAAGTGCTCAGTGAGGCAAGTAGAATAAAAAGGTGTCTCATGGGATTTTCTCAAGTTTGAGTTGAAGCCGACCCTGCCGCATTCTATTTCGCCGTAAGTGTCCTTACAAGTTGCTTTTTCAATGGCCGGTGCAAGGGGGCTTCAAGTGGGCGACTTCATTGTTCCACAGGACTTGCGCGCCACTCCCTTGCTGCTCTCGTTTTCCCGTGTTAGCCAAATGGGATGAAGCGATTTGGGTTGATTCTCTTCTTTCTTGCCTCGCCACTTTTGCATTCCGCTCCGGTGCCAATCGACATTCACTATCAAGCAGGGGGAGTGGGGTTTACGCAGCTATCCGGGGAGCTGCAGCTCGTAGCCTGTGAGCGCCAATGGGTGCTTCCGTGGGTTGTTGCGGGAGGGGGACTGGGGGGCTGTATTGGGTGGCTCTTGCACCTTCCTTTAGAAAAGGCGCTGATTTGTGGCTCGCTCATCGGACGGGGTCTCGAGTACGTGGTGCCTTACGAAAAGAGGTTTATCGTTTCGATTCAAGATGGTCCGCTGCGTGGTGGGTATCTCCTTCCCGGCGCGGCGGTATATGAGGAACACAAAGGACTTGGTCGGGCCCTAGAAAAACTTGCAAAGGACAAGGGCCTTCGAGTGCGTGAAACGGGCGATAGAATCCCCTTCCCGCGCCTAGAACTCCATGTAGGATTCGAAACGCTGCCAATTATCCAAAACGTCCTACGATTCCATGGGGTGGACACAGATACTATAGGTCAAATTCCAGCGGTCAGGGTCCTAAATGCCCGTGTGTACGGCGTTTCAGAGCGCACTCAAATGCCGCGTTGGTATGATCTTCGAGACCTCTACTAGCAGAGGTTTATTGTACTGCGGCCCTTTGTGCCACCAGCTCATAGCAGGGTTGCCCATTCTCTAGAAACTCTCGCTCAAACTTAGTCCTGCCACCGGAAAACCGGTGCAATTCATTGTATTCGTTTGGGGCAATTTCGCCGTGTACTAGGATCTTCATGCCAAAAACGGTCTCACAGACAAAGCGTGCCTCGTCGATATAGAACTTCTGATCCGACGCCCAAACTAGGCGCCCACCCTGCTGAAGCGTCCGTACCAAGTGAGGCATGATTGGATGCAGGTACCATCGATTGCGCCTTTGGGAGTTCTTAGGCCAAGGGCAGGGGTACAAGATATAGAGGCTTTCAAGGCTCGCAGAAGGAACTCCGTGAATCATTGCGGGAACGGCGTTGCCGCGATAGCCGACTAAATTGGGAAGTTTCGCTCGCGCAACCCTTTTTGTAAGTGCCTGTGCGCGCATTTTGCACCGTTCAATGGCGATGAAAAAACGGTCGGGATAGACGCGAGCCATTTCCTCTAAAAAGCCGCCACTGCCCGCGCCAATTTCAAGGCAAACTAGCGGGTTCTTCTGGAAATGCTCAGAGTCGATAAACGAATGCGAGCGCTCGGCCCAGAAACTGTCGAACTTATTAAAACCGTTTTGTTCAATGTCCCACTTGAGGCGTGAGGGGTTGAACTCGGGTTGATAATTTATGGTGTGGAAGAAAGCCATTGGAATACTAAAGGGCAGGGGGATCAAAGCAACGACGGCAGCGCGCTTCGTAAATTTCACCCGCTCCGACTAGGATTTGAGACCGTTCATTGGAACCTTCAAGACGCTGGGAACGACTCGCCGGTTGGCCACACGAAGTGCAAATGGCCGACATTTTGGTAACCATCTCAGCTGTCGCCATGAGGGTGGGCATTGGACCAAAGGGAAGACCCCGATAGTCGAGGTCTAGCCCAGCGACGATTACACGAAGGCCCCGATTTGCCAGTCGATGGCAAATTTCTACAATCAGGGGCTTAAAAAACTGGGCTTCATCCACTCCCACAATTCGGGTGTTGTCCTCGAGTAACGAAAGAATTTCCTCGGGGTGAGAGACTACCTTGGCATCAATACGTAGATCTGAATGGCTAGCCACTTGGTCGGTGGCGTAGCGGTCGTCGATGACGGGCTTAAAAATCTGCACCTTTTGACGTGCGATTTGCGCCCGTTTTACCCTGCGGATAAGTTCTTCGGTTTTGCCGCTAAACATTCCGCCGCAGATCACTTCGATCCAGCCGCTATTCCAAGTAGGGGGTCCCTGCATAAGCCGTTTCGGACTATAGCTGCGATTAGGCCCGGCCACAAGGCCCCCTAGGTTTGTGCGGGCAATTTGGAGAATTGAATCGATGTGCGGTGCTAAAGGAGTTGCAAGTCAGCTGGGTCCACCGCCCGCCGGCACCTGCGACTACCTATCGAATGGTCCGCCTGGGGGCTTGAAATTTCTACTTGTTTTCCTCTCGCTCGGCTCGCGGAAGACGTCTGATGGCTTTGATGAGTTAGTTGCCCGCTCGACGCCCATTCGATAGCTAGTCTCCGGTGCCGGCGGGCGGTGGACCCAGCTGACTTGCAAGTCTTTTGGGGTAGGATCTTGATAGATTTCTGCTGCCAAATCTCGCGTTTCTAATGGAAAGGGGCTTTTTCGCGGGCTTTCAAGGTTGCCGCACCGGTAGGTGCTGTGGTTCATTTTAGCTACTTTGGAAGCTTCTCAGGTTAATCCGGTTTTGCCCCCTTCTTGGCGGGTGAGTTTTGGGCGCAAGTGGTTTCAGTGGCGTGGGATTTCTCCTTTGCCCTGGATATTGGCCTTTGTTCTTTTTCCGGCGGAGTTTCATCCGTCTCGGATTCAGCTCGGTGTGCTCTGTGTTGGAATTTTGTTAGCAGAAGGGGTCCGTATTTGGGCTGTGGGATTTGCCGGCAGTGTCACCCGTACTCGGGGAGATGGTGTGCCTCGCCTCATCCACGCAGGACCGTTTCGTTACGTGCGTAATCCTTTGTATATCGCCAATATTGCAATTTACGCTTTGAGTGGTGTGGCCTTTGGTTTTTCGGTGCTGAGTCTTTTGGCCGCCGTGTATTTCGCGATTCAATATAGTTTTATCGTGGCGTTTGAAGAGGCAACTTTGCGCCGGGAATTTGGCGATGCCTATGGGTTTTATTGCGCCAGAGTTTCTCGGTGGATCCCTTCCTTTGCCCCGGCAGTAGAGTCAAGTGGTCACCCTTTTGAGCTAGCGAAAGCGATTCGAAGTGAACGTGCCAGCTTAATCGCGTTGGTAAGTGTTGTCGTTTTGGTCGCGGCAAAGCGATCTTTCGGTCTATAGCAAAAACGAAAATCCGCCTCCGAATGTGACCATAGTCCTTTGTTGGATATACGTGCGTATGGCCAGTGAGAGCTCAAAGCCTCGTCCGAGCGAAAGTGCGGTTCCTATTCCTAGGTTTATTCCAAATCCCGCTTGAGCCGCGCCGGTGGTCAGGCGGTAGTGCAAGAAGTGAGCGCCCATTAGGGCGAAAAGGTGCAAGAAAGGTGTGTCGATTTCCAGGCGAAAATTCGACTCGGCTAAGTAAAGTGACTGACCCGCAAGAGTATCCGGGGTTGCAAGGCCTTGTATCTGGAGCGTTCCGCCGAAAATAGGCATGCCGACGACCCCTCCATAGGCGGGTAGCGTCTTGGAAAAATCGGGGAGTCCGCTTGGGATGAGTGATTGGTAAACAAGCCCTAACTCGAATCGCTCGCCTCGTGCTGCTTTAACTTCTTTACATAGCTCAGGCGATGGCGCCCCTAGGGAGCTAACGCTCAGCAGCAGGGCTAGCGGGGCCCATTGGCGTATGAGTTGCCATGACATCGTAAAGGCGACTTTAGCGTGATATCATTTCGAAATCGATGACCAAAATTCTGCTAGCCATTGCATTACTCAGTCCTTTGAGCCTTCGTGCTGAGGGTTTGGGGCGCTTATTAGAGCTGCCCGCACGAGGGATTGCTAAAATCTCACACCCGGGTGGCGAGCCCTGGAGGAGTGGAGATTTTCTTTGTCTCTACCGTGAAGAGAAAACCATCGCTTGCGGAGTGGTTCGTGCCACTGATGCACGCACAGCGACGCTTGCCCTAGATTTTACAAACGAAGCACTTGAAGTCGGCGACCGAGTGGATCGTGCGAAACCCGCAAAGAAAACTCCAGGGGCGCCTATCATCGAAAATGATAATGTGCGACTCAACGCCGGCGGCGGAGCCACGTTCTTTTTTAAAACCGCATTGCTTTGGGACGTAAGCCAGTGGTTTTCCTCGACCACAGCAGATATTGCCGTTTCAAACCATGTTTCTTACGGCGCGAAGTTCGATTTTTTTGATGTCTTTCGAGTGAATCCGAAACTCACTGGTAAAGGCGCCTTGTTGACTCGAACTTTCTTTACCTTGCCGCACTTTTCGGGAATTAGCGCACAGATTGGTATGGGGCCCTACTTTTTTTCTGGGACCGATGGAACCAACACTGCGTCCTCGGTTTCTTTCGTTGCCGAGCTAAACGTTGGCTTTCGTTTTGTACTCCTTAGAGGGTTGTCTATCGGTTTTCAGTCGGGGCTTCGTTATATTACTGCGCCGCAGCTCGTTGGGGTGAATATAGGCAAGTTCCATTCATTTCGCGGTGCAATTGGAATCGACCTTGCCCTGCGATTTTGAAGCTCCTAGGATAGTTGCATATGGCATCATTGTCGGACGTACTTAAAAGCTTAGTAGCGCACAACGCGGAAGAAGCCTCCGTGCTCCAGTCTGTTTTGGGTATGGCACAATCTCTTCTGGCGATGGGTCAAAAAGACCTAGGGCTAGCCGCGTTGTCTGCCCCTGAGGGGCAGGAACCTGAGCTCCCTAAGCTTTTGAGTTCTTTGCCCGAGGAGTCTCGGACCCAGTTTTCGGGCTTAGTTGAAGCTTTGGAAATCTATCAATCTATCCACGGAACAGTGACTTCTATCCTCAATCTCAATGAAACCGCCGTTTCAGAGCTACGCAAGATTCGCGAACTCTGCTTGCATGGCGGGACCCACGCCACCTATTGACTCAATTGGTCATTTTCGTTTATTAGTGGAAGATCATGCGTGGTCCTTTTAAGCGAGTGGGAATCATCCCTGCTCGAGCCAACTCCTCCAGGTTTCCTTACAAAGTCCTAGCTCCCATCGCAGGCAAACCCCTGGTTCAAAGGGTTTGGGAAGCCTCCCGAGAATCTCGTCTATTGGAAAAAGTAGTTGTCGCGACTGATTGCCCCGAGGTGATGCAGACGGTGCTTGGTTTTGGCGGCGAGGCCATCATGACGCCGGCATCCTTGCCGAGCGGTACGGATAGGGTCTTTTATTCTGTAAGGGCATGGAACGTCGAAACCGTGGTAAACCTTCAGGGGGACGAACCCCTTCTAGAGGGGGCCGCCATCGACGCGCTGATTGAAGGATTAGAGTCGGATCCAAGTTATGGAATGGCTACTTTGGCGGTTCCACGATTGGATGAAACGGAGCAAAATAATCCCAATATTGTAAAGATACGGTTTCGGCCCGACGGTTTGGTGGAAGATTTTTCCCGCCAAAGTTTTTCGGTGGGGCCCGGCCCGTATTTCAAACATATTGGAATTTATGCGTTTCGGTTTGATGCCTTAGAGCGTTTTTGTTCTCTACCTCCTAGCTCGCGAGAGGTATCGGAGCGTCTAGAGCAATTGCGCGCGCTGGAAGATGGCGTGAAAATTCGAGCTGTGGTTTGGCCGCACGACACCATTGCGGTGGACGCTCCAGAGGATGTTGCAAAGGTAGAAGCTGTCTTACGACATGCTGAGAAAGGGATTCTGCAGTGATAAAAGCCGGGCGCAAAGATAAGGTCCAGAGCAAATTTATTTTTGTGACAGGAGGCGTGCTCTCTTCTTTGGGAAAAGGGCTATCCGCTGCCTCGTTGGCCTCTTTGCTGGAATGTCGGGGGCTAAAAGTCACCCTTATGAAAATGGATCCTTACCTAAACGTGGATCCTGGGACAATGAACCCCTTTCAACACGGGGAAGTGTTTGTCACTGAAGACGGCGCAGAAACCGACCTAGATTTAGGCCACTACGAACGTTTTACCAACGTAAACTTACGACGAGAGAATAGCATTACCGCTGGCCAGGTTTATGAAACCGTCATCGCCAAGGAGCGACGTGGGGAATACAAAGGGGGTACCGTTCAGGTAATTCCCCATATCACCGAAGAAATTAAAGAGCGTATTCGTCGCGTCAGTGCTGGATTTGAAATCACGATTGTCGAAATCGGCGGAACCGTCGGCGATATTGAGTCGTTGCCGTTCTTGGAAGCGATTCGGCAATTTCGTTTTGATATTGGCGAAGAGAACGTTCTGTTCCTACACCTGACCCTCGTCCCTTATTTAGGGCTCAGTGGAGAGTTGAAAACTAAGCCCACCCAGCACAGCGTGCAGAAGCTAAGGGAAATTGGTATTCAGCCTGATTTCTTGCTCTGCCGTACCGACCGCACTTTGCCGCAAGATATTCGAGATAAAATCGCCCTATTCTGTAACCTGAAGGCCGATCACGTTATTACTGCCAAAGATGTCGCCAATATCTACGAAGTGCCTCTTGTGTATTTCGAAGAAAAGCTCGACGAGAAAATTTGCAAAAAGTTCGGCTTTAAGAATCGCTCACGTGGTCTTGATAAATGGTCGAAAATTGTCGACTCCATGCAAACCGCGCGCAATGGCGAAATTGAAATTGGGATTGTTGGTAAGTATGTCGACCTTACGGAATCCTACAAGAGCATTAGTGAGGCGCTAACCCACGGTGCCATTGCCAATCAATGCAAAATTCGTTTGCGTTACATTGAGTCAGAGAAAATAGAAGCGGCCAGCGCTCAAAAACTTCTTGAAGGCCTTTCGGGGATTTTGGTTCCAGGTGGATTTGGAAATCGCGGCGTAGAAGGAAAAATCCGAGCGATTCGTTTTGCCAGGGAAAACAAAGTTCCCTTTTTCGGGATCTGTATTGGATTGCAGCTGGCAGTAATTGAGTACGCAAGAAGTGTTGCCGGTTTCTCCAAGGCAACCAGTAGAGAGTTTTCTAATACGGGCGAGTTTGTCATCGATATTATGGAAGATCAGCGCCGCGTCGAGCACCTGGGTGGCAGCATGCGGTTAGGATCGTATGCATGCAATCTCGTGGCAGGTACTTTGGCTGCCTCTGTTTATGGCAAGAAAAGCATCCAAGAGCGTCATCGCCATCGATACGAAGTAAACAATCATTACCGCAAAATCCTTGAAGAGAAGGGGCTGATTTTCTCAGGCCTCAATGCGGAAATGAATCTTGTTGAGATGATGGAGATTAAGAATCACCCCTGGTTTTTGACTTGCCAGTTTCATCCGGAGTTTAAATCCAAGCCCTTTTCTCCCCATCCGATGTTTGTTGGATTTGTGAAGGCTGCGTTGGAGAAAAAAGCAGATCGTTCAAATCGACGTACGGTAAGTGCGAAAAAGCAGGCCGAATCGGGACGCAGAAGTACTTCGCCTACGCTCTAGTACGTCTCTAATTGTGGCAGATATAGTTCGGCCACCGCTTTTGGCGGTGGCCGATGTAAGAGCTACGATCCAGAAATAGCGCGGTCGATTTTCTCTTTGAACTTCTCAAAAGGCTGAGCCCCTTGAATCAAAGTGCCGTTGATTACGAACGAAGGAGTCGCTTGAATTCCCAGCGATTCGGCTTCTCGACGGCTTTTATCGATAGTCGCCATATGTTTCTTGGTGTCAAAACACTCATTGAATTTTGCTTCATCCATTTTGAGGGTTTTGGCTGCTTCTTTTAGGTCTTTGTCCTGTAAGAGGGCCTGATTGCCAAACAAGGTGTCGTGGAACTCCCAAAACTTGCCTTGTTCGTTAGCGCAATGGGAAGCCAGTGCAGCAGGAACGGCTCGGCTATGAGAGGGAAGGGGCATGTCGCGGAATACAATGCGTACCTTATCCGGGCCATATTCCTTTTTGATCTGCGCCAAGATTGGTAGAGCGCGAGAGCAAAATGGGCATTCGAAATCAGAGAATTCCACGATGGTTACAGGTGCCTTCGCATTGCCCCAAGTGGGGTAACCGGAAGTATCTACCGTAAGTTTTGGAGCTTCTGGTTCCTTAACTAGAATTTTTACCGAAGCCTTTGCCGTAAGTGCATCGACAAAAGTTTCTCGTTTTTTAAACCGGCGGCTGTACTTGATGTACTCCCGAACATCTTCTTTCTTGATCCGAGGATCATTTAGCGAAAGATTCTTGCTCGCTAGGAAGTCGGTAATTTCCTTGTCTGTGACTTCGCCTGCATCACCGCCGGTTTCTTTTTCGAGCAATTGCTCGATGGTCATGTTTTGTTTGCGAGCTTCGGCATCGATAAGCTTTTGTTCGATGGAGTCTTTAATAGCGCGCTTTTTGGTGTTGTAGACTTCGTCTTCTAAATCGAAAAGCCGCGTCTTGATGGCGGCAAAAGCCTCAGAGGCACGAAGATTTTTTCCGTTGTAGCTGGCGACTACGGGATCGGAGTCTCCGGCACCGCTTACAATGAGTTTAGTGATTCCCGCGCCGAGCAGAAGGCCGACTAGTGCGGCCAACCCAATCGGAACAAGATTGGCAGAGGGTTTATTATTCGACATGGATGCGTCTCCTAGCGGATGAAAAGTTAAGTGCAGAGGTTACCAGTTTTTGGGAGCTTGGAAACCTCTTTTGACGTGGTCGCCAAGCTCTGAAGCAACGCTTTCCCAAGCGGTATCGGATCCGGCTTCCAAAAGAGAGGTAAATTTGGCGTTCGTAACTCCACAAGGCACAATGCCTGCGAAGCAGGGTGATTGGGGCGTTAAGTACAGGGCGGCCCCATGCGAGCTGATGCCTTTACGAAAGTTCAGCCCAAAGGAGGCGATTTTCGCCCCTTTCACAAATAGGCCATAGGGATCTTCTTGGATATCTGCCTGCACTCCCTTGGACTTCAAGTAGGTTTGAATGCAATTGGCAAACTGAGCTACAAAGCGTCTTACGGCTCTTTGTCCAAAGCCCAAGCTTGCCAGTGAAACAATGGGATAGACCAGGATTTGTCCGGGCCCGTGATAAGTCCACTTGCCCCCTCGATCGACTCTATGAACCGCAATTTCGCGCTGGGCGGCATCGGTCCAAAGCAGATCTTGAATTGAGCTAGAGGTGCCGTGGGTAAAGGTGGGGGTGGGTTCACTTAATAGCAGGAACTGACACTGCGGATTTTGCCGAACTTTTTCTACTAGCTGCTCTTGAAGTGCTTCGAGCTCGGCCCACGGTATGGCGCGTCGTGTAATAAGTTCCACCGTCTAGGCGTAGCACCTAGGGACGACTTTTTAAACGCCTTTTGTTTCTTACGGCTGAAATGCTAGGGCACGGAGCCACAACAGGATGGGTCGACGTACTCGGTAAAAATCGTGGGCGACTTCAAGTAGCTGCAATGCGCCTAAGAAGGAATATCCAGCAAGGTGAAATGCCTCGCTAAAGCGGAAGTTTGCGGGAAATCTCTGAATCAAAAGTAAATCGAATAGGAAAATTCCGGGGACGCAAATCTGACCAAAACCGTTCCAGGCTGAGATTTCAGGCATGAGCGCGGCATTGAGCCGGCCAGGTCGGATGAGTAAAAATCCGCTCCATTGCATGAGCGTCGTAGAAATGACCAGGCCTGTAAGCCAAGTAGGGCAAGAACCGAGGTGATTCAATGTCAGCAGCAAAGTAACCAGAAAGAAGCGTCGGCAAAATCCGTTCAGCGCCAAAAGCACCATAGCGCCATTTTCGTTCGACCGAGTATTGTTTCGAACTAGGTAGGGAATGAGGGCGGCAATTGCATAGAGCAAGCATGCCTTCCCAAGTTCTTCTCGCAGAGCCAGCGAGGCAACCCCAAGGCCCGCGGGAAGTAGCCCAAGTAGTAGTGCAGTCGAGAGTAGTTTTCTTGCTGTCATTTGTTTTCGTCTTCGGTTTGGTGAATCTCGACGCGGTCGTTCTGCCGGAACCCGGCCCCTGTGTACAGCGAAGCGATAGCCGAATCCGTTCCGAACATCTGGGTTACCTTGAGCAGGCCCTTGAATCGGCCGGGAGCGAGCCCCAAATTCTTGCCAGTGAGTTCGTCGGTGACAGGTGCTGACGGTTCGTACACGCGCAAGAGCTGACCCAAGTGGATTCCTGTCTGCTCTCCGCCATTAACGATGTAGCGATTAAGGTCGATTCGAGCAATGCGCCCCATCCACGCGAGCTTGCGGGTAATCAACGGAAACTTCTCAAGTACTTTCTTTACGGCGCGGCTTACCGCCTCTTTACCCTCTTCCGTTTCCGAACTTGGGCTGCGCAGCTCTAGCCAAGCAACACGTTCTTGTTTGGCTTCGGCAGAAGAGGTTTGCGTAAATACTTCGCGCTCTGTGGAAACATCAAAGAGTTGAAAGCGAATGCGGGCAACCGCCGACCGCTCTCTCGCGCCGAGCACTCCGGTGGCATCGCCTGCTTGAGTGAGTGTGACCTCCTCGATTTTACCCAGTATTACGCCTGCCACTGCGGAGCGTTTGGCTTGTTCAAATACTTTCTTGTATTGGTATTCTCCGCCGGGAGAATAAAGGCTTTCCGGGTCTTCGAGTTCGGCTTCTTTGACCAAAATCCAATCAGGCGTATTGGTGACTGCTTGCTCAATTTGAGTCAGAGCCGCTCTTGAAAGCGCTTCTTCTTGAACATCGCTGCGGTTCAGAAAGGGCAGAACCAAAACGCGCTTTTTCAAAAGCGTCTGAGGCGATTCCTCCTGCGCCACAGGAGCCGACGTAGCGGTCGTGCTATCGTCGGTAAGTGAAGCAAGCGTATTGCAGCCAGCTAAAATCAGGGTAAATCCAAGTGCGCAGCGCCAGATCATACCGCCGTCCTTCTTGGTTATATCGCGTTGCATAAACAAACAGAAAACACCTTTTAGTATCTTACGCTCTAAACCCGCCTTTGGAAATTCACCCCCAAAAGTGCCCGTCGTATTCCGGGCCCAATCGGTAGCGGTCACGCGAGGGGGGGGGCTTCTTGACATCGAGATCACCGAATCCTAGGTTAACAAAGACCAGGCGGCAGGGGGCATATTATGACGAAGATTTGTATCCGTTTTTTGGCGGTTCTATTTATTTCGAGTTCGGTGTCTGAGGGAGGGATTGGAAAAGGAAACGCTTATTTTGATCTCACTCCGGATTCTACCCTGCGACTCAAGGGAAGTTCTTTAGAACTGCCCCCGAAACAGACTACCTTGAAATTGGCCGAAGTTGTGTTTGATGGCGATGGAGACGCTGTTGCCGACTACACAGATTTCTGTCCGAAGACTCCCGCAGGGGCAACTGACGTTGCTACTTATGAAGATTATCGTTGGGGCCGAAAGCGTCTTGACGAAGTTGGCTGTGCAGCGAGCGGGGATGAATCCCGCATAGATAAAAAACGGGGCATCTCCTCTCTTCCTCGTGGGAACAAGTTTAAATGTACCATCAGCACGCCAGCGGTAGGTTTCTTTCGGGAGTTGCTGACAGGCACTAAGTTGATTGTGGTCGACCGAGAGAATCTACCTGTTTCACTTACGAATCGGGATTTTTTTGGCAGTTTCAAGCCGGATGACTCTATCTCAGAAGTGTGGCTCGCAACCTCAGGGGGTACTCCATTTGTTTTGGGATGTAGCGGGAAATCGAATTCGTGGGAAATGCATACCCGGAGTAACAAATATCCCTATTTTGAGTACTTGCAACAGAAAGCCTATGACTATACTCCGACGATAGAAGACATCTCAAAACTCTTCGATCTCGACGTCAACGACACCATTGTCCCAATTCCCTAACGACAAGCGCCGATCGATTTCCAAAACCAAACTCTAAAAGATTTGCAAGTCAGCTGCGGCCAACGCCTGCCGGCACCGGAGACTGCCTACCGAATGGGCGTCGAGCGGGCATCTCTCAAGTCGAAGTCATCAACCGTCTTCCGCGAGCCGAGCGGGAGGAAAGCCCCTAAAAACTAAATAGCGCCAGGCGGACCATTCGATAGGCAGTCGCAGGTGCCGGCGGGCGTTGGCCGCAGCTGACTTGCAACCCCTTAAGAACCGCCGCCGGGACCACGAGTCGCCGCTATTTCATATATCGAAGTGTGACTACTTGCCCATCAAGACTCGTCGGCCTAAGCGTCATGCCGGCAAATTGGGCACTCTGCAAGTTCTGATAGAAGTCTCGAGGGTACGACGAGCTAAGCACTTTAAATTCCGCCGTGCTTTTCGTACTGCGCGAAACGGACGATTGAATAACGAAATCTTGCTTTGGGAGCTGGGAGTCGATTTGTTTGAAGGTCTTGTAAGTGTCGATTCCTTCAATTACCACCCGGTATTCAAGCGCAAAGAGGGTCCCCTTGGAGATGCTCTCTTCAAAACCAGCGGAAAAATCTTGCAGCATTTTGCCCAACTCTTTTGTGAGTTTCTTGGGATCGCTCAGTTCCCCCACCGGAGCGCCGACATCGGCGGAAAAAGTTTGAACCTGTCTGGCATTGGGGAGGTTGAACAACGAAATAGAAAATCGAGTCCCGCAGTTTTTACAAACCGAGATATCTACCCAAACAGCACAATTAAAACCGCCAGAGTTTCCATAGCCCTGAAGTGCTCGCAGTTCGGCTTCCTTCGTGGGCGGTAGAGTGAGGGCTAAGCTGCTGTCTTGGGACGTTGAAAGATTCGCGTTAAACTTTTGAAAAGCATCGTTGACGCGTTGATAAACCGTTTGGGCAATGGGATTTTGCTTTACTTGAAAGCCAGTTTGCCTGGGATCAAGGGCGAGGCCCGGGACGTTGGCTGATATTAAAAACAGGGGCTTAAGGGCTGAAGATCCCGTGGCCTTTGTTTCATTGGTACGAATCCATTCGCGCAGTGCTACTGTATCAAGATGGCCAGCAATCTCCATTTGGCTTGAATCGGGGGATTGTCGTGGGACTTGGTAGTCCAGAATGTACTTCTCTGCAAAATCCGCGGTTACTTGGTTGCTGTAGCGTTCGAAGCGTGGCCCCATCAGCTTTTGCAAATAGTCCCTAACTGCCTGTTGTTTTAGGCGGAGCAAAAGAGCGGGGGCTTGAGCGCCATCGGGCAGGGGCGGCAATGTCTCCGATGCAATGCTGAAATAGGTTCCCGTAGCCCCGAGCGAGCTGGCAGGAGAGACGGAAAACAAAAAGACCGCTAGGAGCAATGCAGATATCTTTTTCATCGGAACTCGATATTAACTCCAACTCCGTCAAAGAGCGATCGGATTGAGTGCACGAGCTCGCGCTTTAGAGGAAGTGTTCCCTTGGCTCGCAGTATTGTATCGGCGTGCTGGTTGGTTTTAACATGTAAATACACGGGCATGCCCCCTTCTTGTCCCTGGCAGGCATCCATAAGGTTGCGGAATTGGGCCAGGCGATCTGGAGGCAGGTGGGTTTTGTCTCCTAGGTGGATATGCATTTCCCGACCAAGAATTTCATAGGCATAACGCAATGAAAAAACTCTCGCGCCGCCTTTCTTTGAAAGCAGAATCTTAGAGGTGTTGTCCGCGCGCTCAAGTTGGCCCTTGATCCAAATAGGCTCTTCACTTTTGAAAAGCGCTTCAGACTCCAGATAAACGTCCGAAAAGACAACGGCGTCTATTTCATCCGACCTATCTGCGAGAGTGACGAAAGCCATCCTGTCGCCCTTGCGCGTAATGAATTCTCGTAGTCCTGAAATGGTTGCGCCAATCATCACCTCGCGCGAGCGCTGTGAGGCAACGCATTCTGCAACGGTGGCGGTGGTGTAGCGTTGAAGCTCCGACTGAAAATCGTCCAGAGGGTGGCCGCTAACGTAAAATCCGATTGTGTCCTTTTCGAACTGAAGCTCTTGGAGTCGGTCCCATTTAGCGGCTTCTGGGTAAGTGACAGTTCGGTGAGAAAAAGAATCATCTTTCTCTCCGAGCAGATCTAGAAAACTCGGCTGGTTTTCATCTCGTTGTTTTTGAATGGAGGCGCCGGCCTCCATGGCAGGATCTATTGCCTTAAACAAAGAAGCCCGGTGAATATTAAAACCATCTAGGGCTCCCGCTTTGACCAAGGCTTCCATGACACGTTTGTTTACCGTTCGGCTATTGGCGCGTGCGCACAGATCGTACAAGTCTTTGAAGGGGCCTTCGTTTTTGCGTGTTTCTAAGATTGCATCGATAGCGATTTGTCCGACACCTTTTATGGCTCCTAAACCAAATCGAATTTCTGTTTCGGACAAAACGGTAAAGTCGGTCTCGCTTTCGTTGATGTGGGGCTGAAACACTGAAATGCCGTGTCGAGAAGCATCGGCAATATACTTGGTAATTTTATCGGTGTTTTCACGCTCAATCGATAAAAGAGCTGCAAAAAACTCTACCGGGTAGTGGGCTTTTATGTAGGCAGTTTGGCAAGTGATGAGAGAATAGGCCGCAGCGTGAGATTTGTTGAATCCATAGCCAGCGAATTTAGCCATGAGTTCAAATAGGTGATCCACCTTCGCGGCATCGAACTTATTTGCCAGTGCGCCTTGAACGAAACGGCCTTTTTCCTTGGCCATTTCTTCGGCTTTTTTCTTCCCCATCGCACGGCGAAGCAAGTCGGCGGAGCCGGCCGTGTAGCTTGCAAGACGCATAGCAACTTGTTGCACCTGTTCCTGGTAAACAATGACGCCATAGGTTTCATGCAGTATGGGTCGAAGCTCTTCAAAGTCATACACCACGGGTGTTAAGCCGTGTTTTCGAGCGATAAAGTCATCGACCATGCCGCTTTCTAGAGGGCCTGGTCGGTATAGAGCGTTGCTTGCAACAATATCGCCGAAGCAGTCGGGTTTGACCTTCTTCATGAGGTCTTGCATCCCCGAACTTTCTAACTGGAACACTCCCAAGGTGTCGCCCTTGGTAAGCATTTCGTACATTTTCTTGTCGGTGATATCGATGTTCGTTAGCGAGAAACTCGAGTGAGGGTGCCGCTTGTGAATAAGCTCCTCGGCTCGTTGCAAGAAGGTGAGTGTCTTTAGTCCAAGAAAGTCGAACTTAATTAACCCAACTCGATCGGCATTGTTCATGTCGAGTTGAATGACAAGCTCGTCGTTTTTTCCCTTGGTGAGGGCGCAGTGCTCTACCATGGGACGATTGGAAATCACCAGGCCCGCAGCGTGAATCGAAGCATGGCGCGGAAGCCCTTCAAGCGTGCGGCACACCTCAAAAAGCCGCGCCATTTGCCTGTCTTGCTCAGTAAGGGCGCGCAGTCTTGGCTCTGCTTCAAAGGCTTCGTCGAGTGTGATGTTGAGCGTTTCAGGAATAAGCTTGGCAATTTTGTCGACGTCTTGGGCGGCTAGCCCGAAGGTGCGTCCAACGTCTCGGATAACGCCTCGTGCTTGGAGTTTTCCGAATGTGATAATTTGAGCAACACAATCTTTTCCATACTTCTGCGAAACGTAGGCAATTACTTGGTCGCGTTTATCCATGCAAAAATCGACGTCAAAGTCGGGCAAGGATACTCGCTCTGGATTGAGGAAGCGTTCGAAGATAAGACCATGTTCAAGCGGGTCGAGGTCGGTGATGCCAAGGGCATAAGCAACCAAGCTTCCAGCTCCGGAACCGCGACCCGGTCCTACAGGAATCCCGTGGCTTTTCCCGTAGCCAATGAAATCGGCCACGATAAGAAAATACCCCGTGAAACCCATTTCGATAATAACGTCGAGCTCGCGATTTAATCGCTTAATGTAAGGTTCTTCTTGCTCGGGAGTAAGGGCGCCCGTGTCTCTGCTAGAAGCCTGTGTGTCGAGGCGATCGCGAAGGCCTTTGAGGGATAGGTCGCGCAAATAAGTATCGGGAGACTTGCCTTCTGGCGGATCGAACTTGGGAAAGTGATAAATTTTCTTTCCCTTATCGTCATTAAATCGGTACTCGAACTTACAGCTCTCAGCGATTTTCATGGTGTTGGAAATCGCCTCGGGCAGGTGGCGAAACTCAGACTTTATGGTGTCTTGAGTTTTGAAGTAAAACTCCTCGCTCTTCATTCCTCCGCTGCCACCCTCGTCGAGATTTCTCCCGGTTTGGATTGCCATGAGGACTTCTTGCATGGGGGCTTGTTCTTTTTTCAGGTAGTGGCAATCGGCAGTGGCAATAAGCGGGATGCCGAGGTCTTTCGACAGTTGGGCAAATCGATCGTTAACCAACATTTGCTGTGGCAAGCCGTTTTGCTGAACCTCGAAGTAAAAGCGTCCCTGGAAAAGATCTCTGTACCAAATAGCTGCCTCGCGAGCGCGATCCATGTCACCCAGAACGCAGTAGTTGGTGACTTCTCCCTTTAGGCAGGCGGACGTAGCGATGAGCCCTTCGGTGTGTTTGGCGAGAATTTCTTTGTCGATGCGCGGTTTGTAGTAAAAGCCTTCGAGAAAACCTGAGCTCACTAGTTTACAAAGGTTTGCGTATCCCACTTCGTTTTGTACCAGCAGAATCAAATGGTTCATGCCGGAACGGGCGGTGGAATAAGGAGCTAGTTCTTCGTCCCCGCTTGTATGGGTTCCCCGCATAAGCCGGCTTTGCGGGGCAACGTAGAGTTCACACCCGAGAATTGGCTTAATCCCAAACTCTTTTGCTTTGAGATAAAAATCGAGTGCACCGAACATATTTCCGTGATCGGTGAGTGCGACAGCTTCCATTTTATCGGCGTGAGCGGCTTCAAACAGGCCCTCAAGACGGATGGTACTGTCTAGAAGACTGAACTGAGAGTGAACATGAAGGTGGGTAAAATCTGCCGACATCCTAGCCTTTGGTCACTTGAGCACGGTGCCAATGCGCTCTGGGCGAAGTTTCCAGTTTCGGCTCGAGAACCAAATGAACATGGCTTGCCCCTTGAGGTTCTCAAGTGGAACAAATCCCCAGCCACGGCTATCGTAGCTCTGGTCGCGATTATCGCCCATGGCAAAGACGAAGCCCGTTGGCACTGTGACCGGGCCATTTGCTGGGTAGCCTGGTGTGCTTTCGGGGAAGGCTCGATAGGCAGGTCGGTAATTGTCCAAAATAGAGTAGTGTTTTACGCCATCTTGGTTTTCTACAAACAAAGATTTGTCCTCTTTGTTGTCGATGTCGTACATCACGTCCCGGTCGGTGTGTAGAGCGCGGGGCACCGCCTGTCCGTTGATAATAAGTCCACCATCTTTTACTTCCACTGTATCTCCGGCTACCGCAACAGCGCGCTTAACATAAATTTTGTCAGGCTCGTGCGGGGCTCGGAATAAGATTACGTCGCCTCTTCGCACCGGTTTGAAGCGAAAAAGGGTCCAGTCTGTAAAAGGAAATCGCAAATCGTACGCGCACTTCAAAGCATAGAGTCGGTCGCCCATCTTAAGTGTGGGTTCCATCGAGGGTGTGGGGACCACATAGGGCTCAACCAAAGAGTAGCGAAGCGCAAAAAGCGCAATAATCAAGTAAATGAGTGGGAGAGATTCCCGAAATTTCGATTTCCAATTAGTTGTCTTTTCCAAGGGGCTCCTCTAATTCCATGGCTCGCGAGGATACCTTGAAAAGCCGGCCAGTGAAAGGTACCTTTTCTTCAGTTTTTCAACATCGATGAGGTAAATCCATGGGAACAGATTTTCGGGTAGAAAAAGACTCAATGGGGGAAATGCGGCTTCCTTCAAGCGCACTCTACGGGGCCACAACGCAGCGCGCAGTAGAGAACTTTCCTGTGAGCGGTATTCCTTTTGGACGCGACTTTATCCGCGTGTTGAGCGTGATTAAAGCAAGTTGTGCGGAAGTGAACCAAAAACTCGGGAAACTCGATGCCAAGCTCGCCGCTTCAGTCGTGGAAGCCGCGAAAGCCATTGAAACAGGCAAGTACGATTCCCACTTTCCCATCGATATTTTCCAAACCGGTTCTGGCACAAGCACCAACATGAACTTCAATGAGGTCGCTGCGAACGTAGCGAATTTGGCGCTGGGGTCTGCGGTGGGAGCTAAGAAGCCAGTCCACCCAAATGACCATGTCAATATGGGGCAGTCTAGTAACGATATTATCCCTACCGCTATCCACGTTGCTGCCGCTGTAATGGTGACAGAACGGCTATTGCCCGCCTTGCGAGATTTGAAAGCTACTTTGCAAAAAAAATCGGCTGCTTTTGCGGGGATTGTGAAGACGGGCCGCACTCACTTGCAGGATGCGACCCCCATTTTGCTCGGCCAGGAATTTTCGGGTTATGAGAACCAAGTAAAAAAGGGCATTGAGCGAATTGAGCGTGCTTTGCCAACTCTGTGCGAATTGCCAGTAGGTGGAACAGCAGTAGGTACTGGAATCAATACTGACGCGGCTTTTGGAAAATTGGTTTCCGAGAGCTTGGCCAAGAAGTTGGGCGTGCCATTTCGCGAGGCCGAGAACCATTTCGAAGCGCAGGCTGCCAAGGATGCTTGTGTTGAAATGAGTGGTGCGTTGAAGACCGTGGCCGTTTCGTTAACCAAGATTGCAAATGATTTTCGTTGGCTTGCTAGCGGTCCCCGGTGTGGCTTTGCTGAAATTATTCTTCCCCCGGTGCAACCTGGCAGCAGCATTATGCCCGGAAAGGTGAATCCTGTTATTCCGGAGTCATTGCTGCAAGTCTGCGCCCAAGTGATGGGCAACGATTTAGCAATTGCCTTGGGCGGGCAGTCGGGAAGTTTTGAGCTCAATGTCATGATGCCTATGATGGCTCACAATCTCTTGCAATCGATCCAAATCCTGGCAAATGGCGTAAAGATGTTCGACGAAAAATGCGCTCGTGGCATTGAAGCCAACAAAGCGCGAATTGAAGAAACGGTCGAACGTAGCTTAATGCTTGCAACACCGCTTGCGCCAGTAGTGGGCTACGACAAAGCAGCGGAAATTTCCAAAAAAGCCTTTGCGGAAAATAAGACCGTTCGCGAAGTGGCTCTTGCCACACTCGATATGTCGAAAGAACAGCTCCAGGAAATCCTAGATCCTTCCAAGATGGTCATTCCGGGAGCAGGCGGCGGCGGAGAATAAAACGACTCGAGCCGCACTGTATGGGTGGGCTGGCTATTGATCGAGGATGAAGAACTCTACTCGCCGATTTTGCGCTCGGCCTTCTTCCGTTGCATTGCTAGCGCGCGGTTTGCGTTTTCCATAGCCTTGGGTCATGAGTGTTTCTTCATCTATGCCTTGTTTTACGAGGTATTGTTTCACGGCGTTGGCACGATCTACCGATAGTTTTACGTTGAAGTCCTCGCCGTGGGAAGAATCGGTGTGGCCCACGATAAGAAGCTTCCTGACCCGGTTCTTAGAAATCACGCTGGCGACTTCGTTCAAAATTTCTCCACTTGAGGGTTCAAGCACAGCGCTTCCCACTTTGAATACGATATCTTTTTTCACAACAAAATGTTGTTTTGCCACGCTCACATCGGGAGTTGTGAAGTAGTGTTTTCTGTCATTGCTGAACAAGCCAGTGGTGTAGCTAAGCTGGGCGATTACCTGTGCTGGTGGAGTGTAAGGAATGCCGGGCGCTAGTCCGCGCGCGGTAGCAATATCTACGCCTACTAAAACAGACAAACTTTTGTTTGAAAGTGGCATGAAGCGAGTGCCAAAGCTTACCTTCGCCGGAGAACTTAGCAGGGTAATGGGCGCCGCAAGTTGCAAAGAGGCATAGTATTCCACAAAGGGGACAAAACTCCCTAGGGGGTATTCCACGCCAAATCCCAAAGTGGTGGTGTTGAAGCGGCTAAACTGAAAGAAAGTCTCGGGTTGAAGTACGTTCGTAGTGGCGCTTCGGATTTGGGCAGAGTGATACAGTAGGTTCGCGTGAACGAAAAGGGGCATTCCCGTAAGTGAGTAAAGTCCCCAGGTGGTTGCGAGCCCGGCACCTGCACTAATCGTGTAACCCGATGGCGCTAGGTTGTTGAAGTTCGAGGCGACCATGAAATTCGCAATTGGCTGCACCGAGAGGCTGGGAGAAAGAATGATTTCGTAACTCGCCCCCAAAGTGAAATCGCCCAACGATGAAATCAACTGGGAAGTCGGAGGGTTTGCGCTATAAGTCGTCGAGGAATTTCGTCTCATCAACGATAGGGTCAGTTGCTTGAGCGGCGAGTAGCCCAGGAAAAGGCTCTCCGCAATGGTGTTTACCGTGGTGGGTCCGGCTCCCAAATCGGGGCCGCCATTTAGAGCATAGAACTCCCCACCAATTCCAAAACTCGCCGTACCCTCGGGCAACGAGTACCCGGAGCGAACTCTAAAAACCCCTACCTGTCCCCATATCGACGGGTAGAGGTGTTCCGAGCGTAGCGTGGCGTCTTCGGCCCAATGGGCGCTCTCTCCCAGGGGCGGCTCAGCGGCTAACGTTGGCTTGGAAATTGTGGAGAAAAAAACACAAAGGCAAAAGGCGCAAAGAGTTCTCATAGCTTTTCGGGGTAGCTTAGCACGCGTCGCGTGGAATTATAGAGATTTCACCATGATATGACACATCGCACCTTAGTCCCGGTATAATCCTAAGAGGGCTAGGAGTTGCGGGTATGAACAAGACGCTATCCAAAGTACTAATACTTTTTGTAGGGCTGGTAAATCTGGCCGCAAGTGCGTTCCTTACAAAACGAGTTTATGAAAGTGTGAAAGCACTTCCTGAAGTGAGTCGTGAAGTGGCGAGCGAACACGCGCCCGCTGGTCACGGGGCACCCGCAGAAGGTGCACACGGTGCTCCTGCTGCTCCTGCTGGAGAACACGGAGCAGCCGCACCTGCAGCTCCCGCAGTGGATGCGCACGGCAATCCTATTGCGGCAAAAGGCGCCTCGGATCCAAAACAGCGAACCTGGGTGGCTCTGGAAGAAATGTACGTGAACGTAGTGCAAGGCGAGTCCGACACGCGAGATGCTAGGGCCATGGCGTTTAAGATTGAAGTCGAACTCTTTGATGAAAATGCACGTCAGACTTTAGAGTCGCATCAGGCGGTGGTTAAAAATGCCGTTATCGAAGTGGCCCGCCAGCAAGATTTCGATACTATGCGTACGGTAGCCGGGAAGTTGTATTTTAAAGAAGCACTTGTGGAGCAGGTGAACGAAACTCTGCATTCTCCCCTAGTCCGCGATATTCACCTGGCCTCGTTTTCCATACGCTAAAATCCAAATATAGCTTTGCGTCGAGGCCGGGCCTGTTGCATGATGTCGCGTCATGAAGCGCCGAACCAAGATTCTTTGTACCCTGGGCCCTGCCGTAAACTCTCGTGAACGTCTCCTGCAGCTCGCTAAAGAGGGCATGGACGTTGCCCGCTTAAATTTCTCACATGGTCGCTACGAAGAGTTTGCCCGCCTGATTGCCGACTTACGATCGGTTGAAGCCGAGCTCGGTAGGCCCATTGGGATTTTGGCTGACCTACAAGGCCCCAAAATTCGGGTCGCTCGATTGCCTGGCGGCAGTATGGAACTCACCCCTGGGCAAGAAGTCTGGATGATTTACGATCCCACCGAAGTCACCAAAGATGGAAAAGCGGTTATCCCGGTGGGCTACAAAGAGTTTGTAAAAGACGTGGCTCCTGGCAACACCGTGTTGCTCGATGACGGGTTGATGGATCTGCGGGCCAAAGATCGCGTTGGCGATGCCTTGTTGTGCGAAGTAATCAATGGCGGAACTCTCAAAGACAATAAAGGCATCAACGTTCCAGAAGCCTCGTTTTCGGCTCCTGCAATCACCGACAAAGACTACAGCGATGTTCTTTTTTGCGTAGAGCAGAACGTCGATTTCATTGCCATGTCTTTTGTTCGAACGGCTCAAGAAGTGCGCCATCTAAAGAGCTTCATTGACTCTCGCGGCAAGCGCACTCAAGTGATCGCAAAAATTGAGAAGCGCGATGCACTCGTTAATCTTGAAGCGATCATTGATGCTTCCGATGGCATTCTCGTAGCTCGCGGCGATTTGGCTGTGGAAGTGGGCAATGAACGAGTTCCAGTTTTGCAGAAGCGAATGGTTCGCAAGTGCAACTTGCACGGAAAAACGGCCATTATCGCCACACAAATGCTCATGTCGATGGTGGAAAATCCCCGGCCATCCAGAGCGGAAGCTTCCGACGTTGCCAACGCTATTTTGGACGGCGCCGATGCGGTCATGCTTTCTAACGAAACCGCTGTGGGCAAGTACCCCATGGAAACAGTTCGTATGATGGTACGCATTATTGAGCAGGCCGAGGAAATGCCTTACGAGCAGCCCATTCTCTACAACCAATGGGAATTGCCGGTAGAGGGGCAGGGAGCAATTGCTTTGCTGCAGGGCGCAACTCGATTGGGCTCAATCTTAAATGCTAAACTTATCGCAGTTTTAACTCGTTCAGGGCAGTCGGCTCTGCTCATCTCCAAGTGCCGCCCGTGGAACCCAGTGGTGGCGATTACTTCCAGTCTAGAAACTTATCGACAACTATCCATTAAATGGGGCGTCGATGCGGTGTTTATGGAAGACATGGAAGAGCTCATGGATCAAACCACAGTGTTTGATGCAATTGGTCAACACTTACGGGCTTTGAAACTTTGCTCGAGTGGGGATAAAATAGTAGTAACAGCCGGACTTCCTCGTTTGGCCCACGGTTCCACCAACACAATTAAAATTCACCAAATTTGACCTGGAAGGGAAGCGAACCCCCTTCCTCGTTTTCTGCCTTCACTTACCCAATATGAATCGCTATCTCCTTTTTGTAAGGATCCCCTTCGTTTGCGCGATTGTCTCTTTGCTATTAATGGGCGTGTTTTCAAAGCGCGGCTGGCTTGATTGGCGTCGGATGCTTGAGCACAACGAGGCCATGGCAAAGCAAATTGAGACAGCCAAATCTCAGCGCGATGATTTGGAACGCCAAATTCGGGCTCTTGAAACAAGTCCGTTTGCACAAGAGCAAGCCGTGCGGCA
Organism: uncultured Pseudobdellovibrionaceae bacterium; assembly: GCA_964616705.1. Taxonomy (GTDB): domain Bacteria; phylum Bdellovibrionota; class FAC87; order UBA2466; family UBA2466; genus JAIEOG01. The sequence continues at coordinate 49,967 of CAZTRP010000016.1, forward strand.
ACATCTAGGTTACTTGCGCAAAGACGAACTTGCTATCGAGATGCCTTAAAGGGGAATGCATGGAAGGTCGGTTTACAGTTTCTGCTCCCACACGAGTTGATTTAGCCGGCGGTACGCTGGATCTTTGGCCCCTTTACTGTGTTACAGAAGGGGCAAAGACTATCAATCTTGCCCTCGATCTTTTTGCTGAGGTGCGTTTTGAACACGCGCCGGCGAGTAGTTTTTCTTTAGAGGCGACAGGGCCCAGTGGCGTATCGCACGCCTTTACTGCTCTGCCTTCCATTGCTGATTGCAAGAAACTAGATCCCGCTATTCGATTTCCAGTTGCAGTGGTGAGTAGCTACCTTGCTTCTCGGAAAGATTTTCCCAGCGTCAAAATCCAAATGAGCTGGAAAACTCAAGTCCCCATGGGGAGTGGGTTAGGCGGCTCGAGTACGTTGGGAGTGGCTCTGCTCCGCGGGATCAGCCATTTGTTTAACGACTATCGCGACGCGAATTGGCAATGGGCTATGTTAGGCGCCATACGGGATATCGAAGCAAGTTTCTTGGAAACCCCCACCGGAACCCAAGACTATCTTGCCGCGCTTTTCGGCGGCCTAAGCTGTTTTCAATCGCGTGCTGGGGGAATCGACCACTCTTCGTATCGTCCTGGAATTTTCGAGGGGCTGAGTGAGCGGGTTTTAGTGCTTTTCTCCGGTGAACAGCACCATAGCGGCCGGAGTAATTGGGAAGTGTACAAAGGGGCCATCGAAAAGGATCCCACCGTGCTTCGCGGACTTTTTTCACTGAAGCAAGTAGCCGAGACAATGGACTCGGAGCTAAGGGCTTCGGACCCAAATTGGGCGCGTATCGGGCAGCTTTTTTCCGAGGAATGGGCTCAGCGTCGAGCGCTCTTTGGAGTCAGTACACCGAAATTAGATGAATTGATGCAGCACCTTACCCAGCGCCGTATTTTAGGCGCCAAAGTATGTGGCGCTGCAGCAGGGGGAAGTCTATTGGTTCTAGTAGAGCCTAGTCACCGAGCCGAGCTTTCGAAAGAGCTAGAACTTGAAGGCATTCAGGTTCTTAAAACCAAGCCCACCGTTCGTGGCGTGAGTATCGCATAGCGTTAAGTGGTTGCCGCGCTGCGCCGATCTGCACTGGTTCTAGGTCTTAGGCTTTTTTAGACGTGACGAATCCTTCCCTTCGTTCTATGAAAAACTCTAGCCGCAAGGTTCTTTCCGGGGGGATTCGATGAGGGTTGCTCGTTCTTTTTTTCTCATTCTTGCAATAGCTACTAGCGCGTTTGCCGGGGCTCCAATAGTCTTGGTCGATCCTTTAGAGCTTCCCGACGCGACGGTAGGAAAAGATTACTCCTACGATCTGTCCAAAAATTTCAAAGAAAATACTGGCGGCGCTCTTACCTATAAAATCGTTTTCGATAGTTCCTCGTGGCTGAAGATTTCCCAGAAGGGGATTTTGACTGGCAAGCCCACGAAGCCGGGCGATTTTTCTGCTGCGGTTCAGGTAACCAACTCCGGTGGCTCCATTCAAAATGCGCTCACCGTAAAAGTGGCTGAGAGCAATGAACCCCCTGTGATCAATGGGTCGGCTCTGTCGTTCGTTATTAAAGAACGTGATGTACTGGATTTGAATATCAACGATCCCAAGTACGTCGTCAGCGACGCCCCAGCGCTCAGCTTTCGGCTTGTCACTCCAACTCCCTGGGCAACACTTGCCGCGAATGGAGCTTTGAAGCTGTCTCCTCGTTACGCTCAGGTTGGCGTGCAGGATCTCGCATTTGAAGTCTCCACTACGACACTCACCTCAAAGGGAGTAATTCATGTTGAGGTGGCCGCGAACCCCCAGACGCCGGTTTGGAAGAATCCGATTCTGAAGCTTGCCGCAACCGTAGGCCAAGCGGTGAGCGAGGACATTTCAAAGAATGTACAAGAGCTCGATGGTCGCGCACTCGAGTTTACAAAAGTCTCTGGCCCGCGTTGGCTTGGGATAACAGTAGATGGTGTTCTCACCGGATCGCCTACCGATGGCGATCTTTCTGGAAATTCGTTTGTTATTCGGGCCTCGAATGGCACGCTCTCCGCCGATGCTAGCCTGACCGTAGCGGTGACTTTGGGGAATCGCCCGCCAAAATGGCAAAGTGCTCGCTTTGCATTAAAAGAGGCGCGGGCTTTTGAAAAATATAGTGCCAATGTCGCCACGTATGCCGCTGATCCCGACGGCGATGCCATTACTTTCTCAAAAGTATCAGGTCCCACTTGGGTGGTCGTCTCCGCAGATGGCGCAATTGCAGGTACGCCGCGTCCCGGGGATGTCGGTACGGGTGGTGCTGTTCTTATACGTGCTACCGATTCAAACAAAGCTTTTAGCGACGCAACGGCGGAGATTTCCGTTAGAAAAGCAAATGCCGCTCCTCGTTGGACGGTGACCGAGCCTTACCCTGTTGGCGAAGTGCAAGAGGGGAAAAACCTTTCTGTGGCTCTTGGTGGAATTGTTGTCGACGATGAGGGCGACACCATTACTTTCTCCCTGGCTCAGGGGCCGGCGTGGCTATCGATTGATCCGGTAAGCGGGGCACTCTCTGGAATTCCCCCTGTTGGTTCGTTGGGAAGTTTCGTCGGGATTGCTCAGGCCTCAGACGGAATGCGATCCTCGCAGCTGGGTTTTGCTGGAAGAGTTATTCCTACCAACCATCCCCCAGTGCTCGTGGCGGGCGGTTTAAGTTTCAAGGTTTTGGAACGTCGGGTTTATACCTTCGATCTAAACACAGTCGATCATGTCATCGATCCTGATAAAGGCGATAAGCTCAGCTTTTCTATGCCCGCGGTAAACTGGGCAGATCTTTCCGACTCGGGAAGCCTGACCCTGCGACCTGGTTTTGAGCAAGTCGGAACGGCCACTCTCGATTTTGAAGTGTCGGATGGCAAAGACGCGATTGCTGGAAAGATAAGCGTCGTGGTTGAGCGAGTGCCTCGGCCTCCGGTTTGGAAGCAACCCGAACCGATTCAACTCTCGGCGACTTCCGAGACGACATTTAGTTACAACCTCAAAGATCTCGTTCAAGATCGCGATGGCTTGCCAATTACTTTCTCACTCGCCCCTGGTGGCCCTGCGTGGCTCAGCATCGACGACAAAACGGGCCGCATTAAAGGCACGCCAACCGATGCAAATGCAGGACGCAACGCTTTTGTGGTGAATGCAAAAAACGACAAGTTAGGTGCGGATGTTGCTTTAGTTATTGATGTAGCTTCCGACAATGCACCTCCTGCTTGGCGTAAGCCGGCCGTATTGGCGCGAGGGAAGGCCGATCAAGTCTATGCGCAGTCGGCGAAACCGTTCGCCGTGGATCCGAATCCAGACGACGAACTTAGCTTTCGCAAAATCGATGGTCCAGCGTGGGCCTTTGTCAGTACGGGGGGCTTGGTAATTGGGGCACCTACCGAAGCTGACGCAAAGGTGAACTCTCTGACCATTCGAGTGACCGACTCACGAGGGGCGTTTGCCGACGGCACGGTGCAAGTGCCGATTGATTCGAAAAACTCGCCTCCGAAGTGGCAGGCTGCAACTATTGCTTTGGGAAATGCTCCCATTGGTCGTGAGTTTACTTTTGATTTGAGTGCTTGGGTAAACGATGCCGACGGGGATGTTTTAGAATTTAGAAAGGTTGAAGGTCCAGCCTGGTTGCTTGTTTCGGGAGAAGGACAAATCAGCGGGATTCCTCGGGAAGCGCACTCTGGAGACTTTACGGCGGTCTTTGAAGCCTACGATAAAAAGTCGCGAGTTCAGGTGGACGCTTTTGGTCGGGTTCAGGGAACTTCTAAGTCACCTACCTTCCATACCGAGGCGTTGGCCTTTACCGTTTCGCCGGGGCAAGTTTTTGAGGTGAATCTAAACGACGCCAAGTACGTGGAAAAAGCCGATGGAACCACTTTGAGCTTTAGCTCATTGTCTTCTCTTCCATGGGTTGCACTATCCGAAGAAGGAAGTCTGAAGATTTCCGCCACTTCCTTACAATCGGGTCCGTATCAGTTTTCCATTCGCGCAACCGACTCCTTAGGTTTGTCTGGCGATGGAATTGTGAAGATTGATGTGGATAGTTCTGCCAAGGAACCAATCTGGCTTTCGGATCCTATCGAGCTAACCGCGGTGGTGGATTCTGCTTTTGCCGCAGAGCTGGGCGAACAAGCACGTGACCTAAATAATTTGCCACTCACTTTCCGTAAAGTCGCCGGCCCTGAATGGCTTTCCGTAAATCCGGCTACAGGCAAAATTTCCGGTCGTCCGACGGCACAGTTAGTGGCACAGGTCCAAGTGTTTACTGTGGCTGCCTCGAACGGGAAAAAAGAGACTTCGGCCGAACTTCGTATCACCGTCGTTCCAGCGGTCAATCGGGTGCGCTACGCCTTAGCCTCGCCAGTGGCTTCGCGGGCAGAGCTGCTCTTTGTATTCGATCACACGACAGCCAACGATGCCTACTATCAAACGATGAAGCGAGATGCCCCAAAGTTCTTTAGCACTCTGGATAAGGCCAACCTCACCTATTCCGTAGTCGCACTATCTTCGCGCTCTTTTACTGGAGCGCCGCTTTCCGTGGGCAAGGGTGTGGTTAGGGTCTCAGATGTGAACGCGCCTGCGCAGTTTTCCAAATTGGTGGATGCTTCAATCTCTTCCGATGATGGATTCAACTCGCCAATTTGGTCCTTAAATTACTTTTTCTGGAATCTGCGATCGCAAACGTCGTTGTACCAGAAAGATTTCTACGTCTCGAATGTGCCACTCTTTGTGTTTGTACATACCTCCTCCGCCGATAAGTATTCGGATTTAGCACGGGGTACCTCCTCACATGGAGTGTCAGCCGAGACTTTTGGAAATCACTTTGCAGGCTTTCATTCAAAGCAGAAGAAGCCGTTTGAAATCTTCGTAAACGATATGTCATGCGATGCGGATGCACGGCCTACGTATCAAGCGCTCACCAAAAGCAAGGCTATGGAAAAAGTGAGTAGCGCCCCGTGTGGTCCGGATTTTGACAATGGCCTCGCCAGCTTTGCTCAGGAAGTAGTGAAGCAAAGTGTGCGCTACCAAAAACGGGTACTCACCCTGACGGAACTTCCCAAAGAAACGAAGAACATGGAAGTAGCCTTGCGAACCAGCCATGGCGTCCACGTACTCAAAGGCAACTCAGGAACTGCCGACGATCTTTGGCACTACGAGCCGAAAGAACGTTGTATAAATTCCCAGGGGCGGCGTCTTGATGCTGCGGGCGGTTGTGTGGTGATGCATTGGTGGAACTTGAATGTTCCTTTCGTCGACAAAAACGACGAAATCCAAGTTACCTACGAGTAGTAACGGCTGGAAAAAGGCTAGGGCCTGTAGCGGAAGATAGCGAAGTTCCAACTCGTATTAAAGCTATTGCCGGCTAGGATCCATTTGCTTCCCGAGGGCGTGCTAGCGTTGATTTCTGTTTGATACGAGCCGTCCGCGATAAACGAAAACCCACCTGTCCCAAATCCGGTATTGAGGTCTCCGCTGCTAGTCATCTTTGTGATTCCAATCGAACCAAGGGGCGTGGTGGCGGCGGTTGAGGCGAAAAAATAGCTGCCTAGGCCCAATAGAGCGTAGGTGCTGGCCACGTTTATCGACGTGGTGATGCCCGATACTGGTTTCGTTACCTGAACCAAGCTACCCCCGCTTATTCCATAGCTAGTATCTATTACTCCAACCGAGGAGTAGCGTGCGGAGGCGATTCTGGTCCCTGCCGTATCCGACGACGTGCCGGAAACTAGGATTCTAGAGTTCGAATCGATGCTAAGGGCCTGAACCAAATCATTGCGTGTTGCACCCGGAAAAAGCGTTTCAAAGTCCAATGAAACTACCCCCGCCGTTCCAAAGCCCGTATCGAGTGAGCCATCGAGCAGGTAGGATGTGAGCGCAAAATTCCCAGTGGTTGTGGTGGTGCCCACGTATTGAGTGCCAGCGACGTAGATACGAGTGCTTGTAATGCCAATTGCCCTTGCATAGTCGGCAATAGTTCCCGGTGTCACGGTAACCGATCCGCCGGATCCGAAAGTGGTGTCTAGGGTTCCATCGGCGGTAAATCTAGCAAGGATGAAGTTCATGCGTCCAGCAAGCGTGGCACTCCCGGCAATGAGAATTCGGTCGGAGGTGTCCAGTACCATGGCGCGGTAATCGGCGTTTCCGGAGCCAAAGGTCTGAGTAAGTTTTCCGCTTGTGCCAAAAGTAGTGTCCAAGCTTCCGTCAGTGTTCCAGCGCACCATTGCAAGGCTTGTGGCTCCTGTTGCGGTGGAGTTTCCCGCTGCAACAATCTTCCCATTCGATTGAATGCTAACGGCGTAAGCCGTGTCTTCAGCGGAGGAAAAATCTGCTGTGGTTTTCCCCGTGGTATTGAAAGTGGTGTCAAGCGCACCGGCGCTGGTGAGCTTTACAATTGCGAAGTCTTTGGTGGCCCCTACCGTGTATCCCACCGTGTAAGTAGCTGAAGCTGAATCGGAGACAACGGCGTAAGCTTTATCCTCGGTGCCTGAGCCAATATCGACGGTCGTTCCGCCGCTTGTACCAAAGCCAGTATCCAAGCCAGACTGCACGCTTCTGCCGCAGCCCGCCAAGAAGTTTGCGGCAAGTAGGAAGTTAAGAAAGTGTCTCATTCAAGCCCCCGTTCGACCTTAGCCAGTTTAGTTTATCAAACTGCCTTTGCATGCTTTTTTCCGGGCACAGGCGATAGGCATCTGGCAGAGCGATCCAACGGAGGTCTTTTGATTCAGGTGACAGGGCAATTGGGTCATTTCGATCTGCAATGGATAGGTAGCGTACGTCGTAGTGGAAGTGTCCGGGCTCTTTGGGACGCTCAGGAATCCAATGAATGTCTAAATCAAAAATCGGAGGTTTCGTTTCACTGCGGAAGAATTTTTCAAGTGGGAAGAAAGTCGAAGCTTTGAGTCCAGATTCTTCTTCACATTCCTTGAGTGCAACCCGCGCCATATCAGTGTCGCCATCGGCATGCCCACCGAGCTGCAGCCAAAGTCCTAGCTTGGCGTGCAAAGTGAGAAGCACTTGATCGAGCTCTAGATTCGCTACCAACATTGAGCCAGTAAAGTGTCCAGGTAAGTGACTGCGCTCAGTTGAAGCCTGTCCTTGCTCAGCCAGTTTCAAAAAGCGCTCGGCCAACAGTGCTTGCTCGCTGATGCAAGGGAAGTCGGACGGTTGGATGCGATGTTGGTAGGCCGTCAGTGCTTCGACGAGCGATTTCATACGTAGAGTTCGGGCATCGCAGCAGAAAGTGTGTGCGGAAGCGGGCCTAGGAGCTGTGTGCAAATACTCTGCAATCGAGCCGTACTATGCTGCTTGCTGAGTTTATCCAATTGATTTACTTGCGATTCCAACACCGCGCTCAACGCGGCGCTATTTTCAAGCACCGTATGAATACTCTCGGCAATCTTGGCCGGTTCGCGGGAAACCAGACGAACTCCGGCTTGACCAAGAGTTTCTCTCACACCACTAGTGGGAAGGGCAAACACGGCAAGCCGATTCCGCATGGCTTCCACAAGCGGAATGCAAAAACCCTCGTGCAAGCTCGCACAAACCAGTGCGCTGCTAGTTTGGTATACCGTTTCTAAGTCGGAATTTGAAAGCGGGCCAGTGAAGGTAACGTGCTTCTCCACTCTGAGTGCTTTTGAAAGAAGGCGTAAGTAGTCACCATAGAGCGGATCTGCCCGACCTACCAATACCAGTCGATAAACATCCGGATACGCATTTTGGAGGTAGGCAAGCGATTGAATTAGCAAAGCTTGGTTTTTGTGTGGCGCTTGTTTGCCAACGAAACACAAAGTTCTGGGCCGCGTGCTTGCATCGTTTTCTTCGGCCTTTTCAGCTGGGTGGGGATCGATATTGAGCAGTGGAAAAATTTCCGGAGAGCTTAGGCCTGCCACTTCCAATTCCGAGCAGTTGTAACGAGAATCGCCAAATGCAGCTATGATCTTCCCTCGGAATTCCGCGATTTGGCGTCTCCCTAAGTTGGAAAACTCGGCAAGGTGAGGGTCGTGTTTGAAAAAATGGCTAGGAGTAACATTGTGGTAGATCAACGCCTTTGGCAGGCTGGTGTTCAGTACGCGAGCAAGGTCTGGGTTTCCATGGGAGTGATGGATAAGGGCTAAGTCGCCAGAATTAAACTGCGCTGGTGTGAATTGCCGAATTCCCGAAGAGGGGGGCGTTTTATTCTCGATGCAGAAAATTTCGCCGCCAATGCCTACTTGTCTCAGGGCAGTTTGGATCCAAAGCATTTGTCCAGTGACGGCATCGGCCTGGCTGGCACAATAGTGAAATTGGTGAATTGTTCCCGGCTTATTAGGCGGTTTCACGCATTCCACCTAAATCGCTTTAGAGAACGAACCAAAAAGCGACCGGCGGACACAGCGAGCGGCAGGCCCGCGACGTATCCAGAACTAAACTGGCGATGCAGAATTCGAAACCGAATCCACTCCGCAGTGCTGAGCGAAGGCGAGCGCTCACGAAGTGCATTTTGCAAGAGTTCGCCATAAGAGGGATTTTCTCGATAGTGCCGGCTAAGGTTCTGGGAACCTTTTGCAAGGAGTTGGGCTTCCAATTCAGGATTGCACGGTAAACGCAGCATTAAAGAGCCTCTACCAAAACCGCTGAGGCTTCGCCACCCCCAATACAAATGGCTGCCACTCCCCAACGTTTTTTCTCCGCCCGTAGGGCATGGACTAGGGTTGCAACTATCCTAGCTCCGCTTGCGCCGATGGGATGTCCCAGTGCTACTGCGCCCCCTCGTACGTTTACCTTAGACTCCTCCACGCCAATTCCCTGTGCACAGGCAAGGGCCACTACAGAGAACGCCTCGTTGATTTCAAACAGGTCGATGTCGGACGCTTTCTTTCCGGCACGTTCAAGCAATTTTTGCACCGCTGCGACTGGGGCCGTAGTGAACCACTCGGGCGCTTGGGCGTGGCTGGCCTGGGCGACAATTCGGGCGATGGGTTTTAAGCCCTTTGAGGCAGCAAACTTGGCAGAACACAAAACCAAAGCCGCCGCTCCATCGTTGAGCGAGCTAGCGTTGGCAGCCGTAACCGTACCCGCTTTGTCGAAGGCAGGTTTAAGGTCTCCAAACTTATCTAGCTTTCCACGGCCGGGTTCTTCGTCTTTATCGACCACGATGGTTTGCTTGCCAGTCACCGTGATGGGTACGATTTCTTCGACGAATAGGCCCGATTCAATGGAACGAAGCGCGCGTTCGTAGCTTTGGCGAGCGTAGCGGTCTTGATCTTGGCGCGAGATATTTTTTTCCTTAGAGCAGAGCTCTGCGCAATTGCCCATGTGTTGGTTGTTGTAAACATCCCAAAGGCCGTCATTTACCAAAGCGTCAATAAGCTTTCCGGGGCCCATGCGGTAACCCTCGCGGGCCTTATCGAGGAGATAAGGCACTCGGCTCATATTTTCCATTCCACCGGCTACTACTACGTCTACATCGCCGGTTTGGATCATCTGTGCGCCCAGCATCAGGGTTTTTAGTCCGCTTCCACAAACTCGGTTCACGGTGGTGCATCGGACTGAGTGGGGTAGCCCACCAAACAACGCAGCCTGCCTGGCCGGGGCTTGCCCAAGGCCCGCAGGTAAAACGCAACCCATTAGGCATTCGTCAACAGCCTCGGGGGCCACGCCCGATCGTTTCACTGCTTCAGTAATGGCAGTCCCGCCTAGACGCGGGGCCGGGATATCCTTTAAACTCCCCTGGTACGAGCCAATAGGAGTACGGACGGCAGACAATATGACGACATCTTCCACAGGTTGGTTCCTTTCTGCTAGTGTGCTGTGCAGAATGAGTAAAAAGTACGATCCCAGGTCTGTAGAAGGCAAGCTCCACTTTGGGGCCATTTTTGCCGTGCTCATCGGCATTTTGTCGGGTTGCGGCTATAGCTTGCAGCACCGTCTCAAAGAAGGTTTTGATAATCCCATTGGGCTATATGTTCCGGTTTTTGAAAACACCACAGATGAAATCGGCGCTGAGAGAGTTTTTACCGACGCCTTTATTCGCGAGCTGCAGAGTCGGGGCGGTACGGTGATTACACAGCGTAAGCCAGGAGCCTATGAGGTGCGTGGGGTGATTCAGAGTATCTCTTACACCCCCACCAACTTAACGCCCATGGCTTTTCAGGGCTTAGAAGACTACCGTCGTTTGCCAACAGAAATTGTGGTTGAGGCCGGGGTGGGGTTATCGTTGGTGGATCCAGCTACGCAGAAAGTTTTTTGGAGTGGGAGCTTTTCAAATTTCCGTCGCGTTCCTGCAGAATTGTCACGGACGAAAAATTACCAGTCGCCTAGTTCGCTGGGCATTCTTCAGCAGTCTTTGATTGAGTCGCAATACCCAGCCATTGCGCGCGATATTATGCGCGACGTTTACGATTCGATTCTGGAGCAGTTTTAAAATGGCAGTAGTGAGTTTGGCGCAGGCGCTTCGCGATTTAGACGAGGGGCGAGTTGCAAGTATTTACTTGGTAAGTGGTGACGAGCCATTTCAAGCTTCTGAGTTTGCGGAAAAGCTACGCGGACATTTTGTAAAGAACAGCGACTCTAGTGGTTTTAACTACGAGGTTTTCGATGCTGAGCAAGTGGCTCCGGTAGACTTGCTTGCGTCGTTGGATACGTTGCCAGGGCTATTTGACGATCCAAATTCGACGAGGCTGGTGGTGTGCCGCCGATTTGAGAAGGCCTCAGCCGCTTTGTTGGAGCGTCTGGAGAGTTATTTCAAAAATCCAGCACCACAAACATGCTTTTTGATTTTGGCTGAGAAGGTCGACAAGAGAAAATCTTGGATCAAAGAGGTGGAAAAAGTCGGATGTATTTTGGAGGTTTCCGAGCCTTATGATCGCGATTGGCCGAAGTGGAGATCTTTTTTTGAAAAGCGTTGCGGTAAGTCTATAGAGCCAGCTGCATGGGAAGCGATAGTAGAGGTTTCGGCCAGGTCTTTGGCGCTTGTGGCGAGCGAATGCGAAAAAGTCGCTATGTTTGTGGGGCAGGCAAAGGGCATTCGACGCGAAGATGTTCGTGAAGTCTCTGGCAGTTCGGTTACCGAAGATATTTTTCAACTCAGCGAGGACGTAGTAGCGCGTCGTTCAATGGCTGCGATGTTGAAGTTTCACCGGCTATTATTAGCGGGTGAGAGTGAAATTAAAATCTTGGCTATTTTGGTGCGGCACTTTCGACAAGTGGCCGTGTGCTTGAATTTGATGGACAGTGGTGTGCGCGATGCCAAGGCGCTAGCGCCTCAAATTGGCGTACCTCCTTTTTTCGTTCCAAAGATCCAAGAATTGGCTCGCGGCTATAGTGCAGATTCGTTAGGGACGGTGATGAAGCGCTTGGCTCACTGTGATTATTTATTGAAGCGGGGCGAGGGGACTCTTTGGGGAGATTTCCTAGTTCCACATCTGCAGAACCTACCGCTCAGCTAAATTCTGTCGCGTGAAACGCGACAGAATTTATCCTGAGGGCGCAGCCCGAAGGATCTCGTCGTAGTCAGCGTAGATGTTGTGTAGCTCATCCTGCTTTTCCCAAGTCCCTTTAGCCTTAAATGCGCGATACATGCATCGACCGCGACTATACTTTTCAAATGCCTTCTGGGTTTAACTCCGACAAAGATGGATTCACAGATTTAATGAGAAGATCCTTTTTCGCTCGACTCGTGCCTTTGAGTACACGCTCTCGCTTTCTTGCAGACCCCATATCCCCATGCAGTTCGAAGTAAACTAGGCGGTGCACATTATACTTCTTCGTAAAACCGGGAATCATCCTCCTCTTGTGAAAATAGAGCCGTTCTTTGAGATTTGAGGTCGCTCCAATGTACAGGACGTTCCCCCGATCGTTGGCGAGCATGTACACAAACGCCTTTTGGCTGCCGTTCATCTCAATTACATAATGGGGACTATCAGGGACGACAAGAGACCGAGGGGAGCGGTCTATTCCTTTTTAAAAACTGTGCTGACTGCGACGGGATCCTTCGGGCTATGCCCTCAGGATAAATTCTGTCGCGTTTCACGCGACAGAATTTAGCTAGTTCAAAAAGCAGCGCTCGCAAGCAGCCCAGATGGCTAGCGCGAGTGCAATGGAAAATACTGAGAAGCACTTAATCATAGGGGCGGTGTAGTACGCCTCTGGCAGGGCAGAATCAAGTTATTTTATTCAAAGCGTTATTTCTCTTAAGGCACCGCGGCAATCTGCCGATACCCTTTCAGAGTGTGTGTCTATGAATAGAAAGCGTTATTTTAGTATCGGAGTTCTTATGGGAGGACTCCTTTTCTTAATTATTTTAGCTATTTGAGTTGCTTGATTGCGGCTTGGGTAGGGGGTTTTTGGCTGGAGGTTATGCGTATGCTGGTTGTGGGCGTCGCATGGTGAACTGGCCCTTTGCTTGCTCCAATTTGTCGGTAGGGGAAAAAGTGCGGACGGTTATCCGACATTTTATCGCAGTGACCCTAGTTCCCATTTGGACTGGCGCTACGATCTACGCAGAAGCGCGTGGTCGAGAGCACAGCACTGACTTTGTCTCCAAAAGCCGAGAAACGAATCTTTCAATTTACGCAGAAAATCCCCAGGGGATCGACGCAGTATTTTTCTTTTCTTCTAGGCCGCGATCTGGGCAAGCGTGCCAGGTTGTTCCGGTCTACAAGCAGGATTTAGGGGAAGGACGATGTCGTGTCGCCTTTGCATCGGGTGGCCACTGTTTATTTAATCAAGTTGCCAAGAACAAATCGACGGAAATGTTCAGTGAGGTGAGGCTCCATCTTCCAGGAATAAACGAAACAGTAAGGGTCAAAAATGCGCCTGGAATGGCCTCTGCCGTGAACAACGGCGACTTACGTGACGTGGGAATCTTTCGTTTTGACGCCGCCTGCTCCGACTTAACTGGGGTGCGGCCGGCTCGTCTAGCCGATACCGACCAAGATGGAAAAGTAAAACTGTCCGAGGGCGAATACCTTGGGCTAAAAAAACGACAACAACCTTTCCCATCAGACAGACTCGAGCCACAAGCAAGTCGAGGCGGCGAGGCATGGATCGGGGTGAATTGTGCACGGAGGACCCGTTTGGATATGCCCAGCACTACCTGCGTTCCGTCTCATGAGACTAAAATCGAATCTGGCGATTCCGGCGGGCCCATTAAGAATAGCCAGGGCCAGTTAGTGGGTCTCACCTCAGCCGTAGACTCTGCTACTGGAACCAGGGCTTTTTTTGACGAACAGGGCGTGGGATGGATCAAACAACAAATGGCTGCTTGGGGGCTTCCCCCCATGCAGGAGGTTCCTCAGCAGCTGGCGGAGCAGCCAAGTGCTAAGCCGGATTTAGCGAGCCGCTCTACGAACACCTCGCAACGTACGTCGCCAGAGATCTCGCCAGTGGCTGAAAGTAAGAGAGAAGTTCCCCATAGTTCCGATGCGGGAACTGTCTCAGTATCGCGGTCCGGATCACTGCAGTGGAAGTCCAATAAAAAGGAAGCTAAACCAATAGATGTTTTCTTTGCGAAAAATCCGGATGGAACTAGGCGTGCTGTCGATAGTAGTCTGCGGGATCTGCCTGAGGAGGCATCACGGAGTATTCGTGAATTTTATTCTCCGTTTGTTGAAAAAGGGCAACAGTCCTTTGGGCATAAGTTCAGCGCTGTCTCAGCGTTCCTTGGAAAGCCCCCGTCGGTGCCCGAGTCTCAGTCTCATTCCTCTCCGCCTGAGAACCACAGTCCTAAACCGTCTGCAACGCCCGTCGCCAAGCGGGAGGCTGCTTCCATTCAAGAAGTTTCGGTGCCGGTCGAGAATAAACCCGCTGGCGATTTCGTCTGCAAGTCTGTGGCTAATGGGGAGTTTAAACCGCAGTTTGCGAGAGGTTCTCATCCAGTGTTAGGGCCGTACGGCATGTCCGAGGCGGATTGCAATAGAGCTGTCAATGCCGCGGCAAATGGAGCCGTTTGTGCGAAAACTGCATTCGGTTGGAAGCCGTTCCATTTTTCTGGTCGCACTCAAAATCGTCCAGACGGCGCCATGGGGGCATCAATCCAAAATCTAGACGACTGTTTGCTTGCGACAAGCGCTTCAACTAAGGACCTGATTTGTGTTTGGAACTCCAACCCGAATGAACTTGGTTGGATAGTAAATCTAACCAATGGAAGGCATGACGGAGTCTCCCGGGGAACCTTTCCAGAACTTAGGGCCTGTATTGAGAGCATTGGCGGTAAGCCCAAAGAGAAGGCGAAGAGTCTGGGCGCAGTTCCATCGGTAGCTCAATCTAAAAGCCCTGAAATAAAACAGCCCCACATGACTGGGCACTTTTCTTCGAAGTGCTTATCATGTCACGGTAGCCAATCGAACATGCCGTTCGAAGCGTGGCTTTTAGATCCTAAGCAGCTTGAGGCTGCACTTGAGTCAGATGACGAAACGAAGCGGGCTTATGCTACCAAATGGGCGGCGGCTTTTCGGACTGCTTTGGTGGACAAAAAGAACATGCCTCCTGACCCATTGGATCAGAGCCAGATGCACGCAGATCCTCAGTTTAAGCAACTTGTGGCATTTCTGGAAAAATCGCGCCCGCCACTAGATCGCGCCTCGTTGGCCCAAAATAGGGTACAGGTATTGCCAAAGGATCGCCTTGAAACCTATCGCCGGATTCTGCCCTCGGTAGTGAGCCCGGAGCTGCAGAGAGTTTTAGCTGATCCCAATACGATATTTTATGACGAGGCTTCTCTGCCTCGTGGTTACCAGGATGACTCCAGTCCGGTGGTGGGGGTTCGCGGAAGCCACAATTCAACCGTGGCACAAGATGCCGCTTTCATTGATCCCACGACTGGTACGATGAAGGTATTTAGCCATCCCGGGGGCCTCCCATCGACTTCGAGCGCTGGAACCTTCAATTTTATTTCGCTCCCCAAGGACAAGGACGGAAATTTAAAGAAAATTCGGGTTAAAAAAAGCAAAAGTAGTGACGGAGGTGATCTGTGGGACTGGCAATTTCCTGAGGGAACTATTTCCGGAGAGGTTGTTTTTGCGAACGATAAAAAGGGTGCTTCTCATGTTCTAGAGATTCGAACCAGAAAGACCGCGGCTCCGGGTGAGGTGGCAGATCCAGATATCTTTGTTCCGATGCCCACACAGGACGATCTCCGTTCCCGGCTAACAGAAATCCATAGTAAGTCCCCGTCGTTAGCAAACGAGGCGAAACAGGCGTTAGTGGCTCTCGATTCAACTCCACTGACTAGAGCGGAAATAAGCACAGAGGGGTTCACCGACAAGAGTCTTTCGAGTGTGGGAGCTACTCAGAAATTGCCTAATATGTCAGACGCTTTGGTTACGGAATTGCTCAATACTCCCTTTCGTTCCAGTCGAGGAGCCGCTTGGCATACTGAGAAGGGGCTCACCGCCTTTGCTCCAACGACAACTCAAACCTATGGTCTGGTACCGCAGCATTCGTTAAGGGGTGCACTATCTGTAGATCGACAGGCATGTACAAAATGCCACGACAAAGCCAACGTGCGGGTGAGGGATCTCTTTCACTTCGATAGTCTCCCAATTCGCAGTCCATTTCGGGAAACGCTCAACGCGAACACGTATTTGTACGGAAGGAGTCCTGGAGGTGGGGGTGCTGGTAACGGCAATTTGCGCTGGCACCCATTCGACCCTAGACGCTTTAATCAGTTTAGCCACGACGGGATCGATAACCGCTCAATACGCCCGGAGTTCGCGCCAATTATTGAAATGCGCTAAACGAGTCTCCGTCAGCTGCGGTGTAGTCTGTAAAGATTCTAGACAATCGGCCCAAAATCGGCGCGCCCTCAAGTAGTAGAATTAACCACATAAATTCAATTGGTTATAGCGGTTCTCCTCCGTTCCAAACAGTGGGCCCTGGTCTTGCTTATGATTATAGACGGGGGAAGTATGAACTCGCGTTTTGGATCTACCGCGCTAATTTTAACCTTGGTTTTGTTTGCAAGTGACCAAGCACATGCGCGCCGGCGAAACGGCGGCGGACTCCTGAGAATGGCAGTGCCCCAGGTTAGCGGATGTCCCAACGGGCAGTGTGGAACGCGCAGCTGCCCAAACGGGCAATGTGGACCTGTGTCTCCAGCTTGTTCGTCGGGAAGTTGCTCCGCTTCCGATGTTGTTTCCGTAGGTCGCGGTAATGTTACTGCGGAACAAGAAGCCACTTCGGCTGATTCAACGCCCACTTTGCATTCTTCACCTTATGCTCCCGCGGTTTCTGCTCCGGCAACCAACCTGTCACCTAGGCCGGTGGCACCTGTTGAAGGCGAATTCGTAAACGCTCCGGCTTCGGATGGCGATGTTGCTTGGGTTGCAGGTCTGCTTCCCGGTGGTAAGAAACCGGACAACAACCGTTACCTTACAAAATCACGTAAGCTGATGCAGTTCGATGATAGCGTGAATTTGTATGTAGACACTGGGCTGTCGGAGTTTCCTTATCGAAAAGTATACTTTCACCAGGGAAAAGCTTTCTATTGGGACAATGGGAAATCTCAATACGTGGAGTTGAACGAAGGCGGGACGAACCCAGAACAAGAGACGATACTCAAAGATCTTGAAACTTGGATCACGGAAAACAAGCTTGATGAAAAATCTCCGTATAAAGAGTTCTTAGCTACTCGCTTTGATTCAAAGGACGTTGTCGCTGCGCCAGTGCCAAAAGATCCGAATATTGAGAAGTATGGCGAGCAAGGTGCTAAGGCATTGAGCCAATCTCGGCTTGATACGTTCAATGATGCACTTAATATAGTGGCGAAGGAAGCGGCAGAGTTAGAAAAAGCAAAAAAGGCGCTTCGCGAATCCGCAGACAAGGCAAGTGATGCATTGAAAGGCGCTACGACAGCGTTGAGTAAAAACGACCCTAATAGCGCTGATGCCAAAGCAAAAGAAGCCGCGACACTGATCGCAGATTCAATCAGGGGTGCGGATCAGGTTGAAACTTTGAAAAACCGACCCAAGACCAATGTGGGGATACTCGGTACCGCTACCGCCGAGCTCGCAATAGAAGCAGCTCATGCTTTTGGTCGCCACTACACGGAAAAGAAGTCAAATCAAGAAAATGGCCCGTCTGCTCAAAACAAGGAGCCCTCCATTTTAGCCGTAAAACTCTTCGGCGGGTTGAAGGCGAGCTATGACGATGTAATCAAAAATCCGAAAGCGCCTTTGGCAGAATTTCAACAAGAGTTGGAAGGTTTTAAGTCTAACCAGCTTTCTGATACGGCAGGAAAATTCCCCTCAGACTATACTGGACCAAAAACTCGCAGCGAGGAAGTCACGAGATTGTCGAAGCTGCTGATTGATGCCGGTTCCGAGGGCGATGCAACGAAGCAGAAGGCGAAATTAGAAGAAGCTTTAGGAGAGGTGTTTAGGCAAGGTTTTGCTGCGCCTGGTGCAGAATTCGGCGAAAATTATGAAGTGCGAGATAAGTTAGATTGGGAAAAATTAGTCAACCGGAGATATCTCACACAAAAAGAAAAAGAATTAGCATCCCGCTTATACATGCAAAGCAAAGTTGATATTAAGAACGAGATAGTTCAAGAGCTTGGAAAAAAATTGCGGAAGCAAAACCCTGAGCTCTCTAAGCTGGTCGAAGATGTTCACGCGAGCGTGAAAACTGATTACGAGAATTACGTCCATTCGGATGTATCAAGTGGTAACCCCTTTTGTTTGAGTTGTGGAGACCCAGACAAGGGGATCCCGGCTTCGCTAGTTCAGAAGTTTTCGGTACATGCAAAAGCCTACGTAGATAAGGCTGCTGAGTCGCGCGAGTCCAATTCAACGGGGCGAGCAGAGGCGGCGGTGGCTTCGGTTTCTCACTCACCATCAACCGAAACTGTGAGACCTTCTCAGTCGCCTCAGCGACCCGCAGCAGCGCCCTCTTCGCCGCCAGTTCAAAAATCGCCGCCCCGGGATAGGTTCAGTATTGGATACTGCGTTACATGCCTTACCAATGATGACTACCGAGCGTCCTACAACAAATTGAAGAACGACATTAAAGCGAACTATCCAAACTCAGAAATTTCCGAATATGGCTTCGGCGTTTTTAGTCCAGGAAACGTCGAGATATATGTGAACGGGACTCCGGTTACGAGGGGGATGGAGAACCTGTACCGGAATAATTGGCCTTCCCGAATAGGCGAGGTATTGAATAGATAAGTTTCTAGGAGAGCCGTTCCTTCTTACTCAAATGCGGCAAAACCGCCTTAACATCCGAAGCCAGCTTCGTAGAGGCAGGCCGCGAAGCAAGGTGCGCAAGCTTGTGCCCCTTGTGTTTCTCGCGTTCTTTCTTTAGCTGCATTTCAATTTTCTTAGCAGCAAGATCAATGGATTCGTAAAGGTCTTTAGTTTTGGCTACCGCTACCAGCACTCGGTGTTCGGCGTGGCAGGTGATTTCCGCGCAGTGGAGAACCTTTTCCAAGGTCAGGATGACATGCGTTTCCATTGGGTAGGAAATAAGTCTTTCGAACTTCTTAATTCGCTTTTCGATTTTAGCTTTGAGTGCGTCGGTTGCTTCGATTTTTCGGAAAACAAAGTGGTAACTCATGAGTTAAATCTCCGTCGTTCGTGCTCTATTTAAAACACTTTTTTTCGTTTCGAGGAAGGGAGAATTCCTAGCATCTCTCGGTACTTTGCTACAGTTCGCCTTGCGATGTTGATATTCTCCTTCAGCAACATTTCTACAATCTTCTGATCGCTGAAAGGGTGGGCAGCGTCTTCTTGAGAGACTATCGTTTTTACTTTTTCTTTTACTGTCTCGCTTGCTACGTCGGCACCATGTACTCGGCTGATGCCACTGTTGAAAAAGTACTTTAATTCGAAAATACCACGCGGAGTATGAACGTACTTGTTCGTGGTAACCCGACTAATCGTCGATTCATGCATGCCAATATCATTGGCCACATCGCGAAGTACCATGGGCTTTAGAAAAGCAACGCCCTTATCGAAGAAGTCCTTCTGCTGCTTCACAATGCTTTCAGTCACACGGTAAATCGTGCGTTGCCGCTGGTGAATGCTTCGGATTAACCACACAGCCGAACGCAGCTTGCCTTGAATGTACTCCTTGGTCTCGGCCTGCTTCGCTACAGCGCTTTCATCTAAAAGACTCTTGTAAAAACCCGATATTTTTAGTTTCGGTAGGCCGTCTTCATTGAGCATAACGACGTATTCTTCGCCTCGCTTAACAACATAAATATCTGGAATAATATAGTGAGAAGGCGCCCCGCCGAATTCGCGTCCGGGCTTAGGCTCGAGTTCTTCAATGATTTTTACTCGCTCAATGACATCTTCCATGGAAATGCCGAGCGTCTTAGCGATGTTTTGATAATTCTTTTTTTCTAAATCTGGCAGGTGGTTTTCCACCATGCGTTCCAACGACTCGTCGTTGTATTGCAAGTCGTAAATTTGCACTAGCAAACACTCTTTTAAATCCCGAGAGGCCACGCCAATGGGATCGTACGACTGGACTTGGTACAAAACCGCTTCGAGTTCGTGGATGTCGAAACTTTCCTTCTCCGCCATTTCCTCGAGCGAGGCTTGCAGATAGCCGTCTTCATTTATATTGCCGATGATAACTTCGCCCATCGCCTTTTGGGCGTCGGTGAGGTCACTCATTTTTAGCTGCCACATCACATGTTCTGTAAGTGAAGCGGGTTGGCTTAGCGTGTTTTCATAAGACGGTAAATCGTCCTCGCCACCTCGGTGCACGGGCAAGCTCGGGGTAGAGCGGGCATTTTCTAGGTAGTTTTCCCAGTTGAAGTCTTCGGATTGTTGCGGGTTCTCTTCGGGTTTTGCTTGCTCCGGAGCAGCTACTTCATCAATGCTTTGGTTGGAGCTTTCAGAATCGGCAGACTCTTCTAGGATTGGATTTTCGACCAATTCGTTGTTGATTAAATTCTCTAGCTCCATTCTGGAGAGCTGAAGCAGTTTAATGGCTTGCTGCAACTGTGGTGTCATCACCAGTTGCTGACTGAGATTGAGCGATTGTTTGAGTCCGATTGACATCTTTATAACCTAAAGCCTTCTCCCAGATAAAAACGCCGGGCGGATTCGTTGTTCACAATTTCCTGGGGCGTCCCGTGCACCCAGATTTTGCCTTCTTTAATCAAATAAGCTTCATCGCAACTGGCCAATGTCTCACGCACGTTGTGATCGGTAATAATTACCCCGATGCCCTGATTGCGAAGATTCTTTATTATCTGCTGAATCTCCTGAACCGCCAAAGGGTCAATTCCGGCGTAAGGTTCGTCCAGCAGAAGAAACTTCGGTTCTAGAGTCAGGGCACGTGCTATTTCCAAGCGACGGCGTTCCCCGCCGCTCAGCGTCATGGCGTGCTGCTTTGCCAGGTGCGATATACCTAACTCCCGCATGGCACGCTCCGCACGGGCTCTCTTCTCTTTACGGCTAATTTTCAAATTATCCAAAACGACAAATAAATTGTCCTCAACGCGGAGCTTCCTAAAGACTGAAGCGTCTTGCGGTAAGTAACCCAAACCGAGGCGGGCCCGCTCAAAAATGGGTAGGTGCGCTACGTCTTGGTTTCCCAACGTTACGCGACCCGCATCGGGTCGGAGCAAGCCTACAATCATATAAAACGTTGTGGTTTTGCCGGCGCCATTGGGGCCTAGAAGCCCTACCACTCTGCCACTTTGCAGCGACAGGGATACTTCCTGCACCACTGTGCGCCCTTTAAAACTCTTAACCAGGTTCTCTGCCGCTAGGATCATTTCTGTAAACTCCCCTCGGCTTGTTCCACTTCAATGCGGTCTTCTTTTGTGTACAAGGTGATGCGTCTTCCTTGAAGTTCGTTGTCGTCGCCACGGATGGTAGCGCCGCCTTCGAGAACGACTTTGTCTTTCCCAATTTCAATATCAGCCGTTTCCGAAGTGCCCCGTCGATTGTTGTGGTACAGAACCACGTGGCCTGTAGCCTTAAGCAGCTCATTGCTACGATCGCCTACGTTCATCTCAAGTCGATCGCTCTGCACGCTCAATTCGGGGAGCGTAGCTTTGACTCCGTCGTTAAACACAGCCTTTTGAGAAGAAGGCTGGAATTCACCCGAGGAAGATTGGATGCGAATCCATTGATTTGTGCTTAGGCGCCGTCGTGCTCGAGTATTACGTTTAAAAATAAAATTGCCGTTTTCGAGATTCCCCTCAAGGCCCGTTCCGGTAACGAGCATCTCGGGGCGATCGACGTTGGGGCCGCTCATTTCCACTGCATCGTTCGAGCGAAAATGGCGATTCTTCCCGTAGTAATCCAGCCGGTTCATAAGAAAACGGTAGCCGCGCTGTGAACGCACTACCACATTGCCTTCGAGCTCCACTAGGCGCCGGTCGAAATGAGAACGGCCGTAGTCGCTCTTCGTCCTGATGACATTGTCCGAGTTATCAGAAAAAAAGTCGGCATTGACGCCTTTCATGTAGGCGTAATTTCCCTTGCTGCGGTGGAGTTCGGCAAAGTCAGAGCGGATTTTCCAGCTGCGCTGACCTTGGTTTGACTCAAAAAAACGTACCCCCAAGAGACCAAAGTTCGCCTCGGTAAGTTCCGACTTATACAAGCCTTCTCCAGCAGAGGCCGCCTGAGGCTCCACCTCGTGTTGCAAGCGCAGGTTGGTGGGCACTGGCCATAGAAAGACAGCTAGGACCCACAGAAATGCTGCGCCCCAGAGGAGCGGATTTGAAAAACGCAAATTGGCCACTTGCCTCACTCTAACAGAGAGCCTTCCCCAACGTAAACAGCGCTGGCATACTACATGCATCAGAAAAAAAGATACGGGACTCCCCCTAGATTGGATGAAAATGGAAAAGAAAATTCTTTCGCTGTGTGGGTACTTCTTTCTTTTGTCTGCTACTGCCGGGGCGTCACCTGAGCTCGACGCGCGTTATGCGTTTCGATCCGTGGTTGCCACTGTGGTGGCCTCCGAAACGAAGAATCTTCACACTCAGACTGTGCAATCGGAGCTGGAAAAGTTTTTTCAGCGTGGCGCCCGTTTCAATTTGGTGACTGTCGCAGAACAGCCGACTATGGCGACGTTAGCAAGGGTGCAAGCGGAGCAGATTTCTGCCTGGGAGAAGCCAGTGAAAGCCGTTGGTGCCGACTTTTTGGTGCTTGCTCAGGTACAAAAAAATGAGGGGGTGTATCAGGTAGCTCTCGTTGCTGCCGTCATGGATCCGCCTGAAGTTTTTTTCGAAACCCAGCAAGTAGTGCAAGACCCGCTGTCACTAAAGAGCTTTGCTGCAGCAACCGTAGATGCGCTTACAGCCCTTCAAAAATCGCTCCCTTTTGACGCAAGCGTCGTTAGTCGTGAAGGGTATCGACTAGTGCTCGACCGTGGAGCGGCGGGTTTTAAGCCCGGTAGTAGACTCCCCGTTTTTACTCTCGAGAAAGGGGCTTCGGGCCTTGCTTTAAAGGAAGTGGGGCTCATTCAGATAAAAAGAGTGGAACATAACCTTTGTTTTGCGACAGTCTTGGTGGAGAGCAAGCCAAATGAAATTGCGAAGGGCAACAAAGTTAAGTTCGGTGCGCAGGTAGAAGTTTCTTCTGATAAGCCGCGAGATTTGGCCAGCGTCCCGGTTTCAAGCATTTCAGAGAGTACACCCCGCAATGGATCTCCGTGGGTTCAATTAGAAGCCCAGCTGGCTGCTATGTCGCTAAATTGGGAACGTGTCCCACAGTTGGCAGGCGACACCTACTCCAAGAGTGCTCTGTACACGGGCGCGCAGGTGCGAGGAGTAATAAAACTTACTAACAACGCATTTGCAGAACTAGACGGTGGCTTTGGATCGAGTGGTCTGAACGCGTCTCAGTATACCCAGCTGCGACTCTTGAGTGGGTACCGGTTTGGATTGTTAGAAGAGCGAATTGGCCCCCAGTTTTTTGTTCGGGGCGGATTTTCTCAGACGCGCTACTCAGCCACTGAAGTAGCCACGGTTCTGGGGCCCACGAGCGCATCCTTTAGTGGGTTGTTGCTTGGCTTGGGGCTTAGCTACCCACTGATTAGGGACGTAGAACTGGGAATCGATTTAAATGCATTGGTGTTTTCATCGTTGTCCGAGTCGGGTGGAAAATCAGGAGCACGAACTACAGGAGTTTCGGGGTGGGATTTTTCTGTGCGGGGTGTTTACCAGTGGAGTGAGAGTTTGGCCATAGAGGGAAAGCTGGTTTTCCAAACCAATGCTGCTGGTTTTACTGGGGGGGGTGCTAGGCCCATCGCGCTTGCATCGCTCAATCAAACTTCGCGTACTTTCTCGACGGGAGTGCGCTACGCCTTCTAAATAAAAAGCCCTCCGAGGTTTCCCTCGGAGGGCTGCTTTTTCTGTTCTAACTCTACCGTTTACTTTCCCTTGCGCGGCTTTGGGTGCTCCGGTCTAGGGTGCTCGGGTCTAGGGTGCTCGGGTTTTGGATCCGGTCGCGGACGCTCGGGCCGTGGTTCTGGTCGCGGCCGTTCTGGTTTTGGATCCGGTCGTGGACGCTCGGGCCGTGGTTCTGGCCGCGGGCGCTCAGGTTTTGGATCCGGTCGCGGATGTTCAGGTCGTGGCTCTGGTCGCGGTCGTTCTGGTTTTGGATCCGGTCGTGGTTCTGGTCGCGGTCGTTCTGGTTTTGGATCCGGTCGTGGTTCTGGTCGCGGTCGTTCTGGTTTTGGATCCGGTCGTGGTTCTGGTCGCGG
>CAZTRP010000016.1:73775-74033 GCA_964616705.1 uncultured Pseudobdellovibrionaceae bacterium
GTGGTTCTGGTCGCGGTCGTTCTGGTTTTGGATCCGGTCGTGGTTCTGGTCGCGGCCGTTCTGGTTTTGGATCTGGCCGCTCGGGTCGCGGGCGCTCAGGTTTTGGATCCGGGCGCGGATGCTCAGGCCGTGGCTCCGGGCGTGGCCGTTCCGGTTTCGGATCCGGTCGCGGATGCTCAGGCCGTGGCTCCGGGCGTGGGCGCTCGGGTTTCGGATCCGGTCGTGGCCGTTCAGGCTTTGGATCTGGTCGCTCAGGTT
>CAZTRP010000016.1:74133-93259 GCA_964616705.1 uncultured Pseudobdellovibrionaceae bacterium
TTGGATCTGGCCGCTCAGGTTTTGGATCTGGCCGCTCAGGTTTTGGATCTGGCCGCTCAGGTTTTGGATCTGGCCGTTCTGGTTTTGGATCTGGCCGTTCTGGTTTTGGATCTGGCCGTTCTGGTCGTGGCCTAGGATGCGGTCGTGGTCCTGGCCGTGGACGAGGTGCCGGACCTGGATTTACAGGTCTGTCGGGTTGTCGTGGTTCCGGTTTAAAGATCGGATTTTTAGGGTTCGGACGCGCAGGGTCTTTTGTGCGGGGAGGGTGAGTGTACACCTTGCCATCACGGTCTCGGCTACGCCCCGGATCTACCAACCCACGGTGATTCTCCGTCGGAGGCACGACAATCGTTTTACCCGACTCGTGTCGCACCTGGCACCCAATCGGCCGTCGATCTCGTACACCATGGGAACCACGAAAGTGATTGTATTCCGCTGGCCGAATTCGTTGCGACGACGGGGTCGGACGCACAAGCTCTGAGCGAGAACGTCCCACCTGGCGTCGATCCAAATTGCAGCCAATGATTGACGAGCCCACTCGTGTCTCGACCCAGCGCCGAGAATCGGGAAGGCGTGAAGAACCGATAACACTTCCATAAAAGCGATTCTTCCAGGCATGTTCAATGTACCTGTAGGTATCACTGAATGGAGTTCTCACTACCGCTCGAATATTCGAACCACCAAAATTCTTCGGATTCACGATAGTGAACCCATGGTGGTACTTCGAACTGGCGTACAACGAACCGGCCGAGTAACCAGCCCAGTATCCGTCGTCAAAACCTTGCTCGTATCCGTGGCGGTACGCTTTTCTGTAGCCGTTGTAGTACGGGTACCAACCAATATAGTTGTCGTGGTAGATCCAGGTCACGGTGCTAGGCGCGTAAGTCCTGGTTTCGAATGGCAACCAAATCCAACCATACACTGCGTGGTGCCGCCAAACACCGTAGTGGTCTGTGTACCAACCCCAGGGATCGTACGATACCCAGTTCCAACCGTTGGAATCGTTCCACGACCAATACCCGTTTTGAAAAGGTTCCCAATCTTCCTGATACGTATAGGGAACCCAGAAACGATCTCCATTTATCGTCGTCCACCGACCGAGACCAACCAAGGAATTTTCCGAGGTAAAGTCCGTGGTCGCGGGGAATTCATCTGGATCAGTTACTACATCGGTCGGAGGCGGACCGGTAACTAAGTCGACGTTGTGCAAAACGATAGTATCCGTTCCGCCACTGGCCCGGTGGGTCACAGTAATTGTAATATCTTTCGGCATTTCTGTGGGGACGTAGAAATTAACGCCGAAGTCATTTACTTCAAAGTTTGTCTTATCTAAACAGTTCTCAGTTTTTATTGAGGCGTCACACTTATCATCCGTGAAATCATCTGCTGACCAGTCGAAATCTTCCAGATCCACATTGAGCGGGCAACCCTCGGCAATTTTGCACTCGCCCCCTGTCCGCACAACGTCGGCAGAAAGAGAGATAGTATCGCCCACGTGCACGTCGACTGGATCGTTTCCAACTCGAACGGCTCCGTTTACGGTGATGATGTCGACGCTATCAACCGAATCATCGGCAATTGCCCACCGAGGTGGTGCCGACATTCCGAGCGCCACGATGAGCGCCAGGAAATAAGTGAACCCATGTCTTTTCATTTTTGTCCCCAAGTTTAGATTCGCAAGCCCCCAAAAACACCCGCGATCGATTGAAGTATTTCAAAGAAAACGCACTTGTCGCCCGCGCTGCGTTGGGACCCTTTTGATAGGGCCTCGGGGGATGTCGGGTTTAGCTACGCACTACCGTGTAAGCAATTGAAAATACGGTAGTTATTCGAGGGGGAGAGGGGTTGGTGGGATTGTAAAGGGGACGGGCTATGGAATGACATTTAAATTCAATACTTAACCTTATTTCCGAAGGGGGTGTTCAAGAGGTGGACGGTTTTGGTGCTTTGCCAAAGCGTGGAAACTAGCCTCGATTTTGCAATTGATAAGGCTATGAGCCTTCCGCCTAAACACTATCGCGAGCAGCTTTACCGCCTGCGCGCTCATCCGCGAAACGATGAATTAGCCGATTTTAAAGACGCGCGAGATTCGTACGGCAAAGTGTATCTTTCGATTCTTCCTTTTGCGTTGTTGGAATACTTTTTCGAAGTTTCATTTGAAGTCCTTCCCGGAGGGTTAGTGTTTCCGGTGGGCTTTCTACTTTTTTGGGCCTTTTACTACACGTTCTACCAACCCGGATTTTTGGAGAATCCTCTCAATACGCGCGCACCGGTGAATCTCGCCGCGATTCCCACTTTGATACTGGGACTGGTTCTTTGGTTTTTGAAGGCGACCCTTGAAGAGGTGGGAAATTTATTTCGTGCTCCGCCAGCGCGAAAGGCACCAGTGTCGGCAAGGCACGTCCATCAAAAGCGTCCCACTCCGCCTCCTTTGCTTTCTCCGGATCTCATCGAAGCACTTCATGTGCTTGGCCTGAAACCGGGGTGCACATGGCGAGATATCCACAAGCAGTACCGCCATCTTGCAAAGCAGTTCCATCCGGATCTCAATCCCGATATTACCGATTTTGGTCACCGCTTTATGCGGGTCGATTCCGCCTACCATAAACTCGGAAAAGTCCGAGCTCAGCATTTCCGCGAATAGTTTCTCCTTACCAGCTGCTTAAGAAAATTTCTCGCTCCCTGCTCGTGCGTGACAGAGGCCGATCAATGGCTTACGACTTTTATCGGAGAATCAAACTGTGACCGCGAAGACTAAAAAGTGGGAAAAACGCGCAGCTATGACTATCGCCACCGGAGTTTTTGCTGGGTACTGGCCCTTGGGGCCCGGAACCTTAGGTACCGCAGTGGCTTTGCCTTTTATTTGGCTTGTCGCTGGGCAATCTATTGCCGTGCAGATAGCTTTTGCCGGAGCCCTACTGGCCGTGGGAGTGTGGGCTAGTTCGCGGGCGGTAGGATTTTTGAACCGTGAAGACGCGCCCCAAATCGTTGTGGATGAGGTCGTTGGTTACCTGGTTACCATGATTGGCATCCCTTTCAGTGTTTATTGGGTGGTCTGTGGTTTTTTGCTCTTCCGCTTTTTTGACATTTTTAAGCCTTTCCCTATTTCTGTTCTAGACGAGAAAGTGAAAGGTGGCTGGGGCGTGATGCTGGATGACTTGGCAGCCGGCATTTTTGCGAATTTAGTAATGCACTTGATGATGCGCGCATCATTATAACGAGGAGAGATTATGGAAAACCGATTGGAAGGATCTGACAGGTCAAAAGCGCTTAATGTCGCGCTGCTATCTATTGAGAAGCAGTTTGGTAAAGGCTCCATCATGAAGCTCGGAGATGGGGGAAAGCTCAGTCTTGACCTTGGCGTGATTTCAACGGGCTCCCTGTCGCTAGATTTGGCCACCGGAATACGGGGCCTACCTCGCGGACGCATCACAGAAATCTATGGTCCTGAGTCCTCTGGTAAAACGACCATCGCTTTGTACACAGTAGCTCAGGCCCAGAAGGCTGGTGGCGTCGCGGCCTTCATTGACGCAGAGCATGCGCTGGACACGGAGTACGCTAAGACTCTAGGCGTTAACGTTGACGATCTTTTGATTTCCCAACCAGATACCGGCGAGCAAGCCCTGGAGATTGCGGAGATTCTGGTTCGCAGTGGTGGAATCGATGTCGTGGTAATCGACTCAGTGGCCGCCCTTGTTCCTCGAGCAGAGCTCGAAGGCGAAATGGGCGATTCTCACATGGGGTTGCAGGCCCGGCTTATGTCCCAGGCTTTACGCAAACTTACTGGGTGCATTAGCAAATCTAAAACATGCGTCATTTTCATTAACCAGCTGCGAATGAAGCTGGGAGTGATGTTTGGCAATCCAGAGACAACCACCGGCGGTAATGCGTTGAAGTTTTATTCTTCAATGCGCTTAGACATTCGCCGAGTATCCGCCTTGAAAGAGGGGGATGATGTTATCGGTAGCCGTACTCGCGTTAAGGTTGTGAAGAACAAAATGGCGCCTCCTTTCAAGCAAGTAGAGTTCGATATTCTATTTGGTGAAGGAATTTCCATGGAAGGCGATATCATCGACCTTGCCCAGACGCACAGCGTTATTGATAAGAGTGGTTCCTGGTTTTCATTCGACGGTGAGAAACTTGGACAGGGCCGCGATAATACTCGGCTTTTCCTCAAGCAACATCCCGAGATCACCGATAAGATCCGTAGTCGCATTCTAGCCAAAACGAGCAAAGCGCCCGTTGGGGCGATTGCCGCGCCACCAGAGGCGGATAGGGAAGAAGACGCGGATGGATCCGAAGAAAACGGCAGCTCTTTCAAAGACAAGCCGCTCAGAGCTCCAGGATTTCGAGGAAGTTCTAAAAAGAGCGATTGATAAAAAGGCTTCCGACTTACATTTGAAATCAGGGCTTCCGCCTGTCGTGCGTGTGAACGGCTCGCTCTTTTATTTAGGAGATGAGTCGGGTGAAAATATTCGACGGCTCACGGACGCGCGCCTAAATGAGTGGGTCGACGCGCTTACCAACTCTCGGCAACGAGAGATCTACGAGCGTGGTGAAGAGGTGGACTTCGCTTATGAAGTTCCGGGCGGTGGTCGTTTTCGCATCAATCTGTGTCAGCAACGTGGACGCGCCAGAATGGTCTGCCGACACATTCCCGATGTGATTCGGACCCTTGAAGAATTGAGTTTGCCGGTCGCTGTAACGAACTTGGTATCCGCCAAGCGTGGCTTGTTGCTATTTACTGGAGCAACTGGAAGTGGAAAATCCACGACGCTTGCTGCGGTAATCGATCACATTGCGCGCACCCGATCTTGCCATATTGTAACTATCGAAGATCCCATCGAGTTCACTTTCAAGGATCGTCGTAGCATCGTAACCCAGCGAGAAGTGGGGATGGACACCCATTCCTTCACTCGCGCTCTTAAGTATGCCCTCCGACAAGATCCCGATGTGATTTTGGTGGGCGAAATTCGTGATGAAGAGACTATTCGCATGGCGCTTACTGCTGCCGAAACGGGCCACCTTGTGTTGAGTACTTTGCACACGAACGATGCCACAGAAACTATTAATCGTATTTTGGCTACCTTGGGTGGCGACGAGCAGCAATCAGCGCGCATGCAATTGGCTGCGGTTTTGGTGGGAGTGGTCTCTCAGCGCCTAGTGCCGCGCCTTGATAAAAAAGGACGCGTTGCTGCTGTAGAGATTCTTATCAACAACGCCCGAGTGCGAGATTTGATTTTAGACCCTGCTCGTACTGCAGATATCCGCCGCGTGTTGGACGAGAGCACCGACATGGGCATGCAGTCTTTTGACAAAAGCTTAATTGAGCTCTTTTTGGCTGGGCATATATCAGAAAAAGAAGCTCTGTCTCAGTGCTCGAACCCACGCGACTTCAAGCTGCGGTTACAAGGTGTGGTGGGCGGAAATTGGGGAAATAAAGACGTAAAAAATGCCAATATTGAGGCATTGTCTGATGAGCTCATCGAAATAGAAAGTCCTCCTACGCTGAAGAAAAAGCGCTAGATTCTCTAGCTTCGAGCCGACACTACACCTCTTGCTTGTATTCAAAATCCGGATCATCCACCACATAACGCGGCACTAGGTAGCCGGGTAGCAGGCGTTTGAGCTCATGGTGAATCGCGCGGCCTGTGTCCTTGGAAATTTGAAAAGCCGAGGTACCCGCTGCCCGATCAGGGTGGTGCAGATAGTAGGGCAGCACGCCTCGCTCAAAAAGTGTTTCGCTGAGTTTTTTAAGTACAGCGGCATTCGCATTTACTCCCGAAAGCAAAACCGATTGATTCAGTAGACTGTGGCCAGCGTTCTTTAACAGGCCAAGGCATTGCGATGCGGCCGGGGTGATTTCTTTTGGGTGATTAAAATGGGTCACAACGACACTCGACTTACCGTGTTCCAAAAGCAGTTCGGAAAATTCCTGGTTCACGCGGTAGGGAAGTGTTACGGGTACTCGTGTGTGGAAGCGCACCCGGCGCACGTGCGAGATACTGCGAAGTCGCTGCAGAGTGGCGCGTAAAGTATTTTCATTGGCAAGAAAAGGATCTCCGCCTGAGAAAATCACTTCCTCAATTTCTTTTGTTTTCTCTAGATAAGCGATTGCGGTCTCGACATGGCCTTCAAAAAACTCTTCTCTATCTTCAGCAAGCAGTGACTTACGAAAACAGTAACGGCAATTCATCGAGCAATTTGGAGTGAGGTGAATCAATGCACGGTTCGCATATCGATGTGTAATGCGCGACACTGGACGGTGTGCAAGGTCTGCCAGAGGGTCGGTCGAAGTGCCTTCTTGATCAGTAAGTTCCTCGAGTTGTGGAACCGCTTGAAGGCGAATCGGACAATGGGGATCGTTTCGGTCGATGAGTCCCGCGTAATAAAGTGGGAGCACCATGGGAAAGCGTGCAAGGACGGCCTCGTATCGGCTTTGCTCTTCGGAATCAATAAGCCCGTGCTCTACGAGCTGTTTCGCAGTACGAAGCGCTGTTCGAAGGCACTCTTTCCAGTCAGGTTTCACGGAGGCAAAATGCCTCAGCCTGCCAAATAACGCAATGCGATACTATTCCGGCTAAGGCAAACTTCCCTTGGTTGAGCATTGGTTGGGGGTCAGGTATTGTTTTGGGGCATCATGGGGGGCTTTTTCATATGGGTACAATACCGTCCAAAGCGCAGGGCTCGGCTGAGCAGGCCAGCAAACAACCATATCCTTATAAGTACAATTCCTCTTTCGTAGAGCCCGACTGGCGCAGGTGGCCAGGCTATAAAAACGTCACTGCCGAGGAGTGGCGCAGTGCTCTTTGGCAGAAGCGTGGACTCATAAAAAACGTCCAGCAGCTTAAAGCAGTGATGGGCGATTTTCTTACCGATGAAATGGCGCTCGACATATTGAAGGATCAAGCTGAGCGCTCGACGATGTCGATGTTGGTTCCTCCTCAGATGATCAACACAATGAACGAAAAGGATCTTAAGCGCGATCCGGTTCGACGTTACATGATTCCGCTGTTTTCCGAGCGAGATACAAAGTGGCCAAGTCACCCAAAAGCATCGCGAGATAGTTTGCATGAAGCAGAGATGTGGGCAGCCGAAGGCTTAACCCACCGGTATCCAACAAAAGTCCTAGCCGAACTTCTTTCAACCTGTCCGCAGTATTGTGGTCATTGCACTCGAATGGACTTGGTAGGAGGGAGCGTCCCTCAAGTTCAAAAGCGCAAGTTTGAAACAGGCCAAGTGGATCGCCATGCGCAAATGCTGGAGTACTTGCGAAAAACGCCATCGGTTCGCGATGTTGTTGTATCTGGCGGCGATATAGCGAACTTGCCTGCGCCCGTACTTGAGAAGTTCATACTCTCCGTGCTGGATATCGAAAACATTCGAGACATTCGCTTGGCGAGCAAGGGCCTAATGGGAATTCCCCAGCACTTCTTGCAGGACGAAGTCCTACAAGCGCTCGATCGCATGGCAAAGAAAGCGGTATCACGAGGGGTAAACTTAGCTTTGCATACTCACGTGAATCACGCGAACTCGGTTACTCCTTTGGTGGCCGAGGCAGCGCGTAAGCTTCTGAATATGGGATTTAGGGATGTTCGCAATCAAGGGGTATTGCTCCGAGGGGTGAACGATTCAGAGAAAGACCTTCTTGATTTGTGTTTCAAGCTTCAAGATCACGGCAATATCACGCCTTACTATTTTTACATGTGCGATATGATTCCAAATTCTGAGCACTGGCGTGTTTCTCTAGGTAAGGCCCAAACGCTACAGCACAATATTATGGGATACCTGCCGGGTTTTGCTACACCTAGAATTGTTTGTGATGTGCCTTTTGTTGGTAAGCGGTGGGTGCATCAGGCCCATTCGTACGACCAGGTAAAGGGAATTTCCTATTGGACGAAAAACTACCTCACGAGCATTGAGCTCGACGATCCAGAAGTACTGCATCAATTGTACGAGTACTACGATCCCATCGACACACTTCCCCTAGAGGGACAGAAGTTCTGGAGCTGATTGCGAATCAGGTGTCGCCGAAATGGATGCCGCGTTCTCGGGCGGCCCGCAGAAATTGGGACTCGGGATCAATATAACGGTTTTTTCCGGCCCCAGTTTCGAGTGGGACTAGATCTACCTTGTCGTTTCGGTAGCACACCATCGTATCGAAGTTTCCATCGACGACAGCTCGCACCGCTGCCGCGCCAAAGCGACTTGCCAAGATGCGATCGAAACCCTCAGGGGCTCCACCGCGAAGCAAGTGGCCTAGATTGATTGCTCGAGCCTCGCGCCCCGCAAGTCGTTCTAGTTCCATAGCCACTTGGAAGCCAACGCCTCCCAAGCGTACTTTCTCAGGAGAGTCTTCAATGATTCGGCTAATAGTGACATCGCCTCCGACTGGCTTAGCGCCTTCCGCAACCACCACTATCGAGTAACGTTTGTGTGTGTGGTAGAGGTCGTTAAGGAAAGTGGCTACCTTAGGCAATTCATACGGAATTTCCGGAATAAGAATTACGTCAGCATCGCCACCCAAGCCCGCCAGTAGAGCAATCCAACCTGCGTTTCGGCCCATGACTTCAACGACGAGTACGCGATGGTGCGATTCGGCGGTGGTGTGCAATTTATCAATGGCGTCGACCGCAGTGGTGACCGCGGTGTGAAAGCCAATGGTCATTTCGGTGCCGTTGAGGTCGTTATCGATGGTTTTTGGAATGCCGACGACTTTCAGTCCCTTTTGGGCCATGCCGTGAGCGATTGCCTGAGTGCCATCGCCGCCAACAACAATCATGGCGTCGACGCGTTCGCGAGCCAGGTGTTCCATTACTTCATCGGATCGATCTTCGTAAATCCGCTTGCCGCCCTTGTTCACGGGGACACTAAAAGGAGTGTCTACGTTTGAAGAGCCGAGCATCGTCCCGCCTCTGGCAAAAATTCCAGTGGTATTGAATAAGTCTAGGGGGACAAACTTGTTTTCTAGTAGGCCCTTGAATCCGTCGGGAATGCCCACGACTTGAATATCGTATTCTAGGGTACACACCTGTACGACAGCTCGGATGGCTGAGTTTAAACCTGGGCAGTCGCCGCCACCCGTAAGCAAGGCTAGTTTTTTAATTTTTCCGTTGTTCATTTAAATCTAATCGCAAAGGCATGCATGGTTTTCAAAAATCCCACCCGTTCAAAATGCACGTCGACAATGGCGTCGGCACGCAAATCGCGACCACCCTCTACTAGGCGGGTAAGTGCCCCGTCATAGCTCCAACTGCGGACTTTTACTTGGCCAAGGTAGTCGAATTCTTCCTTTAGGGCACGACTGGTCCAAACGACGGCGGGTTCTTTAGGTTCGCCCACATCGGCCACATAGCCGGTGCGAGGGGATTCGATGAGTTCAGTCCGCGCACAGCCCACCACGATTGAAACTAGAGCCAAGGCAATTAAGCCGGTACCGCGAAGGGGGCGGACGATCTTCATGGCAGGTTTCTATCGGATATAAAGCATACAGACAAGCCGGATGTGGTGGAGCTCGAAAGGGCTTACCTAGAGCCAGCCTTTGGATGGTTGAGGCCGCCAAGCGGCGATCAGCGTTTGGGGCAACCGGAAAGGATCTTCTGGGTCTCGGCCAAGATTTTGGTCAATTCTTTTCCGCCGATAGACCGAAAAGTCTCTTTTACCGTGTGGACCCCTTCTGGCTGAGCGTGGTTAATAAAGACTAGGTCCAGCTCATCGCTCTCCAATTTTCCTTCGTGTCGCAATAAGGTGACGCGAGTTTCGACATCGGAGTTGGCAGTCTCAAGGGCGCTGCGAAGAAATTTCTTTGTGACGAGAGTTTGATTTTCTAAAGTGAAGGGGTGCCAATCGGACTGGAGTTTTTCTTCGGTGGCTATGAAATTCAGAAACTCGGTTGGGTTGTTAGAGCGAGAGCCATCCGGATTTGATGGATCAAAACCAAGCTCAAGAAACCAGGGAGTTTGCGGTTGGCTTTTCGATGGTACGCATAGTCGGTTCAAGTGGGCGCGCAGGAAGCGCCCGCCTTTCATAAAGAGGTAAGTTTCGGGCGTGGTGTGTTTTTCGTAGATGTAAGCATCGTACTGAGAATCAAACTTGTCTTTGTAAAAAGTGGCGACCCCGGAAAGTGCCCAGAGGTTATCGAGCTTGGCCGGATCCACTGCAATGCTTTCAGCTAGGCCTTTCATCTCCGCATCGTAAGCCCGCTTGTTTTGGACGTGGATGTCTTCACCACAGGCAAATAGGAACAGGGCTGATAGGAAAAGCACCGACAAAAACTTGGAACTCATGGAAAAACCTCTTGAATGCTCTGATTTTTAAAGGATTTTGGGCCGAGGTTCAACTGACATTCTACGTCCCTCAGCATTTACTCTATGACTCCGCTGGGTTGGGGAAGACAAAAAAATGTCAGGTACCAGTCCTGGCGGGGGCTTTGGCCCCTGGGTCAAACACCTTGAAGTTTACTGGCGAGGTGCCGAGCCAGGTGTTTGGCTGCCTTTGTAGAATGGTTGTCACTACGGTAAATGAGGCAAATCGTATCTTGGAAGGTGGGTAATCCCTCGCCCGCACTGACTAGTTCTCGAGCATTGGACTGAAGTGCCACTCGCTGAGGAAGGATCCCGACGCCGGCCCCGCTTGCGACGAGACTTGCGACCGTTTCCAGATTCGACGAGCCGATTTGTCTGGCAAATTTTAGTCCCTGCTTTGAAAACTTTGTGAACAAGGATTGGGTTTGCAATAGGTCTGGATCGCTAATCAAAACAGCCTTGCCACTTTGTAGGTTTTGAAGCTCCGTCGGGTGTTTGCGCGTCCAGAGGCCCACCTTGTCGGTGCCCAATTTTCGAATCACGAGTCCGGGATTTTGGACGGGGTTGATCACAATGCCAAAGTCGAGTTGGAAGGCGATTACTCTTTCGGTGATTTTTCTAGAAAGATCGTGGGACAAGCTAAAGCTTAGTTCGGGGTTCTGGGCGAGCAGCTCGGGCAATATCAACGGCAGCGTGTATAGTGCGACGGCAGGGTGGCAGCCCAGAGAGTAGTTTCCTCGAAGTTCACTTTCATCTCGTGCGCTATCATGAATCAGCTCTTCCCATTCAGCTAAGAGTTTGCGGCCTTTCGAGCAAAGCTTCTGGCCCGGTCGCGTGAGCTGGACGCCGGTTCGAGTTCGGACGAATAGAGGGCTTCCGAAATATTTCTCTAGGCGTTGAACTGCCTGACTTAAAGCAGGTTGAGTAACGCCCAATCGTTCTGCGGCGCGAGTGAAGTTTAGGGTTTCGGCGACTTCAAGAAAGTAACGTAGTTCGTTCGCTGACGCTAACATGGTTTATTGGAAGCGTAGTTGGGTGCGCTACGTCAAGCACGCATATCGATAGGGACATTCGACAACGTAAAAGAGTTTGGTAAGGTAATCGCTATGGAAAAAGCACCCGATTTTGAGCTTGAGTCCGGAAACGGCCAGAAAGTCCGCCTGTCTAGCCTATGGCAAAAAGGGACGTTAATGTTGGTCTTCTATCCAGGGGATTTCACTCCGGTGTGCACGGCCCAACTTTGCGACTACCGTGACAACCGGTCCGAGTTTCAGGATCTCGATGTCCAGATCGTGGGAATTAGTCCCGATTCAGTGGCCAAGCATGCGGAGTTTTCTTCGGCGAATCGCTTTGATTTTCCGCTTCTCAGCGATCCAGATCAAAAAGTGGTGAAAGCGTATAAGTGCACTTCAAAGTGGACGTTTGGCATGGCTAATCGCGCCATTTGTATTGTGAATAAGAACGGAGAGATTGTCTGGCGCAAAGTGGAGGCAGTCGCGGTTACGCGGCGAAGCGCTTCCGAACTCAAAGAAGTACTACTTGGATTGGGGCGGGAGCAGCTCCTTTAAGGGCACCGAGCTTGTTCCCAAAACGTAAGCGGTGAAGGGGCTCGCGGCTTGCGGGTTCCAGTATCCAAAAATATCTAAAGTGCGATCAGGAATGGGTGGGGCTTTCCGCGCTGAAGGTATTTTAAAGCTAAACGGATGATCGAACTCAAATTCGATTGGAGAATCGAGCTCAGAGTGAGTGCCGAGATAGATCCAAGCCGGTTCGTTCAATTTTTCCGCTGCGCCTTGGAGTTCTTCCCATCGCTTGGTCTTGCGGTGATGCGCAATAAGATAGGCCTCTGGCTCGATGCTCACTTTTTTCACCAAAGCCACAATTCCTTCCACTCCTAGCGAATTGAGGCCAAAGAGCCCGAGCCACAGGGCCGTATTTTGTACAGGGGTGCCAGCAGGATTGAGGGCCAGGTAGTTCAAAGTGGTTAGTGCTAAAGCGCCTGTGTAGAAGATGGCACGTAGTTCAAACGGACCCGGTGGGGTACGCAGCTCTGCCAACGCGGCGGTGAATTCATCGAGCTCTCGTTTGGTGCCACCAGTTTTTAGAGCAAGGGTCGTTCCTGGCAGCAGGTTAGGATCGTTCAGGCGTTTCTCATGCCAGGCCAGGCGCGCCGCTATTTCTTGGGGAAGGTGGAGGTCTGTTTGAAATGAGTTGGTCAATACATCGCCCAGTTCCGGTTCGCCAGAAAGTCGAAAACCCCGAAAGGCTGTTCCTCGCACAAGTTGAGTAAAAAGCGCGGGGTCCATCGGGCCAAGAGGGAGGTTTTCCAAGAGCTGATCGGCGCAATCAATAGGATCTTGATTGGTCGCTGCCCGTACGGAGGTAAGCCCAATAAATAGCCAGAGTGTTGCCACCCACAAAAAGCAAAGTCTCGGCCAAGAAGTCATCGAAATCGTATAGCGAACTCGGGGGGTGAAATCCACATTATTTCAGTGGGAGTCGTTGTGCTTACTTTACTGGTGGGCTCTCGGCGTCTTCTCCATGACACCCTTTAGCGGTCGACGCTCTGGACCGATCATCCCACCAGAGCGACTGCACTCCGCTGCTCGGCGACAAAACTCAGGTGAGTCCAAAAGGCGGTTAAGTTTTTGGCTCATATAAATCGCTAGTAGACTTTGGTCCCACTGTGCTTCCAATGCCTGCACAGCAAGTTCTTTGTCTAGAATATCTTTCGCCAATTCGTGAAAACTTTGAAGAGGAGAGGCACCTTTGAGGTTCCCCTTAAACTTCGCAATATCTTTAGCATCCAGTTCCCGGAGGGCTTTTTCCAGCTTATAGATCTGATGGAGTAGCCGGAAGTATTCTCGCTGCTTTTCTGCATCGGCCGTTTGATCTTTGAGAAACATTTCTCCATGACCACTCCGCTCTTGTTGCCAGAGTCTATCTAACTCCACGGATAGGTTATGCTTTGTGTTTTTCCGCTCGTTCAGTTCGTCTAAGATTTTCTTCATTTCTGGCCCAAATCCCATTTCTCTAATAAATTTCTCGTTCCCAGCCGCCTCCCGAACCAAAGCCTCCAATTGGCGGTTCCACTGGTCGATCTCGCTTGGCAAATTCTCAACACGTTCCTTCATCCCATTGGGCAGATTCCCTAACTCCGGTTCCGAGGGCTTGGAATCCGCTGGAGGCGAGGAAAAAGCCAGAGTCACAAAACCAAACAGGGCAAGGCTGAGGAATAGTCGTGATAGCAGAGGCATCTTGTGCTCCTTTTTTGCGCAGGAAATGGGGTGTTGCTGTTAGTCTAACGCTAAAACCAAAAGAGAGCCAGGTTCGACCTAGGCTCGCTAATACGAACTATCTTTCTTTAAGTTGGTCTAACGCGTTGTAACCCAACGATTATACTGAGCCGGATACACGAGGGCCGAAAAATGGCATCTGGCGTCAACGAGGGGAAAGAGTTAGAACTCCCGTCCTATGTTACGGCGGGGGATTCTCTTATTCATTTTTGCTCGTACTTTGCTTTTGGCGAGCAATGGAAAGGCCCCCAACTGCCCTGAGTTGGTCATTACTGGAAAAGCCCTCTTTCCGGTAGCGCTTTCGGCCGAAGTGAGCCCCTTCTATGAGTTGGCCGGACGGAGCCTCTATCCCATTGGCGAAGGTGGGGCGGGCGTTGTGATGGTGTCGGTGGCAGAAGGCATTCGCCCCGAAAGCGCGCATGGGTACCAGATTATAAAGGCTTATAAGTTTTCGACTAAAGAGGGCGATTACGAAAATGCGGTTCGGAAACGAAATGCTGACTTATTGATTTTGCGTTCCTTTGCCGACTTTGCAGCGACCGAAGACTTGGGTTTTGATTTCGCACCGGGAAAACCTATTCAGGTCCAGACGTATTCCAGTGTTCACCATGGGCAACCTAGTGCGCCAGGAATTTTGTTTCAGCAAAGCGATCGAATTGGCAGG
Source organism: uncultured Pseudobdellovibrionaceae bacterium (assembly GCA_964616705.1). GTDB lineage: Bacteria > Bdellovibrionota > FAC87 > UBA2466 > UBA2466 > JAIEOG01. The sequence goes on from CAZTRP010000016.1 coordinate 88,398, forward strand.
ACCGTCGAGAGTTTGGTTTCAGATTCTAGTGTGCCCGCAACAGTGAGGAACTTCGTTTCCACTGAGTACACGCGAAAAATTGAAACTTTAAAAACTTTCTTGAAGAAAAAAGGTTGGGCGATGGACGGCGCAACAAAGAAATACTACGAAGCCAAAGGCGGGGTGTTCTCCCTTCCATTTCTTTGTATGTCAGTAAAGTTACAAGAGCGTCCAGGAGTGACTCTGATGATTGAGGTAATGATTAAGGCCGATGGGGTAATTGTATCTCCAAAGAAGTTGAGTTTTACCGTCGTGGATGGTGCGTAGGAATTGTGGAAAAAGGAAATAAAATGACTCAAGTGCGTTTGCACAAATGGATTGCGACTCAAGGAGTGGCTTCGCGCCGAACAGCGGAGCGTTGGATTGCCTTGGGGCGTGTGGAAGTGAACGGCGTGGTTGAAAAGACTTTAGGGCGCCAGATCGATCCCACAAAAGACAAGGTGCGTGTCGATGGAACGCTATTGGCCGAAGCGGCGCCGAACCATGTGTATTGGATGCTTCACAAGCCCGATGCAACCATGACGACAAAAAGCGACCCAGAAGGCCGTCAGACGATTTATCACTTAGCTGCATTGGCGAAACTTCCATTTGCCGTCAATCCAGTGGGGCGCCTCGACTATCGCACTGAAGGCGTGCTGTTGCTGTCGAACGATGGAGAGCTGCTTCACCGCCTAATGCACCCTAAGTTTCATGTCCCTAGAATGTACGATGTTCTTGTCCCACAGCGCCTGACCGAGGGGCAGCTGAAGCGTTTTTCGGCGGGCATGCGTTTGGACGATGGATTAGTTGAGCCTATCGAAATTAAACCATGCGGCACCAAGAACATGGGAAAGAGTCGGGGCTATTGGTATCGGATGGTGGTGCACGAAGGCCGAAACCGGTTGGTTCGCCGCTTGTTTGAAAAGTTAGGAATCCGGATTGTGAGGTTGGTGCGCATGTCCTATGGCCCTATTCGGCTGCCAGAAGACTCCACGCCAGGCGAGCTGCTGCCGCTATCGCCCGCGCAAATCTCTGCGCTCAAGAGAGCTACGGAACTTGCGCCTTCTTTGTCGAGTGCGCCTGAACATAAAAACTTAGCAACGAGGCGGCCAACGCAGGCAGCAACCAATTCCAATGAAAATCGACGTAAGACGGTAACGAAACGACAAGTAGCAGAGCAAGCGCAAAGGAAGCGAAGGGTTGAAAGCGCACCCAGCCCGCAAGTCCAGTGATCAAAAGCAGAAAGCTTTGAACCACGGTAAGATCGAGTTGCCACTCGGTCAGTGCAATGCTCTGCCAATCCACTCCTACTCGCGGCAACCATTGAAACCAATTAGCCGATGCTTCGGTTGTCGGGACGGGAATCTTCATCCATGAAAAGGGAGCGCGTATTCCTCCTCCAATCAAGAGTTTGTACTGCATTGCAAGAACTGCAAAATTTAATGCTGCCAACGCATAGTCGATAGCCTGTTTGGGGGGAGCAATCCATTTTCGGTGGTAACAAATCAGTAGGGTGATGATCGAAAGAGATATCTGGTAAGCGTGGTTCGGCATCCCCAGGCCCAAGTAGCTTGTCGCGGTGGCTACGATGGCAAGTCCTAGGGCGAGTTCTTTTGGTAGCTTAGGCATAGCCTTCCTTTTTCTGAAAATAGATTGAGCCGGCGGCCGCAATCAGTATCAGCACCCCACCCACTCCCTGCAATAACGTCACGCGTTCGCCCTCCAAAAAATACGCAAAACCCGCGGCAAAGGGTGATTCAATCAAAAAAATCAGACTCACCAGCGAGGCTGAAAGCACGCGTTGCACGCGAATTTGGATGCAGTACGAAAGCAGCGTCACGCCGAGAATCAAGATGCTCAAGCCGTAAATCGATTTCGGTACTAGAGGAGCTTGAGGCCACGACTCCAAAAAAACAGCTCCTGCAAGAGGGATTAATGTGGCCCAGAATACTTGTCCCAGAGTAAAAGCCAGGGCTGATTGGGTCCGTACTGATAGTCGCGAGACCTCGAGGATTTGCAAAGCCGCGGCCACAGCGCAAATCAGCGTAAGCATATCGCCGAAGTTTAAACTGAGAGAATCGAGTTGGCAGATAAGCGCCGCTCCCACAAGAGAGACCGTCACCCACAAAAAGTGACTTCGTTGCACTTTATCGCCCAGGAAGAAGTGTCCGATAAGGGGAACAAAGACGACGTACAAACAAGTAATAAACCCGCTTTTGGTAATCGAAGTGTATTGCAAACCGTAGGTTTGCAAAATCAACGTCAAGCCCAGTAGTAATCCAGGAAAACACGCGAGTTTCGCATCGGCCAAGCGCAGATTTTTTCTTAGTGCTGGCACGCAGTAAGCGAACGCGGTTCCTACTAAAAAACTAAGCCCAAACCGAATCGCATTTAGTGTTAGCGGACCAAAAGATCTTAAGCCCCACTCGATTGCTACAAAGCCAAAGCCCCACAAGCATCCAGCTAGAAGCAGCTCGGCGAGGGCCTTGTGGGAAGACGAGAATTTCACTGTGTTTGGAAACTCACCGGGTAGGTTTTAAGTGTGGCATCTTGCACGGTCACAGTGCAGATCGCCGTAGTGCTAGGGGCGGTGTAGGTAACCGAACCACCTGAGAAGCTCCCCGGGTTGATTCCTGCCGTTCCTGTCAGGGGAGAACCGCAGGTTCCGGAGGCGGTCGCAACCGTCCATATGTATGAGCCGCTGCCGTTCTTGGCCGTGAGCGTAAGCACCGTGCCTCGCGGGACCGGGCCCACGCTTTGGTACAGGGTCGGACTGACGGAAATATGGAGCCCGGAAGAAGAGGGAAGGTCGCCGCTATTGGTTGCCGCCGTTTGGCAGTCAGGTCCTCCTAGCGGGCCCAGGCAAAAGACTCGGCCGCAAGACGCTAAAAAGGGAAGCAGGAGAAAGCCAATCAATAGTCGCATGGGGCCCATTATAGCTAGGCTTGTCCAATGAAGCTAGGGTGCTTTGGAACTTTGAGGTTCTCTGGGAAGCTCCACGGAGCAGGCCTGTGTGTAGCCGGCGTCGCAAGCCTGTGTGAAGAGGTTTTTTGCTTCGGTTAGCTGCCCTTGTTGTTGGTAGATCTGCGCCATGAGGTTCAGCGCTTCGGCAACATGTGGGTCGCCCGAAGTAGCATTGGAAATTTGAACTATTTTTTGAAGCGGAGGAAGCGCACCCAGATAGTTTTTCTCGTTGTACTTTAGGTAAGACATTACCAAGAGTGCCTTGGTGGTGTTCGGGTGCGCCTGAATCCAACTCTCCACCACTTGCTCTGCGCCCAAAGTATCTTTTAATGAAAGCCTGGCAAAAGCCAGATTCTCCAAAAGCCATTCATCTTGCGGATCGCGTTTCAGGCCCTGCTCAATCGCCTTTACTGCTTGCTCGGGTTGGTTTTGCTGAAACATCAGCTGAGCTTCCAACTTAAAGCCGACAGTGCTTTCGGTTGCGAGTTCGGTTTGCAGGGCTCGCGAAAGAATCAAAGCTTTCTCCGGAGATTGAGTGAGTTGTCGGAACTCCAGAAACAGGTTTGCGGCCTCGATAAAGAATTCTTTCGAATGATTGCCGTCTTTCATTAGCTTATCCAAGTCGCGCAACGGTCCCTCTGCTTCCTTTGCCATGCCGGCACGAAGGTAACTTGCGGTGAGTCGTACGGTAGCCACGGGGTGATTCGGGACTAGCGTTTTGGCTTTGAGGTAAGCTTGAATCGCGGGCTCGAGTCGCTTTTCGGCTGTGTATAATCCGCCGAGAGTTACGAAAAGTTCGGCATCTTTGTCGTACTCTTTGGCAAGTGTCTCGCCTTTGGCAATCGCTTCTTGAAACTTTCCGGCTTTCTCTAACTGTTGCATCAGTGCCAACTCTTGATGAAAGTCTGCAGGGGGCGAGTTTTTCGAGCCGGAGGCCACCCAGTAAAGGAGAGTGGCGCCGACTACGCCCAGAAGAATGTTTTTGCGGTTCTTTGGAAGCGCTTGATACTTAGCAAACAATGAATTGTTTTTTCTCTCGACCTTTTTTGTTTGGGCTTTCGCGTTCGCAGCGTTCGTTAAGCTAGGTTCGTCCAGCTCATCTAGAAGTACGGGCTCAATTTTATGGGCAGCAGATCCAGTGTATTGAGCGAATGATTCTTCGGCGAGGGGTTTTCCCGGGGTTTTTAGTTCGGCTAGCTCCGTAGAGGGAGAGAGCTGGCAGTCAAATAGAGTGTTTCCAATCTGTAGTTTGTCACCGTCGACCAAAATGCCTGCTTCTGAGGCGGCGCCATTCACTAGGCAACCGTTCAGACTTTTCAAGTCGGAATAAGAAAGCTTCCCCGATCGCTCTTCGTAGGTGAGCGAAAGATGGGAACGCGACACGCGAGGATCCTGCAAAATAACATCGCCCTTGGTCCGCCCAAACACAGTGGTCCCGGGCTCAATAGTGATGACCTTGCCCTTGTCCTTACCTTCAATAATGACAAGGCGGGGTTTTGAGGAATCGTTCGCCATTTTCACACTCGATCAGGGTACGGATCGGCGTAAATGCTTGGTAACTTGAGGCTAATGGCTCTAGGAGTTGCCTCTTTCCTTTAAAAGTTGGCGATCGAGCAAAATCGGTAGTTTAGGTAGCCGCATTTTTGTAGGATTTTGAGTTTAAAGTACTCCATGTCTTTGTAACCATAGGCCTGCCACTTGAGGCCTTTGATGACACAAAAGGTTCTTTCCAAATAACGTGGGCGGTCAGACGCGCTAGCGTGGAGGTTAGTCCCCAAGGAGTTGCAATTCAGCTGGTTCCACCGCCCGCTGGCACCTCCGGCTCCCTATCGAATGGTCCGCCACGGGATTTTGAATTTCTAATTGTTTTGCTCCCGCTC
>CAZTRP010000017.1:0-46238 GCA_964616705.1 uncultured Pseudobdellovibrionaceae bacterium
AAGGTGTTACCTATGTCGCCGGTCTAATCTGTTACCCATGTCTCCGGTCGCACACTCACCCCATCGACTCGCGACTTTCAATGTAGATAAGGCACATTAGTTTCTGGTATAGCCCCAACGCTAACAATGACCGCGACCCAATGCGATTGCCCTGGTGGGAGTTACAGAGGACATGAAAAGCCTAATATATTCGGTGGGGTTGTGGACCGTGACCGCGATCTTCTTTCAGGAAACGAGTTTTGCCGTAAACCCTACGGACTCGACGTATGCGGCCCTTAGTTCTTCGTCCAGAGTATGCAGCGCACTCCTTCTTGACCAAAAACCAATTAAAGTCGTCGCAGGGGATCTAATTCGCATCTCAATCGATGCTCAACACATTCTAGAAGACAATATGGTAACTGGTTTCGACCTGCCACGGCTTCTGGATCCCACAAATGATACTATCCTCAATCTAACCACGACGGGGACTGCCTCGGTCTTAGGCAGCTACTCCTGGTTTGACGACGCTGAACGACCCTCCCTCCACTACGAATATATTTTATTGGCGCACACGAAGGGCGAACTAAATTTCGCTACGACCCGCAACTACTTAGTTTCGGGCCCGCCTCGCGAAATGAGCCGCGAGGAGATTTGGTTCCTTAGCCTGCTCACTCAGTTTCGGATTGAGTTACTGAAGAACGGCTCAGGCAATCGCTCGCTCGAAGCATTTTTGCTAGCAAGCACTCCCAACCAGTCCCCACAGGTGGCTGCAATGTACTCTAGAATGAGTGCCGACGAAGAAAAGCTGCCTTTTCAGGAAAGACTCGAGAAAGCAGAGGAGCGAATAGAGCTCTTCCGAACCCGATTAATGCAGCCCGATTTAGGGTTCTTTCCAGTTTCCGGAAACCGCCATCAAATCCAAGTCACGCAGAGAGTGCGAAGCGGTGTGCGAACCAATAAAGTCCACTTCCTTTATGCTGACTCTCTCCCAGATCGTCTCGATGCAGAGGTGGGAGATATCGTGGTGGTCCAAACAAGGAGGTGCCAAGCTCTAGTCGATTGCCCCTCATCTCAGTTCGGAGCTGCCTTCCGTTGGGACATTCCTGAAGTGCAAGGGGTAGGCTTGCGCCAATTCGCCTGGCGGGCAACTCAGAGGCAGCGTACATTTGGTCAAATCCACACCGACGAAGCTCTCACCTTCTTTATGGTCGAACCATGCAATAGTGCAGCCCTCCAACTATTCCACCCCAAGCAAGACTTCCCCAAGCCCAGCCATCCGCAACGCTATTTGGAAAGACAGATTCCTGTTTACGTCCACTTGGCTGAAGGTGAAACCGCCCCCACCGCTTTGACACCCCAAAACGTGCCCTTACCCATACTGCGTAGTTTGGCTAGTATCAGCCCCGACACTCGCTTCCCCGATAGCCCATTAGGTATTTCAGAGATTTCAGCCATCTCGACGTACTACCAAACCGTCCTAGCGGGAAAAAGGCCCACAGTGGAGATGCTGCAGAACCTAGAAAAAATGCTATCGGTGTACTTTGGAAAAACCCAAAATGAGCGCATAGGTTTCTTGAAAGCTGCAGGACTGACCTACGAAGATCAGTTGCGCGTATTCAAGCTAGTCGATTTTCAGAGCCAGACCAGTGTCTTTATGTCGCATGTAATGGCCGCCCTTGGAATGAACGCGGGAGTCGCTCGCATTTGCTTTCACCTAATTCAGCAGCAACTTTAAGCAGGCCTTTTTTTGTTATTTCTTACACAAGTCCCCATACCAGTTAATCCCTGTAATATTAAATAGATATTACAGTTTTTGTAATGCCCGGCGGTCAAATTCCAAGCTTTGACCCCTTGCGACTTTTCGGCCTGAGCTTTATGGTGTCGGCTATGATTTTTGGAGCAAAACGTATGGTAGTTGCCGATCTGGACGGCACCCTACTTTTCACTGATCGCCCAATTCACCGGGCTGAAATTTCGGCGCTCGACAAGCTTGGACAGGACTCCACCCTTCGAGTAATTGCCACAGGCCGTTCTTGGACTTCTGTTAGAAAAATTCTGACCGAGGACTTTCCAACCGACTACGTGGTTTTTTCGTCGGGAGCTGGCATCGTCGACTGGAAGACCCAGAAACTCTTGGTGAGCCATAACCTAACCCCCGATCAAGTTGTCAGGGCTTGCGATGCGTTTCTCGATCTGGACATCGACTTCATGCTCCACGACCCCATTCCAAATGCACGACCTTTCGTCTACAGCAGAGGAACTGGCGCTAATTCGGACTTTGATGCCCGCCTTGAAATGCTTGCCCAGCACGGCAAGCCGTTCAAACCCCAAGACAGTAATCGAAGCGCAAGCCAACTTGTAGGCATTTGCCCAGCTGGGGATCCAAACCATCCTTTCGAGGCCCTTAAGAGCGAGCTTTCCGACATGGCAGTAATTAGGGCCACTTCACCGTTGGATCACAGAAGTATTTGGCTCGAGGTTTTCTCTGCTGAAGCCACAAAATCCAATGCTGCGAAATGGATTGCCCAGAAACACGGCCTTCACCGCTCCGACGTGCTTGCGGTAGGCAACGACTACAACGACTGGGATCTCTTGCGATGGGCAGGGGCCGCGTATGTGATGGACAACGCGCCTTTGGCTTTGCGTGAGGAATTTGAATGCGTGCCCTCTATAGAGGGCACTGGCGTGAGCCAAGCGATTGGAAGCTGGCTGGGTCGATGAGCAGACTCTAAGTCCTTGTTTCGGCCCTGCCACGATCTACCCTCCGCCTTAAGCTGGCTGGCCCGGCCCGTGCAAACAAAAAGGGAATGAACCAAACCCTTCGCATCGATACCTCTGCACAAGCTGTTGAAGCCTTTTCGACTCTGCGATTTGAAGAGCAAGAGGTACTTAGCGGCGCCTTCGTGCGCTCGGACAACTCGCTCATTGCTGTCGCAGAGATTTTTCGGGGAACCCTCACCGAACTGGTGGCTCAACCACGCGAAGTTTTGAGAGCAGCGCTCAAGTACAATGCCGCGAAGTTCTTAGTGGCACACAATCATGTCAGCGGGGAATTGGTTCCTAGCGAATCGGATGCGCGCTTTACGGTGCGACTTCAATGGGCGGCTCAAGTCGTGGGCCTCGAACTACTCGACCATCTGATTATTGCCCCAAATGGCGACTATTTCAGTTTCCTGGAATCTAGGCTGTTAGGGAAATCTTCCCCGCTTCCTTGGCGAAAACCGTCTGCCCGATCACGAGGTAGTCTAGATCGCTATGCTCGAAACAGCGCAGAGCATCCTCGGGGGTACAAACAATTGGCTCACTATCATTGAACGATGTGTTCAATAGCATAGGAATGCCCGTCTTTTTCCTAAATGCCTCAATGAGCTCCCAGTAAAAGGCTTGGGTTTCTTTCCTTACCGTTTGAATTCGGCAAGTGTGATCGGCGTGGACGACGGCTGGAATGCGATCGCGAATTTGTTCTTCGACGACAAACACGCCCTCCATTGTCGGGCATTCAAAAGTGTCTTTAAACCAAAGACTCTGGTGCTCGGCCAGTACAGATGCGGCAAAAGGACGAAAGCTCTCCCGATGTTTCACGCGGGAGTTAAGTCTTTGCTTCATGCCGGGCCGTCTGGGATCGGCAAGAATGCTCCTACTACCCAAAGCCCTTGGCCCAAACTCAAGCCTTCCGCCAAAATACCCAACGATTTTTTCCTGGGAGATTCGCTCAACCATCCACTGAATAAGCTGCGACTCAGTATCCATGACATGGCTTCGGAACGAAGTATTATTCGCCCAATTCCCAGAATCTACTTCCTCCAAACTTGGTCCCAACAACGCCCAATGAGGAGATTCAGGGAGTACTTCTACTTTTGCCGCACCTATTGCAGCCCCCACAGCAAGTCCGGCGTCGTGAGAAGCAGGAGCCACAAACACCTGTTGAAAAGGAGTACGGCGCGGAATTTTCCCAACCCAAACACTATTGTGCGCACATCCGCCAGCAAGCGCCACGCCTGAAGTGCCCACTCGCTCGTGCAATTGTCCCAGCAAGCGGTTAGCAATTTCTTCGAAACGCGTTTGAACGGAAAAAGCAAGATTGCGGTGCGCATCAGTAAGAGGATCGAGCGGCTTTCTCGGCGGCAGACCTAAAACTTGTGTAAGAAAGCCACCGCTATAAATCGGCTTCAGTTTTGGCTGGGATTTCTCAATTGAAAACTGAGGCGGGTTTTTCAAAATCGGAAACGCCTCAAGATTCAATTCAAATCCAAGCTGGCTTTTTTCGCGAATCAGCTCTTGCATCGCATGGGAGTAGGTATTTCTGCCCAAGCTTGAAAGACCCATCACTTTGAATTCATCACCATAGTATGGAAAACCCAAGTACTGCGTCATTGCGGTGTAGAAAAAACCCAATGAGTGGGGAAAGAAAACCCGCTCGATGATTTCCACGCCCGTTCGCGTGGGCTTGCCCATAGCAACTGAAACAAAATCACCTAGTCCATCTACCGACAACAGAGCATTGTCGTCTTTTGACAGGTAACGAGCACTGAGCAAATGAGCCAGATGGTGCTCCATGCGAATGCTGCGTGCATTCGAAATTCCCAACGCTTTCAACTCATCGGCCAAGGAAATGAGTTTTTGCCCGGGAGTCTTGCGTTCGATCAGTTGAGGGTGGGCCGCAAGCAACCTGAGTTTTCGCCACCAATGCTTTGAGGAATCTCGTGCAAGCGCCACCACCCCCACGTCGCGGCCCGTCAGACCGGCATGACGCAGACAGTAGGCAATTGCGTGCCTTGGGAATCCGGCATCGTGTTTGATGCGAGAAAAGCGCTCTTCCTCAACAGCCGCCACCAGACAGCCATCGACAACCAAAGCAGCTGAAGAATCACCATGGCCGTAGCTTAAGCCAAGGCAAACCGTAGGTTTATTCGCCAAAGGGGAAGTCCTCCGAGGAGTTATTGTATCAGGGCTTAGAATGTTGGGTGAAGAACTTGTCACGCCTTGCGTCGTTGCCCCAGATATAAACTACTTTTTGTCATTTCGAAATGTGAGTCCGTAGGAGATAATTGACCCGGGCGTAGTACCGTTCAAACTCCTGACAAAACGATAATTTATGGCGATGCCTCATAGCCTCTTCATGGATGCCCTTTTGTATTTTGCAGTGGGTTTTGCGGCGGTTATTCCTCTTTTCTTCTTCAACGTCCGTTACGCCCTTAAACTGGGCCTCATTGACTGGCCGAAAGCACGTGGCCTTGCTGAAGATCAAGTTCCTATCGTGGGACCAAGCCTTGTTATCGTCGTGTTGGCAACGCTCGGCTTCTTAGTCGCATTTACTACGGTCAGCGCGTGGGTAGTCACTTCGGCATGCATCATCGCCCTTATGGGATTTTTCGACGACCGACGTCCTCTTCCCGCTCTGGACAAACTTTTCTTTCAGATTCTGTGCTCAGCCGCAGTGGTCTACTTGGATCCGCAAATCAGCTCTTCCATCGTGGGGCTCTACGGTAGCTGGGGTTTGCTCGCTTCTTTATTCTTCATGGTCTCGGCAATGAATGCCGTGAACTTTGTAGATGGAATTGATGGCCTGGCGGGAGTTGTCTTGCTTTGTTCCTTCGGAGCAGTGCCGCTGATTGGGGCAGCTCACCCGGGGTCTTACCCTTATATTATTCTTTGCTGTGTATCGATGGGAGCTCTCATCCCCTTTTTGTACCTGAATGTGCAAAAAAGACGGGGCTTCCTTGGAAACATCGGCAGCTACTTCCTGAGTTTCATTGTCAGCGTCGCTCACCTTTCGCTACCCATTGAAACGAGCGATGCGGTTTCAAGACTTTGCCTTTCAGCACTGTGTTTCTTAATTCCGCTTTGCGATGCAGCGACCGTGATCGTGGTGCGAGCCTTAAGTGGTCGATCGCCGTTTAAGCCCGATAAGGGACACCTCCACCACCGATTGGTTCAAACGAATATACCGCTTCGTTACACACTGGCCGTTTTGGGCATGATCCAGCTTCTAGGCACCGCAACCGCTGTATACTTTTGCCGACTTGAAATTGTCGCAACTCCCCAACTTTCAATCGTGATTTTTGCGGGGTACGGCGTAGTAACCTCCACTTTAATTTTGCTTCTAGAACGCGCCTCAAGAATTCGCGTACAGCTTTACTTTCAGCGGCTCGACGCCGGAGAGCCCATTTATTATCTTAAGTACAAAGTCAGCCGAAGGGACAAAGCCTCTCTCCGCCCCGGCGAACTTCAACGCATGGAAGCCAAGTTCGCAGCCGAAATCCGTGTCACCGATATCTGCGTCGCCCAGGATACGGATTGCCTTTTTATTGTGCTAAGAACGCTAGCCGAGCCGTTAAAAGGGATTTCAACAAGGCTTGAATCGGTCATTCATTCCGAAAAACAATACGACTTCCTGCTCACCGAGCGCGGAGATTTCGCTAAGCGCCTAGTCGAAAAGCATGCCGCTCGCAAAACGGCCTAAGCTCGGCTATGCTCCCGGCCGATGACGCTTTTCCAGCTTCCTTCTCCAGCCACCCGTCGCCTTGTAGGGGAATTTCGCCAAAACAAGCTGGCTATTGGGCTCGTAGTAGTGCTTGGCTTGGTGATTTCCGCCATTCAGCCGGCCTGCGTGAAAGTAACCCAGCTCATCATCGACCACTTTCAGTCGGCACAAAAGGGAGAGTTTCCACACTGGCTCCCCCTGACCCTCATCGGCCTTTTCCTCATCAGCGGCATGGCCAAGTACTTTTACAATGTCGTTCGACGTTCCCTTTGTGAAAGAGTGCTAGTGCGATTTCGAGCGGCTCTGTTTGATCAATACCTGCACTTGCCTATGTCTTATATCGACCGGATGCGAACCGGCGAAATGCTCTCGGGAATTCAAAATGACTTGCAACAAATTAGCACGGGGTTTGACACCCTCTGGAGTGTGCTCAAAGAGCCGTTTACATTTTTAGGACTCATTGGTGCTGCCTTTTACTTCGACTGGGAGCTGTCATGCCTAGTCGTTCTTGTCATACCGCTAGTGGCGTGGCTCTTTTCTTGGTCTGGTGCAGCGGTTAAGAAATACACCTCACACAACCTAGAAGAATACTCGGGCATTGTTTCTTTGGCCCACGAAGTTCTGGTGGGTTCGCGCATTGTGAAAGTATTTCGACTAGAATCGGTGCTCGCTGAAAAATTTCGTCACATCCAAGCAAGGTATTTTGACACCGCAATAAAATCTATTCGAGTTCAAGAATTGGCCACCCCACTTGTCGAACTGATTGGAGCAGCCCTTATGGCGGGCGTCATTTGGTACGGAGCTCATCGTGCCAACACCGGCGGAATGACTGCCGGCGATTTGGTGGCCTTCATTATCGCGCTTGGCCTCGCGCAAATGCCCATAAAGCAGCTCAACAATGCAAACCTCAAAATGAAAGCGGCCGAAGCCGCAGCAGATCGAATTTACCGTCTATTAGACGTTCCATCGGTGCGCCCTACAGCTTCGCATCGTTCGATTATTTTTAAAGACCGCATTGCCTATCAATCGGTGAGCTTAGCTTACGAAGGACACTTAGCACTTGATGGTGTCAGCTTCGAGCTGCGGGCTGGGCAGCGCTTGGCGCTCGTTGGTAAGAGTGGAGGCGGTAAGACGAGCCTTGTAAACCTTCTCCCTCGGCTCTACGAGCTTACTGGCGGAAGCATTACTTTGGATGGCGTCGATATTCGCGAGCTTAACTTGGGCGACTTGCGATCGCTTATTTCCTACGTCACCCAAGACGTTTTTCTCTTTCATGATTCTATTTTTGAAAATATTCGCTATGCGCGCCCTGAAGCAACACGACGCGAAGTGGAGCGGGCGCTTGAACAAGCCCATTGTACCGATTTTATCCGTCGCTTACCTCAGGGAGACCAAACTCAAATTGGCGATAGAGGAATGCGCCTTTCTGGCGGGGAACGGCAACGTATCGCAATCGCTAGAGCCTTTCTCAAAGGCGCACCGATTTTAATTCTCGATGAAGCCACTTCGAGTTTGGATAGCGAATCTGAAAAACTTGTGCAGGTAGCTCTTGATGAGCTAGCCGTGGGCCGAACCTCCTTAGTCGTGGCGCACAGATTCTCTACTATCCGCGATGCAGATCTGATTTTAGTAGTGGAAGGCGGCCGGGTGAAGGAACGCGGAACGCACGAAACCCTGAGTGCTTCGGGCGGCATCTACCAAGCCTTGTTTAAACAGCAAGCGTTTACTCTTTAGAGGAATTGAGAACTTCGGGCATGTGGAGTGGAGTCGGGTCCACTACCTTGCCATCGCGGTAGTGGTGCACGCACCCTGTGGTTTCGGCCTCTTCATTTTCATTAGAACCGTACATGCGCTTTACCAACATTTCGTGCGCTTCGGTCGCAAGATCTTCCAGTACAGTTTGTCGTACTTCAAAAGGCATGTGAGCGTGGGTCGAATCCAAATACGCCACATAATTCTCGGCCAGCTGTTTGGTAAATGCCTCTGAGTTATCAAAGGTTCTATTCATCAAAAAATGTTCGAATAGCTGAAAGAGAGGGTCATTGGATTTGCGGGGTGAACTCGCGGTGGCCTTCAGGTTCGGCTTTTTTGGCGCCTTCATCGGGTCTTCTCCTACGACCCCATCCTTAGGTTGGTTTGCCTCAGCCGTCTTGGCTTACCCACACTCAACGGCGTCCGAGGCGCCAAGCTTTAGGCAGGTATCGTGGAGAGTGTTTCACATTTTGACGCCCTAACGCATTGAATTAATTACACTCGCTACGGGGGGTGTCAGGGGCCGCTACGCGGTAGGCAAAAAAGTGGCTTAGGCACAAGTGTAAGTATTTGAAATTTATTAACAAAACCAGATGAAACCTGGCTGCTGACTTGCAGAATACAGAGGTACAATGGCTACCGTGGTTAAAATACTTAGGCCTTGGATACTAGCGATTTTCGCATTGCTTAGCATGGCTGCCTGCCAGCGCAAGTGCCAGCCTATGGCGACGCAATCCTATCAATCGTTGGTAGAAACCCCTTGGCGCCTCGTTCAATCCACCGATCCAGAAGTGGCTCGGAATCTGAACAACTACAATTTTTTGGTCGTAAGCTTTAACCGCAACAGCACGGGCGAAGTAAAGCGCGTGGTCGATAACGACCAATACGACACGCCCGTTCAAACCCTCGTTTGGGTGCCCAATGTTTCCACTAAAATGATTCGCGTCCAGTATTCTTCTGCTTCAGGTGCCGCCCCTGGGGATGATGGAACTTTTGATTACACCTACACGCTCGGCCGCCAGCTTGAAATGACCGACACCACGAACGGATACTACTATAGATACGTTCCCTTCCAAGGGGTGGTAGACCCAGACGTAAGCTGTTCTTTCTAGCTCTTTTCTGCTTTCCATCTTAGACTGGGCCCGCGCATTAATAGATAGCGCGTCAAGGAGTGCCCATGGTTTCTGAAAAAGTGAAGTCCGAACTCAAACGCTTTTTGTCTGTAGAGCAGATCGAAAACCTGTCCAAACAGTTTGGCGCGTACGAGAAACTTGCGCGCGAAGTGGTGAAACAATTTGATGTCAAAGGCCGCGAAGCCAAGGCCCGGGGACAGGCGAAGCTAGATAAATTCGCATCCCAGGTCAAAACCACCAGAACCCAGGTCGAAAAACAGCTTCAATCATTGGTGCGCGAAGAGCGGCAGTCGCTCAACAAAGGGCTGAATGATCTTTTCACCTATTTCAAAACGCTCACTGCGGCCTCCTCAAAAAAATCGGCACCGAAAAAGCGTACCGGTTCTAAGTCCCGAAAGGCTTCCACGAAGAAAACGACGTCCAAGGGGCGACGTTCCTAAGGGGCTTAGGTTTAGTTGCGAAGAGCAGTCTATGGCGCTCAAGGTATTTAGCTCACTAGAAGCGCTTCGGAGTTCAGAACCGAGCAAGCGGTTTCGTCCTGCGGTTGCTATCGGAAACCTCGATGGTGTTCACCTCGGACACCAGAAGCTAATCAAATCTGCCCGCGAATCGGCCGAGAAAATCGGCGGAGTCTTGGCAGTACTCACCTTTTCTCCGCACCCACAGGAGGTGTTGAGTTCTCACTCCGTAGGCCGTCGAATTAGTACTGACGTTGAGAAATTTGCCTTATTATCCGAGCTGGGCGTGGAACTCATTCTAGCCCTAAAATTCGACTCCGAGCTTGCCCGCCTTCCGCCTGAAAAATTTTTTGAACACTACCTAAAAGACGGTCTCTGCGCGGCAAGTGTCCACGTCGGCTTCGACTTTCACTTCGGACGAGCACGTAGTGGAAATGTGGAACTCCTTCAAACCTATGGTAAACAGGCAGCCATCGAAATAGACGTGCTCCCGGCTGTCGTTTCGGACGGCGTGAAACTTAGTAGCTCGTTGGTACGAGATCTTATCCGAGCGGGAGAGGTTTCCCGGGCATCGGCCTACTTAGGTAGGCCGTACCGCATTACGGGAAAAGTCGTGCGGGGCGCGGGGCGAGGCAACCAACTTGGCACACCGACCGCGAATATTGAATTCCCCCCTTCCAAATGCGCCCCAAAACTGGGTGTGTACGCAGTGCGGGCTCGACATGGCACTAGGACCTTTGCTGCCGTTGCCAACTTTGGGTTGCGTCCCACGTTCGAAAAGTCGGCGGCCGAGCCACTGCTTGAAGTGCACTTACTCGACTGCTCCGAGGATCTATACGCAGAATCCATCACCGTGGAATTTCTTCAGCTGGTTCGCGAAGAGCGCCGATTCGAAAATATCGAAAGCCTTAGAGCTCAAATACAGGCGGATATCTCGTTTGTTAGGAGCTTAAAAACCATTCCCGGTTAAACCGCAGTAGTGTACGAAAAGGAATGGGCTCATCCTTACACATCCTTGTTCTCGCCGCTGGCCAGGGCAAAAGAATGCACTCCAGTCTTCCAAAGGTGCTTCATCCGGTTCTCTTTCGCCCAATGCTCCATCACGTACTGGATCTAGCGCGCTCGCTAAGCCCCAAAACCCTCACCGTCGTTGTGGGGCACGGCGAAGATCAGGTGCGAAAAAGCTGCACCGACTATCCAGAGGTCCGCTTCGTACGACAGGCTGAGCAAAAGGGGACGGGACACGCCGTTCAGCAGGCGGCCCACCTTTTTGAAAAGGAATCTGGAAAGCTTCTCGTGCTATGTGGCGATGTAGTCTTGCTTCAGAAGAAGTCTCTAGAAGCTTTGCTTGCTGGAAAAGCCGCGGCAAATGTACTAACGGCCGTTTTGGCCGAGCCAGGCAGCTACGGCCGGATCTTGCGCAACCCCAGCGGTCAGTTATCGGCCATCCGAGAAAGGGTTGATTGCAGTAACACTGAACTCGCCATTTGCGAGGTAAACTCGGGCGTATATGCATTCGAGCTTTCTGCACTGCTTCCCGCCCTTACACAACTAGGCAACTCAAACCAGCAGGGGGAGTATTACCTTACCGATGTGATTGAAATATTGGTCCGAGCAGGCCAAACAGTAAGTGCGACCGCAATGCAGGATGCCACCGACATGACCGGTATCAACGACAGGTTGGCCCAGTCCGAAGTGGAGGGCGCACTCCAACGCCGAGTCAACGCTGTACTCCTACTTTCCGGAGTCAGCCTACAAGATCCCTCATCGACCTGGATCGATACACGCTGCCAAATCGCAGCGGATGTGCGAATTGAAGCAGGTTGCCAGATTATCGACTCCCGCATCGCGTCTGGCACCGTAATTGAGTCTGGAAGCCGCTTGCTTCAATGCGTCATTGGAGAAAATTCGCTCATTAAACAGGGCTCGTACTTAGAAAGCAGCTCAGTCGGAGCAACTTGCTCAGTGGGGCCTTACGCACATTTACGGCCAGGCACCCAGCTCGAACAGGGCGTTAAAATTGGGAATTTTGTCGAAATTAAGAACTCAACCCTGGGTCACGGCTCAAAAGCTTCTCACTTGTCCTATATTGGAGATGCAAAAGTAGGAAGGGACGTGAATTTGGGCTGCGGTTTTATTACCTGCAACTACGATGGCGGCCCCCAAAAGCACCAGACTGTAATCGAAGACGGAGTATTCATTGGTAGCGACTCCCAAACGGTTGCACCGGTGCACATAGGAAAAGATAGCTACGTCGCGTCAGGTTCCACCGTTACAGAAGATGTTCCGCCTAGCTCTCTCGTTATAACGCGTGGCCGCCAAGTCACGAAACCAGGGTACGCAAAGAAATATAAAAAGTGACATTTTCCCCTAAGGCCTTACTGCAAAAGCCGTTATACTAATTAGTAGCCACTCACGGTTCTCGGTCTGGCGCTATCTTCTTTTTTCACTCAATACTTGGAGAAATACTATGTCAGCGAAATTTTTTCGTCTGCAAAACAAGAGAGGGTTTACCCTGGTCGAGCTGTTGATTGTGGTTGCGATCATCGGCGTGCTTGCGACTATCGGCGTACCCACGTTTCGTCGCATGATTCAGAAGTCTAAAAAGTCGGAAGCGAAAGTTAATCTGGGTGGGGTTTACACCAGTGAAGCGGCTTTCAATGCGGAATATAACTACTTTGGTAACAATCTTCAGCGTTTGGGCTTCGAAGTGGAAGGTGCAGCTTCTACCTTGATCTACACGGTAGGGTTCTTTCAAACTGACTGCTCCAATTGGGGCACAGTAGAACCCAGCGCCAACACCCCGAGAGCAGCTATTATGGCGGCCTACCCCGCGTACTACCCGAACGCCAACGCAAATACCCGCATGGGACAAACGGCATTCTCCACCTGCGGCCAGGCTAGCAATCTGAACGTGAATGCGAGCGGAGTGAGTTTTATCGCCGGCGCCGCGGGCCAAATTGCTCCAGCCAGCGTTACTCGGTCTAACGCCACAGTCGATGTGTGGACAATTAACGAAGGTCGAGTCCTAGCCAACATTCAAGACGGCACGAACTAGTTTCTAAGCTTTTAAAAAGAAAAAGGGCCGAAGCAAAAGCTTCGGCCCTTTTTTTATGGTCAAACTAACTACTAGCCATTGCCTGCTTCAGACTGAACGTCATCGTCGTCATCCACGCTCAACGCACCGAGACTGTATTTATCCACTCGGTATCGCATGCTCCTGAAGCTAATTCCCAAGAGCTTAGCTGCACGTTTCTTGATTCCGCCAGCTTGCTGTAGCGCCTTAGTTAACAGCGCGCGCTCAAAGTCAGCCGTGAGCTTTTCAAGGTCAATGCCGTGATCGCTGAGTATCTCGATCTTATTCGCATCGAGCGGCCCAGTGGCAGGTTGCTCGGCATCTAAAAGGTGCCGCGGCAAACTCTCAGGCAGAATAATCGCACCTGGTTCCAAAGCCACCGTGCGTTCGATGATGTTCTCTAGCTCACGAACGTTTCCAGGAAAATGGTAACGCTTGAGTACATCCATTGCCTCATTGCCAATGCGCTTCACTTCAACGCCCAAGCTCTTGGCAAACTTTTCCAAGAAGTGATTTGCAAGCATCGCAATGTCTTCCCGACGTTCCCGTAGAGGAGGACAGTGGATTTGAATTACGTTCATGCGATAGAAAAGGTCCTCTCGGAACCGACCGCCTCGTACTTCAACATCCAAGTTCTTGTTCGTCGCCGAAATAACCCGAACGTCAACAGTAATATCTTCAGTTCCACCCACTCGTTTAAAGGTACCTTCTTGGATCACTCGCAGTAGCTTCACTTGCATAGGAAGCGGTAGTTCTCCTAACTCATCCAGAAAGATAGTTCCGGTATTTGCGACTTCAAAGAGGCCTTTCTTATCGGCAATTGCGCCGGTAAAAGAACCTTTTTTATGACCGAACATCTCACTTTCCATGAGATTTTCTGGAATCGCTCCACAGTTAACAGTGACAAAGGGTCTGTCTTTAAGGGGGCCATTGAAGTGAATGGCTCGTGCAATGAGTTCTTTCCCGGTTCCGCTCTCACCGGTAATTAATACCGAACTCTTTGTATTGGCGACACGTTTAACCATTTCATAGATGCGCAACATCGGAGGTGCGCTACCAATGATATTGTCAAAAGCGTACTTCGTTCCGAGCTCTCGCTTTAGCTGAGCATTTTCAATGCGAAGACTTCGCTTCTCTAGCGCCTGACGAATAATGATTTTAACTTCATCGATTTTGAAGGGCTTTTGAACATAGTCGTAAGCGCCTAGCTTCATGGCTTCAACGGCGGTCTCGGTACTTCCGAAGGCAGTCACCATAATAAGCAAAAGCTCTGGATCGACCTCTTTAGCGGCTTGGAGAAGCTCCATGCCGGACATTTCAGGCATTTGAAGGTCAGAAATCACTAAGTCAAATCGCTCTTTTTTCAAACGATCTAAGGCCAAAGCGCCATTAGCGACGCTTGCCACGTCGTAGCCCTCTCGCTTCAACATGATTTCGAAAAACTCGCGTATGCTTTCTTCGTCGTCTACTACTAGGACTTTATTCAGTGCCATTGTTCACCTCTGCTACTTGCTCAGAAATTCCGGTATCGGGATTCTTAAGAGCAATTGCCGGGCCAAGCACAGCGCAGTTTCGGCACGATTGTACGGGCAGTGTACGCACCCGTATTCTGTAAGAGTAATGACCAGACTGTACAAACCGAGGTGACAATTTGCGCCACCCCCTCCCCCGTATTCTAAAGGTGCCCGTCGTATTGCGGGCCCGAATGGACGCGGTCATATTCTAGGTGACTGGTACCAATCGGGCCCGCAATACGACGGGCACTTTTTAGGAGATGGCGAAGCAGGAGACGGTGGTGGTGGCTGTTTTGACTAGGGTGGGGGTGTTTTGCTTGCACTGGGGCATGGCGATTGGGCATCGGGTGTGAAATGCGCAGCCTGGAGGGGGGGTTATGGGCGATGGGATTTCCCCGTGTAGGATAGTAGGAATGCGTGCACGTTCTTTCTTGGGATCAGGTATTGGCACCGCGGAAAGAAGTGCCTTGGTGTACGGATGCTGGGGGTTGGCGAACAAGGTCTCTCGTTCACCGATTTCCACTATTTTGCCTAAATACATTACAGCTATCCGATCGGCCAAATACTTCACCACCGCTAAGTTGTGCGAAATGAAGATCATCGATAGGTTCAGCTGTTTTTGAATGTCTTTGAGCAAGTTTAAAATCTGCGCTTGAACGCTCACATCAAGGGACGATACCGGTTCATCGGCCACTATCAGCTTTGGCTCCAAAATGAGCGCGCGCGCGATAGCCACCCTCTGACGTTGCCCGCCTGAAAACTCGTGGGGGTAACGCTTGGCTTGATCTCTGGGAAGCGCCACCAAATCCATAACGCGTTCTATCTTCGCTCGCATTCTGGATTCATTTCCGAACCGGTGGGCCCGCAAGGGCTCAGCCAAAATATCGTACACACTCATGCGAGGATCCAGCGAAGCGTACGGATCTTGAAATATCATTTGAACGACGGAACGATGGTGCCGCAGCTTTGCGCCACTTAAATTTAGAAAATCCAAGCCGCCGATCTCAATTTTCCCGCTACTCGCATCCACAAGTCGAACTAGTGCTTTTCCCAAGGAGCTTTTCCCACAGCCCGACTCTCCGACAAGCCCCAGGATTTCCCCTTGCCGAAGCGAAAATGAAACGTCTTGCACGGCCTTAACGGTCTTTACCTTGCCAAGACGAAGGAATGAGCCTTTCAACGCGTAATGCACGCTCAAATTCTCAACACGTGTTACTACCGTGTCGCTCATGAACCTAGCTCCGTAAGATGGCAAAGGGCACGATGTCCCTCGCCTGCGGTTTTTGTTTTGGGCATTTCCGTTTCACAAACGGCAAACTGCTGTGGACAACGTCCCCAAAACGGACAGCCATTTCCCAAACGACTGAGATCAGGTGGCATTCCTCCAATTGCAGGCAAAGTGTATTGAGCCAAATCAATGCGCGGAGTGGACTGCATCAAAGCACGCGTATAGGGGTGTCGCGTCTCGTAAAATATTTGATCTACCGTTCCGGACTCCATAACTTTCCCAGCATACATCACCACGACCCGATCAGCGATGGAGGCAACTACCCCTAAATCGTGGGTAATAAACAAAACCGCCATGCCAGTCTCTTTTTGAATTTCTCGCAAAAGAGTAAGAATTTGCGCTTGAACGGTAACATCAAGCGCCGTTGTGGGTTCATCGGCAATGAGCAAGCGAGGCTTGGTGGTAAGAGCCATGGCAATCATTACCCGCTGTCGCATGCCCCCGCTAAATTCGTGCGGATATCGCCCGAGTGCGCTTTCGGCGTCCGCCATACCTACTCGCTCTACCGCTATCACTGCTTCACGAAGCGCTTCTTTTTTTGACATCTTCCTGTGGGCGCGCAAGGGCTCAGTAAGCTGTGTACCAACGGTGAGGTAAGGGTTCAGCGAAGTCATGGGCTCTTGAAAGATGAGGCTGACTTGATTCCCACGTACAAAGCGCATCTGGGCAGAAGTAGCTTTGAGCAAGTCTCCCGTTCCCTCCAGCAATACTTCCCCACCCTCTATTCGAAGCGGAGGCTCCGGCAAAAGCCGTAGATAACTAAGCTGACAAACCGTCTTTCCACTTCCGCTCTCGCCGACTATTGCTACGGTTTCACCTGGGTATACTTGAAAACTCACATCATCTACTGCGCGAACAATGCCTCGACGCGTATGAAAATAGGCTTTGAGGTTCTTAACATCGAGTATCGGGGTGGCCATTAGTCCTTCGCCCCCTTAGGATCGAGCGCATCCCGCAATCCATCGCCCAAGAAATTCAGACAGAACAGCGTGAGCGAAAGAAAAAATGCTGGAAACAAAAGTGCCCAATACTGCTCTTCCATATTGCTGACACCCTCGTGTATCAACGTTCCCCAGCTAGCCATCGGGGGCTGAACTCCAAGGCCCAAGAAACTTAAGAACGCTTCTTCAAGAATTACAGTGGGTATGGTGAGCGTGAGGTAAACCAATACAGAGCCTAAGCTATTTGGAATAAGATGGTTCCACACTATGGAAAACCCCGACACGCCCATGGTGCGCGCGGCATCGACGTATTCCTTTTGCCGAATGGAAATTACCTGACCGCGCACGATGCGCGCCATCGTTAGCCACTGGGTAAGTCCAAGAGCGATAAATAGCAAAACCAAGTTACGCCCAAAGTAGACCATCAAAATTATAACCATGAAGATAAAAGGAAGCGCATACAGCACATCCACTACCCGCATCATCAAACTATCTAACTTTCCTCCCACAAAACCGGCGATCGCCCCATAAACGACACCCACCAAAACGCTAACAAAAGAGGCAAGCAAACCAACCGTGAGCGAGATACGCCCCCCATAAAGGACTCTGGTGAAGAGGTCTCTACCAAGACTATCGGTACCAAACCAGTGTTCCAGCGAAGGTGGTGCAAACCCATTTGCGAGATCTTGGGTTTCAAATCCATAGGGGGCTAACCAGGGAGTAAAAAGACAGAGAAGGATTTCAAGACTCAAAACCACGACGCTAAACACGGCTAGGCGATTTTTCTTAAGTCGCAAAATCCCATCAGCCCAGAGCCCGGGATTCGAAGATTGATCGACTGCAACACTATTCATACTTGACCCTTGGGTCCAATAATGCGTACGCAATATCAACGAAGAAATTGCAGATAAAAATCAGAGTGAAATACAAAAGCGCAGTTCCCATAACCACCGTGTAGTCCCTGTTTACTGCGCTTTGAATAAAGAACCTGCCAAGTCCGGGGATATTAAAGATCGTTTCCGTTACGAGTGCTCCCGAGATTATTCCAGCCAGCGTAGGCCCAAGGAAGGATACGACTGGCAACAGACCTCCGCGCAAAGAGTGCACTACCAATATGCGCCATTCACTTAATCCTTTTGCCCGCGCTGTACGGATGAAATCTTGGTTGCGAATCTCAACAAGACCGCCGCGTGTCAGCCGTGAGATGAAGGCTGCATAGGCAAAGCCCAATGTCAGCGAAGGCAATACTCTATCTTCCCAGCTATCCCAACCGGCAACTGGCAGCCACTCGAGCCATACCCCAAAAACCAATACTAAGAGCGGACCAATCACAAAGGTCGGTAAACAGATGCCTACTATAGAAAAGGACATCGGTATGTAATCCCAAAGCGTATTGGGCTTTAAAGAAGCCAGTCCTCCTGCCGTAAGCCCAATAAGCAAAGCCCACGTCAAAGACAACAATCCCAACTCCAACGAAACAGGCAACGAACCCGCGATGAGCTCATTAACGGTGCGATTGGCGTACTTAAATGATGGCCCGAGATCTCCTTTTGAAAGATCAGAAAGATAATTGAGGTATTGCTGCCACAACGAAACGTCCAGGTGGTATTTTGCATTGAGGTTTTGCAGAATTTCCGGCGAAACTACCTTCTCACCGTCAAACGGGCCGCCCGGCGCGAAACGAATAAGGAAGAACACCCCCGTTACCACAAAAAGGAAAACGGGGACCATCACTGCTAGGCGCCTGAAAACGTATCCTATTCCCATTTACTTGGCCGTATCGGGTTCTACACTGACGTACTTCAGCGGGTGTTCATCCTGTACATTGTTGTACCAGCCCTTCACGGCGTGGCTCTTCAAATAATTTCGCGTGTAAATGTAAATGGGCAGAATTGGCAGCTCCTCCAAAAGCAGATCTTCGGCTTGTTGAAAAACCTCGAGACGCTTCTTCTGATCCTGCAACACTGCTGCCTTTTGCATGAGGGCATCGTAAGCCGGGTTTTTCCATCCCGAGCTATTGTTCCCGTTGTCGGAAATAAGCAGCTCCAAGAACGTCGTCGGATCGTTGTAATCGGCAATCCACCCTTGTCGAGCCATGCTGAATTGGCCGCTGTGAACCGTGTCCAGATACACCTTCCATTCTTGGTTCACCAGAGTAACGTCCACACCAAGGTTCTTCTTCCACATCTCCTGCATCGCCTCAGCGATTTTCTTGTGTCCATCGTGTGTATTGAAAATCAGCTCTACCGGAGGAAGACCTTTGCCGCCAGGATAGCCAGCATCTGCCAGCAGCTTTTTCGCCTCTTCCACACGAGAGCTGCCGGCAGGAAGGCGAGGAATGGGCTGGTATCCCCCCGTACCGGGAGGAGTAAAAAATGTTCCCGGAAGCTGCCCGCCCTTGGTGACATATTTTACGATTCGCTCTCGATCAATGGCGAGGTTAAGAGCTTTGCGAACCCGCTTATCATCGAGCGGTTTCCTCTTCGTGTTAAACCAATAAAAGTAAGAGCCCAAATAAGGATGCGTTTGATAAACGCCCGTTTTGTCTTTTGCCCAAAGGGGGATTTTATCCAAAGGAAGTTCGTAGGTGACTTCTAAATTGCCGGAGCGAAACATTTTTTCCTCGGTATCCATGTTTTCCGTTGGATAAAACTGCACTTCCTTTAACGAAACTTTGGCACGATCCCAATAATTCGGATTGGGTTTGAGAGTGAGAATTTTATTGGTTTCCCATCTATCAATAACAAAAGCACCGTTTGTAACGATATTCTCAGGTCGGGTCCAAGCTAGGCCATGCTTTTCCACTGTGGCCCTGTGAACAGGGTACAGAGAATGGTGGGTGCAAAGCCGGGTAAAGTAGGCGGTGGGATTGACCAGTGTCACTTTCAGGGTATTCGAATCAATTGCTTTTACGCCCAGCGAGGAAGCATCCTTGGTCTTGCCAGTATTGAACTCTTTCCCATTTACAATGTAGTAACCCTGATACGCATATTCAGCGGCGGTTTCGGGTTTTAACAGGCGCGTCCAGGAGTACACGAAATCCTGGGCGGTAATTGGGTCGCCGTTGGACCACTTCGCATTCTTGCGAATTTTAAATGTGTAGACTTTGCCATCTTTGGAAACGGTCCAGCTTTCTGCAGTCGCCGGAATGGGCTCCAGCGTGTGGGGATCAAAGTCCGTCAGTCCTTCAAAAATGTTTTGGGTAATGTGGTGCTCGGGGATCCCTGTTGTGATGTGGGGATCCACATCTTTTGGTTCGGATCCGTTTCCCATTCGAAGGACCCCTTTTTGGATCGAGGGGCCCTTGCCGGTGCAACCAGCCAGCAAAAGGAAAATGGCAGAAAACACGGTACCAAAAACACCAACCCGACTGCGATGAAGCATTTTTCCCCCAGAACTCCCCAACCACGTACATCCAATGTGCAATCTAAATGTCGACGCGGCAAGACTATCTCTTTTAAAGCGCAATTTGGGGGATTTAACCAGGATTTTTAATGGCTTGAGACAGCCGTTTATTGGGAGTCGCGCAGACCGGACCAGGGTGACCCTGGTGCCTGACTCTCTAGAATGTCTTTCAAGATAGAGTAAATAGTTCGCTCGGGGTTTTCACCAGCAGCAATGTGCCCCATAAACTTATTCATGCCCTCTTCTTTGCTTAGGCCTAGTTTCGGAAACAAAGTCGCAAGCAGAGGGGCTCGAACAGAATCAGAAAGAGTGTAAAACCCTCGTGAAAAATCGTTCCCGCTCTCCAAAAGAGCCGCATTCACACGCCTTAATTCTTCACCTTTCATTCTCCACGTTCCATCGCGAAGGATGAACTCCGCTAAATCATGGCTGAGGCAAAGTACGTAAATTTGTCGCGATACAAGGTCCTTCGGAACTCCCAACTCGTCTAGTATTTCAGACAATCCAGTCCCAGGCGTTTGCAGTGCGAGCCGAATAAATTCCTGGTCTATTCCAAGTTGCGCGAGGTGCTCAGCTGTAGTGATTTCCCCAGTAGCAATGAATGGGATCACTTTCGTCCTAACTTGTTCGATATCTATAGGAAGACCAGGGGAGTTCGACAAAATCTGGAACTTCAACCTTTCCCATTCCGAACTCGCGTCCACCGATGCAAAAGACGGTACGAGCGTTGGTAGAAACCCAGCGAATTCCAAACGCTCGCCTTGGTTTGGCGTACCCGCATTCCAAGGGCTGTATACAACTCCATCGCTCCCCAAAATCCACACTCGCTCGACAAATACTCGTGAGCTATTCGAATTGGAAATGCGGCTAAGGAATCCGCCAATCCACTCTTCGAAATTATTCGATTCAAGGTTTAAGAAACTTCCTTTGGCAATCACCTGCCTGGGAGAAACCGACTCGGGGAGATTCAGTGCTACTTTCGTAGGCCTTTCATTCGTCCTCCCCCTACCGCGCCACAAATCCGAATTTTTGTCCAAAGCCCAATAGGCCAAGCCGCCACCCTTACCAATAAATCCCGAAATAGAGGCAATGGGTTTGTCAAACTTGTGAAGGGGCGTAACCTGCTTTTGGGGTGCCGCGCGAATCCGAGAAAGCGTGCCATCTTTTTGATAAATCAGGTAGTCGTCAGCACTAAGCACTACCGCGTGGATTGTCGGTGATTCTCCAATCAGAGCGCGAAGATCTCGCTTAAGTAAATGTTTACCACTGAGACCTTCTGAGTTTGCTGCGCCCACAGTGTACTGCTCGATGGAATTCTGCCTAAATGCCACCAGCGTTGGAGGTTCCCCTTCGCTCTTTCCGGAAGCAAAGCCTATATCAACAACCGCTTCGATCGAAATCAGCGGTTGCGTCCCAAAAGCCCCCGCGCTCGTACGGTAGACTCGAGCCACTTTGCTATCGTCTACAAGGGCCACTACGCCGCTTTCATCGCGCAAACTGGGCGCTTCGTTGTGTACCGCAAGCCTAGCAATGGGGAATTGAACGCCCTCTAAATTAAGAACCTGTCTGAGTTCAACGTGTGAAATGGTGAGCGCACCCAATGCGGTGGAACGATCGCGAAGGCTGTGGAGGGAGTATTTGTCGGCAGCCACCGAAAGAAACCCGGTTCTCGTGACCGAGGTTGCGATGACTTTCACTGGCTCCGAAGAGCGCCTAGGCAAAGAGTGAACGAGCAAAGACGGACACGACGCCACCGTGGAAAACCCGCCTCTAGTGTCGGTAGCCGCGTCAGCAAGCGGACCCAAGCCCAAGCCCGCGGATAGAATTGCCACTCTAAACAAAAGCACGGCGCGTTATAGCGGTTTTCACGGGCAATTTCTAGTCTATTTAAGTGCTTGAATCTCTTGGATTCCGGTGGTGTCATTGGCTAGTTCAACAAGGCCTGGGGGGAGAAAAATGAAGCTTTTTATTGGGGTAGTTTCCTATATTTCGTTGGGGTTAGTCGGTCCAGCATGGGCAAACACTGGCCTGTTTCAACCCCTTCCCAAGTCCCCGCCCATCCCGAAAGAAAATCCCCAATCGGCAGCCAAAATCGCCCTGGGTAAACAACTTTATTTCGACCCCCGACTTTCGAAAGACGGCACAGTTTCCTGCAATTCCTGCCACAACGTAATGGGCAGCGGCACTGATAACCGCCCGACTTCTATTGGTGTCGGCGGCAAGGCAGGAGGCCGCAATTCCCCCGTTGTGTGGAACTCGGGCTACCTTTCGGTCCAGTTTTGGGATGGGAGGGCTGCGAGCCTCGAGGAACAAGCCAAGGGGCCCCTTACCAATCCCATCGAGATGGCTATGCCGAGCCACGATGCCGTAATAGCGCGAGTCCGCCAAATCCCTGGTTACGTCGCTTCATTCAAAGAAGCATTTGGGGGAGCTGAACCCGTAACTATAGACAACTTGGCCAAAGCGATCGCTTCGTTTGAACGCACGCTTAATACGCCAAAGAGCGCCTTGAATCGGTACTTAGCGGGCGATAAGAAGGCCCTATCCGATTCGGCACTCCGGGGCTCGAAACTCGTAGTGGAAGTCGGGTGCATTAGCTGCCATATGGGTCCGGCATTCGCAGGACCCGCACTGCCTGAAGGGAGCGGTTTTTTTCAAAAGTTCCCGGTCTTTTCGGACAGCGAGTATGTAGCGAAGTACCAACTCACTTCGGACAAAGGCCGAATGGAACAAACGAAGAAGGAAGAAGACCGGGCAATGTGGCGAGTACCCACTTGGCGCAATATTGCTCTCACAGCACCCTATTTCCACAACGGGTCTGTGAAAACTTTGGATGAAGCTGTTCGAATCATGGCAAGCACTCAGCTAAATAAGAAATTAAAAGACGGCGAAGTCGCCGACATAGTGGCGTTCCTGGAATCACTCACGGGAAAATTTCCCGAACAGTCGCTACCTAGACTGCCGGAAACAGCGAAAACAACATTGCTCGCAGACTGAACATGGCAGAGGTTTCTTTCACTGGCAGGCGAGTGCTTATCGTCGATGATGAGCCACTTAACTTAAAGCTGATGGCGGAAGCGCTGTCGGTAGAAAAGTTTGCTGTAGAGCAAGCCTCGTCTGGTGAGATGGCGCTGGAAAAAATTGAAAACTGGCAGCCAGAACTCGTGCTGCTTGACTACAATATGCCTGGTTTGAATGGGCTGCAGACGCTACAGATGCTGCGTAGCAAACAAAACTACGTTGCTGCCATTATTGTATCTGCCAATACGGACCAGGAACTTATCGTAGATTGCCTGGGCGGGGGAGCCGATGACTATATTCGTAAGCCATTTCGGTTTAGCGAATTAGTATCTCGGGTGAAGGTACGATTTCGCATTAAGGACCTATACGATCAGCTCCAAGCGGCCAACGCCAAACTGCAAGCGCTGTCAGTGACAGACGACCTCACAGGTCTTTTCAATATGCGGTCGATGTACGAGAAGATTGATTCGGAACTCCGCCGTGCCAAGCGGTTCGAGCGCCGAGTATCGTGCATCATGATGGATATAGATCACTTCAAGCAAGTAAACGATTCTCATGACCACCTCTTTGGTAGCTTTGTGATCAAAGAACTTGGTGGACTCATCCAAAAAAATATGCGTGATGTCGACTTTGCAGCGCGCTACGGAGGGGATGAGTTTCTGATTGTGCTCACCGAAACCACCGACTCCGGAACTCGCACGTTTACTGAACGCCTTCGATCCGTGATCGAAAAGCATGTGTTTGACGACGGAAAAGCGACGTTAAAACGCACCTGTAGCTTCGGCTACAGTGTCTCGGACCCTAAACATTCTGTGGATGCAAAAGAACTCGTACGCCAAGCCGACAATGCTCTTTACGAGTCCAAACGGGGCGGAAGAAATAGAGTCGCCGCTTTTTCGGCGTCGGAAGCCACGAAGCCTTAGCCTTTCCCTGTTTCATTTCCCCCAAAATACCAATGCAATTGCGCTCACTTGTAGAGTGTGGGGGAAGCTCCACAAAGGTCAGATAATTCTTGCTTCAAGTTTTTCGAAAATGATTCTCGCGGTCGTAAACTTTTTGCCAGGGGATTTCAGATGTCATTCGTAGAGATCATAAAAATTCTAATGTCAGTTTTATCGTTGATTATTGGTCTTTTTAATCCCAAAACAGGAATGCGTCAGGTAGCGAGCATCACCAACGCAGATTGCGCTCAAGTAGAATGGACCGTGCCTCCCGGCGTCAGCGGCGGAGTATTTTCGGGAACAGCTTCGGTAGTTTGCCATTTTGAAGGCAAAGGCGGAGGAGGAATTCCTGCACTTCGCGCCCACATGATCCAAACCATTCCTGCATCTGCCCAAACTGGCCAGATGTTGGTGACATCACACCAAGGGTTGCCGTCTTTCAGCTGGGATACTCAACTTGAAATGGGCAACAACGCCCTAGTGAAAGGTACTACTTTTATCGGAGCAAATGGTTCTAACTTCCTGCGCAACGTATTCGAGTCAAGCTCAGTACAAGGCTCTGGAAGCGCCCAATACCTTAAGAACCTTTACTCCGCGGTGGAAGTAACCAGACTACAAGACGGCTCGTACATGCTCCGCGCTTCACAAGCAATGGGCGTGAAAAAGCCACTTCTCATGTCTAGTTCGAAATTCATCTCCACGCTGCGCGGCCAAGCCGAAGAAGCGCTCCTGGAAAGAGCGGTAAATTCGGTTCAGGAAATGGCCTCGCACTTATAATAGCAAGGACGTAGAAAAAAAAGACGCCGGTTGCTTCGCAAGAAGTGCCGGCGTTTTTCTTTATTCGGAGATATCGACCTTATTTCCCAAGGGGCTTGTCACCGTTTGCGATGCCCGAGCGCTCGTATCGACACTTTGAATGCCAAGAAGGCTATGCGCACAACTCTGTCCTACTTTGTAGGCCTTCTCGCCGAGAGTTCTGAATGGAGTAACAAGGCGAGCCGCATAAGGACTTACTTTCCCTGTTGCACTCACAACTCCAGCCGTCGCGCCAAACCACAACGCCATCTCGCCCGCCGCAAGCAACGCTTGGGAGACCGTGATCTGTTTGTTGCTCAGAATCGAATCGTACATTGCAAAGTAAACCACAACCGTTCCGAGAACAGCAGTCATGTTCACTAGCTGATCGAAGAATTGGCTAGGTTCTGTAGGTACCGGAACTTGATTCGGCTGCCTCGCATACTCTAACAGCTCGGCGCCTAGCTCGGCAGTGTATTGGTCCGCTGAAATATTGAACTTTGCGGGGAGGGCGTGGCTAAACCACCCTTGCCCCTGAGCGTAGAGTTGCTTCATTAGATAAGCGCCTTTTTTTACGTCCGCAAGTGTAACAGAGGCCAAGAGCCCAGCTGCAGCCCTTATCAATTCCTTGTTTTGTTCGGGACCTTTGTTTGCTTGCTGAATCGCGGTATTCGCTATTGGCCAAGGCACTGCATAGCCTGCCGACAAATCAAAGTGCCCCTGGGAAAGCGCAGAAAAATCGGTTGAAAGGCTAATTTTTCGAAATGCGACATAGTAAGCGGTAATCAAGCCCAGCAATACGCTGTTGATTGGGCTGTGGTGGCCTGTCACCGCAAAGCCACTGACGATCGATGCTCCAAGCACCAAAGCTCTTACTTGATGTCCTTGTATTGCAGAACGCATATACTTGATCCAGGATTTAAAAAAGCCCGCGCTCTCAACAGACGGATCGGTAACCCCTTTGAGGACTCCCAGCAAAGCACCCTCAAGGCTTTCCTGTCTTCCTACTCCCCCTTGAGAGGGATCGTGGAAGGCGGTAGCAATCGGAGGAAAGAAATTGGCCATTTGGGTTTGTGCAGCAAGCACCCCCTGGATGTCCGGAACCACCACCATATTCCAAGCAGCTGCTTGTTCAACGCTGCTCACAACGGCACCGGCCGTTTGGCCTATCTCTGCGCTGTCCCGCGGAATCGAGTACAACACCGGGTCCTGCGCAGCTCCCGTTAAGGTAGATACTACATAGTCAGGAACTGCCATTCCCAAAACCATCGTCCTAACCTCGTCAGAAACTTCCCGTCCCTGATTCGTATTTGCTGCGTGCCCATTCGGTAATCCTAAAGCCACGTCTAGACCAAATGAAACAGCGGCGCGCAACTTAGTACTCGCCCATTGGCAGGAGCTAAGAAACAAAGCCGAGAGAAATCCGCTCTCCGCCCCAGGGAGTGCCGCCGACTTTACTCGTTGAGCTAATTGCACGTATTTCTCATACGCTTGCCTGGAGACGGCTTCATCTCCCAGAGAACTATCGCCCTGTTCATAAATTTTCGTTAAGGCCGAGAATATCGCAAGCCGAAGGCTCAAAAACTCGCTGCGCGTTTTCGGATTTAATTGCAGCTCAGCGATGAGAGTGCGAAGGTCCGAATCGCGGCGTTCAGCAAGGGCCAGAACCTCAGGGGAAACACCCTGCTCCTGGGCCGCAAGGACAAGCCCAGCCAAGCGGCTCGCTAAGGATCGAATATTTTCTTGCCCCGCCAATCTTGAATTCACTTCCGCCGCTGTTTGTTGTTGGTTCCAGGGCAGACTCAAAGTTGACATAGCGCCCGCCGTCGAACCGGTGTTGTAGATGTACCTATAGAAGTTAGGCTGAACAAGATTGGTCAAACGTTCCTGCAATCCACGCTGAAGCATGCAGTAAAGGTGGGACAATCGCGTAAGTGTTTCATGCGAAACATCCTTCCAACTGAAACCCGCTGAACTTCCACGATACTTTGCGTAACCCCAAACGGACAGATGAACCAAAAAGAAGAGAGAGAGCGAAATACTTACACCACCCCCCCAACGCGCCAAAGTGAGTAAGCCTTCAGACCCCCCGAGTATATTTTGACTGGCAAACTGTCCAAATTTCTCCACGGGCCCAACGAGATTCTGTGCAGGCGTATCGCGACACATTTCCAGAATACGCGTGCCCATTGCACCAAGAAAATGTCCCATTTGGGAGTCGGCGTAAAATGGAGTGGCCGCACCGGCTACTAGAGTACCAAGAAACGCTGTCCTAGTTGGCGTAAGTGCTTTGGAGAGAAAATCTTTCGTTCGACGATGAACGCGGGCCAGCGCTCCGTCCCATGCCGGGCGAATCGACTCAATAACCGCACGCTCTTCGGCAAGAAGTAAATTGGCGTAGTCGGCTGTTTTCGGACCAACGCTTGTAACCCCCGCTCGATCCATTGCAGACCGGAGCTGAGTATGGGTCCTCGACCAACGGCTATCTGGCGAAGGATCCGCTGGAAAACGCTCTCGAGGCGCGTGCGCAATTCTGCCAAACGCACTTCTGCGAACAGTGATCTCGGAGAGATCCGGTCCGAGTTCCTTCACGTCTAAACGAGTCAGATGGGGCAACATCCATCTAAGGTTCAGCCGACGCAGCGCCAAGACTGCCACATCCATAACCCCAGAATCGTTCATTCGAGCATCAATCTCGGTCAGAATTTCTTGTTGTTGCTTACGCGCTTCGGCCTGATCTTCCTCAAGGCCCTTTAAAAAAGCCTCGAGCAAGGCAATCTCTTCGGCGTCAAAGCCACCGTTATCTTGCATTGCTACAAGAACTAGCCCAATGGAACGCTTTTCAAATCCTTCGATAAGGCTTTCGTTTGAAGCCCAGAGTGGGATGGATTCTCCAGCCCCTGTTTTTACCCGAAGGATTTTGTCACCCACAGCCGGCATAGTGGCTGTGCTCACCGGCTGAAGAGTATGAATATCGAATAGTACTTCGGGCTTCTTATCTAGCGAGAAGTATTCGAAGCCTTCGACAGTCCAATCCAAAGGAAGGTGCTTTAGTGAAATGGCGCGTACCACAGGAATATCGCTGTAGAAGCCACTGCCCCTAACTCCGTTGCTGCCTACAAAAAGATCTTTAGATATCATCCGAATGGCTTCTGGCCTTCCATCCTCTTCTGTGACTAGAAAAATAAAGTTGTCTTCAGTCAGTGGGTTCGCCAGAAGCGAAATTCCGTGGATTACGTGTTCTACGGAAGCAACAAAAGTACCGGTCTTGCGATCCTTTTCGCCGCGAGCAAAGATCAATGCACCGTCACCGTGGTTCGTATGACTTGGATCAACAACGGAAAGAGTGACATCGAGGTCAAAGTCTCCAAGCGAAACAACGGACCTATTAAAACTTGGCTTGTGAAGTGGCTGGTTTTTTGTATAAACACCCCCGACTTTAGCGTCGCGAAGCTCCTGTTGGCCTAGAAAATCAAGCCTGCTTGCCGCATGCACCGCTCCTGCTTTGACTTCAGCGGAAAACGGGTGATCCGACGGGCTCGGCAAAGGGGATTCAGATGGAGGATCAGAAGGTGCGGCTAAAGCAGAAAACTGCGGACAGGCGAGTTGGAATATCAATGCCGCAACTAAGACTTGGTACCCTAACGAAGAAATCGAACGGGTTACCTTACGAAACGCTCTTTTCGCGACCATGAAAACTCCTACTACTCGTAAACTGCTCGAAAGGGGGATCACATGTCAGGAGGCCCCCACCCAGGTGCCGGGCTGAGGTTTTACACCACGCGTTAAAGCCGGATCAAGCATATACTTGCGGCATGGGGCTATTGCCTAAATGTCCGTGGTGGCTAGCGTTTGGCTTGCTTTTGGCAGGGTGCGCAGGGGAAGACCGGCGTTTTGGGAATAATAACTGGCCTCGCCCACCAGACTTCGAACAACCCATTGATAACATACCCAAATTTCTGAAAGTCGCGGGCAGCTGGGGGAAAAGTCCGGCGCTATCCCTAAAAGACCTGGGGTCCTCCCGCATGGCGATGCTGCGGGGTGAAGCACAGGTAACCCTTTCGCCCCAAGTGGCCGGACTGGCGAAGGCACTCGAATTTGGTCACGCCGAAACCGTCACATGGCTCGCGCCCCAAAGTAGTGGCTGCAAACCCTCGCAGGTTTCCATCCGAAAAACTGCATTAGATCCCCTGACCCTGGAGCTCACCGTTTGGGGGTGGGATAGAGCTGGCTCTGGCTCTGGCTCTGGCTCTGATTGTGAGTTGCTTTTAAATCGAACAAGAGGCGAGACCGTACAAATCCGTCTAACGAATACGGCAGTAAGAGTAAGCGAACCAGTGCCAGAACTTCTGATTGAGATTACACCCTAGAGAAGGGGCCCACCAAAGAACACCGCTAAGTGGGAAGATGAAGCGATGGTCTTCTCCGGGCTGAAATTCCAAAATGGGTGAATCCAAAATCCTGATCCCGAGCCAAAAGCATACTTGAATCCAAGCCCAAGGTTCCAATCGGCAGCTTTGGTGAGATGAAAAAGATCTCTCCCGCGCGTGGTTTCCCACGTTACTTCTGCGAGGGCAATCAACGACACCGCATCACTCAAGGCATAGTTCAAACGAGGGCTTAGGTAAAAAGCCAGCTTTGGAGTTCCCCCAAGAAAAAGCGTCGGAATCAACCAAGCTTCGACCTTTAAGCGAGTCCCTGCAATCGGCGTCTCAATCGACTGAACTGCTTGTGGCGCAACAAGCATGCCTACTTCTCTGCTTGCCGAAGTAACTGGAAGCAGAACCTCATAGCGCGCCCAATACTTAAAATACGCCGATTCCAATAAAGTCCCTTCGATGCCTGCAGAAGGATCGAGGAGTTGAAACCGTTGCCCTTCAAACGGCTGGAGAACAAACTGTGGGGTCACTTCAAAATCAAAGGGACCAACCAGCGGTGTTCGAACCGTGAGTTGATTGGTGACCTGCACCGAGCGCGAACTTAGATCAGAAAAAGGAGGGGAGTAAGTCCAGCTATAGAGCTCAAGCATGATCGGTTTGGAAACCGGCAATGCACTGTCTTCGGTCGCCCCCTCGGGAGCGACCGAAAATGAACTCAAAGAAAAGGTGAAGAAGCAAAGAAGCAGTGCTAAACGGTTTGTCATTTATAAAAGCGGGCCTCCGAAATTCACGCCCAAGTGGGCCGTGGTTGCCGCAGTGTCATTTGCGTAAAAGTTGGCAAAGGGTTGTACCCACAGGCCTTTGCCACCGCCAGACAAATACCGCATACCCAAACCAACACTCGCTGGCCCTGCGGCTTGGTAATTGAACATTCCTTTTTGAGACTCGTAACCAAGTTGAACCACGCTGATGATCCAAAAGGAATCGCTCAAGCTGTAATAGAGTCGAGGGCTAACATACAAAAACCCAGAAGTGCCGCTATTTTTAAAATTCACCGACGGAATTAGTACCAACTCGGCTTTTAATGGGGTGCCAGCAATTTTATATCCAAACACATTGATTGCTTGGGGCGAAGTCACCATGCCAGCAAGACGACTTTTTTCCAAAAGGGGTAGAGCCGTCTCGAACCGAGCCCAATAGGAAAAATCGCCCGCTTCCGCCACCACGCCTTGAAACCCTGCTGTGGGATCCAAGAGCTGAAAGCGCTCGCCCTCTAGGGGTTGAAAAGCAAATTGGGGAGTGATTTCGAAATCAAAACCGCCGAAGGCAGGAGTGTGGGCCGTCAACTGAGTGACGATTTGTATTGGGCTACTACCAAGCCCATCGGACTTTGGAGTTCGACCATCCCACTTTGCGAAAGCATTCGAGTAGGTCCATCCGTAAAGATCCAACCCTACCAGCGGCTTAGTTGCCGGTGCCGATTCTTCCAAGGTTCCCTCGGGAACGGCGGCAAAAACGGGGGTTAAGAAAGAAAACGCCAAAAACAGAGAAAGAAACCAGTGCGACATACTCACTCCCTTTTTCCAGATCAGGTCGAACTGATGCCAGAAACCAGGGGTGTTTTCAACGACAATTGCTTTAAAGTGCAGGCTGAAGTGGCTTATTGGGGCGACGTCGGGGTTTCGGTGCGCTAGCAGACTGGACGGCGTTTCGCTTTTTCTTCGCCTCGTACATGGCCGCATCAGCAAGTTGGACCAACTGATCCACTTGCCGGGCGTGATCCGGATAAGTCGCCATGCCAATGCTTACGGTGGCCTTGAGTGCCACTCCTCGAACGGAAAAAGCGCGCGATGCCGTTTGCAAACGCAATCGTTCTGCAATTTCAGCGCCTCGCGACACCCCTGCCTTGCGAAGCAAGATGACAAACTCGTCACCGCCATAGCGAAACACGCTGTCACCGTTGCGGACCGCATTTTTAAAGATTCTCCCCAGCGCCGCTAGGAAGTCGCTGCCAACCAAATGCCCGTTTCGATCGTTTACTTGTTTGAAGTGGTCGACATCGATGAAAAGTAAGCTAAACGGCTCTTGTTTAGTTTCGTACTCTTTTGCGGCCGACTGTAGCGCAAACTTCAAGTAGCGATAGTTATAAAGACCAGTGAGATCGTCGACAAAAGTTTGCCTTTTAAGTTTTTCTACCTGCCTCAAATTCATCATTGCCAATTCGGCGTGCCCTACTATGGCCTTAGCCTGGTTCATTTTGGACCGCGAGAGGGCTCGGGAAAATCCCTGAATAATAAACCGACCATTTCCGGGCTGATGGCACAAAAGCACCATGTTCTGTTTCGCCGGAGTAACCTCTCGTTTTCGACTATTGGACCAATAAACGCGCTTCGCACGAAGCAGGGGCGCCAATATCGAAGCAGTACGCAAGTGAACCATTTCCAACGAAGAGGCTCCAGAAATTTGCATGAGCGCCTTGCCCATAAAACTTGCTGCCAACGCGCCCTTGTTTGAAGGATCCTGCCTCTGCTTGCAGCGCAAGAGGCAGAGCGCTAACTCATCCGGGCTTACTGGAGGTGTGAGAAAGTCGGAAAAACCTTGGCGCAAGCACTCCATCGCAAACGGCACAGACCCACGACTTGAAATGCCAATCAGCTCGCCCACGGAATGTTGCCGCGCCATAGTTTCGACAATTTCTCCGAGGGCGTTTTTCTCGGAGTCTAGATTCAGAACCAAGGCATGGAATAGCGTTTTCGCGGGCAACAATTCCGTTTTGTTTACCCAAATGCATTCGGCTCCAAGGGCCTCAAGTTGGACGCGATGGGCGCGACGGAACTCTTCTGGCAGCCCTATGAAAGCAACTCTAAAGACGTACGTCGATGGTTTGGCCATGGAACGATTATTCTACCATCTTGTACGGCGCCATATAAAGGAAGGGCGAGTCACGCAAAGCCTGAATCAATTGGGCATTTTCCCAAGCGGAAGAGGGGAAAAATCCCCCTACAAACCCAGCCATGCCTGCCGCACTTCCCCACGGCCCACTTGCCAGCGATTCAAAAAGACCTTCTGAATTGGAAACTTCATAGGCTTGCATTTCGTAAGGTGCCACACCCAATTGCTCAGCGACATACTGAAGTGTTTCGTAGTACCCACCCATTTTGTCGACAAGGCCATTTTCAAAAGCTTGTTCTCCGGTCCAGACTCTTCCCTGGGCCGCAGCAGCGGCAAGCGTAGGAGTAAGACTCCGACTTTTGGCTACAAAACCCACAAAGCCGTCGTAGTAACTTTGCAGACGGCGTGCCATTACCGCGCGTTCCGATGCCGACCATGATTGATCTTCTGAGAAGAGTCGTGGATACGGCGACGACGTAGTGACTTCTTTGTGGAGATCAATAAATCGATAAAGCCCTTCAAACTGAAACTTTCCCAGGAAAACGCCAATAGATCCTGTCAGCGTAAGGGGGCCCGCAAAAATCTTATTTCCAGGGGCCGCAATATAATACCCCCCACTCGCCGCAATATCGCCCATAGATACGACGATGGGCAAACGACTCTTGAAGTCCTCCAAAAGCGTTGCAATCTGTTGGCTCGCCAGCACTTCCCCACCCGGACTAGAAATGCGCAACACAAGGGCTTTAGTATTCGAGTCTGAACGGGCCGCTTGAAGTTTACGCTCTACAGCGGCAGGAGTAACTTGAGCGCTACCCCCTAAAGCCAACGCAGGAAACTTGCGCGGCAGTATACTTCCGCTAGCCACAACAACCCCCACACGAACAGGTAGAGCCAAAAGCTCTCTACGCCGTGAAGAAACCGGAAGCACAAGGCCCGCTCTTTCGTACTTCGCAAGAGCGGCGGAATAGGAGTCAATACCGTCGATAAATCTTTCCTTAAGCGCCTCTTGGGAGCTAAGAAGGCCCAACTCCGCGCCCACTTTCCAACGTTTGGCATCAATCCCGCGAGCTCGGCTTAGTAACTCCTTGAGGTTTGTCTCGAGAATTTCAAGTTCCTCTCTAAGAGCCGCCTTCGAAACTTCGGAACTGCCCTTGCGCAAAAACATTTCAGGTGCAGACTTATATTTTCCCGCCGCCAGAAACTCTGCCTCCACCCCGAGCTTGTCTAATGTTCCTTTTGCAAAGTACTGCTCTGCTTTAGGTCCGATCCAACGAAGCTCGCCCGAGGGCTCAAGAAATATTCGATCGGCCGCGGAGGCCACTAAATATTCTCTCAACCCTGCATTCCCCAGAAAAACTGAGACTTTCTTACCGGCGCGTTTAAGTCGCAAAAGTGCAGCATGGAGCTCGTGCGCCGATGCCCAGCCAAGCGGAAACGCTTCAACTCGCAACAAAACGTCGTGAACGCTCGGATCCTGGGAAGTCTCGTCCAGGCTCGTTAGTAGATCCAAGAGTGACGGACGCTCTTCGCGCAAAATTCCACCCCGAACTGCCTCCTCGGAGAGATTCGATGCTATGTTGAGCTTAACCGTTTTAACTGGTGCGATCGCGGAGGCATAGGGAGTGGTTCCGGCCTGAAATCCCAATGTCAGACGCCGATCGGTAACACCCGGCTGAAACGATGAAAAAAGTGAGAAGGTGCCGACGTGGAGTTGCAAACCTACAAACCATTTATATTCCGTGTGGTATCCGAATCGACACTTTAAACCTTCCACTGGACTGAAATTGAGAACGCCCTGCGCTGAAAACTTTTTCAAAAATTCAGTAGAAGCAGACGATGCGTCAAAAGTAAGTTCGAGGGCACGGCCCGGACGAAGAGACAGCGAAAGCGCAGGCGACATTGGCAAGCGAGCTCCGTTAACCAGGGGTTGATTCGCCTGATTAAGCATGAATCCAACAGATATCCGTTGATTCGGACGATATTGAATCCCTGCATCCCAGGACTCCGCCGCCGTTCCAGCATCGTACCTGAGCAGACTCACTCGTCCTCCCAAGAACCAGTTGCCATAAACTGGAAGCCCCAATCCAAAGTGGTAGCGAGATAGTTGGCTGGCAGTCAGACGCTCGGCCCCGAACCCCAAGTACCCCAGCGATGCTGCAAAGGCGACGTCCTGAGCGGCTGAGGAATTGGTAGCCATCGCTAGTGAAGTGGCGAGCTCGGTGCCGTTCAATGCAGTGTCAAAACCTAAACCCGCCGGGTGGAGAAAAATACTTCTGGCTTGGTAGGATTGTGAGAGCGAAGTGCCAAGTTCGAATCCGCCGTTTAGAGGATCGCCGTACACGAGTGATGAAACCATACCCAACAGAACTATAAGCCACTTCATGGTGGGCATTATGGCTCTGGCTAGGCTGGAAGGTCAAAGGTGTCCTTGCTCGACTAGACAGGCTTTGATATGAGCGAGGTATGGCATTGGACCCAATGGAAAAAGACCAGCTCCGGCGTCGCATGGCGACTCGTATGCACACCTTCCTAGAGGCGGGCAGCACCGTGACTTGCGTGAGCGCGCACTATAGCGACGTTCCCGCGGTTTGTGAGCTATGCCAGCAGGCCCATGCTAACGAAATGGTGGTCATTCGGAATCGTGCTGGCAGAAATTTTCATGTGGCCCCTCATTGCCTAAGGGAAATGCTGCGCTTCCAAGTAGCCGATGTGCTCGACCTTCCAAAATGGTTGGAAAAACTTAAGGACCTGCGCCTAGAATTTGAACGTCGCAAACAAGAGGCCCAGCTCAAGGAAGAGCAAGCGCGCCGAAGCTTGGAAAAAAAGGTAATTGTTCGAAAACGGCCCGCTGCTATGGCCTGTGCAAAAAGCTAATGCCCCTACTTCTTGAGACCATCGCAATCGGGGACGAACTACTTACCGGAAAAATTTCCGATACCAATACTGCATTCGTCGCTGCCGAGTTTTTCAAACGCGGAATGCGATTGGCGCACTCACAAACGGTGGCCGATGAGCCGGAAGCGATTCAGGAACTCGTCCTCGAGCGCGCGAAAAAAGCCGACTTTATAGTTTGTTTTGGGGGATTGGGGCCGACTTCAGACGACAAAACGGCGGCGACCCTCGCCGATTTATTGAAAAGTCCCCTTATCCAAGATCCCCCCTCACTTGAGCGGCTTCACCGCCGTATGGCAGAACGGGGACGTGAAGTAACCCCACAGAACTTAAAGCAGGTTCTTTTTCCTAAGGGATGCGAGGTTCTTCCAAATTCGGTGGGCTTGGCGCCGGGCTTCCAATGTCGGCTCGGCAAAGCAGTTTTGTTTTTCTTGCCCGGCGTTCCTATTGAAATGAAACCCATGTTTCTAAACTCAGTTCTGCCTAGCATTGAATCCAGTTTGGGGTACGAGCTTGAAGCTTACCGCTCCCTAACGTGGAAGTGCCTTGGAATTCCGGAGTCCGAGCTACAACGGCGCATGGATCAGGTAGAGGCCGCACTGCCCCCTCAGGCTTGGCTTGGGTACCGAACGAAATTCCCGGAAAACCACCTCACATTGTATTGGCGATCAAAGGCAGAAACCGATCAAAGTGAGTTCCAGAACTTCTCGGAGCAAATCCAAAATAGAATTGCCGACGTTTGCTACACGTCTGAAGACAAAGAGTTAGAAGAATTGGTTCTAGACGCACTTGGACGCCAAAAACTGACGCTTGCATTGGTGGAGTCTTGCACAGGGGGCCTGTGCGCACAGAGGCTTACGCGAATCGCTGGCAGTTCACGAACTTTTTGGGGTGGAGTGGTTACCTATCAGGTGGCTGCAAAGAAAACTCTGCTCGACGTACAAGTCGCTTCTGATGAGGGAGCGGTTTCTGCGGAGTGCTCTAAACTGCTTGCAGCAAACCTAAAAGAAAAATCAGGTTGCCAGGTTGTCGCGGCCGTCACGGGTTACATGGGTCCTGGCGGCGGAACACCCGCCGATCCGATCGGCACTATTTACACCGCAGTGCAAGGTACCTATTTCTCGGAAGCACGTTTTCAACTCCATGGAAACGACCGCCAAGCCAATCAATGGGCGGCATCCACTCACGTACTTCACCAAATTCTGCTTTGCCTAAATAAGACAAAATAAAACCGGAAGGTTCCAAGAGGAACGCTTCCGGCTTTAAAAGCTTACTCGAACGAAAGATTATTCTTCCGAACCGTAGCTGAAAGACGAACTGCTAGCACCAGCTAGACCCGTTAGGCCTGAACCTACGGAAAATAGAGAAGGCGCTTCGGTGGTTTTCTCAGCACCGAAAGAAGCGGTCGCAGCTGGCTTTGCGGCTGCCTTCTTTTTCGGAGCAGCTTTACGCTTAGCGGCTTTCTTCTTCGGCGCAGCTTTCTTCGCCTTTTTGGCTTTCTTTGCTTTTTTAACTTTCTTCGCGGCTTTTTTCTTAGCCGGTTTTTTCTTCGCAGCTTTTTTCTTTGTGGTTTTCTTTTTCGCTGCTTTTTTCGCTTTCTTTTTCTTGGCCATGACGCCCTCCTAAATAAGTTTCTACTGACAATCGATCAAACAGTGCGAGAACTCTACCAGTCGATAACACGAATTAACATATTTTCTTGAAGTGGTACAAATGTTTTAAATTTAACCGAAATTCGCCGAATTTCTCGTTGCAAACAATCACAAAAGAGTTTATCAAATTAATATACCTTAGAAGTTATCATCGAAATTTTAGTCGGAACGGGGCGCCGGCAAAGTCACAAGCTTTGTTGGCAGTTTTTGAATGGGCATGGGGGGGACTATGGCCAAACTGGCTAAGTCTAAGCGTGAGAAAGCAACGACTAAGGCGAAGGCGTTGGTGCGTAACGTCATTGAACGCGCAACGTCTAGTACATCGAAAACCGCAGCAGAACCCGTCAAGGCGGCTGCTGACTCTAAGACGCAAAGCGACGCGTCGACTCCAAAAAAAATCTCTCAGAAGTTTTTGGAGGCAATGGAGAAGCGCAAGTCGCAAGGTGGCTGGGGTGCGCGCAAAGGTTCTATGTTCGGCGGTGGGAAACCACCTGGCCGAAGAGGACGCCGACCAAAGGCTAGCGCCGAGTACACGCCTGAAAATAACTCTGAAGAAGGCTACGTACTCGAATCTGAATTCGAACGAATCGAGTACGATACGGGCATCAGCGTCAAATCTCAGGGCGGCGACGAGGGCTTTAACCTCGAGCGCTTTGATGATTTCGACGAAGAGTTGAATTTCGATCGATAACGGGTTGAGATACGGTCCTATGGCGAGAACCGAGGTCACCGTGTCCGAATCCGATTTGCTCGATTTCATTCAAGCGAACAATCAGCACGTCTACGACTTTTGCGTTTATCTGATGGCGTCGGAAACGGCGGCGGAAGATTTGACGTTGTCGATCTTTCGCGAGTTTGGAAAAGACTACCGGCGCGGCCACAAAAAGACCGCCGAAGAAAGCCATCCAGAGGGCGCACGCTTGCGCCTATTTCAAATCGCCTGGCAACACGTACAGAACTCGCTCAGAAACTTCGCCCTCCCCTCTGTTGGAGGACGAGACACCCGGCTCTTTAAAGGACTCGAGAGCGACATCCTTTCACTTTCAGCTGACCGACCCGCTCTAGCAGGAAAAAAAGCAGAATACCGCGTAAGCGATAGGCTGGCCTGCGTTGATCTAGAGTTGCGCGTAGCCGTGGTGCTGCGAGACATCTTGAAATTCAACGATGAAGAGGTCGCCAAAATCTTGGGCCTACGTTGGGGTGTTTACCGTCATCGTCTGCACCGCGGTCGGCTTGACTTCAAAGATGCGCTAAAAGGCCTGCCCACTGGAAATTCTGGCGAGGCCTCCGCGTGAAGACGAAACAGGAAATTTTATGACCACTACCTGCTTTTTTTGCCAGAGCATGCTCTCTGACTACCTAGAGGAGCTTCTTCCGAGCGAACGAAAGGAAGAAATACACGATCACCT
Organism: uncultured Pseudobdellovibrionaceae bacterium; assembly: GCA_964616705.1. Classification (GTDB taxonomy): domain Bacteria; phylum Bdellovibrionota; class FAC87; order UBA2466; family UBA2466; genus JAIEOG01. The sequence goes on from CAZTRP010000017.1 coordinate 38,012, forward strand.
ATCCCATTGCAGGACTTGCACCCAGATCCAGCGGGATCTTCAGTCCACCCTTGAGATCGCTGGTAGCTTGCCTTCGACCCCCCTTGAATCCGGGGCAGCTCTGCGCATCGCTGAAGCATGCCAAGCAGGAACCCGGCGATTTTCACCAGCGCTTTTTTCTCGCTATGTGCTCTTTGCGTTGCTTCCTCTCTTGATTTTCTCTTCGGCATTGGTGATGTTGCCTGGGCTTTTTCCGTGGGTGTCGGAATTGCGATTGCGATCCGACCAATCGCAGTTTGTGCGGTACCGGCCTCTTGGTGAGGGCGCTGCGGAAATCGTAGAAGAACAGGGCAATTGGCTCCAGGTAAGAGAACCGAGCATGCGCAGCCTCTGGGAAGAGGGCGGAATATCGCCAGAAGAGTTCGAGAAGAGCTTTACTGCTAAGCCGGGAGCAGCGGAAGAAACGAAGTAATGTGAAGTTTGCATTAGGCCAAATCAATCCCACTTTAGGCGACATCGTTGGCAACACAGAAAAAATTTGCAACTTCGTGCAGCAAGGAACTGCCAACGGCGCCGATATTATAGTTTTTCCTGAGCTTTCAATTACGGGGTATCCGCCCCAAGACCTTCTCGATTCGGCTTCTCTAATTGAAAAAAATATTTCGGCAGTTCAGAAGATCGCTCAGCTTACTTCTAAAGCAGCTGTCGTCGTGGGGTTTATCGACAATAATCCCAACCCTCATGGAAAGCGCTTCTTCAACGCGGCTGCTCTTTTGCGCAACGGTCGCTGGGAAGCGACCTACCACAAAGCTCTGCTGCCTAGTTACGATGTTTTCGACGATGAGCGCTTCTTTGAACCCGGTTCCAAACCCCTGATTTTTTCCCACAAGGGCGAGCGCTGCGCCGTGACCATCTGTGAAGACTTTTGGCCCGATGAGTTCCTTCCGCGCGCGTACACCGCTAACCCCCTTAGCTGGGTGCAGAGTGAAAACTGCGATTGGCTCATCAACCTTTCGGCCTCTCCATTTCACGAGGGAAAACCCGCAATTCGGGAGCAAGTATTTAAAAAGGTGATGCAGCTCACCGGGGCCTCTATCGTATTTTGCAACCAAGTGGGAGCTAACGACGACCTCATCTTCGATGGTCGCAGCGCGGTAGTTGAAAAAAAACCTTTCGCCATTTCCTACGCAAAGAGTTTCGCTGAAGACCTCTTTATTTTCGATTCTAACGAGAAAAACCCCCGCCACCCCTCTAGTGGCGCAAACAAATCTGATCTCTTGTCGGCACTTGAACTGGGCGTTCGCGATTACGTCCAGAAAACTCATGGCTCCGGTGTTTGTCTCGGCCTGAGTGGCGGTATTGATAGCTGCGTCGTCGCTGCCATTGCGGTAAATGCTTTGGGGGCAAGCAAAGTAAAAGGCTTGCTCTTGCCGTCTCGATTTACTTCCTCCGCCAGCAATGAGGACGCCCTTTCGCTTGCGAAAAACCTGAACATTCAAACCCTCACCCTTCCCATCGATGGGCTTTGCGAGGCAGCTTCGACGGTTTTGATTTCCGGTTTGGGCAAAAAACTTTCTTCGCTGACCTTAGAAAATATTCAACCCCGTTTGCGAATGTCGCTGCTCATGGCCGTAGCTAACGAGGAAAACCTTTTACTTCTTAACACTAGCAATAAATCTGAGCTAGCCACCGGCTACTCCACACTCTACGGCGACTCTGCCGGAGCACTTGGGGTACTGGGAGATGTAACAAAAGACCAGGTCTACGCGTTGGCCAGAGAACTGAACTCGCTTGGCTCGGGCATTGCGAAACGAGCGATTGATCGCCCGCCTTCCGCTGAGCTGCGAGAAGACCAAACCGACCAAGACTCACTTCCGCCCTACTCCCACCTAGATCCTATGGTCCGGGCCGTAGTAGAGAAGAATGCTGCGTTGAGCGATTTGCTGGAACAAGGGTTTACCCAAACTGAGGCGAGCCAGTTTTTGAAACTTTATCGACAAAGCGAGTACAAACGAAGACAGTTTCCTCCGATTCTTCGGGTCTCAGCCCGCGCCTTTGGCCGGGGACGAAAAATTCCTGTCGCATCGGTAAAGCCCTGGTAGCTTGCCTTAAGCCAGTACCGACATTAAAGTGCGGTCGCCCAGGAGGTTCAGCTTTGTTCAATTTGCGCTTCACCCATCGCTTTGCCGTATTCACTGCTATTGCTACTTGGTTCCTCCTCGTAGCGGGCGCTCTGGTCACGAGCACTGGTTCAGGACTTTCCGTGCCAGACTGGCCGAAGTCGTATGGACAATGGATGCCACCGATGGTGGGTGGTGTTTTTTACGAGCACGGACACCGAATGGTTGCAGGCACCGTTGCGATGCTGACGTTTTGCCTAAGCCTGCTACTAGCGAAAGTTGAACTGCGACGCTGGGTTCGCTACTTGGGGTATTCAGCCGTAGCCCTAGTACTCGTTCAAGCGACCCTTGGGGGACTGACCGTGCTTTTGCGTTTGCCCCCAGCTGTTTCAGTTTCTCACGCTATGTTGGGCCAAACTTTTTTCTGCCTAGTTACTTTGCTCGCATGTGTCACTAGCTCTGGTTGGGAAACCCGGCCTCCGGGCTATCGGCCATCCGAGAAAAGTCTATTTCTTTTCTCCGGCGCTGTAAGTTTCGGCTTCTTTATTCAGCTTTTTCTTGGTGCAAGCACTCGTCACCTTCACGCAGGGCTTGCGATTCCAGACTTTCCGACAGTGTACGGCGGATTTCTACCGCCTGTTTGGACTCCCCAAATTGCTTTCCACTTTTTTCATCGTATGGGCGCTTATCTACTTACCGTCTGCGCGCTCACGCTGATTGCAAAACTCGTTCGCGATGAAAAGAGCGACAAAGTACGGGCGTTTCTCGCCATTGCATGGGCAGGATTGCTTTGTATTCAGATTTTCCTGGGTGGGCTCACCATCTGGCTGCAGAGACCGGTTGCCGTCACTGCGGCCCACCTCGCCGTAGGAGCCCTTTGCCTTGCCGCTTCGGTTCTTCTCACATTTAGACTCGGCTGGGGAGCGCTCTCCTTTGGTCGCACGAAGGAGGAAAAATGAAAAAGCGTCGTTCAGATCGGCCGCCTACTCTTTTTCAAGATCTAGTTGAATTAACAAAGCCTGGAATCTGCGTGCTGGCCCTAGCAATGACCGCCTTGGGCTACAGTGTCGGCAATCGTGGTGCCACTCAGTGGCCACACTTGCTTGTCGCCATGATCGGAACGGCTCTTATTGGAGCGGGTTGTGGCGCGTTCAACCAATGGATGGAGCGCGACATCGATGCGCTCATGCACCGCACTCGCGACCGCCCCTTACCCAGCGGAAGAATGGCCGGAAAAGTAGCTGTTTGGATGGGAACCATTTGCACGGTCGTTGGATTCTTCCTCTTACTCGTGTTTGTGAATCAAACAACGGCAGTTTTGGGGATAGTCACGTTTCTGACTTACCTTGTCGCGTATACCCCACTAAAACGACGTTCCACTTTTTCGACTTTGGTTGGCGCAGTCCCTGGCGCAATGCCGCCCCTCATGGGTTGGACTGCCTCTCACGGCTCACTTGCATGGGAAGGCTGGGTCCTATTTACAATTCTTTTTCTTTGGCAAATTCCGCACTTTCTCGCCATTGCTTGGATTTACCGTGAAGACTACGCCCGGGCAGGTTTACCCATTCTCACCGTGGTGGATGAACACGGTGGCCTGGTTAGTACGCAAGTTTTGCTTTATTCGTCAGTGCTACTGCCACTCTCATTGATGCCGTCGGTTCTTGGCGTGACAGGCAGCGCTTACTTTTTTGGTGCCCTTGTCCTGGGAGTGCTATTTTTCATTTTCAGCGTCTACTTGGCTGTATTTCGCACAAAGGTATACGCGCGGAGGCTATTTCTAGCCTCCATCGTGTATTTGCCGCTGTTAGGAATTTTGATGGCGGTCGACCGCGTGCCCAAATAAACGCTTAGTTCCACAGACCCCAGCGACCGAATACGCCTTCCATCGACCATGAGTTGTCCGGACGTCGCAACACAATGAGAAGGCTTAGCGACTTTCTGCTAAGCGCGCTGCTTTGCTCTACCAGACGTTCCAATCCGATAGCGTCGCCACCCGCGAGTTGCGTGAAGTCTACATCTGCGGTCCTTTTCAAACGCATTTTTGGTTCATCAACGAAGATCGACAATTCGTAGCCAGACGTTCCAAGCGCATCTTCAACTAGCTGGCGCACTTGCGCTACTAGTAAAGATTCATAGGTGGCGAAAAGTGCCGCCCCGTCCGCTCCAACGGCCAGCTTAACATCGGGAATCAAAAGAGCGTGGCGAGCAGTTCCCGTGGGAGCTAGAACCCGAAAACTCTCGCGAAGTGTGTCAATGCGCTGCTGACGATCGAGTCCAGCAAACAAGTCGTGACTTAGAACTAGCTGCTGAGATTCGTCCCTAAAAGCGGAAAGGTCGGTCGCGGAGCCCTGCAGAGTGTTCAGATGCAGCCTCGCCAAAGAGGCGCTCCCAAGAACTCTTTCCTGAGTGTAGTCGATATCTACTCCCACTGCGTTCGTTTCGTTTGCGAGCAGCAACGGAAGCAGCCCGCTGTCGCCCTCACCGAGACTCAGTATTTGGGCTCCGGCTTGGGCCGTAGAAACTGCTAAATCTCCCTGAGCTGCTGAATTGGTATTCATATTGGTGAACACCAAACGCCGTTTGGAAATAAATTGTACGGCAGTACGCCATTGGTTGGGAATCCATTCATTCAATCCCAAGTTGTGCAAAATATAAGGAAGTGGATAGCCTCGACTCACACGACTGGACCGAGCTAAACTTGAATCTTGTTGGGAGGTCACCCGAATCAGATCAGTTCCGTTTACCAGCCATTTGATGCAGTAGGTTGCCCTTACTTCATCGACGTTTGCGGCAAAGGCCGTGGCTGCAAAGAATGCTAAAAACGAGAAGCATTTAAGACGCGTTGTGAAAATCAAGGAGTCACCTCTCAAATAAAATGTTCTCGGAAGGGATAGTATTTTTTACAGGGCGTGGCAATCGGGATCATGCAATAAAGTATAGCGCGCAGCGTTAGTCAAGTTCCGTAAGCTCGTGGTGGGTAGGCCTCTTCAAACATTTTTCAAAAATATTTAGTTGCCTTTCTGCGTCACTCCCGCAATTCTCGCAGCTGGGTTTGGCATTTGTCGAAGGGTTGAGTCATTCTTCACAGCGAAGGATGAAGGCTTTTGCCAGGTTCGTTCAAGGTGGACTGGTGGGCGTGTTAGAGCGACGATTTAGCTCCTCTTTTATCCGAAGCCTTTTGGTTTTCTCCCTGATTTTTGGTCCCACTTCTCCAATCGGAACGACGCAAGCTTTCGCTGCTCCTGCTCAAGCTCAATCTGGAAACAGCCCAACCCCAAGTCTCAGCACAGAGCATGACGAGAGCGCATTGGATGAGGTTCGCCTCCCGCCCATTCTTGAAACCTTACTTCTGATTGTACTGTACGCCTGTAACCCCACGCACCCGGACGCTATCAATCCGGAGCATCACAAGGATGTCAGCGAACCTGCCCGCTATGTCGCCCTGACGACCGTTTTGAACGAGCTGCCGAAAGTCTATGGCAACCCGGAGATTTACACTGGGCCGGCGATAACTTCTCTTTCTCAGTACCTACAACTCGTAGAGCCCACCAGGGGGATACCGTCGGGTTCACTTCGAGGAGATGCTGAAGATCTGGTTCGCAGATTCAAAAACGGAACAATACCCCGTGCTGTCCGTATTACTGCAGATAAATTTGCCGATTCAACAGTGGCCGCTCAAGCGGAAATATACCAGTATCGCAGGGACAGTAAGTTTGAAGCTTTGCTAAAGAGCCTCTCTGGAACCGGTACGTTTACCTCAACGATTGCGGGCTCGGTGATGAAGGGCGTCCTTGGCCTTTTGCTAACCACAGGCGGCTTGGCTCACACAATGCGAGCCCTCTCGAAGGCTGCTACCCCAGTTGCAAGTGACGAACCTCCTCCGGCAAGCAACGCCCAAAAGAGCACTCCAACTGGGAAGCCCGCGGAAGCACCCAAGACCCCGGTTGCTCAAAAAGCGGAGCAAGCTTCGTTTAGCTGGCAATCCTTAGTTCCTGGTAGCTTGGCCGTGCTGGCGGGCATTGGAACTACTTTGGGATCAGGTGCGGATCTCATGGAACTGCTCGCCAAAGCCGGATCGGATGAAACGCACCTGCTCCAGTTTGTGGAAAGGCTCGCGGCAATGGAGCCGGGCCAAAAAATTCAGTTTCTCCACACCATGCAAACCCAGCTAATCCCCGTCATATCCAGCATCCAGGCTTTGGCAGACGGCCTAGCGAACTCACCCGAAGTTGCCAAACTTGCCGACAAACGCACGCGCCAAATTTTAAACGTATTCTTTTCCACCTACCCGCCGACACTTGAGACGGATGTGATGCAAAATGTGATCTTGGATATTCTCCGAGCGCCACCTGACACAGATGAAATCGGCCTCGCAGGAATTCTCCTCAAACACTACGATCCCATTGCTATCCAATTCCTTCAAACTGTTACTGGTTTAGGTGGTGGCGACAGCGAACAAGATGGTCGCGTCTCCAGGATCATTTCTATGTTGTGCGATAAGGGCCTCAAGGTACCCTATTCGCAGATTCAAGAAACTCTGGCCGAAGATCAAAACGGCTACCCCCTTCAGGACCTTCAACCTGTAGCCATAAACGCCGGCAAACTTTTTCAAGTGCATTTTGCCAATTTCCGAAATAGCGACGGAATCGTTAAGCCAGTGGTGGCACGCATTCTTAAGCCTGGTATCGAAGAACGCCTTGAACAGGCGCGCCACAGATTCCTCATTATGGCTCCGAAGCTAGCTGACGCCTTGAAAGATGAAAACGGGCGCGGCCCTTCCTCGCACCGAATCGAGCAACTTGTAGAAATGTTTTTTCGGCTTCTGCAGGCAGAATTGAGAGTTGACCAAACTGTAGCAAACCATGGCCGAGGTCAGGCTCGACTCGTGCGCTCGAACAAAGTCAGACTGAGAAATGGGGCGGAAGCCGTTTTAGATATTGAGGTTCCAAAAGCCTATGCAGCAGCGCCGCATTCAAAAGTCATGGTAATGGACCGAATTCCGAGTCCAATTCCGCTCGACAGCATGAAGCGGCGTCACCCAGAAGTCTTGAAGCATTTTGCTGAAATGCTTTACGATGTCACTGGAACGGAAGCCCTCATTACCCCGATGCTGGCTGCAATCAAAGGCGAAGTTCCTGAGACCGGCAAAGAGGATCTCAGCCAAGGGGTGATGCACGCTGATTTGCACCCAGGCAATGTTTACTTCACCGTTTCGCGCGATAGCGATGGAACACAACACTACAAGATGTGGCTACTAGACTACGGCCTATTTTTGATTCACGGCCCAGAAGAAGCAAAACATCTCTCCACGCTTGCAGCGGGAGCCAGCTACAACAACGGCTCTTTTATTGTCAGCGCATTGTGGAATTTGCGGGATTCTTCAATGAGAACTTCCGATGCGCGCAAAAGCCAAAAAGATCGCGCGGGGCTGGAAAAAGCGGTCGCCCAGGAAATTGAAAACCTCAATAGTGAAAAGAAGTACCTGACCGCGGCTGATTGGGTGAAGCGCATTTGGGAGATGGAAATCCTAGACTTCCCAGACTGGCTCGTTCTGATGCAGCAGGGTTTTAGAGCCCTTCGAAAATCGGTCCGGGCTTTTGGGCTAACTGATACTGAAATTAATCAGCTTGAGACTGATTTCGCTCAAGAGCACAAAGCAACATTTCGACAGTTTCTTAGTACTCGAACGAAGGGACTCAGCTGGACACCGATTTACAGCTACGAAGCCCGCACTTGCATAAGCCGGCTTCTTGGCTGGAGCACAACACCCCAGCCACAATAACCGTACTCTTAAGTTACCACATCCCGCCGAATGAGAATCCGAAGCCCGAGGAATCTAGCCCGGCACCACCGAACCCAAACCCAGCCATCGGCATCGCAGTAACGGGAGCCATCGAACCGTATAGGTAATTTCCCGAGCCAAATCCATAGCCGCCCATTCCGCAACCGGCCGCTCCGTATCCATAGCCGCCCATTCCGCAGCCAGCAGCGCCGTATCCGTAGCCACCCATTCCATAACCTGCTCCGTACCCGTAACCAGTTCCATAACCTGCTCCGTATCCGTAGCCAGCTCCATAACCAGCGCCGTATCCGTAACCAGTTCCATAACCAGCTCCGTACCCGTAACC
>CAZTRP010000018.1:0-31215 GCA_964616705.1 uncultured Pseudobdellovibrionaceae bacterium
CGCGGTCGTGGTGGAATTGGTAGACACGCATGTTTGAGGTGCATGTGTCGAAAGACGTGAGAGTTCGAGTCTCTCCGACCGCACCAATTTTTACTTGGCGTAAATCATGGTTTTAAAGCCACCCATTGAAAATCTCTTCATATCGAACGGCATCTTACTATCCATCTTCATTCGAGGGTCGTTCATTACTTTTGCATTAACTTGATTACGATGGGCTTTTGATTTGTAAACGATATAAGCAAAAACAACGGTTTCGTCTTTTTTGATCTTATACATTTTTGGGAATGGAAGACCCCATTTAACATTTAGATCGTCGCCGACGCATTCATAATAATCAAGAGCCCCGTGCTCCATCCATAGCTTGCATCCTTTAGCTGCCATTTTTTTATATGATTTTAGATTATTCTTTTTAATTGGTATTACGTAACCATCTACATATCGACTCATTTTCACCTCATTGTTTATTCAATAGAGCAACCTAATCTTGGTCAACAAGCCTATATTGATTGGATATTTTGGGTAAAATGACTGAGCGTTACTCGATTTTTCATGCAAGAGAGTCCTTTTGCTCTCAGTGGGGACTTACAATCGCGGAATCGGGCAGCGTACGCTGCCATTTCAAAGAAGAAGAGCCCTCTAAGAAAATATTCAAGCAGAGCCATTAGAACTAGGAAGTTTCGGCAAAAAGAAAACCAAATCCGGGTTACAATAAAAGACCGGGGGGATCATCATGCTAAAGAAAATAGGTTTAGGCGTCGGTGTTCTGGTTTTGGGGGTTTTGGGCTACGCGGCAATTAAGCCGAGCGAGTTTTTTATTTCACGAGAGCTCGTAATTCAATCGAGTCCGAATGCCATATTTCCCTACATCAATAGCTCGAAGGTGTCCCACGAATGGATGCCGTGGAAGGACTCTGATCCGTCGGTTCAGATGCAGTTTTCTGGCCCTGACTATGGGCTAGGGTCGAAAGCAACTTGGGACGGCAAGGGTAAAATGGGAACGGGAAGTGCTGAGGTGGTTGAAAGTATCGTAGATAAGTCTGTGAAAACGCAGCTTACCTACACCAAGCCCATGGTTATGTCTCAGCTTGCGGAGGTTTCGCTTACCCCGACCGAGCAGGGCACTGTCGTAAAGTGGTCTGTGAGTGGCAAAAGTAGTTTTGTGGGGCGATTGTTTTGTTTGTTTATGAATATGGACAAAATGGTGGGCGGTGAATTCGAAAAGGGACTCGGCAGACTTAAAACTCTGGTGGAGAATAAGGGCAAGTAAAGTACGCCAGAATGGCCTGGTTTAAGGCTCTTTAACGGTTCCGCTAATGATGAAATAGGGGAAGATATTCCTCGGTTCGTACTTCACGCTAATCGAGTCGAAGTGCTTTTCAAAAAGCGGAACTAAGAGCCTTGTGCTTTGGTAGACGATAAACGACCCGCCAGGTCGCAGGAGCTGTCTCGTTTTTATTACAATCGTTTCCCGGTCTTCCTCAGGAAAGAAAGAAAAGGGAATGCCCGATACTACGGCATCTACCTTTTGGTCGTGAGCAATGGAAGGAAGCACCTCAAGTACGCCGCCAAGCCGGACTTGGAGACGAGGGTCTCCCATTTGGTCGAGCATCTTTTCGAATTTCGGATTGAGCTCAATCGCGATGAGCTTTCCATTGAAGGAAAGTTTGCGTAACAAGGCGCGGGTAATGTTTCCGGTTCCTGGGCCATACTCCACAATCAGCATGGGTTTGGCGGGCAAGCGCTTCTGAATTCCAGAGGCTATAAACGGGGAGCTCGGAAAAAGGCTGCCCAATTGCTTTGGTTGCAAAAAGGCGTGCAAGACGTGGGTTGCCGTCTCCTTTAGGTATTGACGCAGTCTGGCGAGCAAGGGGAATCCCTCAGTTTGGATGCTACCTTTAAGTATAGGGAGCTTGGGGAGTTTGGTCTACTCGGGGTTCGCCAGGATCTGATCCCGCTTGATGAGTTTCCAGAACCGACTCAGTGCACCGTCTACTGTAGTGTCTTGGCATAAAAAGGCGAGGCCGCGTTCTTCGAATTTTTTGAAGAAGTCTTCCCAGCTAATTTTTTCTAATGTTGTTTTACCGGTGTATCCTGGGAAATCGATGCGAAGAATTCCGACAAGCTCTGGCCCCCCGCTACCTTTGACGGTTGCTGGCGAGCCACCACGAGCTTCTACCCAGGCCCGTATTTTTTCGTGGTCCGTCGTGGGGAAGGCATTTTTTCTTCGGGCATTTCGCTTTTTCATTGCGGAACGCAACCCTGCAATAGGCGTGCCCCATTTTACCTTGTTGAGCAGATCCCAGTGGGCAGGCGTCTTGGCGACTAGACGCTCTTCTTTGAGTTGGGTTTGTTGATTTGTGCCTCAGGAAAAATGAAAAACCGTTGCAAAACTCTACGGGGGATATTCTGTGAAGCCACTTTTTAAGCCATCCGCGGTGCGCCTTTTGGAAAAGCACACGCGAAAGCTCTGTCTTTATGTTTTCGATTTCGATGGAGTACTCAGTCCGCATGTTCCCTTCAGGGGCAAGGCCTACCCAAGAAAGAGTACGCTCGCACTTCTCGAAGAGTTAAACAGAATGGGCACTGTGGCAGTAGTCTCGGGGCGCTCAGTGGCAGACCTAAAAGCGCGTCTGGGATTTCGGCCGAAATTTACCGTCGGAAACCATGGTTTGGAAGGACTAGTCGAGTTTCGTCGCCAGCTGCGGCTTGCGCGCAAGGCCACCCAGTCTTGGCGTAAGCAGTTAAAAAGGGAACTGAACGAGATTGATGAAACCGTAATGGAGTACAAGAATGTCTCGCTGACTATCCATTACCACTTCGCAAAAAACACTCAAAAGACCAAGCGCGCTATTCTCGATGCGGTAGCGAAGCTAGATCCTAAACCAAGAGTAGTTCTGGGAAAAAAAGTGGTGAATCTAGTTTTGCCCAGCTCAGCAAATAAGGGCCAAGCCGTTTTAGCTTTGCTGAAGTCTACGAAGATTCCCGTTGCGACATATGTGGGTGACGATGTCACTGATGAAGACGTGTTTAAGCTGCGCGACTCTAGAGTATTCTCTGTTCGAGTCGGCAGAAAGAACACCTCTGCGGCGGGCTATTTTATCCCGGCGCAAAGAGACATTGATCGGTTTCTGCGTTTGCTGATTCGAAGCCAAGGGTAACGCAGAGCATTTTGACAACCCCTTTTGGCGTCATACACTCAACACTATTCATAAAAAAACGAATTTCATTGGGTTTGGGGGAAACATGGGTTTTTCGAAACTGGTTTTCGCTTGCGTATGTTTTGTTGGTTTTGCGGCAAGTGGCCGCGATCTCACGCCGGCTGAGAAGAAAGAAGACATTGAACAATTGGCATCGATGATCCGCAGTAACTATGGTCCATACGACCTAAAGCGGGCAAAGCTGGGAATCGATTTAGATAAGTTGGTAGCCCAGTATACGAAAGACTCCGAAACGCTCACTAATATGCGTTTCTACCATTTGTTGAACCAGTTTGTGGCCGAGTTTAAGGATAGCCACTTTAAGTCCTTAGTTCAGTCCAACTTCTTAGCTACGTTGGGCTTCACCGCAGATCGGATCAATGGGGTTGTACTTATTGATCAGATTAATCGCGCGATGCTGCCCGAAGAAAAGTTCCCGTTTGAGCGGGGTGACGAAATTGTGGAAATGGACGGGCGTCCTATCGCTGACGTTGTCGCAGGACTGGCTAAGTATATCTCGGCTGGTTACAAAGAAACGGGACTGCGAATGGCATCGATGTTCCTCGCCTATCGGCCCGCTGCTTTGCTCCCTCCAACGAATGGATTGGCTAAGCTGATGATTCGAAGAGGGACTTCCACGATTATTGAAAAAGTGAAGTTGCCATGGTTGACCGCCGGTCAGCTTGACGTAGACACAGCTCCTTTGGATCCGCTCACAGAGACATGGAGTTCTGTTTCTCCAGACTATGAGAAACTCTCTGTGGAAGATCTCTATTCCGAGCTTCCGAAAGTTGAACATGCATTTCGTTGCCAGGGAATTACACGTACCGCAATTCCGAAAGACGCGGTGCCAGTGGTAACAACGCCTTTCGTTGCGTACTACCATCCCACGGATAAGGGAAATGTGGGCTATCTACGTATTCCGCACTACTCTTGGGGTGCAGATTCCGAGTTGCGCTTTAAGCAGTACGAGTACGCGGTAAGTGAACTGGAAAAACACACGGTCGGGCTCATCATCGATCAAGATCACAACTGCGGTGGGAGCGTAGGTTTCCTTGAACGTTTGCTCGGTTTATTTGCCCCTCGTCCTTACAAGGGCCTCGAGTTTCAGTTCTTGGCAACTCGTTCGGAATACCTCAGCTTCAAAGACTGGGTCGACGGCGATGCAAAGTACACACTCGAAGGGAATGACTTGCTGGGTGTTGTGGGCCTTGTGAAAACCGCTTGGCAGGGACGAAGCCGGCTCTCGGCTAAGACCACCTTCCAAAATGGCAGACTCCTTCAACCTCATGGAACTCGGTACACCAAACCGATCATTGTGTTGATTGATGAAATGTCAGGCTCGGGTGGCGACGCCTTTCCCGCAATGATGCAGGGTTTGGGTCACACCTTGATGGGGAATCGCACTATGGGCGCAGGAGGACACGTTACTCCAATGCCTAACCTCAACTACTCTTCAAATCGGGTGAATATGACTAAGTCGCTATTCTTCCGGCCAGACGGTGTTGAGGTAGAAAACAATGGAGCTGTACCAACCATTGCTTACCAACCAACTCGCGACGATTTCCTTTACCAATATCGCAGCTACCAGAAGCGGTATTTGGAAGAGCTGGCAAAGCTAATTCACTAAGAACTTAGGATGGCGGAGCGGGGAACTACCTCGCTCCGTCCGTCTTAGTTCCCTCCCGATTTTGCTTCTTTCACGCAAGTTTTCAGTGCCTTTACGGCGGTTACAAACCGGGCCTGGGTGGCAGCGCAATCGTCGGCTGGATCTATTGCATCGCCCCGAAGGCTATCTGTCCAGGCCTTGTTGCATTCGCGGAGGGCTTTGCGAGAAGCACGAAGTTCGTGGTGTTTTTCTCGACAAACTCCTCCATTTGCTGCGCTCGTTAAAACCGCGATCGATAAGAGAACTAGTTTCACTTTTTTCATTTTCTCTACCCCCGTTTTGAAACAGCTAAACTACCGACTATAAGCTTGGCGGCCGCTTCCGACGCCTCTTTGAATACCGCGCGAATTTCTTCTCGTTGAAGAGGATCGTACATCCAATCTTCGCTAGCAATAGGGAGGGAAGATTTGGATTCCCCCCGAAGCTCTTCCCCGCAGTCTTGTGGAAGTTTTCTAGAATAGAGTATTCTCGGGCCCCGTCCAATAAGCTGAATTCCCGAATTCGCCGTTACCACCAAGCGTTCTTTTCGCTCTCGTAAGAAGGTCCGGAAGCAGTATTGCAGTTGCACTAAGGCGACTGAGTCGATTTGAAGTTCCTGCATTAGGTCTAGTATCGCCTCGGGATCGCTCTTTCCTATTTTGCGGCCTTTAGAGGGCAGCAGTGTCATTTCATCGTCTAGCCAAAAGGGAATAATGTCAGAAGGAGTGAAGTAGCGTGGGGCGAAAGCATTTGAAGCCTTGCCTTGGATCAGTGGCGCATTGGGCGGTTTGCCAAATCCTTCGCGGTAACTCGCTTTTTGCACCATTTCATCTGCAGGAACGATTTCCCACCCTGTGCGTTTGAATGCTTGTTGGAACGCGACAAGGGCATCTTCAGCAACTTGCAGTTTCGCTTCTGCATCCATTTTCCTTAGGACGCCTTGCCCACGTACTTCGGGAATGCGTTCAGCCGCAAAAAGGCTGGCAATGGCAAGGCTGTGGATGTTTTGAAGCTTCGCTTTTTGCATTACTAAGGCGCTGCAGCTGCACAGCGCTAGCAAGGCGGCTGTAAGAGCGAGTTTCATTCGCATAGTGTGTTCCTTGGGCGTTCCACTTCTTCACCCATCATTTTACCTCTGGTTTGGGGGTGTTGACTAGTCGCGGCGATACAAGCCTTGTAAAACGCTTTAGACTAACAGCCGGATGGCACCCAAAAAAGAAGTCACCGTATTTATTCCTGGCTACAACACTGACGCAGATAGGCGGACTCTCGAGCTGCTTCGTGAGAATGGACCGGTCTTAGTACTGGCACAGTCGAATGCAGATTTAGCCTGTGGAGCGCAGCCAGGTTGTTGGACTTTGCTAGCACCAAATCATCCCGAGATTTTTCACGCGGCGATGTTAAAAGCCAAGCACGTGATTAGCACTTTGCCGGGAATCAACGAGCAGATCACGCGGCTTAGTGTTTCGCCCTCTGTAACGGAAGAGCCCAGCACAGAAGAGTTTGCATTCTGTTGTGTGGCCGACACTCAGTACCTTCCGTTCTTCTTTGCCCTGGTAGACAATTTGACTCAAGTCCATCGTGGGCCTTTAGAAATTCACCTGCTCGCAGTGGATTCTCAAGTGGAGCCCTTGGTTCGGGCGCAGTATCCCGATAGAGCTATCGAAATTTACTCGATGCAAGATGTTTGGGCGCCCCAAGAATGGGAGCGAATTTCCCAGCGGCCCATATCATTGCAGGCGCTGTCTTCGAAACCGCGCATTTTCCTAAAAGCGCGGCAAAAATCCAACGCTGAGGCCTTGTTCTTGCTTGATTTAGACATGTACTTCTTTCGCTCTCCAGCGAGATTGAACCACGAGTTTGACGACAGCCATACGCTCTTCTTCCCTCAGTGGAGCGACCGCTTTACATGGGCACGCCTGCACGGAATTTTTAATTCGGGAATGGTAGGTGCGCGAAAGGGAGCCGAGCCGTTTATCGCTTGGTGGAGTGAGGCGTGCTGGATTTCGTGTGAGCTCGCTGTAGAAGGCGGACGTTTTGGAGATCAAGCGTTTATTGATCAGGCCATTTTGTATTTCGATGGAATCAAGATCTATCGAAAGTTTGATGAGGACGTCGCACCCTGGAACTGTCGTACGCTGGGGGTAAGTTGGGAAAATGCGACTTTGAGTGTTCTGGGAAATAGGCCAGTAGGAAGTTTCCATGCTGCCGGCCCCGATGAAGCTAGGATTTTTGAAACCAAGTACCTTTGGGACCAGCTGGTGAGTGTGTTTTCAGTTATCGATAATCCGAATGAAAGTCGCGCATTGTTTAAGAATGTTTTGGAACAACAGCGCTTGCACTGGCCGGCGTTGAATCGGGCGCTGATGCTTCGCCACTTAGCAAAAGCTCGCACTCGATTGCCAGTGAGTGAAATAACTCCAGACTGGGCTGCGCGCGCTGTGGGGCCCGTTGGAGATTGGGTGCTTCAGATTCTGTCGTCGGCGCACGGGGCCTACCGCTGGTGGCGAGGGCATGACATGGGGCCTGCTGCATCTGGTGCTGATAAGGAATACGATTTCTGGGTTGAGCTGCAGCGTAAGGCCTTGTTTTCACCCGACCAACTGCTTACCAACGAGTAAAAAACCCGGACCCCAACCGTCGTGAAGTCTACGTTGGGTTCCGCGTGGTGAGGAAGCGTAAGTAACACAAGGCGATCGCCTGCGTCGATTTATTCGGAAGTGCGTAGCCGCGAATAGGATGCCAAAGCATCCGCACAGAGCCGGTGCAAACTACGCCGCGAGTCGGGTTCGGGGTGCTGGGTTTGAAGGCGTTCCTGTCGGAGCGTCCAGAAAATATTCATTAGCGCTCTATCGCTGTCTCCCACTTTGAGCATGTTTTCGAACTCGCTGCGTGGTAGTTCAGGGTCTGTCGCAATGCGGTCGAGTTGCTCCGGAGTGAGATCCAAGTTCCAAGATTCATCTGTGCCTAAATCCCAAGTTTGCAAGGTTGCCTCAGATACGGGGAAGTTGCCAGTAACTCGATTCGCTAGGGCTTGGAAAAGTGCGGCGACTCTAGTTGGGACGTAGAGAAATGCGCCTCTTAGCTGGCGTACGATCTCTCGTTGTGTTCGCGGCGTTTGCGTATGGTTAGAAGAAGTAGGTGCACTTTGCTCAGCGAGTGAGCCGTGTTGAACTACAAATCGTGCGGGTCCTGCAGGAATATCCCGCCCCGCCCATCCGATTGCGATTTTGGCCGTACTTCCTACCATCAGAGCAGCTAAGGCAGCCTCCTCCAAACCTGTGCGAAAACAACCGTGCATGAAGGTGTCGTTCAGGCCGACCCCCAATAGAAGATAGGTCCTCGTTTGATGATTAATTATGCCCTTTTGCTCAAGCGATCGCGTCCCCTGGTCCATCACTCCATCTAGGAAACACTCAGGCACTGCCAGGCGAAGGGCCTGCGATAGGAATAGGAGGTTAGTTGGGTCGGCAATGGCGGTTCCTTCGATTTCCTGGCCACTTAAAAATGCGAGCCAACGGAAAAGCCAAGAAAGCGCGACGGAACGCCAAATATTCAGGTGAGTCGATTTAAACCACCCCGTTTGGTTGTACCATTTGATCACGGGGTGATCTTTTGCAAATGGAATAACGTGCTCTGTTCCTATTCGAGACCACTGCTTGGCATTAAAACCAAAACTTGCAGACACGGTCCCCGAAGCGAAGCCCAACAACACGCTGGATAGGCTTAAGCCATACTTGCTCACCATTACTGTTCCCGCTGCGCCAAATTTCCCCAGTGCAACCAGGTTAGCGGCGATCAGGGTGTTGTACGGATGACTGTCGTTAACCTTGTTGATTGCGGCGGCTCCGAGTCTTTTAAGCGTTGGAATCAGGAACCAGCTTCGACGTAAGTTTTGAATTTCACTGCGCCCCGAAGCGATGGCTTGATTTACTATTTTGGCGATTGCAACATCTTGGGTGTTCGGTGCACCCATGGACAACTGTCGGGCTACGTCGCCTTCTATTTGAGCGAATATCGCCTCTTCACTCTGCAGATCTTTGTATGCCCGCTTAAGCACCAACTGCATTCGGGGATAACGCGTCTGTATCGATGATACGACTTGGGTGCAGAACGCGCGAATAGCTTCTTCGCTAGCTTCCTTCGGGACGACCACAATTACTTCAACAGGTGTTGAGCCATCTACCAAAGCAGTTCCATCTGCTGTATTGAAGGCATCGAGAGTGCTACCCAAGCTGTCTAAATTAGTCTCGCCCAAGTTCAGCTGAATGCTGCCCCCATTGTGGGTTTGGGCTTTTGTGCTCACCAGAAGATTTAACTTCGCTGATTCTGCACAATACCCGCCCAATGAAATAAGCAGAAAAAGAACTGAGAGGCCAAATTTTGGAATTGGCACACGCACCGAATCACCTAGTTGCCGCTAGCAACTTTTCCACGCTAGGAGTTCTCCACATATTCGGAAAACTCTTGCCTGGCACCTTCATGTCAACAAATGGAATGTACTTTAGTTGAAGAAAGTCTGTTTTTGCATACCCAGGAAAACGCTCCCAGGGGAACGAATCAGTGGGGCTTAGTGTGGTATCGCGAATGCTCCAAAACGCGACAGGTCGCTCGTCGGGTTTTGAACTCGCCTTCATACTCACGTAGTACTCCAAGCTTTGAAGTTTGTCTTTGTAGCGTTCCATCGCAAAGCCGCGGAATATTCCAGTTTCCATTGCGGGCGGACGATCCATGGACATAATGAAAGTTCCATCCGGCAATTTGAATGGCTGCATCGGGATATTTGGCGCTGCCTTTTCTAAGGTTTCAGCCAGCTCGCGGCCAAAAACATATTCTATTTTCAGTGTGTCGAGATTTACCGGTGTGGTTCCTGGTGGAAGAGTGCCGGGAGCTGGGACACGGGCAATTCCAGCCGGAGTTGAGCCTGGGCCAACGAATTTAATAATGTCTTCGCGAGTCAGGGACGGGGCCATTGCCTTCATCTGCACTACTATGCCTGCCAGCATCGCTGCCGCATGAGACGAGCCGGCCTGTTCCTCTCCCGACGATAGTTTTACCATCGAACGAGGCATGATGATTTCTGGTTTAGTGCGTCCGTCAAGAGTAGGACCACGGGAAGAAAGGCTCTCAGTGTCTCCCACGGTGATCGCATTGGGATTATCTGCAACAACCATGATTTCTTGGTCATTGGTAGCATCTAAGAATTCTACCGTTGGGACGGGTTTACCCGTTTCGTCAGCAACAGGTGCCGTACGATCATCTGCCACCATCAAAGTGACGCGAAGTTTGTCATTTTCGGTGAAGGAGCCAGAGCGCTTTAGAATTCTTATCCAATAAACGTCTTGGGCGTCCTTCTCGCGGTTGCGATCGCGTAGAACTAGACTCGCCTTCTCAAACGGGTGGAGATCTTCCTCACGCGGATCGTTGGGATCTACAGGTTGGTTACTCAGCCGGGCGACTTGCTTTGCATTTGCGACCGGTAGCCGGTTTCCCTTTGAATCGAGAACCTCGATATCTAAGTCCTTATCCGTTCCCTCTGCTTGGTTCTCGGGAGTTCCCGACCAGGAAGCTACGATCTCCACCGGTATGTCGGTGGCATGGCTTTTTAGTCGTAGCGTGGTGACTTCTTTGATAGCGCCCGTGTAGACATTGCCAGCGTAGTTTCCAGCTGCGTTTATCCAGATAATGCCTCGGGCAATGGCCTCGTTGACATAGCTATTGATAAAGCCTTTGCCATTGAAGTCTCCGCCGTATGGAAAGGTTTGACTAAACAAAATAATATCTGCTTTTGCCACGTCCATCGCGTACTTCACTGCGCAGCGAAAGTTGGGAATTCCATTTGAGTTGAGTAAAACGAAGCGCGGGCCAGCTGGGTTGTTTGCGGTCATGGCCCAAACGGTTTGGGCCATCACTCGCCCGTGGGCCGATGCGCCGAGTCTCTTGTTTGGGTTGAGTTCGCAGTGCGATCCGTAATTTTCAACGAGTTCAGTCGAGGGGGGAAGAACGCCGGACTTTAGTGAAATCTCCCCTTTATCGTTCCTGTCGAATAAACCTTCATAACCAGAATCAAGAATGGCAACTGTAATGTTTTGGACTGGAGCTAGATCATATTGGGGTGAGAGCTGATAAATTTTTCGCAAAAGCGTAATGCCATCAATGACAGGTGTGGCATGCGCGAAAGTAGAAAAGAGAAGAGAGAACAATAACCCCAATTTCATAAACCCCATCCCCCGATTGTGAAAAACGGAGGCCCTAATTAGGGGCCTCCGTTTTTTAGAATCAACTTGGTGATTTAGAAGAACCACCCGCAGCCGGAACTAACGAAACCAACCGGGAACGCCATGCCGCCCCAGCCGAATGCTCCCCAGCCGCCGCAGCCTCCCCAGCCCCAGCCGCCGCCCCAGCCGTATCCAAATCCGAAACCGGTGTAGCCCCAGCCACCACCCCAGCCCCATCGCCAACGGCCGCAAGCTTCAACTGAAGTCATTTCGCGATCGAGTTTTGATGCAAGAGGGATTTCGCCAATTTTCTTGGCTGTTTTTGGAATATTCACTTTGGCTTCAGCTAGCAAGTCTTGAACTTCGTTTTCACTGAGTTCACCGGCTTTAGCAGCTTCGACTCGAGGATCAATCGATTTAAGTTCGTAAACGGAAGCAGTTCCTTTTTTGATGTCTGGAACTACGAAAACGCCGGCTGGAGCTTCTTTGATAGCCGATTGGGAATCGATTCGGCCTTCTCCCAGACAGAGCGTCGACACAAACAATAGAGCGGTACTTAATACAACTTTAATTTGGGACATAAGTCTCCTCCTAATGAGCGGGGTATTTAGCACAATTGGAGGGTAAAGACCAACTAAACTATCGTTGATTTGTAAGCTCGGCTATATAAGCGTTTGAATTAGTAAGTATTTCTAAATTTTGGAGCAAGGTTTCGTACGGGTAGGTAGCCTCGCCGTGGGCGGGTATTTCCCTGCTCTCCGATGGCGGTTGCAAGGCCCCTGGTGGGAATTATTCGGCTATTGCTCGAGCCTGGGCTGGTATTCGTAATGCGGCTTCCGGTAGTGGGGCCCATCGACATGGCTTGGGCGGTGCCACTCAGGCTTGCAGGCGATAGTCTTGCGCGAGTTCCTGAAAGCAGGCCCGCAGACCTACCTCGCAGGCGCTGTGCAAAAAGTCCAAGTCCCGCATTTCCAGAGGCCGTCACAGTTAGGCCCATGGCACCGGGTGCCTGAACTGGCCCACTGAGGTTTTGCATATACATAGCGCCCATTTGGGCCACGTTTTGAAGCAGCCAATTGGATGATTCAGTAACTTGCTTTAGAAAGCTATCGAACCCTGCTTGGCGGGCTGCTAGCTGCTCTTCTGTTTGGGCCTGAGCTGAAAGGCTTTGAGCCATCTCAGATGAAAACGAGACATCTGGTGGAGGCGTTGCAAACGTAACGGGTTGCATTTGCGGCAAGGGCGGAAGCTGCGCCGGTTGTAAGTTCATCGATGGGCCTTGGCCGCCGCCACCGCCTGCTCCGCCTTGCATAAAAGCGGAAGCGAGCTGCGCCATCATTGCGAGCTGGCGCATTGGATCATCTTGGGGGTTGGGTTGGCCGCCGCCACCACCACCACCACCACCGCCGCCGTTTGGGCCGCCAGCTAGCGAGTTTTCGTCTGGATTATTTGGGTTTGTTTGGTCACTCTCAGTATTGAATTGGGGGAGCTCTTGAGTGGTGCCACCGACGGAATCGGTTGCAGGCCCATCGATGCCATTCGCCACTTGATCAGTATTCGCTCCTTGGGGGACAGTCTGCGTGGAAGCAACCGAACCGTTTTCACTTTCGGTTGGTACATCGTTCGATCGAAGCTTCGGATCGGGAGTATTTTTTTGCTTGATTAAAGTATCGCGGATTGCCACCAGTGTCGCATCATCGTCACTATAGACGGCCTGGTCGTCAGGGCCGCAAATCCCTAAGCTATTTGGCTTGCGCAGCTTACCTTCGCTGCTAAAAAGAATTTTATCGTTTCCTTCTAGGCAAAAGGGCAAGAGGTGGAGTTTAGCAGCTAGAATTCGCGCGTTGTCGATAGGGGAGGCAAGAAGCTCATCGACCTTTTCTCCCTGATTGTTCTTGAGCAATGCAGACAAGAGTCCCATCGTAAGCAGATTCGCTCGGCTCGCATGCTCGTCAGTTTTCGCAGGGAAATGGGACAGGCGAATGAGTCCATTTCTTTCAGTTAAAGGAATATCGGGAAAAAAGGTTTTTAAGAGCGAAGCGCGTCTCGTCGGACTAAGTTTATCCCAAGGCGTAGCGGCCCAAACTTTCAGCTGGTCCGGAGTTGGGGCAACAAAAACATCACGCCACTTTTCTACATGTGATTTTCCATAGGCATGAGTTGCGTCTATCGTTTTTTGCAGATTGAAATTGGACGTCTGTTTTGGTGCAACTTTGGAAGGAGTCTGCCTTCCTGAACTAGGACGGTTTACTGCAGCGTCGACGGCATCGATGGCCATGTCTTTAGGAACTGGAAACCCGGCAAAGACCGGCATCGAAACCACTAACACCAATATGTAAACCCGTAGGCTCAAAGTATCCCCCGTATACATTGAAAATGCATTTCGCTTGCCAGCTTCGGCCGTTTGTTCGATTGCTAGCGTTGGCTTTTCTTCTTATATTTCGGCCGCTTCCCCGTGCGTGGTTTTTAGGGGGC
This sequence comes from uncultured Pseudobdellovibrionaceae bacterium, assembly GCA_964616705.1. GTDB lineage: Bacteria > Bdellovibrionota > FAC87 > UBA2466 > UBA2466 > JAIEOG01. The sequence continues at coordinate 13,539 of CAZTRP010000018.1, forward strand.
AGGTGCCATTTGAATACGAGGGAAACGGCCGTTGGGGCAGAATTGGTTTATTTAGTGATTTCAGTGACTTGTACTGGGTAGAGTTTGGTCACACGGTGTGGACGGGTAGACAGTGCGCCTTTCTTTGATTTTTACCGGCCTTGGGTTGCTTCTGGTCGGGGCATTCTTCGATAATTTGCGTGGGCCGCTTCTGCCGGTCTTTAGCCACCAGCTAAGTCTTTCCTACGAACAAGTGAGCTGGTTCTTGGTTTTGGGGTACTTGGCAGCTGCTTTTTGTGGCGCGCAGCTGCTTTCCCTTATTCAGCGTACCAGCATTCAAAAAATTGCGGCGCTGGCGTGCCTTTTGGCTCCTGTTTGTGCCTTGTTTTCATACTGGGTTAGGGGCTTGCCGAGCCTACTGGTATTTGGGGTTCTGGTGGCGTGTACCAGTGCTCTGATGGGGAGTATGGCTAACCTATTCGTGCTTCATGGCACGGAGCCCGCGTATCGGGCCCGGTTTTATGGGCTATTGCACGCGATGTACGGGCTCGGTTCCCAAGCCGCACCCGTGGCAGTGGGTTTTTTGCTTTCGCGCGGCTACGATTGGCGGCTTTTATTTGTGGGCGCCATGGTTCCTGCGCTTTCCCTTGGGGCTTGGACTTTTTGCCTTAAAACGCCCGCAATGAGCCAAAGCGCCACCGCGGCTGAGCCCGAGCGGCCATTCTCTTGGTTTTCCATTCAGGGGCTCATTGTTGGGGCCTTTTGCATTTACGTCGCGGGTGAAGTGCTTAGCTCAATGTGGATGGTTACGTATTTGGTGGAGGTGCGCGGATTTTCTGTGGAGCAGGCAACTCCGTATTCGGCGGGCTTTTTCATTGTCATTACCCTCAGTCGTTTGGCTTGCTACTGGGTGCGCACCGATAGGGTCGAGGCTTGGGCGATCGCTGGCGGCCTTACGGCTGGGGCGCTTAGTTTTATTCTGGGTCTTTCTGGGTATTCGTTTGCATTTGTTTTTGTGGGATTGATTGGTCCTTACTTTCCTCTCGTTTTGGCGCGCCTTAGTCGGTACCTTCCGCGTGAGGCCCCGGCGCTCACGGTGCGAGTTATGTTCATGCTTCAGGCCACTCTGGCTTTTTGTCACTTAGCCACGGGGTATGTGTGTACGAATCTTGGGGTGCAGACCGCCTATTGGATTCCTGGGGTGGCGCTTTGTTTGGCGGTTGGCGCGATTGGAATTTACTTTCGTGCCGAGAGAAGGCTAGTTTCCCTATGAGCTCGCGTGGCGGAATTGGTAGACGCAAGGGACTTAAAATCCCTCGGTCGTAAGGCCATCCCAGTTCGATTCTGGGCGCGAGCACACTCTCCAATCTCTATTTATTAGGGAGAAATCACTTGGATCTACGAGAGCTATCACTCACAGCGTCGGCGATGGCGAGGCACCCCTGGGAGCTGGCGCGTCTGAAAGTGGCAGAGTTTCTCCTGCTTCAAGCTCGCAACAAGCAGATGCACGGTGCGCAGATTCTTGATCTTGGTTGCGGGGATGCCTTTGTGGTTTCTCAATTGGCTGAGCGATTTAAATCGGTTCGGGCGGTGGCCATTGATAGTGCGTTTGAACCCTCGCACCGCGGACGTTTGGCCGAGACACTCTCGCCGCGTTTGCAATTGTATAGTTCGCTTGAGGAGGCGCAGGCAGCAGACGCCACGCCTGCTTCTGTGGTTTTGCTGCTCGATGTCTTGGAGCACTGTGAAAAAGATCGAGAAGTACTTCGGTCTTTGGTGGAAAGCCGCGCAGTGGCTTCGGGCGCATTGTTCCTAATAACCGTTCCTGCTTTTCAGGCGCTGTTTTGCCAGCACGATGTTTTCTTGGGGCATTTTAGACGCTATCGGTTGGGCGAAGTGGAAGAAGCTGTCGGGCAAAGTGGTTTGCGCGTATTGGGGAGCTCCTATTTTTTCTTTTCACTGCTTTTACCAAGGGCTTTGCAGTGTCTCGCTGAGCGCTTCGGATACCAGCCCAAAGCCGTAAAAGGGCTCGGCGGCTATCGGGCCAAGCCGGGTTTTGATTTCATAGTTCGAACCGTTTTGTGGTGGGACTTTCGGATTTCGTATTTTTTATCTCGGCTCGGAATCAAACTGCCGGGCCTATCCTGTTTTGTACTGGCTGAAAAAAAATAGGGCCGCCCCACCGTTTTCGATAGGGCGGCCACTGAACGTATTTACTTTTGGTTTAAGAGGCCGGAAAACAGGGCCATAATTTCTGCGCCAGTTTTTTCCTCACCATTGAGTTTATAATGAATTCGTCCTTGGACATCGCCTGTTGCGGTTACTTCCGCGGTGAAGTCGGAAAAATGCGTCATGAATACTAACTCCGAATCCATGCCAGCTTGTTTCGCACTCGGTTCCATGCGCAAATCCGATTTGTAGCGCAAGGTGGATCTTACATCGCCCTCTTTGCGAGTGTGAAAGCTTGCTTCCATCACCGCATCGTTTTTGATTCCGAAAGAGGGGATTTGTGTGCGATCGCCGATGTCTTGTAGGTTCGGCATATCGCTGCTGGTCTGGAATTTCCCGCTCAGGTCTAAGCGATCGATTTCGGAAATCTTTTTCAACGAATCATCCGCTACTGCATAAAGAATCTTAAATTGGAACACGCCGTTTTTTGTAGTTCCAGTCGGAGTTAAGGTGAAGTCTAGGGCGATAGGGCATTGGCTCCCTTCAATTGCAAGGTGGAGCGGTTCGACATTCGCTTCAGTGCTTCCATCGAACTTTGGCATTTTGCTTGTGTCTGGATAAGCGCCTACGAGTTTGCAATCTCCGGCGGTCAGCGCTTTGTCGATTCTCGACTTCATTTCTTCTAGTTCTGGTTCAGCGTCTTTAGCAGTCGGCGCATTGGCAGCAAACCCACCCAAGAGATCAAAAGCGAGTTTCTTGGCTGGAGCAGGTTCGCCAGATTTATTTTTTTCAAACGAGCCGTGTGCTTTGGCGGCATTTTGCACCACTGTGGCAGCCCCATTGAGGCTTGCAAACGTGGCCGTCATTCTTTGCGTCTGCTCTTGAGTGAGTGGTTTTTGGCCGCATCCGGTCATTAGTCCTAAAGTGACTAAGGCTAAAACTATTTTTGTCATGGGTTTTCTCCGAGGGAATTTTTACGTTACATATTCTACTTCTAAGTACTCGTATTCGAAAGCCGTTGATCCCGTACCCTGCCCGGGTATTGCTCAGGCGCGACGTGGTGCGTTATGTCGCGTTAGTCCTTGCGCTAAAGGGTTTTGCTTTTTTTGCCGTATAGATTAGAACGAAAAGAACTTTGATTTCAGAAGTTTAAAACCTGTTTTGATCCTAGAGCTTAGCGCATTGAAGTGTGGGGAATCGCGAGCTAGACTCCGGGCTTTTCGTGAGAAACAAAATACCGATGACACCTTCCTCTGATGATTCGATCAAAAGCCGCTGGATCCGTCGTATAACCATAGATTGGTCGGGGCGGATCACCGTAGCGCTAGGCATTTTAGCAATCATAGGTTTTATTTTAGGTGCGGGGGTAAAGCTCAAGCTCTCACTCACCGATCTTTTGCCAGACGATCACCCAGCGGTGGTGAAGTTTAATAAGCTCACCGAGACCGTCGGAGGAGTGGGCTTCTTTTCAATAGTTCTTTCCGCTCCGGATGGAAAATCGCACCTCGAAGTGGCTCCAAAAGTACTAGAGGCATTGGCGAAGACCCCTTTGCTCAGAAACGCTTCTTATCACCGCGAGCAACGTTTCTTTAACGATCGCCTTTTGTACTATGTCGACGTCGATCGCCTTAAGGAACTCGATGCGAATATTGCCACCACCATTAAAGATTCACGCCGCAGTTTTTTCGATATCGGTTTGTACGACACCGACGAAAAGAAACAACCCGCAAAGCCCGCTTTTGATGAAGAGCTGACGGATCGAGCTAAGCGCTCCGCAAAAACGACTGAGTATCTGACATCGCCCGATGGCAAGCACTTGCTCATCATGGCCAAACCCAGTTTTGACTCTACCGACTTGGGAAAAACCAAAGAGCTGGTCGAGTTCTGCGAAAACGCAATGAAGTCGATTTTGCCTGCCGGAGTCACCTATAAATTTGGTGAGCGTTACTACAATAAAGTAATCGAAACAGAGCTCATTCAAGGCGATATCGGGATTTTGGGGACTCTTTCTATTGTTCTCATAATGCTTGTGCTCTTGATCTACACCCGAAGCCTTCGTGCACTTGCAGTGATCTTCCTGCCCGTATTCATGGGCCTGGGCCTCACGATGGGAATTACTCGGCTCTACATTGGGCACATCAACATCATCACCGGTTTCTTGGTGGGAATTCTTTCTGGCTTGGGCGTGGACTATAGCGTCCACCTTTTTCTGCGTTTGCGTTTGGAGCGCAAAGAACCTTCAAGCAACGACCCGGACATTTTTTGGAGAAGTATTTCCAGTACGGGTCACTCCCTCTTTGTGGGGGCTGCTGCCGCGGCTTTTACATTTTACCTTTTGTCATTTAGCTCCTTCCGAGCGTTTTCGGAATTTGGCTTTGTGTGCGGTACCGGAATAGCGGCGGTTTTCCTTTGCTTGATACTCAGCTTTTCCTGTCTGGCGAAGTTTTTTAAGGCAGAGCAACTGCCCATGCCGAAGCCTGTATTTGCAACGCGGCCCTTTCCAATGATTCCAGTTCCTCGTGGTCTGGCCATTGCGTGTGCGGGGACTGGCGTCGTCATGTTGCTAGCGACCCAAGTACATTTCCAATACGACTTCGAGCAAATGATGAAACACTCAAAAGAGATGGAGCAAACCAGCCATCTCATCGATGAGATTTATCAACGCTCTGCCGTGCCATCCGCTCTTTCCGTGCAAACGAAAGAAGAGGCTTTGGCCGTTGAAAAGTCGATCAAAGAAAAGTACATGGCGAGCAAGTCGAATCCTTCTCCCATGGTTTCCGAAGTGATTAGCGGCGCGAGCATTGTTCCCGATCGTCAGGCCGAAAAAGAAGTAATCATTGGGCGCATTCGAGATCAGCTGGCGAAGATTAAAGACAAGTGGATTGAGAAGTCTCTAGGAATTCCGGCGAGCGCCGTACGCAATTGGACAGCTGCAAAGCCATTTACCTTCAAAGACTTGCCGCTGCACTTACAAGATGCACTGCGAGGCACACGAAACGAAGGTTATTTGCTCTACGTTTACCCCGGCATCCCAATGGGCGATGCGGTAAATATTGCCCGCTACGCTGGCATGCTCAAAGCTGTTGAAACTGAGTTTCCGCAGCTTTTGATGGGTTCGGATGCAGTCATTTTCTCGGATATCTTGGACTTGATACGACACGATGGCCTAATCATTTTGGCGGTGATTTTTATTTCGGTTGGGTTTTTCATCTGGCTGAACACTCGCCGCATGGCCGATACGATTGCAAGCTATGTTCCGCTGCTTCTTGCGCTTGTTGTCGGTATGGGGCTGATGGCGATCTTTGGCGTGCCGTTTAATATTTTAAACATCACCATTATTCCTTCGTTCGTAGCCCTTGGAATCGACGTGCCCATTCACCTCGTACACCGGGCACATGAAACTGGCTCTGGTTTCAAAGCGGCGCGAGACATGGCTCCCAGTATCAACCTGGCGATGGGTACCTCGGCAATTGGGTTTGGAATATTGGTATTTGCGCGCGCGGGCGTGCTGCGCAGCCTAGGCGAAATTGCACTTTTGGGCACTGTCGCTATTTGGTGGGTGGGTTTATTCCTACTGGCGGCGGTCCTCGAATGGCGTCTGCGTCGCCTTCAAACTAAAGAAGAAGTTATTCTTCCCCCACAGCGCCAAAACGAGAGCGTCATCGGCTAAATCCGGGTAAGTGCCACGAGTGTTTTTTGCAGTCCGCGGGAGTCCGTGCTAATTTCCCGAGGCAATGAAACCAGTCAACCCCGACGTCCAGCTGCCCTTGCTCGAAGAGGGCGTTCTCGAGTTTTGGAAGCAAAACCAGATCATCGAAAGAGGACTGCAGGCCAATCAGGGCAAAGAACCCTTTTTGTTCTATGACGGCCCTCCGTTTGCGACGGGCCTACCGCACTACGGCCATATTCTGGCCGGCACCTTAAAGGACATTGTTCCTCGCTATTGGGTAATGAAGGGCAAGTTCGTTCCTCGGCGATGGGGATGGGATTGTCACGGAGTTCCGGTCGAGTTTGAGCTTGAAAAAGAATTGGGCATGTCGGGTTTGGCCGACGTCCACAAAATGGGCATTGGAAACTTCAACGAGGCCTGCCGTGGAATCGTGCAACGGTTTACTCGTGAATGGGAAGAAATCATTACCCGCGGGGGACGCTGGGCGGATTTCAAAAATGCCTACCGCACAATGGATCCCCACTACATGGAAAGTGTGTGGTGGGTGACTCGCCAGCTTTGGGACAAGGGCTTGGTTTACGAAGGCCACAGAGTGATGCCTTATTCGTGGCGTATTTCTACGCCACTTTCAAATTTTGAAGCAGGTTTGAACTACAAAGAAGTTCAGGATCCTGCCCTGACCCTTCAGTTCAAGGTGGTATCCTCTAAAGGAACTCCGTCTGGCGAGCGAACTCGTTTTCTTTTGGCATGGACAACTACTCCGTGGACCTTGCCAGCGAATTTGGCTCTGGCGGTGGGCAAAGATATCGCCTACGTCGAAGTGAGTCTTCGAGATAAGCCTGACGAAAGTTACGTCCTTGCTTCCGATAGGGTTGCTGCGTACTTCGATGGCAAAGAAATCGTCGAATTGGCGACCTTCAGCGGCAGTGAGCTCGTTGGCTGGGAATATGAGCCGCTCTTTACACACTTTATCGATCGCAAGGAGCAGGGAGCCTTTCAAGTTTACTTGGGCGACCACGTTACTGCCACAGATGGAACAGGCATTGTTCATACGGCGCCGGCTCACGGAGAAGAAGACTACGCTGTTTGCCAAAAGGCGGGCATTGAGCTCGTGGATGCGACCGATGCTGAAGGTAAGTTCACCGATAAGGTTCCCGAGTACCAGGGCATTGTCTTTAAAGAGGTCGATAAGCTTGTCATTCGCGATCTAAAAGCGAAAGGACGCGTTTTCCGTCACGATACGTTTAGTCACAATTATCCCTTCTGTTGGCGAAGCGACACGCCTTTGATGAACAAGGCGATTTCGACTTGGTTTGTAAAGTTGGACCCCGTTAAAGAACGCATGATAGCCAACAATCGGACCACGCACTGGGTTCCAGAGCATCTGCGGGATGGGCGTTTTGGTAACTGGCTTGAAAATGCGAGAGACTGGAATATTAGTCGTAATCGTTTTTGGGGTACCCCGCTGCCGATTTGGCGCTCAGAAGACAAAGAAGAACTCATTTGTATTGGATCCGTTGATGAATTGGAGAAATTAAGCGGTCAGCGGCCGACGGATCTGCACATGCATTTTATCGACGGTATTACGTTTAAATCGCCCAAGAGCGGAAAGCTGATGCGACGTATCCCGGAGGTTTTCGACTGTTGGTTTGAAAGCGGGTCCATGCCCTATGCACAACAGCACTATCCTTTTCGGGACAAAGAAAACTTTGAAAAGCAGTTTCCCGCCGATTTCATTGCTGAAGGCATAGATCAAACCCGCGGGTGGTTCTATACGCTTTCAGTTCTCTCTACGGCCCTCTTCGACAAAGCCCCGTTTAAGAACGTAGTGGTCAACGGGATGGTTCTTGCCGAAGACGGCAAGAAGATGAGTAAGCGCCTTAAGAACTACCCTGAGCCACAAGAAATATTTTCCAAGTACGGAGCAGATGCGCTTCGCGCGTACCTGATGACTAGCCCAGCTTCCCACGCAGAGGACCTGCGCTTTTCAGAAGCAGGAGTGAAAGAGATTGTACGTTCTGTTTTGCTTCCTTTGTGGAATGCGTACAGCTTCTTTGTTACCTACGCGACAGCGGATGGTTGGAAGCCAGAGAATTTTAGTCCCTCTTTGTTAGAAGCGTTACAAGACGATACGGATCGTTGGGTGATTTCGCGTCTGCAATCTCTCATTGCCGACTACGAGCGACACATGCAGGCCTACCACTTGCACGAGGTGATACCTGGCGTTGTGGGCTTCATTGATCAGCTTACCAATTGGTACATTCGCTTAAATCGACGACGCTTTTGGTCGGATGAAAAAGGGGCAGACAAAGATCAGGCCTATGCCACTTTGTATTTTGTGTTGAGTGAATTCACCAAAGTACTCGCACCGATTCTTCCGTTTATCACCGAAACGATATTCCAGAACCTCAGAGCCCCGTCAGAAAAAGCGCAGAGTGTGCATCTGAGCCGGTTTCCGGAGCACGTACCCAAATGGATAGATCCGACTCTCGAACGGCAAATGGCGCTCATTGATACCGTCGTCTCGATGGGTAGAAACTGTCGCAATGCCCACAAGCTCAAAACGCGGCTCCCGCTTCGAGAAATTAAGGTAATCACGCGCAACCCTAGCGATAAACAAGCTATTGAGCGTTACCAAGCCTTGATAGCCCAAGAGCTCAACGTGAAGGCAGTGTCCTTTAGCAGTGAGGAGTCTAAGTGGGTTACCCTGACCGCTAAAGCCAACGCGAAGGTACTTGGCCCTCGTCTTGGCACCAAGATGAAACTCATCTTGCAGAAGGTAAGAGAGTTGCCGGCTGCGGCTATTGCTGAGCTTGAAGCAAAGGGCTCTATTTCGGTCGAGGGAGAAACGCTTTCGCTGTCCGAAGTTTCGATTGAGCGTCAGCCGCTCCAGGCTGGGGCAATGCAAACCAGCGGCTCGGTTACGATTTGGCTGGATTCTACAGTGGACTCGCAATTGGTCGCCGAAGGCCAGGCCCGCGAGTTTGTGAATCGCGTGCAAAAGTTACGAAAAGACAGTGGATTGCAGGTCACAGATCGAATTCGGCTGCGTTTTCACACGCCCGAGCCCTCGCTTGTCCAGGCGATTGATGCCCATCTAGCCTATATTTCCTCGGAAGTATTGGCAGATTCCCTGGAAAGCGCGCAAAGCACCGGCCAGTGGAGCGTAGAGCAGGAAATCGACGGCCACCCTCTGAAGTTGCACCTAGAGCGTGCTTAACTTTATTTAAGCCATGTGGTACTAGCTCCAACTCATTTTTCAGGGAGTGGCAGTGCTGCGTTTTAAACTAGTATGTATTTTGGGATTCTCCTTCTGCGCCATGCTTACGGCCGGATTGGAGAAACAGTTTCGTGAGACCTACTCCGCCTACGCCCCCACTCAGTTTCCTGCAGACCCCTTGACTGCGTTCAGGCAGTTTCATTTAGAAGAGTTTCCCACAGCTTTGCTCATTTATGGCGCCAATGGAGATTACCAGATAGTGGAGGGCCTCCTTTTTCCAGGGGGGAGGGGCAAGATCGAATTTCTCCCAATCGGTCATTCGGCACCCGTTGCGATATCAATTCGACGTATCGCAATGTACACGCTACTTAGTCCACCTAACGCCACGGAATTTCAGAAACAACGGGCGCTTGAGCAGCGGGGATTGGTGAGTCGCTGTGTATGGGCGCTTACTCGGGCCATCAGGGGTATTCTACCCGAGTAGATGACCGGATTTAGTTGGTGGGGTGCCTAGTTTCCGGCAGCGAGCATGTCTTTTATCAATTTTCTGGCTCCGAGCCCTTTTCGGTCTGCCAAGTCGAGTTCTTCGCGTTTTAGCCCCTGTGGCATCCAGTCTTTTCCCGGCCGAATCGGAGTTCCGTGCTTTGGAGCCGTATCTCTAGGCCAATCGAGGACTTCCTGTATTGCATCTGCCCAGGGTTTCTTTGCGACAGGAGCTTGGTGGGTAAAGAGGTAGTCCCAGTCGGTCTCAGCGCTTTGATTCCAAAGAAAGCGCAAGTTTCCTAGCCCATGGCAAGCATTGCAGTAGGTTTTAAGGTGGTTAAGCGCTGATGCCTGACTTGAGCTTAAGCTATTTGGTCGGGCATTAAACGAGACGATAATTAGAAATAAAAGGATTAGTCGCAAATCGGCTCCGCTAGATTCGAACCCCTTTGGCGCCAGGTACTCTCCACTTTGCGTCGCTCATGTCGATAAATAGTCGGTGCGAGTGGTTTTGCACTGGGGTGGTGGTGAGGGTTACTTTTTTTAGGGCTTTGATGTCGTCGAAGTCAGTGGGTGAGATTGTGAAAAAGTGATCTACGCCACCATGCCCGTGCCAGAACTTCATCTTAACTTCGGCTCTCTTGGTGAGCATATCTACGGTAACAATTCCCGTTTTAGGTCCCAAGGTTCCGTCCATATACAGGGCCATAATGTAGGTGTCGTAGTATAGGGAAGCTGCGGCCACTTCGGGGAATAGCCGATGGGTATCCTCGCTTGGCGCTCGGCCGCAGTTCGAGACTGCCAGGACGGTCGCACTCGAGGAAATAGCAAGTTTCAAAAAATCTCGTCTATTAAGTATCACGGTGTCTCCATTGTGCTTGTCGAAAACGGCGGTAGGTCAAAAGCGTTGGAAAGTGGGCGGTAGTTACTGTCCGAGGAAAGAGGTTTTTCCTCGGTAATTAATTTTGCCTTAACCAATCTGGGGTTGGCGGTCCGGCTTCCATCTTCATCGTCCCAAGTGCTAAACGATTCTTTTTTAGGTTCAAAGAGGTGCCACGTGAAAGTCTGGTCTTCACCCCATACTTCGCCGTAGAGCTGTATCTCTGGCGCAAAAGTATGCAGCTTGCGGCTGGTTTCAGAGTGGCAACGTTTGCAGCTTACTTCATTCACCGCCACCATCCCCATTTCATAATTCTTAGGAACGATATTCGACTCCGAGGTCGAGCCTGGCGCGTAGGTCTCGAGCGTGCCATTTTCTTTCCAGATGGTTCCCTCAGTGGAAACAAAAGGCGTGGTGGTGAGTAGGTTCTCAATCAAAACTGGGTCGCCCGGATCAGGAAGCGGATCGAGTGCCCCATTCATTACCGGAAAGACCGCGCCGAAGGGTTTGGATTCCCATCGATTAGAAATCAATGTTGCCGGGTTAAGTAGGTGCTCTACGTACTTTCTCAGTTTAGGGCTAGATTCCCAGTCCCGACGAAGCTGCTTCACTGCCGCAGCTAAATCTACTGCTGTCGCAAAAGGGCGAAAAACACCCGGGGACCAGCCGCCGGAGTATCGGGTACGAGTTCTAATTTCATAAACAACGATTGAACTATTATTTATGCGCTCAAAAAGAACCTCACCGAAAATCGTACCAATAGGAAAGGTCCAGTACCAATGACCACGGCGGGTGGGGCGCCAATACTTTACAGGTAGTACGGTTCCTGATTGCTTGGGAGGGAGCCAGAAGTTCACAACAATTGGGTCGTTGACCCGATGGGTTCCTGCTGCTTTGTCGAATGGAAACTCGAACCGGTAGTCTGTTCCAAAGAATTCCATCAGCTTCGCGATGCCAGGATTCGTAGCGTTAGTCTCGCCCACGGTTCTTCCCACACAATTGGCTCGTAGACCGGTGACGGTTTCAATCGAATCTTGGTAGGAAAACGCCATGGAGGCTTCGTCGTACCAAATGGTATCGCTGGAGTTTAAGGCCCGATCAATTTGGGCGTTCTCGACCTTAGGCAAAGCCGCACGGATTTTTTGTATCTGATCGGTTGGCAGAAATTGAGCGTACCCATCCCTCAAGGGTAACCCTGAAGTGGTGTTTCCTGGGAACTTACAATTTGCTGCTAGTAGGTGCGCAGTAAGAAGCGTCGGGAGAATCCCGACTGACGCGAAGCGTAGCATGCCAGACCGCCTTTGAGCGAAGCCCGAGAACTACTCCTGCTGGTGATACTATTATTTTTTCATGATTTGGTCAGAATAGGGTGGTGCAGTGAGTCACTGGTTGGGTTTGGCGATCCCTAGAGATTTCTCAACTCTAGCCTGAAGTTCCGCGCTTTGCCGGCGGTGTTTCTGTCCTATCCGAATCAGTGTGGATGCGGCTTCCAAATCGGGGAGGACCGTTTTTCCTGGGAGCTTTTCAACGTTGTTCGAAAGGACCTTGAGTATTTTTTCGCGAGTATCGGGATCGGAATGCGGAAGTCTACCGGCGAGTTTCTTCAAGGTGCTGGGTCCTAAAGTTTTGGAGTTGGCCAGCAAATCTAAGGCGAAGGACTCTACCAGCTCATCTCCGAAATCCATCCCCGTCAGGGCGGCGGATTGGGCAAGAGGGTTTCCATTTTCGACTCCTTTGCTCAGCGCAAAGTAAATCCGACGGGCCATTTCCACGTCTTGCGGGTCAGTTGGTAAGAGCCGGCTCATGCCGTCATTCAGGTTCTCCTGGGAGACAATCCCATCTCTCGCAAGTGAGGTGACAATAGCCTCGACACTTGCCAGTAAACCCCTCTGCAGTTCTGCTTTGTTTTTAGGTGGCGTTGCATCATTCAGGGCATCGCTCATTTCGTAGTACCGTTTATGGAGTGTACTGAAGGTGTCCGCGAAACTCTTGCTCGGCGCTAATGCTAATCCTTCGATTGCCGCTATGGCAGTTTCAATTTTTTCGGGATGGACTGCGCTCCTTTCCATCAGCAAACCGGCACTCTCTGACTCTCGCTGACCCAATAGCCCAACAAGGGGTAAGGCTTGGACTTGATTTCCTTTCGCATCAGCCAGAATAGCTGCCGCTGTTGCCGGGGATGTTACCGCTCCTCGCAAGAGGCTGCGCTTTAGGCTATCCCAAGCTACCGATCCACTTCCGAGTTTCTGGTCGCGAGTAGCTTTGTACAGTTCGTCGACTTGGTGTGCATTGAGATTGGAGCATTTTCCCAATAGGGCCAATGCAGTAGCTTTTTCCTCCCCATTGGATTTCAGAAAAAATTCAAAAAGCGGAGCTTTTATTCCCGTATTGCCGAAGGTGGCTTCAAATGCGCTGCTAAACTCAGAGTCGGATTCCTGTAGCGCGCGAACAGCGAGCGGGGCGTTCTCGGAAGAGGAAAGTTCCTGAGTGATTACATCGATAGCGGCGGGGTGTCGGCGAGCCAACCGAACGATTCCCTCGAATCCGGCGGCTTTCTTTGTGGGCACCTTAGATCGAATGAGTTGGATGAGTCTTTTTCCGGCGGACTGGGGAGGTTGCTCATTTGCCCCGAGCCAACGCGCAACGTCCAAGGCGATTTGGGGGTCGGAATCTTCAAGTCCAACCACTAATGCAGCAAGGGCCTCAGGCTTGGAGCTCGCCTGTTTCATCAAGTGGCGGTAAGCCGCGTGCCGAATCTCATTGTCAGGCCCTGCAATCGCCTCTTTTAGTAGGCCAGAGTCCGGTGGGAAGATCGCATCGGACTCGTTCAAAGCCTGCCAGGCTACCACTCGTATCCCTCTTTGCTTGGTGGGTGACGCTGCTTTCTCAAGCACCCGGTTCACCTCCGGGGACGTCGCAGCCGAGGAAAGAATTCCCCGAAGGCTTGTCTCGGCACGGTCGGTATCGTCGACCACATCTTTCAGTAGAGCCCTAGTGAGTGAGGGAAACGGACGTCGAAGCCCCTCAAACTCAGATTTTAAGTAGTCTGATTCATCGGGGGTTTCCGCGTTTGCCAGTAGGACACCGATGAAAAGGTCGGCTCGCTTGGGGTCTTCTTTCGCCAACTTTCTGATTTTTTCGAGGAGCTCCTTCTTGTCTTGGACTTCGTTTGCCATGATCTGCACCACTTCACATTGAGCGCTTGTGTCGGGGTTTTCATAAGCGGAGTTCTCAATGCGATGTGCTCGAAGAAGCCATTCTAAGTCGCCCGCTTTATGTCGCGAGTTTTCAAAGAAAAAGTTTTCCAATTTTGAAAAAAGATCAGCCTGTTGGGGATCCTTCCTGCTCGCTGAAATCATTCGTCCTTGTTCGTCTAGCGAAGGATCCGATTCTTTTCTCTGCTTTCTGGCCCAAGCGAGTCGGGCTTGGTACGCTGACGCCCCCGTAAAGTTTCCTGCACGCATGAGTTGTTGCAGAATCACCTTCATTGCTTTGATCGAAAACTCAGAAAGAGGGTATCGGTAGGCGAGGTCGTCTAGCTTTCTTAAGTCCAGTGGGCGTTTCTCAAGTTCCCGGTCGTGCACGCTTGCAATGCGATCGATGGAAGAAAAAAACTCTTTTCGCTTGTTCGATTTCTCTCCCAACTCAGCAAGCCGGGCTTCCAGCTCAGCGTAGGCGCCCGTTTTCGGATAGGTGGCAAAAGATTGAAGTCCACCCGCGACATCACACACCAGTTTTTGATTGGCCGCGAGGGAATCGCTTAGGTTTAGATATCCCTTGGTCTCCAAGACTGAAGGATTCGAAATGCGTGGGCGGTCCTGTTGCAGCCAGTTCTGTATCTGTTTAGAGACCTTCAGGGGCTCGAGTTTTGGTTGGCTTTCTTCGGCCGGATCGTTGCCATGGTAGGAAAACGGCGGCTTTTGGGCTTTGGTCGAAGCGAGAAAGGTAGTTGCGGTTAGGAGCAAACCTAAGAGAGTTTTCTTATTCACGGCGTGTTCTCCCAGTTTATCTCAACCCTGCCATAGGGATTAGACGGTGCTTTGATGCTGATACGAACCTGGTGGGAGGGGTTGTGTAGGGGTATCGACCAGGGAATCACTTGTTTTGGAGGTAGATGAAGAGTCTTCGATTCAGCGATTGGAATTCCCTTCCAGTCTAGAATTTCAACGAGGGCTTCAACAGGATCTACAGCGTGGCTTTCGAAAGTTCCACGCGCGGCCGAGTAACCACCGCCCGGGGTGTTTTTTAAGCGCACCCCAGTGGGTACAGCGATGCCACCGTCTTTCAAATCGACAATCTCAGGCGCGATTGCCGTGTCAAATTCCGCTGAATTGGGACCCAGCCAGTTTTCATAGGAAGAGATGGAAGCAGAAGTGACTTGGACGGGACGAGCTCCGGGATAAATTCCCGCAATTTTTTCAAGAGGGATGCACGCCACATCCGTGGTGATGGCACCGTTCGCATATTCAAAACGAGTTACTAACAACTTGCTTCCGTCGGTTAATTCGATTTCTAGAGTTGGAGTGGGAGGGACTTGCCTACTTTTTGTTGCAATATATCCAATGAACTTTTGCGGGTTGATGTTCGAAACCTTTCGGCCATCTCTCAGCGTAAGATTCAGAGTTTTTCTATCTGCGTTGAAGTGAATATCTTCGAGGGAGAACTTGTCGTTATTTCCTTTTTTAACAAGAAATCCCCTATCAGAGGTTGCGTCGACACGAGTCTGTGCCTCGAATTCCGTCAGTGTCAAATTAGATTCAGGAAATAGAATAGCTGCCGTTTGTTCGTCGTCCACTGATAACTCAATTCCATTCTGAAGAATGATGGAAAGTTTCTTTCCTTTCTCAAATCGTGTTTCGAGACTTTTTGCGCGCAGCACATCGCCCGTTTTTAGCGTTACGAAGTAGATAGGTGGGGCGCTTTCTATTTTGTCGGCTTTGAGGTTTTTCACCCGTAGGAAGTCTTTGCCACTGACGGTAATTTCACCCGTGTCGGTACGTACCCGTAGTCCGTCTTTGGCGGACAATGAGAGAAGAGTTCCCTTAATGGTCTCATTCTTCTGTGTCTGTACTTCTATCTCCGCAGGCCCGCTGCCCCTGCAGCTAGCGGGATCTTCTGCCTTTGGGCGTTGAGCGCCTCTGGGGGTCGCGTGGGGGTCCTGGCCCCAAGCATTCGAAATCAAAAAGCATTTAGCAAAAAGGAGAGTGGCTAGCGTGAGTTTCATAGGGGAGTTCCAATGGACTTTATTGTACCAGGGCGGAAGGGATGACCCGGCGCGGGAATTTCTATTTCAACCCTTGTGTGGATCGAGGTTTGACCCAGGGCACGATTTTACCTACATTGGCGCCAGATGCGAGAAAGCTGGATACAGACGGGTCAGAAGGCCATTCGACAAGAGGCGGGAGCTCTGGAGAGCCTCGCGTCCTGTCTTGATGGAAGTTTTGCCGACGTTTGCAATTTATTGTTCCAGTGTTCGGGCACTGTCGTTTTGACCGGAATGGGAAAGTCCGGTTTGGTGGCGCGAAAATGGGCGTCCACTTTTATGAGCACGGGTACAAGAGCCTATTTTTTAAGTCCCGCCGAGGCATCGCATGGAGACTTGGGACTTTTGCGTGAAGGCGATGTCTTGGTGGCTTTAAGTGCAAGTGGAGAGACTGAAGAACTTAGATCGGTGGTACGTTTTGCTTCGGAATCGGGAGTTCCCTATGTTGCGGTTACCCAGAATCCAAAGAGTTCATTGGCCTCTGGGGCTAGCGTCGTTCTTCCAGTAACCATCAATGAAGAGGCATGTCCTTTGGGGCTTGCCCCCACAACGTCGACAACTTTGATGATGGCTTTGGGCGATGCCGTCGCAATCGTTTTGATGCAACGTAAGGGTTTTTCGGAGAAAGACTTTGCTCGTCTTCACCCCGGGGGCAGTTTAGGGCGCAGGCTTTATCTTAAAGTTTCTAGTCTTATGCACACAGGAGAAAAGATTCCGTTGGTGGATAAGAGCACCTCGATGTCGAGTGTCCTTTTGGAGATGACCCAAAAGTGTTTGGGGCTCGCTGTGGTTATGAATGACGACGAAGTAATCGGTGTGATTACTGACGGTGATTTACGAAGAGCCTTCCAAACCCGTGGTCTGGATGAGCGACTTCGCGCAGGGGATATTGCAACGCCCAGTCCGAAACGGATTCAAGTCAATGCGCTCGCCTCAGAGGCTGCAGAGCTTATGGCAAAGCACAGTGTGCAGCAGCTTATAGTGGATGGCCCCGACGGAAAACTAGTCGGAGTGGTGCATCTATTTGACTTACTCAGAGCGCGGGTTACCTAAGTATTTTTCGTGTGTGCGGTGCGGGCAATTTGTGTCGCACTGGAAATCAAACTTTCTAGCTGATGGAGAGGCCACGCATTGGGTCCGTCTGATAGAGCTTTGTTGGGCTCCGGATGCGTTTCAGCAAAAAAACCGCTCACTCCCACGGCCGCACCGGCGCGTGCAAGGTAAGGAATGGCATCGCGTATTCCGCCCGTGGAATTTCCCTGGCCGCCGGGAAGTTGAACGGAGTGTGTGATATCGAGAATCAAGTCGGCGCGGGCTGCTTCCATTTCGGGGAAGGCCGCAAAATCCACCACCAGCCGTTGATAACCAAAGCTCACGCCTCGTTCTGTGACCCAATATCCGGCAGCGTTAAAGTGGTTTAGCTTTTCTACGAGGTTCAGCACGTTAGAGGGCGCCAAAAACTGCCCCTTCTTTACATTGATCAAGCGCCCTGTTTTGCATGCCGCCTCAAGTAGGGCAGTTTGCCGGCAGAGGAATGCCGGAATCTGCAAAATATCGGCTACCTCAGCAACGGGAGCCGCCTGACTTGTTTCATGGATATCGGTAAGAATCGGAAAGCCAAAATCACGCTTTATCTGCTGAAGCGCCTCCAGGCCTTCATCCATTCCTAGACCACGGTAGCTGGTGTGCGAAGTACGGTTGGCCTTATCGAAAGAGGCCTTAAACACCATGGGCACTTTCAAACGTTCCGAGATACCAGCCATTTTATCGGCCACGCGCTTAAGCAATTCCTGCCCCTCAATTACGCAAGGGCCGACAATCCAAAAGGGGACTTTCTTCCCCTCGGAACTAAGACGCACTTTCAGTGCAATAGAAGCGGGTTCGTACATAGGCACAGGACATTAGGGGAGTTGGGGGACAAAGGCAAATCGGGGTCGGGCGCGTCGGTGCTAAAGGAGTTGCAAGTCAGCTGGGTCCACCGCCCGCTGGCAACTGCGACTGCCTATCGAATGG
>CAZTRP010000019.1:0-28661 GCA_964616705.1 uncultured Pseudobdellovibrionaceae bacterium
CCAGACCCCGCTCCAGGCAAGACAGGGCCAGGCGTCCTCGAAGCGCCAACCCTTAAAGGAAAGAACCCTAGGAGTTTATGCAGCGCGTTTCGAGGGGATGAGGGTTAGGGCGCCGGTGGTTTTCATTTTTGTTTCGCCTTCAAAAAGAGCTCCAGGTCGAACGTCAACGCAGGGCGATATAAGGCTGCCGTGGACACAGGCCGAGGCCGAGAGGCGGATTTTAACGCTGGAAATGACGTCTCCTTCGACTCGTCCCTCAATGTAAACAGGGCCTTTGGCTACAATCGATCCACGAATCCAGCCTGTGGCGCCTATGCAAAGCTTCTCCAGGCTTTCCTGCCGCAGGTTTCCCTCGATCTGTCCGTGAACCTCGGCTGCCGATCGAAAAATAAACTCCCCGTGAAGTAAGGAGCCTTCGGCGATTAGCGTAGGGACCTGAATGGGGATAAAGAGTGAGTTCATGGTTCGACTCCGGCTTGGGCTATGGGCTTACGTTCGTGAAGGAGAAGGTTTTTTTGTTCGTCGAACACATAAACATTCACGGCTAGTGGACGAAGGAGTGCACCCACTTGAAAGGTCGATGTCGTCTGTAGCGCACGGGAAAACCGAAAGGGCTTTTGTTCTAGGCTACTGAGCTGATTGGGATCTAGTTCATCTTGAGCCGACTCACCCGGCGAGAGAAAAAAACGTTTTCTGACTGGGGTATTTGGATTGGTTGCTCCGATTCTTGGAACCTCAGTTTCAAGGACGAAGAGAATCTGTCCCGCTGCGGTACCCGGACGAACAGTCGACATGGCTAGCTTTACCGAGCAAACACCCTCGGCACAATCGGCTCGCAATTCGTTAATTCGAGCTGCCGAGGAGGCGGGTGCGTTTGAGGTCTCCTCCACAGCGACAGGGTGCGAGACTGCTTCAGCGGCTGAACGTGTCGGCGCTTGCGGGAGGGGGTGGGCAACATACAATCCGCGTTCGGTCTCCAGCCGCAAAACATGTTCTTGGAGTCGGCGATTGATTTCCATTTCACGAAAGAAGAGCAGGGTGCCAGCGCTCGTGACGGCCATGAAGATAGCGCCGAAGGTCAGGTAGCGCGACACTTGTCGCACGTCTACGCGCGCCGCGTAAGGCGGGGCACTTTGCCCAAGGGTTTGAATAGTAATCGACACACTGCGGTTCAGTGTAAAAGCGTTTCGCAAAGACATAGGGGGAAGTCTCGTTTGGTGATGGAGGAACGGTGGTAAGCAACAAAACTCAGGACTATACTCAGTTTACCTATGGACTCCGACAAAATCAAAAAGAACATCCATCGGGCCTCTATGCTGATGGTGGCCAGTATCCTGCTTTCTCGTGTTATCGGATTTGTGAGGGAGTGGGTGATTGCGCAGACGGTCGGAGCCACGGCCATGACGGATGTTTACTACGCTTCATTCACTGTGCCCGATTTTTTGAACTACCTTATGGCAGCAGGTGCGTTGAGCATTACCTTTATCCCCGTGTTGTCTAAGTATGTTGAGGCAAATCAAGGGGAACTCGCCCGCCGCATTTATAGATCTTTGCTTACCTCAATGGGTAGCGTTCTTATTATTCTCATTGTAGTAGCGGAAGTTTTTACTCCGACGCTCGCACAGTGGATTGCTCCGGGTTTTTCTGCTGACCAATCGAATGAGCTGGTTTCGCTTCTGCGTATCATTCTGCCCGCTCAGTTTTTCTTCTACTGTGGTGGTTTATCCATGGCGGTGCAACAAACGCACGGGCGTTTTGTGTATGCCGCGATTGCCCCCATTGCCTATAACTCGGGAATTATCCTGTGTGGGCTGCTCTTTCATTCAACATTGGGGGTTGCCGGGTTTAGTGTGGGAGTTTTGGTGGGCGCATTCTTCAGCCACGGTGTACTGCAATGGTGGGCAGCCTCTCGACTAGGCTATAGTTCTCTTCCGTGCCTCGACTTTAGCAAGCCCGTACGCGCCGCCATACGACACTATCTTTGGCTCACGTTTCCCCTCACCTTGGGCTTTTCGCTTGTTGCTACCGATGAATGGATTAGCAAGTACTTTGCAAGTGGCTTACAGGACCGCGCTATTAGCTGGATGGCATACGCACGAACGGAAATGCGCATCCCGGTGGCAGTCATTGGGCAAGCTGCGGGTGTGGCGAGTTTTCCGTATATGGCGAGGCTATGGGCCAGCGGCGCTTACGCTCAGTATGGAAGAACTTTACTGCGCGAGATAATGAAGCTCTGGGCGGCAGCGCCAGTGGCTGCGTTAATTACCTTTCGCTTTGCCGATTCAATCACCCATTTCATTTACGGCGGCAGCCGTTTCCAATTGGAAGATTTAGCCAATACCGCTGCGGCTTTGCGAATGTTTAGTTTGGGAATTTTGTTTTGGACGGCTCAAGTGCTTTTGGCTCGTGGCTTTTATGCGGCTCAGATGACCTGGCTCCCTTCATTGCTGGGCGGTCTTTGCAGTTTGATGGCAATTCCTTTGTACGCTTGGTTGAGTCAGTCTATGGGGTTTCAAGGGCTCGCTCTGGCCGGAAGCATTGCCATTGCCGCGTATTCGAGCTTGTTGTGGGCTATTTTGGTGCTGCATTTGCGCAAGCGATGCCCGGAAGTAGCGGTAGGGCCCTTTTATATTTTTTGTGTTACTTGGTTGGGGGTTCTCGCGGTGCTTTGGTTTGTTGCTGAGGGCATTGGGCGATTGGGGATTTACCAAGCGTCCCGGATCTCCGCTTTGTCGGAGGTGATGGTTGCGGTGTTGGTTTTGGGTGGCATTTCCTTGCTGTTTTTGCGCAAAGTGTTTCCTAAGTTGACCGACGGTCCCCTTTACTGACAGCTTACGCTCTATGGCTCGATTTCGTGTTCTTGGCTGGCTTTTATGTCTGACCGCTCTTGCGGTTGGGACACGCAATTTCGAACAGGGAGGACTATCCGTCGACGGTCCCCTCTACGCATTAATGGCTCGCACGGTGGCTCGAACGGGAGACTGGTTTTATCTCCAAGGAACGGTGCCACATTTTATTCCATATTCTGATCACCCCCACTTAGGAATTTGGCTGCTTGCACTCACCTTTAAGATCCTCCCGGCGGCTGATTGGTCGGCGCGAATCCCGGGAATGTTATTTTATTTGGGTTTCATGGGGTTGCTTTACCGCTTTGTGAAAAACATTTCTGGTGAACAAACTGCCTTTGGCACCGTTGTGCTGCTTTGGACGCTCGATCGGTTTTCAAGTTATTGCTCCAATGCGTACCTCGATCCCGGAGCGCTGTTTTTTGGTTCGTCTGCGGTTTTTCTTCTGTACGAGAGTTTTTTGAAACGAAAACCCTTTCTAAGTTTTTTAGCCGGTGTTTCGATTGCAGCGTGCACTATGACCAAAGGTCTGACGGTGCTGGGGTTCGGTCCGGCTTTACTTTGGGTTCTGTGGCACGCAGGGAAAGCCTCAAAGACCGAATTTAGAAAATATTGGACATTGGTTGGTTGGTTTTTAGTGGGAGTTATTTCTTTGTTGGGGGCGTATCTTGTCGTTGTTTTATGGCATGTACCCGTCATGCTAGAACGCTACTGGTTCAATCAATGGACAAATCGTTTTTCTCGGCAGTGGGATTGGTCAGCTCTGTGGAAGTCGCGATTTTGGTTTTCGCTGAATCGGGATTCACACTATTTTCTGGTGCCCGCCGTTTTGCTTGCTCTATGGAGACGTCCCAGGACGATTGAGTGGTTGCCCTGGATCTTGCTTGGAAGTTTCGCCTTGCTCTATGCGCCTGCGGATAGAGTGGGCGTGCAGTATTGGGTTATGTTGCTTCCTTGGGTTGCGTGGGGACTTGCGACGTCGCTCTTTCGCAATAGTCAGTGGAGTACCCGCTTGCCGATGAGCGTAACGGCAGGTGTTTCTGTTACTCTGGTTTTCTTAATTCAGTTTTTCCCACTCAGGGTCCACGGTGCGGAAGATTTATCGTTAACTCATCTCCAACGCCGCATACGCGAGGGGCGTGTGGAGCAAGCTATCTTAGACCTGCGACCAAGTAGTTCCGATTTTACTATTAAGGATAAGTACTTTTGGTACCTCGATGTTCCCCTGGAAATGATCTATCAGGGGACGGCCGCGCCAGCCGTGCGCCCAAAGACAGCATACATCATTTATGAACCTTCCCAGGCGGTTCACAAAGAAGTTGCCGCCAAAGGCTGGTGCTGGGACGACACGGTTTCTGGTCGGGCGGTTTACCTAGACTGCCCTAGAGAGTTGGACTCACTACCAATCGATCAAAAACGCTAGTATCGCGTTTTTGAGGCCAAAAAATCGGCTCGAGGTGCTGATAAATCTCCTGTAGTTCCTCTTTCGAAAACTTGGTCTTGATCTGCAGGTTTCCCCTTTTTTGGCCTAATCTGGAAAAGTAGTTTTCTTCAAAGTATTTGGCTAGCGCATCGAGATTTTTTACCTTGGCCTGCTGCTCGATTTTTTCTATCAGCGTATTCGGAAGATCAAGAACCCTAATCGGCACTTTCTTCATGGTTTCAGCGAAGTCGAATACCGCGCTAGGGGCATTGCGGAGTTTCGCAAGTGCCGCTGCGGAAATCCAACCTAAGTTTCGAACCCGAGTTATTTTGGTTTGGGTCTCTTCCGCGCAGAGCGCCAGAAACTTTTCCCAGGATTTCGAAATCGAATTCTTGATTCTATCTAGTTTGTCGGAAACCTTATGTGCGGTTAGGCCGACAGCTTGGCAGATTTCATTTTTCTCCCTGGCCCCTTTTCCGTCGAGTCCGAAATGCAGAAAAGCGATTTTGTAGTCGGTGTCATCGTCAAGAATGTTCCCCAAAAGCTTCTTTACCTTGCTTAGAAACTTGGGGCTTAGCGGTTTTGGAGCGGGGCCGTTTGTGGCGCCGCTTGGTAGTGAATCTGCTAGTAAATTCAATGTGGTTCCCGAGAACTTGTCATCGAGTGGAATGGGGCGATGGATATTCATGCGAATCGCGACTTCTGCGATTGATTTGAAAAGCGCGCTGGGTCCGTCGTTTTTGTTGTAGGTGGACGGTTCTACAATCGCCGTTGCTCGATCGACGAAGGCGTTTGCTTCGCGCCGAGTCGTCGTCGTGTCGAGACGCTGTTGGGTAGCTTCAGCGACCGCTAGTTCTTTGTTTAGTCTCGCAATTCTATCGTCGATAGGTCTTGTGAGGCCTTGAGCACGAGGGTGGCTGCCCAGTTGCGATCGAACACTTTGAAGCAGTGCTATGCAGCTTTTCAAGCTCTCTGCGGGGCTGGGCTCTGAAACGGCAAAAACCGCTTGAGCCATAAGAAAGGCAAAAAAAACAATCCAATTGGCGCTTTGCAACAATTTCTCCCCCTGGCCCTAGGCTAGGAGAATATTTTACCATTTCTCCTTAACTCATTAAGGTCGATAGCGACCGTAAACCTGAGTCAGGGTCTCGACGATTTCGCCGAGTGTAACATTGGCATTTACGGCTGAGTAAATCAGCGGGAGAAGATTCAGATTCTCTCGAGCGCCCTTTTCCAAAAGGGTTCTGCTATCCAGGGCAGCTTTTTGGTTCCGGTTTGTTTTAAACCGGGCCAGGCGGGCGACTTGCTCGGTTTCTACCTTTGGGTCGATTCGCAATACCGGCGGATTGGCCTTCGTTTCATCGACGTATTCGTTCATTCCAACGACAATGCGTTTCTTCTTTTCTATTTCCAGCTGGTATTCGTACGCTGCTTCCTGAATCAGTCCTTGTTGAAAGCCATCTGTAAGACAAGCGACAACGCCGCCTTTGCTTTCAATTTCTTCGATGAGACGGCGTGATTCCGACTCGATTTTATCGGTAAGCGATTCAATAGCGTAGCTTCCACCGAAGGGATCGACAATTTGGGTGATGCCAGTTTCAAAAGCGATGACTTGTTGGGTCCGCAGGGCAAGTTTGGCCGCTTCTTCTGTGGGAAGTCCTAGTGCTTCGTCTCGAGAATTCGTGTGAATAGATTGCGCGCCACCCAGGGCAGCTGCCAAGCATTGCATGGATACTCGCACAACATTCGTATCGATTTGTTGGGCAATTAAAGTGCTTCCGGCCGTTTGGGCGTGAAAACGCAATAGAGCAGACTTTGGATCTTTTGGCTTGTAACGCTCTTGGATGAGTTTTGCCCAGAGTCGCCGAGCGGCCCGAAACTTTGCCACTTCTTCTAGGAAATCGTTGTGCACATTGAAAAAGAAAGAAAGTCGGGGTGCAAATTCGTCAATCGAAAGCCCCCTTGAAAGGGCCGCTTCCACGTACGTAAGCCCATCTGCCAGGGTGAAGGCGACCTCCTGGGTGGCGGTGCTTCCCGCTTCTCGTATGTGGTAACCACTAATCGAGATGGTGTTCCAGTTGGGCACTTCTTTGCGGCAAAACTCAAAAACATCGGCCGTCAATTTTAGGCTAGGTCCGGGAGGAAACGCATAAGTTCCTCGTGCGATATATTCTTTGAGGATATCGTTTTGGATTGTCCCGCGAAGTTTCGCACGATCGACGTTCTGTTTATCGGCAACGGCGAGATAAAGACACAAGAGAATCGACGCCGTCGCATTGATGGTCATGGACGTGCTAATTTCCGCAAGCGGTAGGTCCTTAAGCACGGTGTGCATGTCTTCCAGAGAACTTATTGCAACGCCAACTCTTCCTACTTCGCCTTTAGCCAGAGCGTGATCAGAGTCGTAACCCATTTGCGTGGGCAAATCGAAAGCTATAGATAAGCCGCTGATGCCTTGCGAGAGCAAGTACTTGTAGCGTGCATTTGAAGCTGCAGCGTCGCCAAATCCTGCATACTGGCGCATGGTCCAGACTTTCTTTGTATACATCGAAGAGTGGATTCCTCTTGTGTAGGGAAAGCAGCCTGGGTTCTCCACTGGGCCTAGGGCGTCGGTTGCGGTGAACAGGGATCGTTTCTCATCACTCATGGCGCTGTAGTGTACTCGGTCTCGGTGAGCTACGAAAGCCCCTCTCGCGAAGCTTGTAGGGAAGGAGTGGGCTTGGTACAGTCGGCGTGAAAATGTCTAAAAAAGCCCTTCGTAAAAACGAGCTCATTGAATTACTCACTGAATGCAGCGAGGTATTTTCCTTTGCCTCACGTCGGGCCAAGATTTTGCCGGCTCTTGCCTGGGACCGCGAAGTCGCTGCGGATTTTTTTCGCAAAAAGGCGACCGTTCTTCCAAGTCCCGTTTATCAGGTAGACAAGAAAGCCGTTACCGAAGCTCTTGAAGCCTTGGGTCGGTTGCATCCAAAACTTCAGGGAGAGCATCCCGTCCTTCAATGGCTCATGAAGACGAAGGATTCCTTTAGTATGGGTATCCGGCTGATTCTTGCCCTTGAGTCGGAAACTTTTTTCGAAATTTCCTCTCAGCTGTATGGCAATTCCCAAAGCGCTCTGGCTAGAGGGCAGACCACGAACTTAGACTTAGCCCGCTCGATCTCCGCCCGCATGGGGGTTTGTAGTTTGAACGACATCGGGGAGTCGAAGGTGATGATGAGCGCGGAAGAGCTGGTGGCGGGACTAGAGAAGCGCTTGAAAGGGCGCAAGCCTCAGTTGCCAGTGAAGGTGGAGTTAACCGATCAAATCGTGGCGAAAGTTGCTGCAGGCATGAGCCGCGTTCGAGTCCGTTCCGATGGACGTTTTTCGGAAGGTGAGCTTGCGGCGCTGTGGAATCATGAAGTGGAGTCGCACTGCCTCACCGCACAAAATGGCAGCTTGCAGCCTCATTGCTCGTTTCTGACTGCCGGTGGGCCCCGCACCACCCAAACGCAGGAAGGTATTGCGGTTTTTCACGAAATCTACTCGCACACCATGTCGCAATCACGGTTTTTGACGATTTGCGATCGGGTAGAGGCCATTCACATGGCCGAGCAAGGTGCTGACTTTATGGAGGTCTATCGCTGGTTCTCAGAACGCTGCGAATCGGAGCTCGACGCGTTTTACGCCGCCCAAAGAATATACAGGGGCGCCCCTCTCGGAGGACGTTACCCATTCACCAAAGACATTGTGTATTTAGCTGGCTTGCTCGAAGTTTACCATTTCCTCCAGGCGGCGACTAAAGTACAAGACCGGATTCTCATTGAATGTTTGCTTTCGGGTCGAATTGCTATGGAAGATGTTGGTGTAATTGAGTGGCTCCGCTTAAACGGCATTTTAGAGCCGCCCCATTTTGTTCCAGTTTGGCTTAAAAACTGGGAAGCACTTGTCAGTTTCTTTAGTTTCTTCGGGGTGATTTTGCATTCGGTGGATTTGAGTAGTTTTCAAAGCTACTTCGATTCTTTTCAGCACGTCCGCGAATGGGAACACCTGCAGTGAAGCTTCAACCCAAGCGTTACCAAGTAAAGAAAGAAGCAGCGAGTGCCGTCAAGCAGGGACACCCTTGGATCTATCGTAGTGGCGTGAGCTCGGCGGCAGAAATCTTTCGTTCTGGCCAGCTCTTGCAGTTGGTTGATGCACAAAACGCTGTTTTGGGTTTTGGGCTATTTGAAAAAGACGGCCTTATTGCCATTCGAGTTTTGAAGCAGGGCTCTACACCGCCGGACGCAAAATGGGTTCAGGCGCGTATTGCGAAGGCTCTCAGCAAACGAGATCAGGTGCGCAAATACACAAATGCTTTTCGTGCTGTACACGGAGAAAACGACGGACTTCCGGGTGTCGTAGTGGACGTCTATGGAGCTACGGCTGTTTTACAGACTTATGCTCCTTCAGTAGACGCCTTGGGCCGCTATGTCGGTAGCGTAGTTGTGAGTCAGCTTGGTCTTAAAGAGTTGGTTTGGAAACTTCCGGTGAAACGAAAGTCGGTTCGAGCGGACAGGGTGTTGCGTGGCCGATTGCCTGGGGAAGTAAAAGTGCACGAAGGGAAACTTACTTTAACCATCCCCGTTGGGGAGGGGCAGAAAAGTGGTGCGTTCCTGGACTTGCGTGGCTTGCGCAAGTGGGTTGCCTCCCAGAAGTTAAATGGGAAAAGAGTTTTGAACCTCTTTAGCTATACAGGCACGTTAGGACTTGCCGCAGAAACCGCTGGCGCCAAAGAAATTTGGAACGTGGATGTCAGTAAGGGGGCGCTCGAGGTAGCTAAGCGGCTTCACACGCTGGATGCAAAAAAACACCGTTTTATTGGCGCAGATATTTTTGAATGGTTTACGGGATTGGAGCCGCGGGAAAAGTTCGATTTGGTTATTGTAGATCCCCCCATGATGGCGAGTCGAACAGACCAGGTCGAAACAGCGCTACGAGCTTATAAGAAGCTTTACCGTGAGGCTTTGGCGCATCTTGCGCCAAAGGGCAAGGTCGTCGTCTGTTGTTGCACTTCAAGGATCTCTCGTTCGAAATTCGAGTTGGTCGCAGCTCAGGCCTTAGGTGGACGGCTTAAAAAGCAAGCGTCTATTGCACCTGAAGACGATCACCCGGTCGGGTTTCCTGAGGGTGATTACCTTAAAATTCTTGTCTACGGCAGCTAGTTCGGGTTGAAGCCGACCACTAGTTGAACAAGGTACCAGCGCTGATAGTTCGCCCAGAGAGTTTGGCCAAACTCCGAGGCGTAGGTAGAAAAATGCAGCCGAGTGTGTGGCGGAAATTCTATGCTAAAGCCCGCCGTGGGGTGTCCCTGTGAGACGCCCGCTCTGAGAGTGAAAGCTGAGAGTTTGTATTCTATTCCTAGGTTGAACTGCTTGAAAAATACGAGTCCCTTTTCAAATGCATTGCGGATATCAAGCGCAAGGTTTAGCTGGTGGTTCTTCTTGCCCAGTTCGTATTCCAGCGCAGTACCAAAATGGAAAGTGGGATCTACCTTTTTTGCAGCGGGTATTGCACCCAACGGTCGAAAGTAAGTGCCCAGAGTATCGTCCATGACCGCGGCGATATTCCACTTTGGATAGCCAGGGGGAAGGGGAATGGTTGCCATTGCGCCCAAGTCCACACCAATTCCGAGTCCAGCGCCTGCCATTTTTTGAATTCGACTGAATGCCGCAGTCATCAACGAGCTAGCGTCTGGAAGGCCAAGCTCGGCGAGAAGCTCAAGGGTAGTGATGTGCGTGTCGATGCCTGAGCGTTGAAACACGCGAGTGGTCGCTCCGACTGAAAGGTAAGGGCTCATGGGAATAGCAAAGGCGGTTGCAATTCCTACATCGTTAAAGGCGTAAAGGTCGACGCTCCCCGTGAGCGTTTGCAGCTCATTCATTTGGAAAAATCCGCTCGCGTGATCGAAAATTGAAATAGAGAAGCAAGGGGTTGTGATGGTCGGTCTAAAGTTCAGTCGAGCATACTCTCGGTCGGTTCGAACCAAGTTAGTAAAGTCTCCGCCAAATAGTGCGTTGTTTAGTCTGTTGAGGGTATCTAGGCTATCCACACCGACGGAGGTGTCGATTAAGTTAAGGTGCGTTCCTTTTACTCGCGCAAGTCCAGCGGGGTTGTACCACATGGCATTGTTGTCGTTCGAAAGCGCAATAAAGGCGTTCCCCATGCCGGTGGGGCGGACCCCCGGATAGGCTTGGCGCACAAGTTCGCCGTGCGCCACAGTGGCGAGGAAAAATGAGATGGCGCTAATGAGTACATTTTTCATCATTTAAAAATTCACCGTATACCTAAAGAAGAACCTGCGATCCGCCTGAACCGCGGTGCCTTGTCCGATATCCTGCGCGTAGGTGCCGATTTCAAAGTCTCCACCGTTTAGACGAAGGCCAGCGCCACCCGTGGGGAAGAGCTGATTCATGCCGAGCCATAGGTACAGGCTTTTGTGTGCCATGTACTGAAAACCAAAATGTAGGCGCTTGAAATAGGAAAGAGTGTGCAACTCAATGTGGCGGAACTCTGCCGAGAGCGTTATCCGTTGGCCTTTTCCTATCGCGGGCCTCGCGGAAAAACCGAGGTTGAAACTTTGTGCAATCGATTGTGGTGCTCCGCTGCTGGAAGCGTTGAGTAGGTGGAACGGAATGAACCTGGTGCATCCGATGTCTTTCCACGTAAATCCTAGCGTGGGTAGCCAAGTCTGTGGCAGGGTCAACAAAACCCCTAGATCGGCTCCAAAGCCGATGCCTTCTTTCATCAAAGCCGATATAGCGGCGTCCGTACCAAGAGCCGAGTGAAGAAAGTCGCCGCTGAGCTGATTGCGTACCAATATTTTCCCGGAAACTCCGATTTTAAGTAGATTGGACGCAAAGTTTGAGGCCCCGCCAAACACAATGCCTAAGTCGTTTCCTGCGCGGGCAGTCACCTGGGTGCCATCTGATTTGGCAACAAAGTCCTGATTGCCAATAAGAGCTAAGGCGAACCCTTTTCTGGCGATGGAGGGCACCAGACTGCCCTTCATGTAATTGTAGGCACCTGGTCGTAACTGAGTTTTTGCAAGCAGCCCCTGCATCCCTAGGGCCCGGTTGCTTATCGCTGTTCCGGCGAAACTCCCGTTGAATATGCCATCAAGGGCTATGGGATTGATTTCCCACTTTCGAGCTTCGTTCTTGGCAAGGCCGGCGGGATTGTAAAAAAGAGCGGAATAGCCGCTCGCTTCGGCGGTAAAAGCATTTCCCATCGCCAAGGCTTGAGCCGCGTTGTAAATTTCAAATAGCTCGTCTAAAGCGAATGCGGGTTGGTTTAGGGTTAGCAAAACGAGGCAGGCGATGCTCTGGCATCTTGAGAAAAAGGAAAGAGGCGATTTGGCGTTCCTTGCCATGACGCAGAGCAGCTCCGTCTACTCAGGGGTTCTCCTCTTTATCGGCATTCTTTCGAGGCAGCGTGAACTTTTTCAAGGGGCGAAGGCGTGAACCCAAAAGACTTATTGGTCTTACGCAATCCCCTTCGGCCCACGGATTTGCCTTACTCTAAATGGTGGGGGGCAATTCTGCGTTTCGGTAAAACCCTGGAGGTAGCTGTCTATCGTGCTGCTCAGGCGTTGTTTCTTTACCGTCCGCACAAGTCGATTGTTGGCGTGCCCGCTTTGGCGACTCCGAATTACACCTCCATACAAGCGGTCGTCTACAGCGGTACGCAAGAAGAGGTGCTAGGTTATCGGCCGCGAGGAGCCATACACCGGTTTCTGCGCGGTCTTCCGGATGTAGAGATGTTTGAGTCGGTGCGATTCGATGTCTCGGTTTCTAGCGAGCTCACTAAAACTATTGAGGCCAGCACGGAAACTAGAGGGTTCGTTTACCTGCAACTGCCGTGGGCTCTGCCTTGGCGCCCGGAAACTAAATCGACATTGAAAATGACCCCAATGGGTGTGGAAACCCTCGTTGGGCGCATTCCGGTGGGGAACTACGATGTTTTTGAATGCCCTGTCTACTTTTTGACCGAGCAGGTTAAGTTTGTGGTGGTGTCTGATATCGATGACACAATCAAAGAGAGCAATATTGGGCAGACCACTTCGCTTTCCCAAATTGTACGAGGGATTTTTCGTGGGGGGTATTACACCTACAAGCCGATCGAAGGAATGGCGGAACTTTACCGATCAATTGCTGAAAAGGGCGGGATGGTGATCTACCTAACCAGTACACCTATTCAGCTGGCCCCCTTTCTGCTGAAGTTCCTGCGAGATGCGGGCTTTCCTGAGGGGCCCGTTTTCTTGCGTTGGTTGGGAATTAACCGATTTGGCCACAAATGGCGCATGCTACATCGAATTCTTAACAATACTGAGGGACGAAAAATTTTTCTTATAGGCGATAGCGGAGAACAGGATCTGCAGATTTACCGCCGAATCTGCGAGAACGAAGTCTTTGCTGAGAAAATACAAAAGATTCTGATTCGCCATGTTCCTGGGACGCCGCTTCCAACTCTTACCCACGAGCGAGAAACACTCTATAACGATATGGGGAGCCTTCGAGCTCACCTAGACGACATTTTTCAATTGCCCTCGTGATATAATTTTTGAATGCGAAAACTCAACCTGATCCTAGTTGCTTCGTTTGCCCTTTGGGGCACGGCCGCTCACGCGCTTAAGACAGCTTATGTTTCATTTGATCACCCAGAAGGGTGGCGTTGCGAACTTTCTCAGGGTGTTTGGATTTGTCAAAGTACACTCGAAGGAGAGCGACGAGAGTCGGTGGTGCTTTCAATTGCGACCATGGCGACCGAGTGGGATACGGTAGACAACTATCTTGAGTATTTGAAAAAGCCCAGGACCATCACCGATGATCAGGGCAAGCCCTTAGAGTCGAAAGTTACTTACGCAAGAAAAAGGGATATTAACGGTGTTACTTGGATCGATTCGCTGCAAGTAAACTCGGAACTTCCGGGTTTTTGGTCTCGCTACGTGGCGACTGTTCACAACAAACTCGCAATCCTGATCACCTACGTAGTTTCTCAAGAGCAATACCAGCGTCTTGCGCCTCAATTTGAGCGTATGGTCGGCTCTCTTCGCCCTAATGCTGAATTTGATTTGAACATCGCTTCGAAGCAAGGAGAGATGCCGCTTCCGGGGGCGGCAAAGCTAGGGCCCTCGCAGACGGATATCTTGCGAGAGCGACTCAGGCCGGCCACTAAACCGGTGGTTACCGAGGAAAGCGAGTCTGAAGGGGGATCTTCATTTGGTACGATCGTCCTATTGCTTCTCGCTGGTGGCGCAGTTTATTGGGTGTTGCGGCGTCGAAAAAAATCGGCTCGCTAATATTTCAGATCGGCTACTTCAGTTCCCACTGCGCGACTTAGTTTTGCGAGTGCGGAGTTAAAAAGGTAAACGGTCTGTATGTAGTTCTGTCGGGAAATTCCATCGCCTTCTAGCGCTTCCATCAAATCTTTTGCCGGGGTGACTCCAATCGACCAGCCCATGGCGCTACCCACAAACCATTTTCTTCCTACCTTGCGTCGGCGTTCCGCAATTTCCAATCCTTCTCGGGCCTGCTCTAGCTCCCAAAAAGCGCGACTCACTTCCAATTCAATACCGGGCACTGCGTAGTTCTCAGTCGCTTTTAATTTCATGGCTTGAGCACGCTCCTCGGCAGCCTCGGCCGCATGGCGCATAAACTCCAAATCAAGTCTCAAACCTAATGCGGCGCCCCCATTGATTCTATTGAACGGATCCTGCGCATAAAATGACACTTGAGGGTCACGAACGGGGGACCAATTGAAGTCTCCAAATGCACCAATGAAAATCGTCGGGTAGCTTTGAGCGCGCTTTGCATCAGCCAGCGCATTTCTCGCCACTTGTCCTGCTGCGAGGGCTTTGAATTCTGGACGAAATGTTTTGGAGAGTTGTTGGTATTCCTCTAGCGTTTTTTTTGCGTACGACTGGGGAGTAAGTGCCGTATTAGGAATCGCGTCGTACGTATTGCCAGTCATCCACAAAACTGCCTTCTGCGCGGTTTGCTTTCCCTGCTTGGCGTAGAGTCCCTTTTGCTGCAAATCGTCCAAAGCAATTCGTAGTCGATTGAGATCGTGGGGCTTCACTGCGGACTTTTTTCCATTTCCGCCTTTCTCCGCTTCCTTCAGTGCGTTCCCGAGAAATTCAGTAAGGTTGCCTACCAGTTTCTCCAAGTCACTTGCCATGAGGTAGGTGTAGTAAAAGTCTTTGGCGGTAGCGACCATCTCATTTTTTTTCATCCGCGCGAGTTCGCCCGTGGCAATGAGTTGGTTCTCAGCGGCTTTACGGTAACCTCCAATTTGTCCAAAGGTGAAAAGAGGCTGAATGATCTGTGTGCTGCTCCCAAGGTAGGGGCCCCAATGTTTCCAGTTACGCGTTACAGCGACGGCATTTCCTCGCTCCTCAAAAATCGGGGCGACAAGCAGGGTAGTAGTCCCTTTGGGCCACATTGCAGCTTTCGCGCGTTCCACTTGTTGCTTGGCAATTTCTACATCTTGTTCAGCCTCCTGTATCTGACCGTTGTGCGACCCAACTGCTTTTAAAATGGCTTCAAGGTTTGGCGCTTCAGAGTGGCGGATCGTTGTGACCGTTTCGCCCTCGGCAAATGCCGCGGCGCCAAGGACAAGTTGCGCCATAAGAGTTAAAATAAGCATAAGTCCCATCTTCTCTTTCATTCTCTCAACCTCAAATGCCAGTTCGAGACCAACTCATTCAAATCCAGCGCGATCTCTATGATCGCTTTCGAGACAGTGCGCGTCGTTCTGTGGGAAATCTCAATCCCAGTTTGCGGCGCTACTTCCTGGAGTACCAAAAGGAATTCACTGATTATAAAGGCATTTCCTCTTTGGATGAACTACTTCAGTCGTTAGCCAGTGCCGACATCGCACTTTGTGGAGACTACCATACGCTGGCTGAGGCTCAAAGAATGGTGCTGCGGCTGGTCAAGGATCTTCTTCCTTTTTTAGACGCGGCGAATCGCCATCTCGTCTTAGCTTTTGAGATGCTTTCCCCCAAAGACAATCCGATTACTGCTCGTTTCCTTGCGGGCGAAGTTCAGGAGAAAAGCTTTCTTCGCTCCATCGGGTTTCAAAAAAATTGGGGTTTTTCTTGGCACAACTATCGTCCCCTTTTTGACTTTGCTCGCAACCACGGGGTTTCGATTGTCGGTTTGAATGGTCCCGGTCCCGGGAGGGGAGTCGGTTTGGCGCAACGTGATCGTTTTGCCTCTAAGGCTTTGGTTTGCTACGGTCAGACGAACCCCCGCGCCTTGGTGCTTGGCCTCATCGGCGACTTACACCTTGCTGCTAAACATTTGCCGCTTGAGCTAAAGAAGGCAGCCGAATCGCACAGCGTGGAACGAAACGTGGTGGTGGTACATCAAAACTCAGAGCGTCTTTTTTGGAAGCTGGCGGCCCGCGGACTGGAGCATAGTGCGGGCGTATTGAACTTAAAGAAAAACGTCTATTGTGTGATGAACACCCCGCCTTGGGTGAAGCTTCAAAGTTATCTCAATTGGCTGGAGTGGGATGGGGATGCTTTTGAAGAAGATTTTTTTGATCTGTGCCGCGCGATTTACGATTTCATTGGTGCCAACGAGCCCTTGACCGACGGGTTTGAGATCCATTGGCAAACAGGCGAAAAAATGCCGATGGCGCGGTTGCGTGGAGGGCTTTCCAAGTTCCGCGCGTCGGTGACTGCGGCGGTTGGTGGCTATTTAGATCCAAAGACGCGTAAAGTGTTCTTGCGTTCGAATCACATAAATGCGGCATCCACTCAGGCAGCACTCTACCTTCACACTCTGCTGAGTGGAAGAGAACGAGAGTTTGAATTTCCTCGGCAAGACTTTTATTGTGCCGTTTGGTTTGAAGCTTTGGGATTTCTTGGATCCAAAGTAATTAATCCTCACCGACGGTGTCACGCGCCGGCTGATTTTTTCGCAGTTCCGAAGAAAGATCCCATTGTAACCGCGGTGACTCAGCACCTGCTGGGGGAAAAAGCACATTTTTCCGGCGGTCGTTTTGTGGGCATTTCCCTGCCGGCACGTCCCGTTTCGACACTTCGCGCGCTTTTTTACTATCGTGTAGCCCGTTGCCTAGGACAGGTTTTGGGTAATGGTTTATATCGTGGGGCCGTAGGGGGCGAAGTGAGTCGCGAGGAAATTCTCGCCCTTTTTAGGTCCCCCTTTTCGAATGGAAAAAAAGCGCAGGAAATCTATCTGCAATGGGCCGCCCGACTCGACGCTAAAGGCTTGCGGGATAAGCCTCTCGCCGGCACCCCCTAACCACCTGCCAGTAACCCGCCTCTTCCTTGACATAGCCCCCCTTACGATGCTTCGATCCCGGCCTTATGAATTTAGAACAGAAATTCCAGGAACTAACGCGTAAGAACCAGGCCGCGGAATTGGGTGGCGGTGCGGCCCGAATAGAAGCCCAACACGAACGCGGCAAAATGACCGCGCGCGAACGGCTCGAGTTTTTTCTCGATGAAGGAAGTTTTGTAGAAATTGGCAAGTTTGTTACGCACCGGTGTGCGGACTTCGGACTGGAAACCCAAAAAATTTTGGGGGACGGTGTTGTCACTGGGTACGGCACCGTATTGGGGCGAACCGTTTATGTTTACGCCCAAGACTTCACGGTTTTCGGAGGTTCTCTCTCAGGAACACAGTCGGGAAAGATTTGTAAGATTTTAGATCTTGCTATGAAGAACGGTGCTCCGGTCGTGGGTATTAACGACTCCGGAGGTGCCAGAATTCAAGAAGGCGTGGAGTCGCTGGGCGGCTACGCCGAGTTATTCTACCGCAACACCATGGCTTCGGGCGTGGTCCCGCAAATCACGGCTATCATGGGGCCCTCCGCCGGAGGGGCGGTCTACAGTCCAGCGCTTACCGACTTCATCTTTATGGTGAAGAAATCAAGCTACATGTTTCTCACCGGGCCCGATGTAATCAAAACCGTTACGCACGAAGATGTGACGATGGAAGAGCTCGGCGGAGCAGCCACTCACAGCGCAAAGAGCGGTGTGTGCCATTTTGCTAGTGATGATGAGAAGAGCTGCTTGCTTCTTATTCGAGAGCTACTGAGCTACTTGCCTTCGAACAATCTGGAAGACGCGCCGCTAGTGAAGAGCGATGATCCAGTGCGACGTGAAGAACCGCGGCTGCGTACTCTGATACCAGAGAACTCGCGGCAGGCTTATGACATTAAAGAAGTTGTCGAAGCTGTGGTTGATAGTGGCTACTTTTTTGAAGTTCAAAAAGATTTCGCGCAGAACATTGTCGTGGGTTTTGGTCGTCTTAATGGCAGAAGCGTTGGGATTGTTGCCAATCAGCCGAAGGTTCTTGCAGGTTGTCTCGATAACAACGCCTCCATAAAAGCCGCACGATTTATCCGCTTTTGTGATGCTTTCAATATCCCGGTCATCAGTTTTGTCGACGTTCCAGGATTTCTCCCTGGGACCGAGCAAGAGTTTAGCGGGATTATTCGTCATGGAGCGAAGTTGCTTTACGCGTACGCCGAAGCGACCGTTCCGAAAATTACGGTCATTACTCGCAAGGCCTACGGGGGTGCTTACTGTGTGATGTCGTCGAAGCACCTACGTTCTGACATCAACTTCGCGTATCCCACGGCTGAAATTGCGGTGATGGGTGCTGAAGGAGCCGTGGCAATTATCCATCGCGGTGCCATTCAAAAAGCAGCCGACCCAGCAAAAGAAAAAGAGCGTCTTGTCCAAGAGTACACGGATACGTTTGCCACTCCTTACAAAGCCGCCGAGCTTGGCTTTGTCGACGAAGTCATCTTCCCCGAGCAAACCCGAGCGAAGCTCATTCACGCGCTTGAGATGTTGAAGAATAAACGAGATCGCATGCCGCACAAGAAGCACGGAAATATTCCGCTTTAAGAGGACTGAAATGGGAAACACTCCAAAACGGATATTGGTAGCGAATCGTGGGGAAATCGCGCTTCGAGTGATTCGGGCCGCCAGGGAGATGGGACACATTCCCCTGACTGTGTATTCCACCGCGGATCGTCTTTCTCGGCATGTCTCGATGGCTGATGAAGCGGTTTGTATTGGCGAGGGCCCATCGATCCACAGCTATCTGGATATTCAAAAAGTCCTGGCCGCTGCCAAGCAAATGCGAGCCGATGCTATTCACCCGGGGTATGGCTTTTTGTCGGAAAAGGCAGACTTTGCCAAAGCGGTAGCCGATGCGGGAATGGTTTTCATTGGCCCTAAGGCAGAATCTATTGTCTCTATGGGTGACAAGGTTATGGCGCGCAAGACCATGGAACGCGTGGGTTTGCCGCTGGTTCCGGGCACTAAAGAGGCGCTAAGCGACGAGAACGAGGCATTTCAACAGGCCAAAGGCGTCGGTTACCCCCTAATGATTAAAGCCTTGGCCGGTGGCGGCGGGCGAGGAATGCGCTTGGTTCAAAACGAAGGAGAGTTTTTGAATCTCTTTCGCCGTGCTTTCTCAGAAGCGAGCAAAGCGTTTGGAGACGGTCGTCTCTATCTTGAGCGCTACGTCACTTCACCTCATCACATTGAAGTGCAGATTATTGCCGACACGCACGGGAATGTTTGTCACTTATTCGAGCGAGAGTGCTCGGTTCAGCGACGCCATCAGAAGGTAATTGAAGAATGTAATAGTCCTTTCGTTTCGGAAGAGACCCGAAAACGTCTTTGCGATGCAGCTGTTCGTGCCGTGAAAGAGTTGGGTTATATCAACGCGGGGACCATTGAGTTTCTCATGGACGAGAACCAGAACTTTTACTTCATGGAGATGAATACTCGCTTGCAGGTAGAGCACCCCGTAACAGAGTGGGTGACGGGCGTGGACTTGGTCCAAGAGCAAATCAACGTCGCTTTTGGGGGGCGCTTGAGCTTCACCCAAGACCAGATCGAGCGAAGAGGGCACTCTTTGGAGTTTCGTATTTGCGCCGAAGACCCCGAGAAATTCTTGCCGCAGGCAGGGAAGATTACCGGGGTGTCGATGCCCTATGGCCTGGGGATTCGCGTTGATACGCACATTTACCGCGGATATGAAATCCCGGTGTTTTACGATTCCATGATTGCGAAAATTTCCGTCTGGGGCCGAACCCGAGAAGAAGCAATTAATCGAGGACGCGCCGCACTAGGCGACACCGTGGTAAACGGAATAAAGACAAATATTCCGCTGCTGCTTCAGATCTTGGACAACAAGAAATTCCAAAGTGGCAACTATACTACCCGCCTGATTGGCGAGGATTTCCATTACCAAGATGTTGGCGCAAAAAAGGATGAGCTACGTATGGCGATGGTAGCGGCCGCAGTCTCGGCCTACACCAAAGAGTTTAAAGGGGCGCCCCTTGGCGGAACTGAGAACTCTCGTTGGCGTTCCATCGGCCGTGGGGAGGCCTTGAGATGATATTTTTTGTACGCTTCGGGGACGAAGAACATACGGTACGTGTAGAGTCGCGGAATCAGCAGCTGCTGGTGAAGTTCGATGAAGAGCCAGAAGAGCCATTGGACTTGGCATTTTTTGGAAACGACTGCAGCTATATTCAAAATGGGCGCGTTTTTGCTGCGAACGTAGTGGGCGGCCGCGGAGAATGTACGGTGTTTCGCCCCCAAGGCAATTTGCAGTTCTCCGTTGAAAGTGAGTATCGGCGTATCGTGGGCTTGCTACGTGGCCAGGATATTACTCACGAGAACAACGTTTACGCGAAGATGCCTGGCAAAATTGCAAAGATTTTTGCCAAAGTCGGAGACTCGGTTGAAAAAGGTGCTCCGCTCATGGTGATGGAAGCCATGAAAATGGAAAACGAGATCCGCGCACCAGCAAATGGCAAGGTTACGAGCCTTTGCGTTAAGGAAGGCCAGGCGGTGGAAACTGGGGCTTTGCTTATGGAACTCGACCTAAGCGAATCAAATTCGTAATCTCGCTCGTCCACGGTAGAATAGCGCCAGAGGAAATCTATGTCTGGCGCAGTGCTCCGTAAGCCGGATATCCTCCCCTTATTTAATTTGTTTTCAGTAGCCGGGTTTATGGTTGTCACTTATGTGGCGGTAACCCTCTATCTGCGGCTACTTTGGGGCGGGGATACTGGCGTCGAATTCCTGTATTACCTCATGCTCATCCAGCTCACGCCCGTGATGCTGGCGTTCACTCGCCGTCATTTCACCTATATTTCCTTCGTTATGGTTTTCCATTTCTTCCAGCTTTCTTTGCCGAAGTGGTTCTTGCTCCAAGATGACCCACTATTGATGGTGAACAGCCCAGAAATGCTCATGGCCATTAAAGAGCAGATTTTCTGCACCGGTATTATTATTCTTATCTACTATGCCAGCCGTAACTTTCTCTTCGCCGCCGTAGCCGAGAAAGAGCGCTTTCAGCTTCTTACTCTGAGCCGCGCTCAGGTTTACATGCTCACTTTCTACGTGCTCGTAGTGCCAATCATCTTAGAGCGTTTACCGGCATGGTTTCTTTCAATCCACTTTCTACTTCTTTCAGCCGACGTGGTTCTTTTGTTCACTTCCAATTCCCCAGGCAATGAATGGTTAATGCGTTTTACCAAGGTTGCCGCGCTTGTTGGGGCCTTCGTTTATTTTCTGAACTACGGAATGATGACATTGATGGGAGCGATGGTTTCCCTTGGTACGCTAGTTTGTTGTCTTAAGAAGAAGTTCAAGGTCCTGATTTTTATTTCGGTTGGAGTTTTGCTGATGTCAGCAATTCAGACGGTTAAGGGTCCTTTTCGCGTCATTATTCGAAGTGAGCTCGGCGAGGTGATGCCCACCTGGGAGCGGCTATTTGTTCTTATGGATCTATTGCAGGCAAAATATATCGATAGAGAAGATTCCGAGATGTTTGAAGATGAAGAGGAAAAGGAAAAGAAAGAGGAAACCATTGGCTCGGGCCTAATTAGCGGATTTATGCGCGCAGGGGATGACTCATTGGAACGCGTTCTCGCGATGACCCCCAGCAAAGTACCTTTTTGGAATGGGGAAACGTACGAGAGTATTCCCTTTATGTTTATTCCTCGTGCGTTATGGCCCGACAAACCAACGCGCCACTTTTGGAATAAATATGGGCGCTCGTACGGCATTCTGGACGAAGAGGACTTTCAAACAAGTGTAGGGGTTTCTTACTTGGCCGAAGCCTACATGAACTTCGGCTACTCTGGAATGTACCTCATCGCCGTGTTGTTCGGCCTGTTGGTAGCCACGATCGAAAGATCGGCATTTTTCATTCTCAATGGGTACTACTACTTCCCCTACGTCGTGTTGCTCACGCCGATGCTTATGCCCGGAAGCGATCTCGGGTCGGTGGTAAGTAGTCTTTGGGTTATTTTCTTGGTTTTTTTAATTGGGAAACCATTTCTCAATCGAATGGCGCTGCGGGATGAATACAGTTAATTCGTAGAGGTTGGGCCATGGGCGTGCGGCGCTGTTTGGATCCCACTCGTTCAGTGGCGCGTTTACGGCGTGGGAACTACCTCAACGAGGTGGGGGGAGATAACGAGAGATTTCCTTACTTGAGTTTCAAGAGCCGCTAGGCGTTTCATCCGGTCTAGTAGATCCACTGTTGAGAGATTTTGACGAAATATCTTTGTTTTGAAAAAGTCGTTTTTCTCGGTTATCCGCCGCCAAATAGTCGAAACTTGATCTGCGATGGGGCCTGCCTTCAATACGGCTAGAGCGAGATTGACTCCCTTTTCCAGTTCAAGCCCCGAATACCTTGCAACCAAGATCCCGTCTAGTCGGACGTCATACATACCGGAGATTAACCCGCTCACCCTCAAATTATATTCGTTTAAGTCGGTGAGAATCTTTGTCCAATCCAAGATTGCATAGGCATCAGGAGGGAAAAATGGGATTGAAGTATCTAAACGTTCAAACTGTACTGCACTCTCCGATGCCACTACACGCATAACTTTCGAGCCTCTGGCGTCGGTTATTTTGCCCGTCTTGGCATCGATGCCAACGGAAGCGACGAAAGAAGGAAATTCCATTGCGCCTAGTATAGTTGCGGCCATGAGTGCGTGTCCGGATGGTCCCGGGTGGACAATATCGCCCCCGCCGATACGAGCAAATGGATCTTTGGCTCGGGCGCGATCGATTACTGCCATGTAGGGATGAAGCAAGTCTACAAAGACTTCCTAAGTGTCGTCGGCGACTTCTTGGATTCCGCTCGCAAATTTCTCTAGAGTTTCGTTGTAACCCTTCAGGGCCGGACCGGTTTCCTTTTTTTCCACTGCGTTTGGAGTGAGCCAA
The DNA here is from genome assembly GCA_964616705.1 of uncultured Pseudobdellovibrionaceae bacterium. GTDB lineage: Bacteria > Bdellovibrionota > FAC87 > UBA2466 > UBA2466 > JAIEOG01. The sequence continues at coordinate 22,532 of CAZTRP010000019.1, forward strand.
AGCGATCGAGCCCCTTCGCCGTGAATTTTCTTGGCAATATCCCGTAGCCCAGCCATGAAAGCTTTGTAAGGCATTAGGTCGAAGGCGTTATATTCTCCGTCATTCATTCCAAAGCTGACTGTAACGACAGATGGTCTAAGCGGCGCTACGTCAGTGGCAAATCGAGAATTCGCCCAAGAGGCTCTATCGCTTCCGAGGCCTGCGTTGAAAAATTGCAGGTCCAAATGAGCAAATCGGGTCAACGACCAAGCTTCTACGTAGCCTGGGTAAAGCCCCTGCGCAGTGATACTATCGCCAAAGAACGCCACCACATCGCCGTCCTTTAGATAAAAGCTGGCGGAGGCTTTTAAAGTGAAGAAAAACAACAGGAAACTGTAGACAGGGACGCGCTTCAAACTAAGTAAAACCGCAGCGCTCTTTAGATTTCGCTGGTCTTGCACTCGTCGGCCTTTTTTCCAGAACTGCAGAATACTGTGAGTTAAAATAGTATAACAAATGGGTGACGCTCATTAGAAAAAGTGCAGAGCACTAGAGTTTGCGTTGAAAGCCTTGCGCTATTAGCGCATTTTTGTGGCGTTCAAGAACGGACGCTTGCACAAAATACAGCGCCGTAAAACCATCGCCCGCCCGAATTACCACCGGCGTGTAGCCGAGTTGCTTTATGTTACTGAGCCCGCCGTAAAGTGAGTCCATCATTCCAGACATTTGTTTTTCCCACCGGGCGAGGGCCTGTAGAAGTGAAGTCTTATCTAGTTCATACGCGCGAAGCTCGGGGATTTGGTCTCGCAGCATGAAATCGAAGGTGTACAGAATTTCAGGTCGGTGTTTCTGTAGCTGTGTGGGATCAAGCCTTTTGAAAATCAGAAATGGAAGTTCAGAACGGTAAGGAAACTTTCTTAGCCACGCCGGGCTTTGCCGAAGGGGAGATTGGGCGATTTCTTTGTTCATTAACCCAAGAAAGTCCACTCCGGGGCGTTGAGAAAAGAAGTGCAAGGTGGCCAGTTCGGAGGTTCCAATGCGATCGTCATTAAGGGTAGTTAATCGAAGGAGCTCACCCAATTGCGAAAGAGAGTGAATGCGGTAGTGCCCGCGAGCAATAGTAGGTTCCTGAACCATTGCCAACGTCCGGCGGTGAGAAAATACGGCCTCAATCCACTTTGCCCCCGAGGAAATAGGCCACAAACAAGTAAGACCCGCCAATAAGATCGGTGCGGCCAGTGCCTTGCAAAAAATTCGAATGGGGAGTTTTTGGTGTGCTTCATAGGCAAAGCTTGCAAAGAAAGTAAGCAACACCAGAACAAAGGGAAGTAAGTACCGCGCCCAGTAGCTGGGAAACCAGTCGCCCCCTGAAAAGTAATAGGGCAGGGTGCAGGCGCCTAAGGTTAAGAGTAGGGACTTGCGAATGGAACTGTCCTGCGAGGAAGCAGTTTGCTTTAGCGCTATGCGAAGCGTAGTGAAGGCAAATACAAACACCATGCAAAAAGTAGAAGAAAAATCCGCTAACCAGTTTCTGATTCCAACGGCGAGGTAGAAAAGGTTTCCAGAAGTGGATTTGAATTGAACCGGCAACGGGACTGCTTCGCCGAAATATTTTATGCGAATCAGGGCGTGCACTAGGGCAGGAACCAAGATTGAAAGAAGTCCAATGACGGTCGTTCTAGAGCGAACGCGAAACCGATACACCCAAAGGCTCAGTAGCAGTAGGGCAAAGAAACTTCCTTCAAAACGAATGAGGGGAAGAGAAGCTAGAGCTGTTATCCCCCAGGCAACGCGTCCTTCGAAAAACATGCACCGTATCGCAAACAGTATCGTTGCCGAAAACAGAGCGGTCGCAAAACCATGCGCGGAATTGAAGGCGAGCGGCGGGTAGAGGCACAAAGCGAAAAGAAAATACGGCCAAGGTGCGGTGGGGCAGATCCGATGAAACAAGCGCGTCGCCTGGTAAAGGCATGCAAGGCCGCCGATGTAGCTCATCAGAAAACCTGCTTCGACGATCGGCAGCCCGAGTCTTCCTGCAAAACCCACCGCTAGATAAGGTAGGGTGTCGACTGTTCCTTCTATCCACTCGCTAGGGTTGAAGGAGAACCTCCCATGCATAGCCCAGTTCCACGAGTGCCGAAGGTTTATAAAGAGTTCGTCCCAGGGCTGGAGCAGAAATAGACAGACGACGCTGAAAAACAGAACTGAAAATAGGGCAGATGCGCGCCAGAGCTGCTTTCGTTTAGGCTGCGAGGCGTAATAAAGGGCGGCGAAAGCGAATAAAAGCAGGGCAAGCTGCCCTATCAGGGGAGCGCCTTTGACTAGGTAGAACCCTCCGAAAAGCTTATCGAATAGTCCCTGGAGGGGTTCGGTTCTTTCAAAATAAATGATGCTTTGCATTCAATTTCTGGCCCCGAAATGCCGAAAAGGGATGGTCGGAGCTTACCATGCAGGACTTACTCATTCACTGGTATGCCTCAGCAGAGGGGCACGTTATTTGGTTGGTTTGGGTCACTGTGCCTCTTTTCTTTTTTACGATTTACCTAGTTTTTAGGGGAACTGAGAAACATGGCCCAAATTGACTCACTTCTAAGGCGCGCTGTCCAGAGTCGAATCTCGGACATTCACTTTTCCGCGGGCGAACGGGTTTGGGCTCGTTTGGACGGTGAGTTGGTCCCATTTACCGACAGCCCGATTTCGGCCCCTGCGCTAGAGACGCTCCTTCAAGAGGTACTGACCAAAGACGAGCTTAGGCACGTACTCGACCAAAAGAACTTGGACAAAAGCTACCAAGTGGAAGGGTTAGGAAGTTTTCGCCTAAATATTTTCTACTCTAGACGAGGCATCGGTGCAGTGGTTCGTACTTTGCCGGCAAAAATTCCATCTATGGAAGATTTGGGACTTCCGGAAGTCGTTCGTTCTTTGGCGCAACTTCCAAAAGGCTTAATCTTGGTTACGGGTCCGACTGGGTCGGGGAAGTCTACGACACTCGCTGCCATTCTCAACTACATGAACGAAAATTTTTCGTATCACATCCTTACGGCCGAAGATCCGGTAGAGTTTGTACACCAATCGAAAAAATCTTTGGTGAACCAGCGTGAGATTGGACACTCTTGTCCCACGTTTGCTGACGCGCTCAAGTATGCGCTGAGGGAAGACCCCGACGTTATTTTGGTCGGAGAGTTGCGCGATTTAGAAACAATCAGTTTGGCCATGACCGCGGCAGAAACGGGCCACCTCGTTTTGGGGACGCTGCACACTCGAGGCGCAGCTTCCACTGTGGATCGAATCATCGAATCCTTTCCTACGATGCAGCAGCCGATGGTCCGGGCAATGCTTGCTGAGTCTCTGCGTGCGGTAGTGAGCCAAACCTTAGTAAAACGTGCCGATGGGAAGGGACGTGTTGCAGCGTATGAAGTTCTGGTAATGAACCACGCCATATCGAATCTCATCCGAGAAGGAAAAACTTTCCAGATTTCCTCAGCAATTCAAACAGGCAGAAAAGAAGGCATGATTCTGATGGAGAATCACCTTAGGGAGCTCGTGGCGGCCAACGAGATATCGATGGAAGAGGCTGAAGCTGTGATGCCTGGGGTTTCTCGTGGGAGCCACTCGGCCCCGAAGGCCGCACAGAGCTTGGTTGCGCCTGAGAAAGGTGCTCCACTCCCACCCCCCATGAAGACTGAACAAACGAATTCAAGTCTCCTAGAATTTGAGGAGTCCGACTTGAATCCTTCCGATTTAAGTTTCGATATTGGAAGTGTAAATATTTCCGAGCCACCTAAGTTGGATGTGCCGGTTCCCCCAACCAAATTTAAACCACTTCCAACCAAAGCAGAAACAGTTGCCACGAAAGCTGTGCCGCCGATTCCTATTCCCAAAAAGAAGACTGCTTAGTTTGCATCGAGCGGATGCCTGGACAGATTCGCGGTGAACAAGAAAACTAAAGCGGCTCCAAGGGTGGCCATCCAAACAAAGAGAAACGCAAAGGATTTGAAGCGTTTTGAAAAAATAGGACCCCAATAACCCGGAACTTGGTTTTGTTCGGCGTACACAAAGGAAGGCCGTACTTCTTGTTTGGTTCGGTCGGCTTGAGATCTTCCGCTAAACCAATAGACAAGCCCGCGGAGCCTAGCAGGAAGCTGCCCGTTCGTAGGGCTCGCCGTGATTTCTGCGCGGTCTATGCTGTCCCTTTGAAGAAGGAAGTACTCCATTGAGGGAGGGGCGAAGGTGGCAGCAAACTGAATAATCACACCCACTGTTACTAGCCCCACTCCGAAAGATCTATACCCTGACTCAACGAGTTTCTTCCATCCCAGACAAAATGGATAAACTAGGAAACTCAGCAAGTGGACCTGGTACCTGGTTCCCCAGGATTCACTGCCTTCAGGATTATTTAAAATTTTTGCGCAAATCAGAAGTGAGAAGACCAGCGCGAGTCCAATCGACCACACGAGAAGTGGTCTTTGGCGGTGCATGACTCGAAGACCGAGTAGTGAAATGAGGATTGGGGGAGAAAGTACAAGCAATCCCTTTCCGGGCCCAGCCACTAAGCGAAGAAAAGAAATCCAATCGACCCCGCCCCAAAAGACGCCCATCCCTTGGTCTCGAGCGACATCGTACCCGGTTGAAAAGGGAGAACCGAATCGCCAAAACGAGAAAAGGGCAATAACGGCGACAGCGGGAAGCAGCCCAACGATGGCCAACCCTATTCCCCGTGAGACCTTGCTGAACGCCTCACGATTTCGAAGCCCACCTTCCAATGCGATGGCTACTAGGGGCAAGAGACCAAATACTGCATTCAAACGAACCGTAAGTGCGGCGCCGGCAAAGAGACCTGTACCGATAGCAAGTGTAAGAGTGGGAGTCCTTTTCCATCGTAAGGCGCAAAGTAACCCACTCAACAAAAGCACTGCGACAAGGGCTTCTTCCTGTGTGGATTGGGCGGCGTAAAAAGCGATGATGGTCGAGAAAAAGAAAGCGTGGGTCCCTCGGATTGAAGTCCGCTGTGCTACGCCTAGTTCAATAAGCCCGGCATATAACAGTAGCCACCAAAGCGTTCCAACTATTGGTACGTAGAGGAAAAAAATGGGGGCAGATTCAAGTTGAGATTTGAATGGCCCCTCGGCCTTCATGGCTTGCGCTAGCTTTACTCCTAAAAAATCAAAAGGCAGAAGTGCTAGGGTTTGGCCAATGCCGTAGAGCGAAGTCCAAGTGCCTGTTTCCGGGTTTTGAATTAAGCCTGAGGCCTGCTGGCCATCGGGAATTGAAACACTTGCGTGATTCCAGATTTGGCGAGCCAAAAGAAGCCGAGGCCCAGCGTCGGTAGCAGTATAGCGTCCTGGCGAAATCGCGATGAGTAGCAGAAATACGCCAACCAGGTTGCGGAGTAGGGAATTTGAGCTGTGCATGGACTTGGTTCTGATTTTATAGAAACCAAGTAAAAGCGCTACCCGATAATTGAGGGCCCATTCATGTTGGGTTTAGTTTAGTCCCGATGACTTCATGCATGAGGCCATTGTTTGCTGGTTCGTTTGTTGAAGCTGAAAGTATCCATAAGTGACATAGTCGTTGAACTGAGGGTACTTGCTTGCTGCCGCATTGAAGTAGCAAGTACAGAAACTTTTCCACTGAGCTTCCGTAGCGGGGAACATCGCGAACGACAGTTGGTAGTTCGTGCAATTTTGTACTTCGGAAGCGAAGTTAGCACCCCAGCTATTCGCTGGTTGCGTCACCGTCGGCGTGGCGGTGGGTGCCGGAGGCGGAGGAGGGGGAGGCGCGCTCCCACAAGCCGTTACCAAAGACACAAAAATGAAACCTATTAAAAACTTTTTCATATGCACCCCAGACCAGCAGATTTTTGCCGGTCATCCTCTGATGGGGGGATGTGCAACGGGTGTGCCGTGTTGTATACGCACAGAGGGTGATCATTTTTCGGTATTAGGTGACGCTTTACGTCAGTTGTGGCGTTATTTGGCGGTCGGAGCGGGAGGACAGCGAGGCCGGAAACTGCGAACAGTTAGCGGCTTAACTGGGTTGGGAAGTTAGCCCGTTTTTAGGGCTCTGCAGAGTGAGAATACGTGTCGTGCTAGGGAGTCTAGGAGTTGTCGAGTGGGATTTTCTGGAATGGAGAGTAAGTCCATCACGGCCT
>CAZTRP010000020.1:0-28553 GCA_964616705.1 uncultured Pseudobdellovibrionaceae bacterium
AGGCCGTGATGGACTTACTCTCCATTCCAGAAAATCCCACTCGACAACTCCTAGATTCCCTAGCACGGCACGTATTTTCGCTCTGCAGAGCCCTAAAAATGGGCTAACTTCCCAACCCAGCTAAGCCGCTAACTGTTCGCAGTTCCCGGCCTCGCTGTCCCCCCGTCCCCATCCCCGCCATCTCGCCCCAGCACCGACAAACAAAAGATAGCGGCGGCCTCTCCCCTATTTTCGCCCAAAAGTGCCGTAATTTGTCACCTCCGGCCGCCCCATACGCAGGCGATCGCTGGCACAGCACTTGCTGTATACGCCAGTGGAAGGTGGGGCCATGGGTCGCAAGAAAAAAGACGAAGAGATTTTGGTAGAAGAACTCGAACAGAGCGAGGAACTGCTCAGCGATGAGCCTGAAGAACTTTCAGCGGAGTTTTCCGAAGAAGAGAAACCGGCTGAACCCACTCCCAAGCCAGCGCGACGCCGACGGGCCCCAAAAGCACCAGTAGCGGCGGCAGAGCCAGCAACCAACGAAACGCAAACCCCTGCGGAACCTGCAATAGAAAATATCGTCCCTGCTCCGCAACCCCAATCGGTTCCCGCTATTATCGCAAGCACTCAGAAAGACCCTGTGGTGCAACAATGGGAAGCCGCAAAACAAACCAGCGAATCGATTGTCGCAAGCCTTGAAAAAGTGAACCTCTTGCTTAGAGACATCCCCGAGCACTACTCGAACGTTTTACAGAAATCGATTAAGCAAGCGGCAAATCGCCCCACACCTGGAGCCCGAGCCGCTTTTGGGATTAGCGTGTTTGCGATTGTGCTCTCAATTCTGAGTTTGTCGTTTTCACAGTCAGCACGACAAATGGCACTAACGAATAACTCTCCGGCACCCGTGGTAGCACAACAGTATCAAGCAACCGAATCCGCACCCGCGCTAGCGCTTAAGCCCAGACTCAAACGAAAAACTCGATAAACTCCAAGACAGTTAAATTGGCTAATCAATTCAAAACGCCTGTGTTAGAAGAAATTCTGACACAGGCTTTTTTATGGAAAAAGAGCTCAAATTCGCTCTTTCAAATCGTTCTTATTTGAAACTTCTCGCCCTTTGCAAATCGACAAAGGGAAAATTCCAGTCCAATACGTACTTTGACGACTCCTCACGCAGCCTGCGCCGAGGTAAGGCAGGTTTGAGAATTCGAATTGAAAACAGCCAAACAGCTTTTTTGACTCTAAAAGCCGCAGTACCAGAAACGGCTAAAGGCACCGCCATAGGCTGGCACCAACGACAGGAGTGGGAGACCGAACTCCCTAAAAAGAAAGCCACAGCAGTCCTAAGCGGCCGCCAAAGCATCGCCTCTTTGGGCAATCCACCGATGAAAGCTCTTCAGAAGCTCTTCCCCAAGTTAGAGCTTAAAACCCTCAGGGCCATAGGAACGCTCCATACGCTCCGACTGCACTTGCCCATCGGAAAATTTAAAGGGGAATTGGATCTTTGGACAGTTCACGACCGAACCTTCTATGAACTTGAAGTGGAAGCCACCGATCTTTCCCAAGCCCTATCCGCGGTGAAACGCCTATTCAAGTCACACGGCATTCCATTACGGCCAAGAACCACCACAAAACTTGCAGCACTTTTCCGCTACGGAAAATAAAACAAAACGACGAAACCCGCTGGGCCTTTCGACCCAGCGGTTCGTATAGTTGGGAAACTTGAAATCCAGCGCATGAGCGCTTAGACAACAGTTCCTTGTTTAACGTTTGTTTCTTCCTGCTCACGCTTACCGATGAGCGACTTAGTGAGTGCGAAGAACTGAACATTCATTTGGAACACGGCATCGTTTGGATTACGTGTGTTAGCCGCATTGAGTGCATCAATGAGCTCACGCACTTTGATTCGCAACTCACCTACTTTATCAGCAGGTAAACTCAAGGTGATACTCTCGAAATCTTGAGTTTCAGGTCCCTGTGTATAGAGCGACTGAGCTGCAAGTTCGGCCATTTGCTCGTAGTGAATCTTCTGAGCCAAAGCTACAGACGATTCATCTACTTGAGTAGATTCTTTCGATACCAACATGCCTTCGTGCGTTTGACCCACAAAGCCAAGTTTCAAAAGGAGTTCAACTGAACCGGTAGCTTCTTCAGCCGTAATCGCCGGAACCAAATTTTGTCCAATCGTAGCAGCATCGTTCTTGACTGGCCCTTTTTTAACCATTTCACGAATCGCTGCGTGGTACCACTCGTGGTAGTAGTCGTAGAGTTCAGGAATCAAAGTTTTCACTTTGAACAACTCACGTAGGTACAAGAGCTTTGCTTCGAAAACCTTCTTCTTTGAAGGATGTTCGCACTGATTGTACTCAACCATGTATCGGAAGAATTCCGATTCGTGGTTATCGAGTCGCAATCCTTTTGCAAATTTTCCAATCGCTTCGACGCTGAGGTTTCTTTTTCCGTCCATTACCAACTTTAGGTAGTTCGGCGATCCGAAACCAGCTTGTTTGGAGAAGTGACGGAATGAAAACACTGGATCGGCTGCCTTGAGTTGCCGGTAGCGATCTTTCAAGAAGTCACGATAGTCCGAAAAATTATAGATATTAGATGCGATGGTCACGATTTTCCCCCTCGTATTATTTTCAAGTTCCCCTGCGCCTACCTAGTGCAAGGCGGTTGCCAGGTCGTTACTGGGAGTGCACACCCGCAAAAAGCTGTATTCTCACTGACTTACTTCGCAGCAAAACCGTGTCGAAGTTTTCAACTTACGCCGAACCCCGTGTCGTGGGGTAAGACACCCCCACCTAAATACTTGAAATTAAAGGAGTCGAAATGTATGGACGGTCGACAGTAGGGAAAATTCGTGAAAAACGGCTCGTGGCTGCAAATACTGGAACGACTAGGAGGTGAATCTCGCATCCATTATTCCCTGGATCACTTCACCCAGGCGCTTGAATGCACTGGTTCGCCGGAAAAGTCTGTCAAAACGATCGTCATCGCAGGAACAAATGGGAAAGGAACCACTTCGCTTTTGGTTTCTGCCGCACTCCGGGAAGCCGGCTTACACATTGGAACCTACCTATCCCCACACCTTGAAAGTCCGTTGGAGCGCTTCCTTGAAAATGGGCGGCCGGCAACGCTAGCCGAACTAGAAAAGCTGGCCTTACAAAATGAATCCTTGGCGGAGAAGTTCCAGCTAACTTATTTCGAGTTCCTTACTTTGCTTTGTTTTCTTTGGGCGAGAGAAAAGGCTTTTGACTACCTTGTGCTTGAAGTGGGGATGGGAGGCCGCCTCGATGCAACGAATGTCACCCTGCCGGTTGCAACGGCAATCACCACAATCGACTGGGACCACCAAAACTTCTTAGGCAATACGCTGGAAAGTATCCTGAATGAAAAAATGGGAATTCTTCGCCCTGGGGTTCCGGTGTTTACCTCGATACGGGAGAATAACCTTCGAGCCCTTTTGGAGGACCGCTGCTTGAATTTGGGTATCAAGCCAACGTACGGTTGGACAACCGCAGCTTCCGTCGAGGAAGTGAGCTGGGAAGGACAAAAGGTGCTCTTTGAGGGACACCCTTTCTTGCTTAGAAATCCCACTCCTGGTTTCTTTGAAAACTCTAAATTGGCTTATCGCCTAGTACGCAACACTTTCCCCGACATCAGTATTTCAACCCTACAGGTTGCCTTCAGTAAGACACTGAACCCCGGTAGGATGGAGGTGATTCGGCAATCCCCGCGTGTTGTTCTTTCGGGGGATCACAATCCAGCAGGCATCGATTGCCTTATTGAAACACTTGGCTTGCTTCAAACTCGACCAAAAATTCTATGCGCTTTTTCTCCGGATAAACCCCATGCGCTCATGATAGAAAAGCTTCGCAGCGTGGCGAACGAGGTGCTACTGACCGAGGTGCCCCGCTTTCATGGCAAAATGCCAAACGGTTATCAAGCACTCGCTCAGTTCAACAACGATCCCGTGCAGGCATTTCTCGAGATGCTCCATCGTTGCGACAGTAGCGACACTTTGGTGGTGACAGGCTCGTTATACCTAGTGGGAGAAATCAAATCAGCGCTGAGAAAACTGGCCGGCAATCAGAGCTAGCGACTTTAGTTTTCATTTGTTCGACCGTAAGTTTGGTTTGTGGATGAAACCAATTCGGTAGGAGCTCAGCCAAAGGCAAAATGACAAAGCTCCTTTCTGCTAGACGCGGGTGCGGAACGTTTGCTGCGGCATCGCTCCAAACCTCATTTCCAAACAGAAGCAAATCTAAGTCGATCTCTCGATCTCCGTAACGAGGCCCCGGAATGCGGCCCAATTCTGATTCAAGCGATTTTAAGTAGTTCATTAACGCCGGGGGTTTCCAATCAGAATCGCCCACGACTACGCAATTCAGGAAAGGAGAAGTCGCAACACCACCCCAGGCAGGACTTTCATAAATGCGTGAGCAGCGGGGGTTAGATAGAACATCTTCTGCAATTCGCTCGCACGCACTCTTCAGGTAAGCCAGCCGATCGCCTATGTTACTACCCAAACCGATCGCTACTTGTTTGGTTTGATTCATTTAACCCGCAATCGAAACCCAAGTGCGAAGAGCCTTGCTGAAGTTTGCAACGTCGTGAACTCTAAAAACACTGGCTCCTTGAGCATACGCCCAGAGATTCGAACTAATCGTCCCGGCATCACGAGAGGCAATATCAGACTTCGTATCTCCGATTATCGAGGAGAGAAAAGACTTTCTGGAGGTCCCTATCGCAAGGCGCCCGCCCACACTTACGAAGTCTTTCAGACTGCGTAAGAGTTCCAAGTTTTGCTCCAGCGTTTTACCAAAACCAATTCCCGGATCGACCCACAAACGCTCTTTTGAAATCCCAAATTCACGAAATGCCCGGACTCGCTCCGCCAAAAAGGCCCGAACTTCCGATACAACCCCACGCGGGTATACCGGGGCATCTTGCATGTTTTCGGGGGTTCCTCGCATATGCATGAGTACGAGTTGGGCTTTTGAATTTTTCATAAGCTCCAACATCCGAGGATCGGTGCCACCGCTGACATCGTTTACGATGCTTGCGCCAGCGCGCACGGCCTCTTTTGCGAGCTCGTATTTTCGGGTGTCGACGGAAATCTTAACCGACAAAGTAGAATGGATCGCTTCCACGATCGGCATTACCCGATCCATCTCCTCTTGCAGTGAAACGGGAAGCGCTCCCGGGCGAGTAGATTCGCCGCCTATGTCGATAATTGAAGCGCCAGCTAGAACCAGGCGCTCAGCATGTTGCAAGGCACTACCCTTGGAGTAAAACTGTCCACCATCGGAAAAAGAATCGGGGGTCACATTTAAGACCCCCATAATTAGTGCCTGTGGTCGCTCCTGCATCGCGGCCCATCCTAGTGAAAAAGTATAGGATGGCAAGGTAGCAGAAGATTAAATTAAAACGCGGCTAAGAAAGGATTTCCGTACGTTGCCGCTCTAGACGTTCTTTGAGTAGAACGGCAGCTTTGTCGCGCCAGCCGTTCTCATGAATAAATTGGAGGAAGTCTTTGAGTTCAGAATCTTGCTCTGCCATTTTAGCTAGAGAGGGAATTTTTGCCTCTTTTGCTTTCTTTGCGACTTTGCGCAAAGAGCCCGTAACCTGAGAATCGATTCCACCCACGTACTGATCCATCCAACAACCCCCACACAGTTAACAATAAATTTTTTCTTGAAGTGAGGGGGCATTATGCCAGAGCCCACCCCAAATAGCAACGCTTTGCGTCATAAAAACAGGGATTTAGAGCCCGCAAAAGTGACATAAATCGTCACCCGAAGCATTGTTGACGGCACAAAGCGGGCGCATATAGAGTCGGACACCTCAATGATTCTCCCTTTTTCGACGAGGACGCCATGAAATCGCACCCACTTTTTGAGAAACTTCGCATCTTTGCGCCTGGTCCAACTCCGGTGCCCGAAGAAGTCCTAGGAGCCATGGCGAAGGCCCCCCTCCATCACCGAACCCAAGAATTCTCGACAATTCTAAAGAGAGTTTGGGAAAACCTCGCTTTCCTTTGCCAAACTAAGCAACCCGCTTATGTGCTAGCTGCCTCCGGGACAGGCGCAATGGAAGCCACTCTTTGCAACTGCCTGGCGAGTGGGGACGAAGTGATCGTGGTCAACGGCGGCAAATTTGGTGAGCGTTGGACGAAAATTTCGCAGAAGTTTGGCCTTAAAGTTCATGAAATTAAAGTGGAGTGGGGAAACGCGGTAGATCCCCAAGCCGTGTACGATGCGCTGAAAGCAAATCCTGGAGTGCGAGCAGTTCTGATGCAAGCTTCAGAAACCTCCACTGGTGTGCTCCACCCAGTTCGCGAAGTGGCAGAAGTAGTTCGCAAGCACAGCGACGCATTAATCTTTGTCGATGCAATTACAGCCCTGGGTGTTTGCAATCTGCCCATGGACGAGTGGGGTTTGGATGCCGTTATAAGCGGGTCTCAAAAGGCGCTCATGTTGCCGCCTGGCCTATCCACGTTGGCGCTTTCGGAGCGAGCGCAGGAAGCTCGAAAACGATCCAACCTGCCCCATTTTTATTTTGATCTCAAAGCAGAGGAAAAAGGCTTTTCCTCTGGCCAAACTGCATGGACTCCTGCGGTGAGTTTGATTGTTGGGCTCGACGTCGTGCTTCGAAGATTCCGGGAGGCGGGACTCGAACCTGTGTTTAAGCACCATGCACGCCTTGCCGAAGCAACGCGTATCGGCGTGCAGGCCATGGGACTAGAGCTACTCGCAAAAAAGGCCCCTGCCCCATCCGTAACGGCGGTGCTCATGCCTGCGGGTTCCGACAAAGGCGACAAGCTTATCTCATATGCGCGCGACAGATTCGGCATCACCATTGCCGAAGGGCAAGATCATTACAAAGGCAAAATGTTCCGACTGGCACACCTTGGGTACTTCGATGAGCTAGATATGCTCACGATTCTCTCGGCAGTGGAAATGAGCCTTAAGAAAATAGGTATTCCCGTCGAACTTGGAGCTGGTGTCGGGGCCGCAGAAAAATTCTTCAGCGAAAGTGAGATAGCTTAATGCGACTCTTAATTGCCGATGGGCTTTCCACTGAATCAATCGCAAGACTCAAACAGATTCCTACGCTCGAAGTTCTTGAATACAAGGACATCTCCCGCTCCGACTTGAAAGAGATCATTCCATCGATTGATATCTTGGTAGTTCGCTCGCGAACACAAATCGATCGCGACCTACTTGAAGGGGCGCGTAATCTTCGCCTGGCTATTCGAGCAGGAATCGGCTTAGACAACGTAGATGTGTCGGCAGCCACGGAGCTGGGCATTGTCGTAATGAACGCGCCGACTGGCAATATCGTCACCACCGCCGAACATGCCATTGCGATGCTTTTTAGCCTTTCTCGACACATTCCCCAAGCCGATGCTTCACTTCGAAGAGGGAAATGGGACAAGAAAAGTTTTCAAGGGTCAGAAATCTCTGGAAAGACTCTCGGCGTTGTTGGGCTGGGAAATATTGGTAAAGCCGTTGCTGAGCGAGGCAGAGCGCTGAAAATGCAGGTAGTGGGCTATGACCCCTACCTTAGCGAAGAAGCCGCCGCAAAGCATGGCGTGCGTTTAGCTTCCATGGATGAACTTTTGGCCACAGCAGATTATGTCACTCTACACGTGCCGCTCATGGACTCCACTCGGGGTTTGATTGGAAAGAACGCTTTTTCTAAAATGAAAAAGACTGCTTTTTTGATCAACTGTGCCCGAGGTGGAATTGTCGACGAAGCAGCGCTTATTGAAGCGTTGGAACAAAAGAAAATCAAAGGCGCTGCGCTCGACGTGTTCGAAACCGAACCACTTCCGGCCGATCACCCGCTCTTGTCGCGCAACGACGTAATACTCACCCCCCACTTGGGTGCGAGTACCGAAGAAGCTCAGGCCCAGGTTGGACTCGAGGTGGCTGAACAAGTTGCCGAGTACGTCCGAAATGGCGCGCTCAAAAACGCCATAAACGTACCCAATATTTCTCGGGAGGAACTTGAGTTTCTTCGCCCTCACCTCACACTCTGCGAAAAACTTGGAGCATTTGCCGCGCAAGCCGGTCCGCACCAGGGTGTAAAGCGCATATTGGTACACTTCGAATCACTCGGAAGCTCAATAAAAAGAGAGATTCTGACCTTGTCTGTACTCCAGGGCTTCCTGAGTTCTTTGACGGGAACTGCTGTCAACTTTGTAACAGCCAGAAAAACACTCAAAGAACGCGGCATTCGACTCGAGGAGTCGGAGGGCGATGTGTGCGAAGATTACGCAAGCCTTGTGCAAATCACGGTGGAAGGGGAAAAGTCCCTCACAGTAGCCGGCACTTTATTTGGCAAGGGTGAACCTAGAATCGTGCGTGTCGATGAGTTTAGAATTGATGGCACTCTCAACGGCTCGCTTCTTTTCACCAAGAACATCGACACACCGGGAGTGATTGGATCAATGGGTACAACACTTGGGAACAGCGGCGTGAACATTGCCAGAATGCATTTAGGCCGCGGTGAACAACAGGGCCATGCTATTGCCCTTATTAGTATTGACTCGGAAATCGGCGCAGAAACTCTAGAAACCATGCGCCAAATACCCGGGATGACTTCGGTCGTCCAAATGAAACTTTAGGAGAAATCATGCCCCAAGGTGTCGTAATCATAGGCCTCCAATGGGGCGATGAAGGAAAAGGGAAAATTGTCGACTATTACACAGCAGAAGCTGACATCGTTGCGCGATTTCAAGGCGGCAACAATGCGGGCCACACGCTGGTGGTACAGGGAAATAAGACGGTTCTGCACCTCATCCCTTCTGGGGTTTTGCGGCCGCATGCAAAATGTTTTATCGGTTCGGGAGTCGTAGTAGATCCCGAGATTTTTCTGGAAGAAATAGACATTCTAAGAAAAGCGGGCGTACCCAATTTAGAAAGCAGAGTAGCACTCTCGGATCGCGCTCATTTAATTGTCGACTACCACAAACACCTCGATGCAGCCCGCGAGGGGCGCACTAAAGAAGGTAAAATCGGCACCACTAAGCGCGGGATTGGACCCGCCTATGAAGACCGCGCATCCCGCCGCGGGCTTCGAATCGCAGACCTCTACAACGAAAAGGCTTTTGCGGACAAACTTACTGCTAACCTAGAAGAAAAGAATTTTCTCCTTAAAGAATATTACAAAGTCGAGCCAGTACGAATGGACGAGTTTGTAAAAAAGTACCGGCGCATTGCTGAGCAGCTCAAACCCTTCGTCCACGATGTATCGGCTTTGCTTTTTGACGAGATACAAAAGGGAACCAAGATTCTATTTGAAGGGGCTCAAGGAATATTGCTGGACGTAGACTACGGCACTTACCCCTACGTCACCTCTTCCCACACACTTCCCTCGCAGGCGGGCCTTGGGCTTGGTGCCCGATTGCCCAAAGACACTTTGTTCTTGGGAATTGTGAAAGCCTACACGACTCGCGTTGGCGAAGGGCCGTTTCCCACTGAATTGAAAGACGCCATGGGAGATCGCTTGCGCGCCAGCGGCGGCGAGTTTGGTGCAACCACAGGTCGACCACGACGTTGCGGTTGGCTTGACTTAGTGGCACTACGATACGCTTTAAGAGTTTCCGGCATTCGCCACTTAGGAATTACTAAAGCAGACGTATTGAGCGGGATCGATGAGCTTAAAGTGTGCACGGCTTATCGTTATGAAGGAAAAGAGTACACGACTTTTCCGGCAGACACTTCATTGCTTGAAAAAATGACTCCAGTTTACGAAACGCTCCCGGGTTGGAAGGAAGATCTTACTTCCATTCGCTCGGCAGCGGACTTGCCGAAGAATCTGCTCGGGTATTTGAAGTTCCTAGAAGAAAAAACTCAGAGCCAGGTAAACTTGATTTCAACGGGTGCCGGGCGAGAGGCCGTTATCGATATTCACCGGGCATTTTAATCGCCCTGGGATCGAAGCGCTGAGAGATCCTTTGAACAGGAGGCAGGTTTAGAATCTGTCGATACTGGAGAGGAGTCTTTAAACTGCATGGTTCGAGCGAGAGCCCTTACCTTTTTAGACAAATCATCCCCTTTTTTGCTTGGGGACGATAAGACCAGGCCAACAAAAGCGGATCTCAAAGCTCCCCCATCTTCACGAAACTCGCTTCGCACTGATAGCACTCGATGCAGGGCCATAAGCACGTCCCACTGCCCTCTAGAATCAAACTGCTGAAACGGAATATCTTGCGCAAGTACTCCAATCTGTTTTTGAAGTAGATTGGAATGTTTCGCCAGAGGAAGCAGATCCGCAAGCACTTGCCCCGCTGGGTATTGGAAAGAGGCCCTGCTCAACAAATCTTTCAAGGTAATTTTATTCTTGTCTAGATACCGGGCGAAGGCATCAAACATCCTAGTTGCGTCTTTCTCTCTAGAAAGAAAGGGGTAGTTTTTGTCGAGCGGTGTTGTTGTGGTTGCAGACTCCTCCCAATACTTCAGTTGTTTCACAACTCCTGCAATCCCCACGCTTAGCTTCGATTGCTCGAACAATTTTTTAATAATTAGATCCGCAGCTGAATCTGTGAGGTATCTTTTTAGAAAATCTATTTGGCCGTACCTATCCGCAGCCCGTACAATCTCGCTCCATGTCTGCCCAAGACCAGAGGGAAAGTTTTTTGTCGAGGCAATTAGAGCTTCGTTCGCAGCCGCACGACGGCCCATCGTTGCGTGAAGACTACTGAGAAGGACCTTAGCCCCGGGGAATGAAACTGGATCTTGTTCCGATCGCTTTGCAAAGTCGCAGAGGTTTTCGAAATCGAGATACGCACTCGCTCCGCTAGGGCGCAGAGCCTTAGGCGATCTGAGAAATGCTTCTGAGATGGCGTGTTCCGGATCGCTCATTACTAGCTGAACTAAGTTTCTACGCTTCTCGTACTCAGTCTCCCCTTTTGAAAAGAAGTATTTCTTGAACACTGAAGAAGCGCTCCCATTAGGAAACCAATCCGTTGAAGCCCGCACGAACCGCCTAGCGATATCGCCGTTCCAGTGAAGAAGGGGAATGAGCGAATTGATTTTTACTAAGTCGTCTACCATATCCCCGTCTTTGTAGAGATGCGCCTTATTCCAAAGTTGGATTTGAAATTCAGGATCTCCCAGGGCCGAGCTAAGCGGATGCTGCGCTCGTTCTAAGAATCCTGAAATGGCTTCAGCAGTGGTAAACACTGAAGAAACCACGTACCTTCGTCCCAATAGCGAAACAGCTTGGTCCGTGGCAGTTTTCTTTGAGGCGAACTCTGCCCAATCTCTCAGCATTCCCCGGCGCATCTCTTCAAGGTATGGCCCCTGAAATTCCAGCAGCTTCATTAGAAATTTAGCATCCCAGTTGAGGATATCGCCGTAAAACCGACCCGTGCGAATCACTTCATCTGGCGGGGGACACAGGTGTTCGACCGCCGGGTTTTTCGCCCACAAATTGATATCTTCCGGCAATGAAGAGAAAACTAGCACATCAGTAACCTGCGCTGGCGTGAGTTTCGTTTGCAAAAACTGCGCATCCAACCTTTTTCTTGTTGATTGAAAATCGCCTTCGGCAACTGTTTCCGGCCGTTGAATTTGTCGCAAAAATTTGAGCCAACGCAACGTATCCCTTGCGTTTCGGCGGATTCCCTTCTGTATCCCAACCGTCTCCCAAGTAGAAGCTCGCTCGACGCCGAAGGCCTTCTCCAGTTCAGCCAGGTATTCAATTCCAAGCCCCTCGAACATCGCATTGGATCTAAAGGGCGGGAGTTCGCTAATCTCCAACCGATGTGCTAGCTCGGCTAGCAAGGGTTTTGTGGGCCAGGAGTTGTCGCTGAAATGCCCCTGCTTCGCCTTGTCCAGTTTATTGAAATGTTTCAGTACATCCAGCGCGGGTCGTAAACCGGCGTCACCGAGCGCGACCAAGCGGTTGGTGAGATCGCCGTCAAGCCCACCATGGCGCAAGTCTTCCCCCACGGAATTGGGTATCCGATTTGACTCCAGCAGTGAGACTAATTTAAGCGTACCTAACGGACTATGCCGGACGAGTTGTGGAAGCTGGCTAGCGTCGTACGTTGCACCAATTTCGGCCGCAAGCGAACGCATTCTCTCCCTTGGTTCCATTACTAGTTGAGCGTGTACTCGACCGATCTCCTCGTCCAAGGAGATGACCCTATCTTTGATCTCAAATTCATCAAACTTGGAGCCGGCCAGGTGTTCTATCTGGGACACATCCCAACGCCGTGCCATTATTACCGGCGGGTGGGTACTATCATAGCGAATCGAGCCAATTGCTGTATTTCCAATAATTCGATCTCCAAACCCGGCTTTCATAAACTGCAATAGACGAAGCAGACTTAATCCATCGGCATACTCTCTGAGGTCTTCTCCAGCCTTGCTGAAGTGAACGTGGTAGTGCGCTTGAGGAAGCGATTTGCGGGAGGACCGCCCCAGAATCTGGGTTGTCTGAGTAAGGGTTGTAAGTAGAGCCAAATCCTTGAGTATCAATTCAGGTTCTGTCACCGGCTGAAAGTGCTTGAGCTCTAGTGCCCCTCCCGGATCAATTCCTACCCCAATTCGTGTAAACAGTTCCTTGATCATCGGTGAGGCCGATGGTTCCACTGGAAAAACTGTTGTCTGAAGTCTCCAAGCACCCGGGTTTCGTATTTCAAAATACCTGCGAACCAAAGCGGCGCGTGTTTCAGGAAGCAACAAGGATAGGGGATATATCTTCCTGCGTTCGGAAAAGCTCATTTCTTTCCACGCCGCTGCCCAGCGCTGCTTTAATGTTTCGTGCTCATCCTGCTTCAACTCAATATTCCCGGAATAGGGATTCCCCATTGGGTCGAGAATTCTTGGACCCACGGGCTTCTCAAACTTTGAACCTGAAGCAGCAGAACCTTCGCCGCGCACGTAAATGGGTTCCGGTTTTTCTATCTCGCGGGCCGCGGATCCAGGAATCAGGAGGGACTTAGTTAGTTCAATGGGTCCAAATGGATTCGTTAACCCCTTTGTAAGCTCGGTCGAGATGTGTCCGCGCAGCAGCTTCAAATCTTTTTTCGTCAACGGAAAGGGATTTTGCAAATCCGTATCAGGGATTTCGCCTCGAAGGTCTTCTAGCTTAGTTAAATCAAAGTACCGAGACAGAGCTTGCTCCGCCATATAGCGAAGCTCCAATTCTATCCCCATACGGACCACCCCATCGGGAGGAAAATTGGGCGCATAGGCCGCGGAATGTATTAAAAGCGCGGCGATGAGTAGGTAGAGACGCACTCTTAGACATCGGTAAAATCAGGGCGCCAGCTAACTAGAAACTAAAGTAAAGAGTAACGCGATATAAATTCATATTTTCAATTACTTAACGCGGCCCTAATGGCCCCCGCCATGGTAGTCGAATACCGTCACTATCTGAGGCCGAACCATTTCTGGGGTCCACCGCAGCACCAGACGCCACTGCCCAGCCTCGCCGCCCACTTGAAGCCCCTTTGCTCCGGGGACCGGGCTATTTTGACCGTAGGTGCGGATTTGCTGGGTTCCATACTTGGTGACAAAGTCTTGCCAGTTTTTCGCCCCATTGAGGCGTCGTAACCATCGCGTTACCCCACTAGCCGACGCTGGCCAACGCATTCCAAGTTCGTTTGCGATCTGATAGAAAACCGCACTGCCTGGGGCCAGATTCTTTGTCCGCTCCCAATATTCGCCTAGATTGGTATCTTCAAAAGTGAGTCCCAACGAATCAAGTTCTAACTCATCACTTTCTTGGCGCGTGGACGTAGGCGAGGATTCGGCCGGGGCGCCGCGAGTTTTTTCTTTTTTTTTGGTATTTCCGCCGCGTGATTCTGACTTCCATGCGACTACACCGGTCGACCCAGCGGAGAGCAAATCCGCTTTTTTCAGTAGCACAATTTCCAGCGTAGGAACCTTTTGCTTGCTTAATACACCTCGCAATTCGAGGCGTTGCGAAACACCGCCGATTTCTCCCTCCCAAACCAAAGTTTTTTGCTGATGGGCCCCCTCCAACAGAAAATCTCCCCACTGGCGAATCCAGTGGCGAGGGGACGCCGGCGGGGACGGCAATTCTTTCGTGGCCTCTGTCAGTGTAGACACAATCGCCCGAGTCTCAATTATCGCCAGTAACACTGCATACAGGGGAAAGAACTCAAAGCATGCCTTAACTATCCCTTCTGCAGTACGAGGTTGAGCGCAGAAAAAGGCCGCCGTTTGATAGGCAAGTGTGGTGACAGCGGCACCCGTTACGTGGTGAGGCCAATCCTCGTGAATCTGCTTGATGAGGCGAGAATTGCGCAAACGCTGAGACCAGGAAGGTGTTTCCGGAGTAACTTCCTCAGCCACCGCCTTAAAGAAGCCGTCAATCGCCTCATGGCCCACCAAACGTCCCTGGCGAACGACTTCAAAGCCAGAGGGAGTAAAGACCGGCGCAGCCGTTTCACCCATGGCCACGCCCCTTTCGGATGCCCAAAACGCAAGTATTTCATGGCATTGAGGGTCGGTGAGGTTAGCGGCCAAGCCAATGGAACTGACCCAAAGAGCCAGCAAGAGAATTTGAAACTTTGTCTTCATTTAGCCCGGCAAAAAAAGAGGGGATCTGACTAACAAATCCCCTCCTAAATCGCAAGGCTCAGCCAGTTCGAAGGGAGGTTTTACGGGAAAAACCCTCTTAGCAACATGGCTTTTGAAAGGTGATCTAACGATGAAATGAAGGCCGCCCGGCGCATGCCGATATTACGAGCTTCATGCACTTCGTAAACACGGTTAAAGGCAGAAGTAATCATTTCCCAGAGCTTGTTATTTACGTCTTTTTCACTCCAGAAGAAGTTCTGCATTCCCTGAACCCACTCAAAATACGAAACAATCACGCCGCCGGCATTGCATAAAATGTCTGGAATAACAAACACACCTTGCTCGTGAAGCATCTTGCTAGCAGCAAAAGTGGTAGGCCCATTGGCCCCTTCGGCCACGATTTTTGCCTTCACTCGACTGGCATTTGCCTCGGTGATTTGATTGTTCAACGCAGCGGGGATGAGAATGTCGCACGGAAGCTCAAGCAACTCCTCGTTGGTGACAAAATCTCCACCAGGAAAGCCTTTAAGCACTTTGTGCTCGGCAATCCAATCGCGAAGAGCATTCAGATCTAAGCCCTTAGAGTTATACACCCCGCCAGAAACATCGCTCACCGCCACCAGGGTACATCCTACGCTCGTAATGAGCTTTGCCGAGTAGTACCCGACGTTTCCGAACCCTTGAATCGCGACTTTCGTCTCTGGACCTAGATTCATGTTCAGGCGTTTGGCTGCTTCCATCACCGTATAAACCACGCCCCGGCCGGTGGCATCCAAGCGCCCGAGGGAGCCGCCAATTTCGATGGGCTTACCAGTCACAACGCCCGGCACCAGGTGGCCGATATTGGTGCTGTACGTATCCATCACCCAAGCCATAGTTTGGGGATCAGTGCCAACATCTGGCGCCGGTATATCTTTCTCCGGCCCGATGAACATATGAATCTCGGAAGTGTAGCGCCGGGTTAAACTCTGCTTCTCTCTGCGAGAAAGCTTAGTGGGGTCACAGCGAATTCCACCCTTCGCGCCGCCAAGAGGCAAGCGGACAAGGGAATTTTTGAGAGTCATCAAGAATGCAAGCGCGGAGGTCTCCGCCAAATTCACATCGGGGTGGTAGCGAATGCCACCCTTCCCCGGACCAAGAGTCGTATTGTGATGAACGCGGAAACCATCGAAGGTTTGAATCGTACCGTCGTCCATTCGAACTGGAATGGAAACGTAAAGACACCGACGAGGCTTAGCAAGGCGGTTGAACACGTTGGGATCCAAATTGATCTCACGTGCAGCGCCTTCCATAATTTCTAAAACGTTTTTATAAAACGGGTGATCTTCCCAACCGCAAATCGCTTCTTCGTGCATTTCAACCGACATATCCCCTCCGGCCTAACGCGCCGCCCCCAATTAAAAACAACAAAAAACGGACACAATAGAAATATCCTGCGAGCTAGAGACAGGCAAAGGGAAAAGTAAGGTGTGTAGAGGGTTAGGGGGCAGTGGGTTTAAAGTCGCGGTAAATCCGACGGAGAATTGCCTTAGCATTAGCGTGCGCGGCCAGCGTATTGGCAAGAGCCTGGACGGCATTGAGAGTTTCGATAGCGGGCAAATCGCTTACTTTAGCGCGCCTGACGGTAAGAACCCCCACCACTTCATTGGCGTAGCGAACGGGAAACACCATCATGGAGCCAATGGCGATGGATCGAACCGAATCGTTGATCTGCTGAGTCAGCTGATGCTTTGAGACGTCTTCAATTAAAATAAAGTTTCCGGAATGAACCACATCGAGCGCTTCAGGATACTTGCTTAACACGACTGGAAAATCTGAAAATTTCGCGTCGTCGCTCGTCGCCAATACAACCCCCGCGTCATTGGCCTCATCGACGATCATCATAGACGTTCGATTGGACTGCAAAAGCTTGGCTAATTTCCCTAGCACGTCAAAAAACGCATGCGAAGTATTATGCGACTCCGTTTTGGAAAGCATCGCTATGGCTTCGAGCAAAATCTCTACTACTGGCCACGCCTCTTTGTTTGCTAGGGCATTGGCTCGGCTGAGGTCTTCGATAACTCGTTTCGGGGTAAGGTGGTACAGGATTCGATTGTAGAGGTTCTCGGCATTGACCGGATCTGCAATAAAGTCGTTGGCTCCAGCTTTGAGGGTATTTTGAATATTGAGCTTCTGTACTTGTTTGGAAATCACCAAGATCTTGATCTGCGAGTTCTTGGAATTCGCCCGCACTTTCCGAATGAGCTCAAACGGCCCTACACCGCTTAAAAGCAGGTTCAAAACACAAAGGTCAAAAGCCTCGGCAGAAATACGAGACAGAAAAATCTTCTCATCCGTTACGCCCTCTGCACGCATTCCCTCGCGCTTGAGCTGCTCCATCGTAGAGTCATATTTCGCGACGGCAAAATCGGCGAACATGATATTTTTCGAAGAGCCGCTTAGCACTGTAGTGGCGCTGTCAGCCATAGTTACACGTCTTTTTCTGAAAAATCCTTGCCGTCGAACGACAAGAGTTTGGATTGCGCATTGTACTTAGTAAGAATATGTACGGGACGCCGCCAAATAATCTGTAGATGTCTCAAAGTTTCGATGGCCTTCTCGTGCTCCAGATCCATCCCCTCGTGCTGGTGGGACAAAAGCAACTCCCCGCGATTCTCGAAGTTACCGTCCTCAACACGAATAATGGGTTGCCCTAAATTTGTGAGCGAAAACAAAAGCTGCTTTTTAACCTTCCGCCAATCACGATCCACAATTTCGTACTGCCCAGTGCGGCGATTGAACGCATAGGTGAACAGTTTCTGAGCCTCACAAAATTCTTCATTCATGAAACTATCAATGAAGGTAACGTCGTTGTGGAGGCGGCGCACCTCGAAGATCTTCTGTCGCCCGAGCCCTAGTTTCTTATCCCAAGTACGTCGAGCATTTACGTCGTCACAATTCTCATATTCGGGGCCGAACTTGCCCCGGTTCCAGCGATCTTCAATATCTCGGTACAGCTCGATGCCGAGCTTGTAGGGGTTGATTTGGCCGGGCCTACTACCCATCGTGCCAGCATGGTGATCGGCAAAATCAATGATCTCAGAATCTTTCAACACGTGTTGTGTCATTAAGAACGAGTGCCAATAACTGGCCCACCCTTCATTCATTATTTTCGTCTGGCCTTGAGGAGCAAAATAGTAAGCCTCTTCTCTTACAATGGACAAAATCTCCCTTTGCCATCGCTCTAGTGGAGCATAGTCGACCAAGAACTTAAGGATGTCGCGCTCAGCCTGCGCGGGAAACTTTCTTTGTTTCTCGACCCCCGCATCCAGCTTCTGTTGCTCGTTTTTCAAAAATGAATCAGGATTAATAAACCTGTCCATGTAATCGCGCGTATTGGACAGCTTGCGAACTCGAGGACCATCTTCATCAAAAGCCTCATCCCCAAGACCCGCATTGGGAAAATCATTCTTCACTGGCACAAATTGGGAATAGGCGTCGATGAGGTTGTCGATGGAATGGCAGACGTCGATAAAGTCCTCAACGACCTCAACGCCAAATCGGTCCTGATACTCCCGAATTCGTGTTGCGTGATTAGCCATTTGGTCGAGCATCTTGCGATTCGTCTTTGAGAACCACATATTGTTCTTAAAGAAATCGCAGTGACCGTAAACGTGGGCCATGACGAGCTTCTGATCGACCATCTCATTGCCCATTTGCAAATAGGCATAGCAAGGGTCGGTATTGATAACGAGCTCGTAAATCTTCTGTAGGCCGTACGTGTACGACTTATTCAGGTAGTCGTAGTCCATACCGAAACGCCAATGCGGGTAGCGAGTCGGAAACCCGCCCAGTGCGGCAATTTCATTTATTTCATCGTAGTCAACGAGCTCGAAAATGATTTCAAACGTGTCTAACCCATACCGACGAGCCAGCTCACGAATATCCCGGTGCGCAGCTACTAGCTCCTCTGGAAGCACACGCCTCATCTCAACGCCCTTTCCCTAGAAAATCTTTGAGCGACCTGTAGATCGCATCTTTGCTTTCAATTTTCGAGGTGACTAGTCGCTCCTCTTCTTTGAAATGCTCGGCCAGATCTTTGATAAACTGGCCACTTCCGTAGCGACTCTCAACTTGGCCATAGCAAAACTGATTGCACTTCGGTAAGAGCTGCTGCTTGAGCAAATCAACGCAAACTTTCGTATCTTCGCCCGACCAGTTGTCGCCATCAGAAAAGTGAAGCGCGTAAATATTCCAGTCGCTTGCGGGATAATCTTTCTCAAGAATATCGTTGCACAGCTTGTAAGCAGAGCTAATCAGTGTCCCGCCACTTTCTCTAGTGTGGTAGAAAGTTTCTTGGTCCACTTCCCTAGCGGCAGCGTCGTGAATAATGTAGCGAATGGCTATTTGGCTGTATTGAGATCGCAACCAAGTATCAATCCAAAAAGACTCGGTACGAACGATCTCTTTTTGTTCATCACCCATACTACCGGAAACATCCATCATATACACAATGACAGCGTTGTTTTCCGGTTTGGTAACACTCTTGGAGGTGCGATAGCGGTAGTCGTTCTTAATGGGAATAATGACCGGATCCTCGGGGTTGTACATCCCCGTCATCACTTGACGTCGCAGCGCCTGCTTGTAGGTGCGCTTGGTGTGCCGCAGAGAGTTCGGCCCCACATTGTTAATTCCCGAATATTTGTTTCTCACCGACTGCAAAGAACCCGAACCTTTGGGCTGAATGCGGGGAAGCTCGAGTTCCTCGCCTAGCATATCGGCAAGCTCTTGGAGCGTTACGTCTACCTCCATGCCGTGCTGCCCTTCGGCATTTCCGGCTTGAGGCTCGGTCCCTTCTCCTTCGCCCTGACCAATCGGCGTGCCAGGACTTCCTTCGCCTTGCCCTACTCCACCGCTTTGTTTTTTGCCAAACTGAAAGCGCGGCAGATTGATCTGTGGAATGGGGATACTGACAAAGTCTTTCCCCTGTCGGCCAATTAGCTCCCCCTGAGTAATGTACTTCTTCAGGTTCTGCTTAATCTTGCCCTTAACAATCTGCTTAAAACGCAGGTGGTCCCGCTTGATGCCAGCGATCATGGAAGGCCTTCCTCGCGTTGAGGATCTATTTTCGTTTTACATCGCCACGAGCAAAGATCGAGGCGACGAAATTCAACACGTCTGTCGCACTCACTTCATCGTACCCGTAGTACTTAATGAGGCGAGCCTTGACGATATCAATTTTTTCTTGCGTAGCTTGATCGACTACGTTCGAAACAAGGCTTGTGAGCTTGATGCTGTCTTTTTGATCTTCGAACAGCTTTAGCTCTAACGCCTTATGTAGACGTTCATTGGTCTTGTAATCGAATTGCCGCCCCTCAATAGCAAGGGCCCCGATGTAGTTCATGACTTCACGACGGAAGTCGTCCTTGCGGCTATCTGGAATATCGATCTTCTCTTCGATGGAACGCATTAACCGTTCATCTGGCTCTTCGTCTTGACCGGTAAACTTGTTCTTAACCTTCTCGCGCTGAGTATAGGCCTTCACGTTGTCGATATAGTTACCGCATAGCCGCGCCATGGCCTCTTCGTCTGCGGAAATAGCCCGCTGGACTTCGCTTTTCACGATGTCCTCGTACTCCTGCTTTACTACTTGGAGAAGGTCTCGATAGTGTTTCCTGCGTTCCTCGGAAGAAATCAGCGAGTGGTGGCGTAAGCCCCCTTCGAGTTCATTCAGAACCATGAAAGGATTCAAGCAAGCTACGCTGCCTTCTTTAGAATTCACAAGCGCGTTGGAAATCTTGTCCTGAATATAACGAGGAGAAATACCTTCCATCCCCTCACGGCTTGTCTCTTTGCGAAGTTCCCGAACATTGTCTTCTGTGAAGCCGGCTAACGTCTTGCCGTTGTAGAGCTTAAGTTTCTGGAGCAGCGTCAAGTTCGCCTTCTTGGGCGTTTCAAGACGTGTCAGCACGGCCCACATCGACGCCATTTCAATGGTGTGGGGCGCAATGCTGGCTTTGATCTTTCTGGGATTGAAGTCCTTACGGTAGATCTTCACTTCTTCGTTTAGCTTCGTAATGTACGGCACATCGATTTTTACCGTTCGATCGCGAAGCGCTTCCATAAACTCGTTGTTTTGAAGCTTGCGATACTCGGGTTCGTTTGTGTGCCCGATGATGACTTCGTCGATATCGGTCTGGGGGAATTTCTTTGGCTTTACCTTGTGTTCCTGCGAGGCGCCCAATAAGTCGTACAAGAAAGCAACGTCGAGCTTTAGGACTTCAATGAACTCAACCACGCCGCGGTTGGCGATATTGAATTCACCGTCAAAGTTAAAGGCGCGTGGATCAGAGTCGGATCCATATTCAGCGATTTTCCGGTAATTGATGTCGCCGGTGAGCTCTGTAGAATCCTGGTTCTTTTCATCTTTAGGTTGAAAAGTACCAATCCCCACACGTCCCTTTTCAGACAGCAGAAGTCGGGTAATGCGTACATGGTCGATTACCCGAGTCCAGTCCCCTGAATAATGCAACATGAGCTGGTCGAAAATATATTGAGTGGGGGGACACAGGTCGCCCTCAATGACGACACGGTGACCTTCTTTGCGGCCTCGGTTGATTTCCTCGACGAATTTGCGACGGAAATCCTGCGGAATAAGCTTAAGGGGCTCCTCATGCATGGGACTAACGAATTCCTTGGAACCTCCGAGGATCTTCTTCGCCAAATCGGCGTCATCGATTTTCCACTTAAACGTGTAAAGCGCGCCTTCCTCAGTATGGGAATACCATTCGACGCCCTTTTTAATCAGACGCGCGATTGTACTCTTGGAGCTCCCTACAGGACCGTGAAGGAGAATCACCCGCTTTTCGGGGCCGTACCCTTGAGCAGCAGCTTTTAGAACATTCACCAACTTCATGAGCGAAACATCTAAACCAAAAACAGCGTCTTTGCCGTTGTCGATGGGGTCTTTGAAGAAGTTGTAAGAGACGATTTTCTTTTTGAATTCGACGTATTCTTCGATACCGAAGCTTACGATGAGGTCGTGCAAACGTTGAAAGGCGTTTCGCGAAACTTCGGGTTTATCTTTGACTAGCTCGATGTAGTCCTGAAAACTTCCTTCCCAGTTAAACTTTTTGTGTTTATCTAGGTCCTGCATGCCTCCGATGAAACTCTTGATATCGATTCCCGATCCCGACATGGATTCTCCTTGAGGCTAGTGGATTGCATTTAAATTTTCCTGCCGATTGGGAATTTAGTCAATCTAACTCAAGCGATAATGCGCCGCGCCCAGCTTGCGGCCTCACGAAGTATTTCTTGTTCGTCCAGAGTTTGGAGGTTTCGGTTTTCCATTAACACCTGACCATTAGCCACGGTGTGTCGGACATCGCGTCCTGAAGCACTGTAAACCAAGTGCGAATACGCGTTGTATAACGGCACAGCGTGAGGCGCCAAAACCTCGACCGCTATAACATCTGCGGCCTTTCCCACTTCCAAGTGCCCCACCGAATCGCCCAAACCAATCGCCTTTGCTCCTTCACCAGTGAGCATTTGCACGATTTCTTCTGATCGCAACGCACCAGGACCATACTTAAACGATTGCAACTTAGCTGCAAAATCGGCCTCCGCTAGCAAATCTAAATTGTTATTGCTCGCCGTTCCGTCGGTACCCAATGCCACTGCCGCTCCAGCCTTTCGCAACTCCACTACCGGCGCTACCAACGTCCCAAGCTTCAAATTCGACTCGGGGTTGTAAGACACACCCACTTTATAGCGTCCCAGAATTTCTATATCTTTCTCAGAAAGGCAGACGGAATGGGCTGCTAAAGTAGGAAGTTCCCAGAGACCTAAATCTTCAAATACTTCCACGGGCGACTTGCCGTATTGCTTCTTGCAAGCGGTCACCTCGCTCTGCACTTCAGACAGATGCGTGTGAACACCCAGCTTAGAGCTGCGACAAAACGAAATTATTTTTTTCCAGGTTGCCATCGACACGCTATACACGGCGTGCGGGGCAATTCGAGGAGTAACAAGAGGATACTCGGCCACCGCCTCTAAGAAGCGCTCAAAATTCTTAATCGGATCTACACCGGTTTTGTCGACGTCACTTTCCTCAACCAGCGTTTGACCTGCGACCATCCTAAGCCCCGCCTCTGTGGAAGCACGCGCGGAGGAGTCTTGAAAAAAATACATATCGTTAAACGAGGTAGTGCCGGAGCGAATCATTTCGGCACTGGCTAGCAGTGTTCCCCAGTAGGTGAACTCAGGAGACACCCATTTCCTCTCCAATGGGAAAATATGCTCACGCAACCAAGACTCTAAAGGCAAATCATCGGCTATCCCGCGAAGCAAAGACATTCCAGTATGCGCGTGGCCATTCACCAAACCCGGCAACACCAAGCAACCCGTCGAATCAAGCTTGCGATCGCCCGGTGCAGGACTAGCAGCGAGGCGCTTACCAACGTAAGTAATCTTCCCCCCTGTTATTCCAACCGCGGCATCTTCGATAATCCCTTTCGGCTGACCCGGAACTAACGCTGTCCCGCCCCAAAACCAAAGTGTCGTCGCCGCCATTTCCCCTCACTCTTCTTTCAGCGCCGCAGAGGAAAAACTCCGAGGCAAAAGTAGATTTAGACCCAAAACTTCAAACTCACTGCCTTTTAAATTCATCGAAAAAACTTCGGGAGCCCCAAACTCACTGAGCACCTGACGACAGCTGCCACACGGAAAGCAAACAAGATCCGATGACGTAATCAAAGCAACGCGCCGAATCTCCGAACCACCCTCGGTTACCATTTTAGCGACCGCGACGCGTTCTGCACAGACCGACAGCGAGTAACTTGCATTCTCTACGTTGCAACCGGTGAAGACATTTCCTCGGGAGTCTTCCAAAGCACAGCCAACTAAAAAATGGGAGTACGGAGCATATGCAAGCTTACGCACCTCAATCGCCCTGTTTGCTAGTCCAACCCACTCAGCCGGTATTTTCTCGGTTAACTCACTTGGCATTGGTGTGCTCCAGAGAAACTATTACCTCTTTCAACAAGCGAGCCAAACTTGAATGCACCTGTTTTGCATTCTCAAGCACTTCAGCATGGGTCAAGAGCTCATTCGAGACGCCTGCAGCAGAGTTGGTGACGCAAGAAATTCCCGCCACCCGCTTGCCCATGTGCCGAAGCGCCATCGCCTCTGGCACGGTCGACATACCGACAACGTCCCCGCCCAGCTGACGGTAAAGTCGAACTTCAGCAGGAGTTTCATAAGCGGGCCCTTGGAGCCCCACGTAAATTCCCTGTAGGAGCGGCACGCCTATCTTCTTGGCTGCATCCTGAAACAGGCTGCGTATCTCGGGATCATAAACATACGACATATCCGGAAAGCGAGGCCCCAGTTCAGCGATGTTGGGACCGTGCAGTGGATTGGAGCCCATGAGATTAAGATGGTCGGAAATAAGCAACAAGGACTTAGGGGGAATTTCAGCTCGAAGCCCCCCTGCCGCATTTGTAAGCAAGAAAGTATCGGCTCCGGCAAGTCCCATGGCACGGAATGGGAACACCACGGTTGCCATCGAATGCCCTTCGTAAAAGTGAATCCGCCCCTGCGAAACGGCAATCCGACTCCCACCCAGACGCCCCACAATAACGCGCCCAGAATGACCTTCCACGCCCACACCAGGCACATGGGGAATATCGCCTAATCCAATTTCGGCCTCGACCTCAATCTCAGAAAGCACCGAACTCATTCCGCTGCCCATTACCACCACGGTTTTCGGAAACGTGCCGAACTTCGAAATTAAGAAACGCTTCGCTTCATTTAGTTTATCCAGCATGCATAACCTCTTTGACCCATTGGGTCTTATCTACGGGGAATTGACTCACCTTGAAAAAAGCTTCGCCAGAATCAGGCACGTTTTCTTTCTCGACCTCGGCAGATAAAACAACTTCGAAGACCGCTTCACCTTTTTTCACAGGGTCCCCGATTTTCTTGTGCAACACAACTCCGACGTCCGGATTGATGCCCTTTTCTTTTGCCTGCCGTCCCCCTCCCAGGGCATGGACGAGTTTTCCCACTGCCCTTGCACTGAGCGACTCAACGAAACCCGTTTGGGTTGCAAGAAATGGAACCCTTGGGCGTGCCTTCAGGCGTTCTCTTGCTGTTTGGAAACTCTTCCAAGCCCCTCCCTGATTCTCAAACAGTGAAATGAAAACCTCGAACGGCGCCTTCGTAGCCAAGGACTCTTCGCAGGCTTGCTTAGCTTGCAACGCCGTCCACTTACCACGCGAAGCCAAAACTAGCATTTCGGCCGCCAAAGCAAGCGTCACCTCATGCAACCCTGCCTCCCGGTCGATTCCCGCCAAGTAGTCGGCACATTCCTCTACCTCCAGCTGATTGCCCACTTTCCAACCTAATGGCTCTTCCATGTTAGCAAGGAGCGCTGTCGCGCTTACTCCTTCCGCGCGCGCCACTTCGGTAAGGTTCTTCGCCAATAGGCGGGCACGAGACGCATCGGCCATAAAAGCACCGTCGCCATACTTCACATCAAAAACAATGGCGTTTAGATTCTCAGCAAGTTTCTTACTCAAAATGCTCGATACAATCAGCGGGATACATTCCACCGTTGCGGTGACATCGCGAAGCGAATAGAGCAAGCGATCGGCTGGAGCCAAATCGGAAGTTTGTCCTAACATGAAAAAATCTTTTTCAAGCAATAGCTTCATCGCATCCGAAAGCGACAGATTCGACGAGAAACCGGGCACAGAATCGAGCTTGTCCAAAGTGCCACCACTAAAACCCAAGCCCCTACCCGAAATCATGGGGATTCGAACGCTATGCTCGCCGAAGTATTTTCGAGCAACACAATGAACCAGCGGCACAAGAATCAAGGAAGTCTTGTCCCCGACGCCCCCAGTGCTGTGCTTATCGATCCAAAAATCGCCTTTGCCAGATTCCCTAGGCAAAGTAATTCCAGAACGCCACATGAGCCTGGCCCAAGTGCGCATTTCCTCGGCGGTCATTCCCTGGAAATAAACGGCCATGAGCCATGCAGACATGTGGTAGTCCTGCAAACTTCCATCGACATAACCGCGAACTAAGAAGCTAAGTTCCTGCTCGGACAAAGCCTGACCATCGCGTTTTTTTCGAATAATTTCGGTAATCTGAAAATTCATACCGAAGCGGGATCCAAAAAGCTCGTCCCCAAATCAGGTAGCTCGGTGGAGGTAATCCCAAAAGCTGCCAACACGGATGCTGCGACATCTGAGAAAGAAGAGCGAATTCCCAGATCTGCTCCCTTGAGGTTTGGGCCCACCGCAAGTAACGGAACGTACTCTCGAGTATGGTCGGAACCTCGAAAGGTGGGGTCGCATCCATGATCTGAGGTTAATAGAACCAAATCATCGTCTCTCAATTCGCTGAGCAGGGTGGGATAGAAGCTATCCAAATCAGAGAGAGCCTGTGCGTACCCTTTGGGATCACGCCGGTGACCATACAACATGTCGAAATCGACAAGATTGGTGAAAATAAAAGCTTGATCGCCGCGTGTTTCCTTTAAGAACTCCAGAGTGACGCGCAAACTATCTTGATTGTTGCCTGTATGATTTCCTCGGCTTATTCCACGATGATTAAAAATGTCGTCGATTTTCCCGACCGAAATTACTTCGATGCCCTCGTCTTCTAGTATGTCCAAACTGTTTCTGCCAGGCGCAATGGAATAATCTCTCCGGTGCTCAGTTCTGCGAAACGTTGCAGCCGAGGTACCAACAAAGGGCCGAGCAATAACGCGACCAATATTTAAAGGCAGAGTAAGCGCCCGAGCCGCTTCACAAACTTTGTAGAGGCGCTCCAGTCCAAAAGCCTCCTCGTGGGCAGCGATCTGAAACACTGAGTCGGCAGAAGTGTAAACAATCGGCTTTCCAGTTCGAAGGTGCTCTTCACCAAGCTGCTTCAATATCTCCGTACCGCTTGCAGGATAGTTGCCTAGTATTCCGGGCAACTCGGCTTTTCGAATGAAATCCTCTAGCAAATCCTGGGGAAAACCCTCGGCGAATGTCGGAAACGGCTCACGAGTTACCAGCCCTGCCAACTCCCAATGTCCGGTGGTGGTGTCTTTACCGACACTCCGCTCGGCCAGTTTCATAACCTTGCCGACGGGTGGGTAAGCAGCCGCAATTCCCTGAAACTGCCCCAGACGACCCAACCCGATTTTTTCAAGCGTAGGAAGCTTCAATCCCCCAACGGCACGACAGGTATTACCCAAAGTGTTTGCACCCGAATCGCCGTAGGCCTCGGCATCCGCGGCGGCGCCCACGCCAAAACCATCGGCAACCAAACAAACAACACGCCGGGATTTCGGAAATTTAGCAGGCATTTAGTACCCTTCCCCTTGTACCGAGGCGCCATTCACTATGTTGGCACTCGCTGAAGTACCTAAACGACTTGCCCCAGCTTGAATCATTTTAAGAGCGGTTTCGTGCGACCGAATTCCGCCACTCGCCTTCACACCCAATTCCGTACCTACTTCGGCTCGCATTAGAGCAACATCTTCTACGCTTGCGCCACTCTTTGAAAATCCGGTGGACGTCTTTACAAACTTAGCTCCGGCTCTCTTTGCAATCTGACAGGCTCGATGTTTTTCTTCCTCAGTGAGCTCGCTCGTTTCTAAAATCACTTTGACGGGAACGGGGCCGGCGGCAGCAACCACCGCATGGACATCGGCCTCCGCTGCCTGATCGTCTCCCGCTTTAAGAGCGCTTCGCTTTATGACCATGTCTATTTCACGCGCCCCATGCAGGATCGCCTGTTTGGTTTCCGCGACCTTCTCGCCAGTAGCGACTTCTCCCGATGGAAATCCAACCACGGCAATAGGAAGTACCGAACTGCCAGCAAGCCATTTGGCGACTTTCTCCACCTGGTGCCAATAAACACAAACTGAGTAAAACCCGTACTCACGCGCTTCGTTGCAAACCTTTTCAAGACTTGCATCGTCGGCGTCTGGACGGAGCAGCGTATGGTCGATATATTTAGCAAGCTGGGTCGGGGAAAGAACCGGCAATTTATTCATCCTGCCTTTCTACACCAGACGCAGGTTGAATCAAACCTACATGGAATTCAAAGACTCCAAATTCCACCCATGGGCAGCGCGTCTAAAGGGCCTTTGCCCCGTGGGTATTATGCGGTGCGTTATATGAGTATTTCCCCCGCACGCCCTTGCCCCGAGCAGCCGGAACCCTCCCGCCTTAGCCTGGTAGTCCCCGTATTTAATGAAGCGGGGAATTTGCTCCCTCTAGCATCGAAAATCCATCAACTCGCACTACCCGATCTCTACGAAGTCATTTGGGTCGATAACGGAAGTTCTGACGGCTCGTCCCATGAACTTATTCGAATAGCCAAAATGTATCCTCGTATGACAGTTTTGACCCTAGCGAAAAACCTTGGCTATGGCGGCGGCATTCTTACCGGCATTCAGCATTCAAGTCCCGAAGCCACACACATTGGCTGGATACCGGCCGACGGCCAAGTGCGAGCCGAAGATCTTTTTGCGACATGGGAAACGACCCGCCAGTTTCCGCAGGCCGTGCACAAAGGCTTGAGAGTTGAACGAAAAGATGGCGCTTCACAGAAGTGGGTCTCTTGGCTTTACTCGAAACTCGCCCAGCTTGTCCTGGGAATTCCGGTACGTGACACCAACGGACTCCCGAAGATCTTCCCAGCAGATCTACTCAGAAAATCGGCCCTCAAGTTTCCACACTCGACGAGCTTCGTTTTGGATGCCGCCCTGCTTTATGAAGCACATCAGTCGAAGTTGAGCATCGTCGAACACCCGGTGGGCTTCGATAAGCGAAAACATGGAAAATCTAGTTGGTCGGGCGAAAGGCTTAGAACCTACTGGGTAGTCCTGTGTGGACTTCTGGCGATTAGGTATCGGGGTCCTGCTAGGCTCGGTGAGAGATAGGGGCAATGGGGTCGGAGGCCCGAGGCCCGGGTTAGCCGGTTGGGTGATGGCGGATGAGTAGGTGGGCGGAT
>CAZTRP010000021.1:0-27489 GCA_964616705.1 uncultured Pseudobdellovibrionaceae bacterium
AGTAGGTCCCAAGGGTTCGGCTGTTCGCCGATTAAAGTGGTACGCGAGCTGGGTTTAGAACGTCGTGAGACAGTTCGGTCCCTATCTTCCGTGGGCGCAGGATATTTGAGAGGAGCTGTCCTTAGTACGAGAGGACCGGGATGGACAGACCTATGGTGTTCCAGTTGTCCTGCCAAGGGCATTGCTGGGTAGCTAAGTCTGGAACGGATAACCGCTGAAAGAATCTAAGTGGGAAACCGACCTCAAGATAAGATATCCCTGGGACTTCGGTCCCCTATAGGCCACTCGAAGACTACGAGATTGATAGGCTGGGTGTGTACGCACAGTAATGTGTTTAGCTAACCAGTACTAATCGGCCGTGAGGCTTAACTTTACTTTATTTTCGAGAATCTAAGCATTCTCCCTATGCATTGTCTTTGTTATGGCGAGGTTCTTTGTGAGTCGTAAGACTCTCAAAGGCCTCGCAATGACAAACAAAAATTTAACTCTTTTTAACGCTTTAGGGTGTTTATAGAGAGCGGGCCACACCTGTTCCCATTCCGAACACAGAAGTTAAGCCGCTCATCGGCAATGATACTGCGCGGGTAGCTGCGTGGGAAAGTCGCACGATGCCCTAATTAAAATAAGATGCCCAGGTGACTCCGGTTGCCTGGGCATTTTTTATGTTAATCTAGTAGCCCATGGCAGAAATAGAAAATCCTACCGAGTCAAACGAAGTGATTGCGCCCGCAGCGGCGCGAAGTGAATTGTTTCGTACCTTAATCCTTTGTCTAATCGCCGTAGTTTTCGTGCGGTCATTCCTTTTTGAGTTGTTCAAAATCCCTTCGAGCAGCATGGTGCCGACACTTCAAATTGGCGATCACATAGTGGTTTCCAAGTTCACCTATGGACTTACGTTTCCATTTACGAGTTGGGAGTTTGTTGCGTGGAATTCTCCCAAACGTGGCGATGTCGTTGTGTTCGTTTATCCGAAGGATCCATCGCTCTATTATATTAAGCGGGTGATTGGCGTTCCCGGAGACAAGATCGAATTTAAGGGCAAGGATCTTTGGGTCAACGGGGAAGCGGTGAAGAAGGATCCTATCGAAGACGCCGAATTGCAGGCCGCAATACTGGGCGGGCCGCCGTCGGGTGGCAAGTTGTACCAGGAAGTGCTCGATACGGGGGCTCACGTCGTGAAGTACTCGACTGAGAAGTCCTTCGACTATGTCGCCCCGGCGACAGTTCATGAGGTGGCCCCAGATCATTTTTTCGTAATGGGGGATAACCGGGACGATTCCTACGACAGTCGTTCTTGGGGGGATGTGCCAAGGGCAAATATTCGCGGAAGGGCACAAATCATTTGGCTGTCTGTAGACAAGAATACTAGTTGGGGCTCGTCGAAAAAAATCCGTTGGTCTAGGGCTTTAACCCCGATTCATTGAAGCTACTCGTTTTTGATCGTCGTCAGTCAGCGCAAGCAGGGCAGCGCCGAGACTACCGCTCAAGTTTCCAAACTTCGCGAGTTCAATTTTCATTTCAGCAGCAACGGCGGGGAATGCCGATTTCTTAACGTTTTGTCTGAGTTGGGGAAGAAACTGTGCCACTCCAAGACTCACCTGCCCTCCAAGCAAAATAGCTTCGGGGTCGAATGTATTAGCCAGGCTAGTCAAGGCTGCCGAAAAATCGAAAATAAATTTCTCAATCACCGGGGCAAATCTTGGATCATTGGGATTAGAGAAAACTTCCTTGGATGAAATATCGCCGGCGTTCCGACGAATAGCGGTTCCGGAGCAGTATCTTTCAAAACAACCGCGGCTGCCGCAGGGGCAAGCTTCTCCGTTCGCGTACAACGAGAGATGCCCAATCTCTCCGGCAGTGCCCGTATTGCCACGGAATAGGCGATCTTCAATGATTACACCGCCGCCAATTCCTGTTCCCAGAGTTAAGAGAACCAAGTCTTTCTTCCCAGC
Organism: uncultured Pseudobdellovibrionaceae bacterium; assembly: GCA_964616705.1. GTDB lineage: Bacteria > Bdellovibrionota > FAC87 > UBA2466 > UBA2466 > JAIEOG01. Next base: position 1,953 of record CAZTRP010000021.1, read on the forward strand.
CCCCTGCCCTAGCTTCCACTCAGCTACCGCGGCGCAGTTAGCGTCGTTGTCCACCGAAACAGGAACGCCAAAATCTGCTTCCGCCCAGGCTCGCAGCTCTACGTTCTGCCAGTCGGCAAAATTAGGGGAGTTGCGCACAATTCCCCGGCGCGAATCTACAGATCCAGCGCAGCCAATTCCAATCACGCAAGGGGTGAAGCCTTTCAAGCGAAAGGTTTCAACAGCCTCTCTAAGTGCCTGACGAACACTTTGGGGGCCTTCCGAGGCGCGTGAGTCGATTTCAAGCTCACACAAAATGGTGTCGGGCTCTCGGAGTGCTAGCGCCTTGAGTCGGGTTCCGCCAATGTCTAGCCCAATGGAAATACGATTTACGGTGGTCGGCATGTTTGGGATCGTATACTGTCAATCTCCCAAAGAATAAAGTGATGAGTTTGGAAGCGAGTCAAAATACGTCGGTGTTCAAAATCAAGGGTCTTTGTGTCCGTTACGGGCGCAACGTGGCAGTGCATTCGCTTGATTTGGAACTCAAGCAGGGTGAGGCGCTCGGGCTTCTTGGAGCTAACGGAGCGGGCAAAACCAGCACTTTGCGAAGTCTTATGGGGATGATGCGTCCGGCGGCCGGTGAAGTGCAAGTATTGGGCGGACAGCCGGGTTCGGTTCAGGTTTTAAGCGCAATTGGATTTGCACCTGAAGAGGCAATTCCCCCAGAGCGGGTTTCAGGGCAAGAGTATTTAGAATTTATCGCAAGTCTTCGTTGCGCAGATCCTAAGCGCCGAAAAGAAGAGTGTGCTTCGCTATTGGAAGAGTTCGACTTGGTTCCGCATAAACGGGTGCGCGATTATTCTAAGGGCATGAAGCGACGCTTAGTACTAGCGCAAGCCTTTTTGGGTAGTCCGCAATTGCTCATTCTTGATGAGCCCCTCAACGGACTCGATCCTCTGATTATTGTTAAGCTACGACAGCGCTTGGAGAAGTACCGGGCTAATGGGGGCTCGCTTCTATACAGTTCTCACATCCTCGCTGAAGTTGAAAAGACTTGCTCGCAAATTGCCATTCTCAACCAAGGGAAGCTGGTTTTGGAATCTTCGGTTGGTGCATGTGTTTCCCAATACGGGTCGGTTGAAGCGGCCTTTGAATCAGTGGCGGGGAAAAAGCTATGATCGCATGCCTTCGCTTTCATCTTCTGCAGGTTTGGCGAAGCCGCCTTCTTGTGCTTTGGCTCTTTTTTTCGTTCTTTGCGCAGTACGGTACTGCAAAGATTCTATTTGCGGCAAAAATCCAGTACCAACAAGTCCAAGTAGTGATGGGTCTGCCAGAAGTGGTTACCGCGCTCGTTATTGCGAATTTTTTCTCCGGAATGATCTTGGCCTCGGTGTTTGGGATTTGGACCGTACCCTACTTGCACGAGGACTCTCGCTCCCAACTCACGTTCTCGCTACCTGTTTCAAAATGGGTTTTTCCAGGAGTGTATTCGATAAGTTTTGCACTCTTATTTCTATGCCAGGTGGCGGCCTTGTTGCTTAGCTTGGCACTTCAATTTGGGTTCTCCGCTTGGGTCGACCCGACATTTCCTTGGAAAGCCTTTGTTTCGGCAAGCGTCGTCTCACTGGTGGCACTTGAAGTCGTTGTCTTTTTTCTTGCCGTAACTTCAATGGCATTTGGAAAGGCGACGGCGTTCATTGGCGGAACTACTTTGCTGACTGTGCTGCAACTTAGCGGGGCTTTCTTCCAAGCGGGAATGGGAAGGGAAGGAAATTGGTACTTGGTATATTCTTTCTTGCCCCCACTGGGCGAAGTACTCTTCGATATTAAAATAGGATCATTGTTCGCAACACCCGTCGGCTACCACCTACTGCTTTGGGTATTTTGGGGACTGATTCTAGCCAGCCTAATAAAACTAAAGCTCAATCGCGCGTGAGTTTTGATCCCTCACCCGCCAGGCGTTGGACTGGACAAAGCTACTGGGGGCTATTTGTCATGAACTGTGGCTCGGAGTAGAACTCTTGTCGATAGCCTATCTTCCGTTCCCGGATACGCACTTTGGAAATCACGTCAGCCGCTATTTTCTGCCAGTCTATCTCAGGCGGTTTGCCTTTCGTCTCTCGCAGGCGTTGCAGAAAGATGGTCCCATAGTCAGTCATAGTATCACCCGGGTCACACCCAAAACTAGCGCGCATGTCTGAGGAAGCCGTGAGGATTGTCAGGTTAGGTACTACCTGGCCAATCGTGCGATTGCCTAGCCCAGGGATGGGACTTAAGAACCCGCCAGAAAAACAACCTTGCAGGACAAGGGTTTTCTGGGTTTTTTTCGGAAGCTGCGCCAAGAGGTAAGCCAAATTGTGGGGTGTTAGGCCAATTTCGTGGGCCGTTACTCTTGTCCCACGTGCAGAAAAAATCCCGCCGTCAGAGATGGGGCCCTTGCCTTGGACCGCATTAAGTTTAAGGGTATAAACGTCGTCCTCAGGCCGCCAAAATGCGAAATTCTCAGCATTTTTGAGCCGCTCTTGTGCGATGGTATCGCCAAACAACTTTGGGAAAACTTCTCTCTTAACTTTTAAGGGAGGTTCTCCATGGCCAGTAAAATAAAGATAAAAATAAGGGGCAGTTTTTGCTGATGCCACCTTTTTCAAGTGGCGCTCGATGATTCGGTAGTCGGCCAGATAACAAGAACTGATTTTCTTTTCAATTTCTGCGAACTGTGCGGAGTCTGGATTTGTGACTACATTGAATGGGGGCGCGTAATAACAAGCTATCTGCGCCGGTCGAATGCCTCGCTCAATCCAGAGTCGCCGTTGAGCCAGTACTTCCTCTGCAAAATTTGCGGTATCGTTCGATCCGGCGATTAGAAATACTTCAGTGTTTTCAGAAAAGTCCAAAAAATCTTTCAACTTCTTTTCCACAGGGTGGGGCGTGGTTGGAAAAGACGAACATCCAGCAAGAATGCCGAATAACAGTAGGCTGATAAAAAAACCAGTTCTCATAAGTACCTAACTCTAAACGTTTCTGCGCAGTCAGCTCGAATCCGAGAAGCAGGCAGTGGGATGGGATATTTTACTGCATCGCCCCCCCCAATGCCAAATCTCACCCTGAGTGATTCTATTCCCCAATTCCAACGATCAATACTCCATCCCCAAGACTCGGTTTGCCCGGTTCGCAGGTTATTCAGCTTTTGCGGGTAGCGCCAGCATGATGTTTGTCGACATTTCGGCTGGAGTGGCCGCCCATTTCAGCGCGTACTCGCCAGGGGTTTTTGTCGATTCGAATGTCTTTAAGAATGCTGCAAGTGTTGCTGACTGAGGGTCGTTCTTGTACTTCTCAGTCATTTGAAGACGTAAGACTAAATTAAAAAAGCTTGTAGAAATATTTCGTCCAAGACGTATTGACCCCGAAAGGGTACCTCGAAGTTCCGAGGTGGGATTTCCAAGCTGACACTGCACAATGTCCAGGCTTCCATTTTTTGCGGTAAGCTTTGCGTTGACGTCGTCCCAGGCAATCTCCGGCAAGATAATACCTTGCAGATTCATACCCGGAATTTTCAGTTTTCGAATAGTAAGCTGAAAGTCACCTGTGGACTTGGAGAGGTCTTCCAATGCGTAAGAAAAAGATCCGGCAGCGGTCAAAATGCCTTCGATGGGTTCGGGCATGCCGGCCTTCAAGAACTGGCTCAGATTAAGCTTGTCGCCAGTCAGCGTGCCGTTCAAATAGCTTTTAGATTGGCTGGCACGAACGTAGAGGTCACCGCCTCGTTGAAATCCGTAAGCATAAAGTGAAACCATCTTTGCTGGCGGGAACAAGCCGCCGATACCGACTCTTGCGGTGATTTCTTCGGCCGCGAGATCCAAATCGAAAGTGGGGCCCACAGGAACTGCAAGTGTCGCTTTCCTCAATACGACCCCGGGCCATCCAAAAAAGGTTAAGCCTAAATCTTCCGCTTCAATTCGAATGCCCGTCGTCTTGTAGATTTCGCCAAATATATAGCTACGCAGGTTTCTGTAGGGGAATCGCCAAATGAAGAAAGCTAAAAAAATGCCGATCGCGACCAAGACAGTTTTCACTTTGGGTTTACGGATCACGTGCCCTCCCCGGCGCTAACGAAAAGGTAAGCCACCACGCCAAGTTCTACGTCCATATACCCACGGATTTTTTCGTCGTTCTTAATCTTAATTGAGGAAACGGAAAGGCTGTAGGTTCCAAACTCTACCCCTTGGAGGAAAGATTTCAGCTGGCTCAGGTTAACTCGCTGAAGCTTAACCGTGGCCCTTTTCATTTTTAGGTCGCTGTCTTTTCTTTCGTCTCCTTCTTCCGATTCAGCGTCGGCAGCTTCTTCGGCCTGCAGCATACGAGGCGAAATGCCTGCCCCTTTTGCAACCGACGCGAGATGGCTTTTAAAGCTGCCGGCCGCAGCCAGTGCTGCATTGTGTTCGAGCATACGGATTTCGCCGCTTTGCTCACGTTGCTGCTTGGAATACTGACGCAAAACCCCGACCATTTCTTGTGATTGATTCGTCTGGCTATGGGTGGACCAAAGCCCAATGTATGAGCTGAGCAAATGCAACATGATTAGGCCGAGAAAGGCCCCCAACGATCCTAGAATTACCCTCTTTTGTTTTCCTCCGGGTAAGCTAGCAAAACGATCGTAGAGCATGCCCAGGTACTTATTTTCAAATAGTACGGTGAGCATTGGAATGTTTTCGCGAATCCAGTCTTTGATTTTCTCAATGCCTATCATCGACCTAAAACCTCCGCTTTGATCGAGAACCGTTTTTCATTGGTGCTCACATTCACCTCTTTAAGCCACGGCACTTGCTCCAGCGCGGACTTTGCTTGATTCAGATCGCCCTGATAGAGCACGCCCTCTATAGCGAGCGCCCGATCATCTAAGCTCAGAGTATTTACATCCACTTTCAAGTCTTTAGAAAACGCCACGCTTACTGCCAGCACGCGACTGAGCATAGGGGTCTGATCTTTTGAGACCATTTTGATCTTTTGTTCCAGTTCCTTATTTTTCTGTTGAATGTACTTTTTTAGCTGATCGGGATTTGAGGTCAGTGTTTTGGCGGTTTTCGTAGGGACCCCTGAGAACGTTTCGGAGAAGACTTTCTGCAGTTCGACTCGAGCTGCTTGAAGTTCTTTTTCCGCAATCGCTCCACTCGTCCAAACGTTTATGTACAAAATTGCAGCTAGTAGCGCTGCGAACCCCAAAATCTGCAGAACAATGGGGTTTTGCATCAGGGCACTTACTTCATTGAGCGAAGTCTCCTTCGCCAGTTCCTGCTTTCTAAAATTAAATAACAAAGAAGTTTTTCGAAGAAAGACCGAAGCCCTTCCCAATGGCTCGGCAAAACGAGCCTCGTCACCTCGGTCGCGAATTTCTGGTTTTAGACTTTGTCCTGCGAACGAGTTAAAGGGTTGGACTGGCACTCCCAGTGCCGAGGCAATAAGCGAGGGCATCCCCCAAAGCTTAGAGGTGCCGCCGGTGATCAGCGCTGAGCCAATTTCTCGGTGATAAGAGTTTCGATAGGCTACTAAGCTGTGCATGAGGTCAGCAGCGAATGTTCCGCAAGCCTGGGTTGCGGCTAAAACCGCGTTTTGAAGCTGAACGGAGGCAGCATCCATATCTTCGTCGAGGCGCACGTCCTCACGCTTAATTCTTTCAGCTTCTTCTAAAGTGACACCTAAGCTAAGTGCGATATTGCGAGTGATGGCGCCCCCGCCCCAACCAATGCTGCGAAAGTGTTCCAAGCGGCCTTCGTGCAAAATGGCGAGGTTCGTTTTTGCATGGCCGATGTCCAGGAGTAAAACTGGGCTGGTTGGAGCTTCAGGCCCTTTCACAGGTGTTTGGGCAAAATACAGGTTTACCAGCCCCATTCCATCAAAGGTGAGCCAGTCGGGATCAATCCCTACTGTTTTCAACCAAGCAAGGTGCGAAGCCACCAAGTGCTTCGGCGCCATCGCGACAAAGACGAGGCTTCCTTGTTCCCGTGGGTACACTTGGTGCTCTAGCAAAGAATCTTCAATTTTTAACGGAACTGCATCTTCAAGCTCAAAGCGGTACATCTTTTCGACCGTCTTGCGCTTCTTAATGGGGATTTGCAAAAAGCGCAGCGCAGTTTGGGCCGGGGGAACACTCGTAGCGATTTTTTCGGGCACCGTCGGCAAGCGAGCCATGAGTTGACTAACCGCCTCCCGATACACCGGTAGGGGATCTACAATTTCCAATGGCAGGCGAATTTCGTGGAAGTCCAAAATATCCACGCGCCGAAAGCGAGATTCCATCTCTACGGCTTTCAGGCTCCACGCCCCAAACTCGATTCCCAGAATCCGCATTGTTCGTCCTCGTCTAGCTTTCTGACCAGTAAAGCACTTTCATGGTATTTGTCCCAGCCGATTTACTGCCCGGCCCAGTCGGTGGCGGGTATACCATTTTGCTGGAATTGGCCTGTTGGACACGGCACCCCATTCTTCCGGAGCCGTCATCCATCCATCCCCCGCCAGCATTATACCTGCACTCCTGCTCATTGCGGGGGTTGGTGAGGCACTGGTTGGTAAACGCGTTCCAAAACTGAGTGGCCGGGCTCTTATTGCAATCGGCCTCGGTGGTAATTCCAGGGATAATCGTGCCGCCCTTGGCGGAGGTAAACGCTACTGCCGCTTTAATAGTTCGCTGCACGCTGCTGGCACTCTTTGGTATTACTCCTAGGGATTCGATAAGAAAGCTGTCTGTTCCGACCGTAAATGGATAGTTCGCTGGATCGGGATAAAGCGTGGAGAAACCTGATCGGCCAAGGTTTTGGGTAACAAAGTCGGCGAAAGCCTTCTCTGTGGACCAAGTACCAATTTGGTTTTTATGTTCTTTAACTCTCTTGAAATCGTCCTCGGTAAAATCCGGGTACAGAGCGTGGAGCAGGGTGTCGGAAGCGGAATTGATATTGATTTTACCGTCATAGGAATACACGGTCACATAAGGCTGAAGCTTTCTGTAAATCGGCTCAGTCATGCCGCGAACTAGACGCAGCTCTTCAAGAGTGAAGAGTCGACCTTTCTTGGCTCGGTAAGGCGGCTGCAACGCAAGGTAGTAACTGTCTTTGTTGCCTCCCATTAATCTCGAATCGCCAGGGCTCACCCAGTCCATAATGTCGGAAACAAGTTCCTCGGGACGCAAATCGGGGAATTCCTCGTAGGGGTCGTCAGAGTCTTTTAGAAACTTTGCCAAGATATTGGTCAGCATTTGACCGGTGCAAAGATAGGGCGCCGTGCACTGAGTGTTGAAGTTGGGGCGTTGACCCAGCATGTTTTGGGGCACGGTCAGGCTGTTTAAATTGATTTTCGAAGACTCGCTCTTGATGCTTACCGTGTAGTTCCCCTCTGTTATTTTAGTCTCCGAGAGCACCTTTTCGGCGGCGTCTCTATCGCTCTTGCCCAGTTTTTGTAGGCTGGCTGCGCTCGGAGGGAACGAGGGCAGAGGAAGCGACCATATTTGGTCCAAGAATCCGTTCAAAGCATTAGGGTCAGGCAACATAGACTTGATCTGCGGATTCGTCTTTAGCCTCGCGTACAGAGCTACCCGCAACATACCAACTCTTACGCCCGACTTCGCCAGGTAGTAAGCCTGGGTTTGATTCAAGTCGTTGTAGGCAAGTTTGCGCTCTACCATGGCGGCATACTGAAACTCGAACAGCATGATCGTAATGATCATGAGTGCGACGAGTACCGTCATTAGAGCAGCGCCTTTTTCGTTCCGAATCAAAATTGCACCAAAAAGGGAGTGTTATTGGGAAACGCAATTTTAAAAATCGCCTCAACCCCGAGCGGGAGAGGCTGCTTTCCCAAAACCTTGATTTTCACTTTTACCTGCAAAGGGAAACGATCAAGCTGACTTCCCGAGTCAGAATTCCAGTCGGTCAGCCAGCGCTCCTGTTTCTCGTCCCAGTATGAAAATTCCAGTTCCTGAACATTATCGACTAGGCGATAGAGTGGCCCGCCCTGAAAGAGATTTTCATCGATATTTTCACTTTCCCGTTTCATCAAGCTAGGGAGTTTCACTCCGGGGCGATTAAATAAAAAATAGGAAATTTCCGTCTGCTCAGATTCTTTTCTGCTCGCGTAGTAGTTTCGATGGGCCAGCGAAGTGAAAATCAGCTCGCGTTGTCGGCCGTCGAACACTGTATGAGCAATGTTTTCATTTCTCATGACAGTAGCGCGAACATTGGGCCCCAGATCGTCTAGTTGAACATGAAAAGCTTGGCTCAAATCATTGCGCATGAGGTTCAATGCCGCTCTTACGTCGTTGTACGTATCGATGTCTTGAAGCGCAGTTTCTTTGGTGTTCTGGATTTGGCTTACCTGACGAACCGTCGCTAGCCCAATCAAAGTAAAAATAGCGAGCGACAAGAGTAGTTCAAGAAGGGTGAATCCGCTGTTGCCGCGTTTCACCGTCATGGATTTCTCCCTTGCGAAGGGGCGGGCGACGATGTGCCAGTTCCCATTCCCCCTGGGAGCGCGGGTTGTTGATCGTACCGAGCGAAGTGGCTTGTGGCAGTCAACTGCCTTGGGGTTTTTCCCTGTGTCCAATTGACCTCGACATGGATTTCCCGAGTGGATCGGGTCAGGTATTCACTGGCTACTTGTAGAATCATTTTCAATATCGGATCTTCGTCGGTATCGGCATCTGCATTCTTCCCAGAGGCCATTTGCTGCTGCAGTTTGGCGGCAGCTTCAGAAAGGCGAAAATCAATTTTGTAGCACGATGTTTTCCACTGAAATCTTTCATTTGGCGCAGGAAACTTGCCTTCATCCTTTTCTTTGCACGCCTTGTCCAGCCCCTGTCCCTCAAGCTTGGCCTCCGTTTGGGCCATGAGGTTTTGTAGTAGCCAAGTTGCATGGGAAATTTCCTTGGCTTCTTTCACCGCGCGCACGGAGCCCGTGACGATGCTCAAGGCCGCAAGGCCAGAAAAAGTAAATATCAAAAGTGCTACGAGCACTTCGATGAAAGTGAAGCCCTTGTTCATTTGTCAGGCACCGAATCCAAGCTGGGAATCGTTTCCGGAAAGATATCCACCTTGCCCGAAGTGGGCCGCACCACCAGCGAATAGCTCACCGTTTTGTTCCCATCGCGCTTCAAGTACAAAATCGCCGGCTCATTGAAGCCATTTGAAAAAAAGTGAATGTAAGCCCTGCCCTCTTTAATAAGTCCTTCGCGCTCTTTATAAACTCCGTCGAAGACAACCCCGTCCGGCATGGGAACAGGCTCCTTGGAGTATTTGGAGGCAAATAAAAAGTTAGACGGAGGTTCCTCTCCGGATTTCTTCTTTTTCTTCTTATCTGGCTCGACGTCGTCGAGCAGCTTTGCCTCTCGTTGCGTTTCAACCCAGTACTGCTTGCGATCCAGGTCGATGACGAGTCGGTACATGCTGCCTAGCAAAATGGCGTCATTGCGTACCGTGCGTATGAGGCCAACAAATTTTCGCGTGGTGGAATTCACCCGCTGGTAAGTCACCCGCTGAATGGCAGGTAAACCCAATGCCATGACCGAGGCGATGATCGCCAGGACCAGCATGATTTCCATTAGGGTGAAGCCGCGGCGCCGGCTACGCTTATTCCTGGACGATATCGTCGTCGGTAGCAGGGGCGCCGTCGGGACCATCCGAAGAAATCGTATAGTTTTGGTAGTCCTCGCATTCATAACGGTACGGATTGCCGAACGGGTCATTGGGGAGCTGCTTTTTCCCAAAGTAGCCACCCTCTGGGTAGTTCTTGGGGATTTTACCAACCGTCGGAACCGAAATTAGTGCCTGTAGGCCCTGGGAAGTGTGTGGGTAGTTGCTGTGGGCCAAGTAGTAGGCTTGTAACGCTTGCTCGTAAGACGCCATTTGGATCTTTGCAGACTGGGTCTTAGACGACTGAAATTGTTTGATGATGTTTACGCCAACGTAGCTCACGAGCATGCCCACAATCGCGAGCACGATCATGATTTCAATGAGCGTGAAGCCCTTTTGTCCGAGTTTCTTTTTTGTCTTTTTCATAATTCCCTTCTACCCCGGCATAGATCCCAGGTTATTTAGCTCCATCATCGGCATGAAAATGGAAAGCGCGACAAGCGCTATGATTCCACCCATGACGAGAATCATAAGGGGCTCCAGCAACCTTGTCATCGAATTGATAGCCGTATCCACTTGGACGTCGTATGCGTCCGAAACCACATTGAGCATTTCTTCCAGTTCGCCGGTTTTTTCCCCTACCGCAATCATGTGGGTGAGAATCGGCGGAAACTGGCCGCTAGCGCGCAATGGGGCCGCAATGGTCTGGCCCTCGCGGATACTTTCCCGAGACTGAATGAGGGCTTTGCGAATTACCGCATTGTCTACAACGTCTTTGACGATATCGATAGCATCCAATAGCTGTACACCACTCCCAATCATAGTACTGAGCGTTCTAGCAAAACGTGACACCGCGACCATTCTTCGCATTTTTCCATAGGCCGGAATGCGCAAGCTCACGGCATCCCACCAGTCTTTGCCGGCTTTGGTGCTGATGTACCACATGAAAAAGGAATACGAGCCGAACAGAACAAGAAGAATAGGGAGCCAGTAACCCGAAACGATCTTGCTGATATTGATCATGATGACGGTAAGCAGAGGAAGCGCCATCTTAGACCCAGCGAATACTTCGGTAATTTTGGGAACTGCAAATGCGAAAAGGAAAAACACGATCCCAAAGCCCGCTACCATCATGAAGGCGGGGTACACCATGGCCCCGACCACTTTGTTTCGAAGGGCAAGCTGAGACTCAGAAAAGTCGGCCAGGCGATTTAGAACGAGATCCAAGTTCCCGCTCGCCTCCCCCACCTGAATCATGGCGACGAAAATAGGACTAAAAACCTTGGGAAATTGCTTGCAGCTATCAGCGAGCGATTTTCCTTCGTTCACGCTTGTGCGAATTTGCGCGAGGATGCTTTTTAGACGATTGTCATCGGTCTGCTCCACCAGCGCGGCCAAAGCTTCGTCCAGTGGAATGCGGGCTTTAATGAGTGTGGCGAGTTGGCGCGTCATCAGGGTGAGGTTCCCCATTTTTACGCCGCCACCGCCTCCTGTAAGCGGAATTGAGCTTTCTTTCTGTTTCTGTGCGGACTTCTCTTTAATTTCGGTGGTGAAAATGCCACGGCCCTTGAGCTTGGCGCGGGCGGATTTAGCCGAGTCGGCTTCGATCGCTCCTTTTGTGGCTTTTCCACCTGGGCCCACGCCCTTGTATTCGAAAAGTGCCATCGTTTATTCCTGAGTCACCGACGCTAGTTCAATCGCGGTGGTCGCACCCTCTAGTACCTTTTGAATGCCGTTCTTTCTTAGGCTTACCATTCCCTTGGACTCGGCCGTCTTCTTAATAATGTTCGCGTCAGTTCTTTCCATAATGAGCGCTCGGATATCGTCGTCCATTACCATCAGCTCGTGCACTACCATTCGCCCACGATAGCCGGTTCCGCTGCACTCAGCGCAACCGCGCACTCTAGAAATCTTCTGTCCGCCAAAAGCGGCCGGATCGAGTCCTAAGTTTTTTAATTCCACCGCGGTGGGGGTGTAGAGCTCGACGCAATTCTGGCAAACCTTACGAATAAGTCGTTGCGCTAGTACGGCAAGCAACGACGAAGCAACCAGGAACGGCTCAACGCCCATATCAATAAGACGCGTGATGGCACCGGGCGCATCGTTGGTGTGGATAGAAGCAAGAACGAAGTGACCGGTTAAAGATGCCTGAATAGCGATTTCCGCCGTCTCTTTATCTCGAATTTCTCCCACCATCACTACGTCGGGATCTTGGCGTAGGATCGACCGAAGGCCGGAGGCAAAAGTGAGCCCAATTTTAGGGTTCACCTGAATTTGGCCTATTCCTTTGAGGTCGTACTCAATAGGATCTTCCACCGTAATGATATTGCGTTCGGTAGAGTTAATGCGACTCAGTCCGGCATAAAGAGTAGTAGTTTTTCCACTTCCCGTAGGGCCGGTAACTAGGAAGATCCCGTGCTTTTTGTGGATGATCTGGTTCACTAAAGTAATAGCATTGTCGTCAAAGCCCAAATCTTGAAGGTCGAGGCGCACATTGCTTTTATCTAGAATACGCAGCACCAGGCGTTCGCCGTGGGCGGTGGGAATAACCGAGAGTCGGATGTCGACATCTTTCCCGGCGATCTTGATCTTGATGCGGCCGTCCTGTGGGAGGCGCTTCTCGGCAATGTCGAGCTCTCCCATGAGCTTGATCCGAGAGGAAATTCCTGCGTGGAGTTTCTTAGGTGTTCTAACAATGTCGTATAGAACACCATCAATGCGAAATCGCACAGCAAGGTCTTTTTCGTAAGGCTCAATGTGGATGTCGGAGCACTTGTCTTTGATGGCTCGGAAGATGAGGTTGTTTACAAACTTGATGATGGGAGCGTCGCTATCGGAAGACTCCAATAAGTCGACAGGTTCTTTAAGATCGTACTCATACTCTTCTTGATCCTCTTCAATTTCAGAAATGAGGTTTTGTTTCACGCGTTCGTACACGCGATTTATTGCATCGAGAATGACCTTGCTTTCACACAAAACTGGACGAATTTCTTTTTGGAAAACAACACGCAAATCGTCTAAGCATTGAAGGTTAAAGGGGTCGGACACGGCCACAGTGACAGCCATTTCATCCATGGCGACCGGGAGCACCTCTACTTGCCGTGCGTAGGGAATGGGGATGTTCTTCACCCACTCCGGATCAATATGCTTAATATCAATTTCTTTTAGGTGCGGAATACCAAGCTGAAGTCCTAGTGCTAGGAGTATTTCATTGGGCTGAAGGAATTTTTTTTGAATCAGGATTTCGCCAAGACGCCCGCCTTTTTCTTTTTGAATGTTCAGCGCTTCGCGTAGCTGATCTTCAGTGAGTGAGGTTTGGGAAAGCAAGATTTGTCCGATCTTGTTTTCTTGCCTCAAAACCCTGTTGATAACTTCTGTGGCGTTCTTTCCCATTTTATTCTCCCGCGCTTTGAATCAAAGCCGGTGTTTGGGGTTGCTCAGCGGCGCTTTTCGCAGTTTTCGGAGCGCGACCTCTCAGCGGGTCGGGGAAGACTTCTTCAGCGCTTTCGCTGGGCTGCCTTTCTTCGTCCTCGTCTTTGGGATTGTTGCGGTAGCGATCGAGGGGGTCCACTGCCGAGCTATCTTTTTGTTTCTTGATGTCGTCCCTTAGGGCTTTTACCTTCTTATCGTGTTGGTCATCCCCTCCGAAGTTTTCATCTATGAAGGTGGAGCGCTTATCTAGGTGTTCATCCGCAACCTGGGCCGCCGAGATGCTAGTTCCGATAATCCTCGGTCTGAGCAAGATGATTAGATTGCTCTTAACCGTCTTGAATTCCTTTGCTTTGAAGAGCCAACCCAAAATCGGTATGTCTCCAAGTAACGGTACTTTTCTAACCGTTTCATCGACTTTGTCAGACATTAATCCGCCAAGCATCACGAAGTCTTGGTCTTTAACAACTACCGTGGTGTTAGTAACGCGAGAGGTGGTTGCAATTTGCACTCCCTGGAGCGACGCAGGGACACCGGAGTTTCGAATGCTATCTATTTTTTGCGCTATTTCCAGTCGGATGCTCTTGCTAGCGGCGTTCACGTGCGGCGTGAGGGTGATTTCGATTCCCGTTTTCTTGTTCTCAATCGAGCCCTGCCCCACGTTTCCGATTCCACCCGCAGTACCGCCCACGGAAGCCACGAACGTCGATTGAACAGGAGTCTCGTCTAAGACCTTGAACTCCGCTTTCTCATTGTCCATCGCGATAATCTGCGGCGTCGACAAGACTGAGGAATTCGTCTTGCTGGTTAGCAACCTTAAAAGCCCCATGAACGAGTAAGTGGTGACAGTTTGGGATACGCCATTTGCGGTAAATGTATTTTGGAACGAAGGCGGAGAAACAATTGGGATCGACACTCCCGGCGATGGCATTCCATTAGTTAAGAGGCTTGAGAGACTTGTGGGATCGCCGATAAAGCCACCGGCAAAAAGCCGTCCAGGTGCACTCGTTCCGAGGTTTACACCGTATGTGGTATCTCGATCGATATTGACTTCCAAAAGCGCAGTTTCAACAAACACCTGCAGCCTTGGGATATCGAGCTTTTTGATCACGCGTTTTAAAGTTTGGTAGTCGCCAGAATTGGCCGTAATAACCAAAGAGTTAGTTGCGGCATCCGAGGTGATTTTCGCTCCTCCCTCAAGCTCGGCAGTCACTGGGCCAGTGCTTACAGGGCTTGAAGCGGGGTTGTTTCCCCCACCAAGAGCGTTCCCGCTGGTGACCGAGGCTTTTCGGTTAGTCTGTTTCCCAAGTCCCGCACCACCGCCTCCAGCTAGCGAGGCAAGAGTGGATGCCAGATCTTCTGCTTTAGCGTACTCGCAGTAATAGACGTGGATGCGTCCCGTATCGGTTACCCTCACATCCAGCCGCCGAACAAGCTGCACAAGCTGATCAAACCCAGCGCGGTTTGCGAGCACGAGCAAGCTATTCGTCTGCTCATCGGGAATGATTTTTGAAATAATCCCGCCGCCTCGCGTACGCTCAAGAGCACTCCGTCGGAAGGTTCGAGTTCGGTTTGCGCCACCGCTGCGGTCGTCTCCATAAATTTCTGCAAGCATCTCAGCAATGCTCTTTGACGAAGAGTTTTTTATTCTCAAAACATGGAGGGTGGTTTCGAATCCCTTCACATCTAGGGTGTCGAGAATGCCTTGGATGCGCTTAATATTCGATCCCGTATCGGTAATGATGATTGAATTCGTGGGTTCGTAAGCGAAGAGCTTTCCTTGCCGAGTAGTAAGGTCGCGGAACTCTCGCTGCACTTCGTCCGCATTGATGTACTTAAGCTGAAAAATACGGGTGATAAATTGATCGGTGTCCGGAGTGTAGTCGCCTGAGTAAGTTTCGACTGGGGCACGGCGTGCTTCTGCCGATTCAATAATACGAATAAACTTGTTGGACTTCACGGTGGTTAAGCCGTTGGCCTCTAAAGCAGAAAGAAAAGCTTGATAGGCTTCCTCTAGGGTTACTTGGCTTGGACCAAGAATCGTAATTTTCCCCCGTACTTTGGAATCGATAATGAAGTTTTTTCCTGTCCACTTGCTGATCAAAGTAACGACGTCACGAATTTCCTTGTCCGGCAGATCGAAGTTTTTAACCTCAAGGCCCTTTACTGAAGAATCCAGCTGAAGGTAGTCGGCTAGTCGAGAGGCGGCAGCCTTTCCAGTTTTAGACAGTGTTGTAGTTGTAGTGGGTGCCGGCGATTGAGCTGCTTTAAATTGAGGTACCGACACTCTCGACCTGGGTGCGGCGGTTCTCGGCGCTGGCGGAGGAGCCTGGCGGCGCGGGGTCGGGGACTGTGTGGGCGCCGACGTCGGAGGCGGCACAGCCGGCGCTGCCATCAAAGGATCTGGCATAGTTGGCGCGGGCATTTGTTCTGGCATGGGGATTTGCTCGGGATCGCTACCAAACCCAAGATTGTTTTGTTTGTCGAGTTCGCCTTCCTCGAAGAAGCCCCCTTCGGAAGCCGATGGAGGTGCATCGCCAGTACCAAAAGGGTTAGGATTCTCAGCCGTGGATCCTTGTGGAATCAACAGAACAAGAGCCGCCGATAAAACGCTGGTCCAGACTCGGTGTTTTCGGTTCATAAATACCTCTTACGGTTTAATGTCGTAGCTCATCATATGAGGTTGTCCCCCTCGTAAAACTTGGAGGGTAACCTTAGGTGAATTTCGCAATTTCTGGAAAGCCTCGAGGCCTTTTCCAGCGTTATCTAAAACAATGTCGTTTACGGCGGTAAGCACATCGCCCTGATTGACGCCGAGTTTTTTAAACGGCGAATTTGCATCGATAGACTGAATGAGAAATCCGCGGAACTTGCCGGAAGATCGGTCGACGTACGGAATGGCGCGCGCTGTTTGAAGGATCTCGTTGAGGTTGAGCAGATTCTTCTCCAAGAAGCCTTGGTTCACAACAAACTGATTTTCAGAAACTGCCGCAATCCCGTCGGTGCCACTATGGAGAGAAGGCCCAGCGAGGGCCAGGTCCTGGCCTGAGGTGGGAATTTCGATGTATTCCATTTCCTGGGTATTGCGCACTTGGAAGCAGAGCCGGTTGCGCTCAATCTTCATGGCTTGGTACTTATCGTTGAAAAAACTCTCATCTTTTTTGACCGCAGTCTTTTGGCTCCCTTCCTCCTGCACTAGGGCGACAGAGTATTTGTCGTCGCTCATGACGATGGTGCCGAGCAACTGCATGGGAGCGCTAGTGGGGCGTGCCTGGGAGAAGCAGTCGAGTTGGCCCTGATCGAACGGATCCGGGATAGTCCCTTCTACGTTAAACATATTGCGCCGTAGAATTTCATCGTAGTCTTCTTTGGGAGAGGGACGGCCAACGGCACCAGAAATTCGCTGGGAGGGTGGCATCGGCGTGGGTTTTATAAAAGAGCCGGCCAGCCTTGCTGCGACGCCTCCTAAAAAATACAAGGCAAGTACGAATAGGGCTCGTTTTGCCCAAGTCAGGTAAGTCGTGATGGTTTCCGGATCTGCTTTGCGGAGGTCGAGTTGCAGCTTGCGAAAGTTTTCCGGAAACTTTTTTCGAAGGGAGTTGCGCCAGGCCGACCATTTAGTGCCATCTAATGACGCGCCGCGTTTCGACTTTGAGGAGATCCGCTTCTTGAGACTATCGAAAAGTCCGGCGAAGGGGATTTTCTTTTTACCGCGCACACGTCACCTGGGGTTCCTCACCTTTCGAAATGCAAGGTGCGGGCCACGATGAGTTACGCTTGAGACGCCCCGAAACCAACAGGTTTACGCACCATACCAAAGACCCGGTGTCAAACTGAAGACTGATTCGGCGCATTTTCTGTGACAAGCTGTCCTGCTCTTTTCTGATTCATTTTTAGGATGACTGACGCTGTGAATCAAGTCGGGACGTTGCTTTTTGGGTCCCAGAAACCCTCGTTGGAGAAATAAGGTTGTGCTGGGACTTTGCAACGCTCTGCTGGTAAGCTTTTGAACCTTATGGGGCACCACCATCACCACCACGACCACGGCGCATTGCATTCTCATCAAGAGAACGCGGGTAGCTTGAAAAAAGTCTTATTCTTGTCCGCCGGGTTCATGTTTCTTGAAATTGCGGGCGGGATATTTAGCGGTTCGCTGGCGCTTTTGGCCGATTCTGGCCACATGGCAATCGATACTGCCGCGGTTGCTCTGGGCCTTTTTGCGATTTGGGTGGGGAAAAAGCCTCCAACCGACCAAAGAACCTATGGTTACCATCGAGCAGAAATCCTAGCTGCTACCGTCAACGGTGCACTTTTGGTGCTCGTTGCGCTTTGGATTTTCTACGAAGCTTGGGAACGCTTTGGAGTGCCCAGACAAATCAATGGTCCTTGGATGACAACGATTGCAGTCGGCGGACTCGTCGTGAATTTGGTGGCCCTGCGATTAGTGAGCGGCAAGGGACACAGTCACTCGAGTTTGAACATCAAAGCGGTTCGACTGCACCTTTTCTTCGATGCGCTGGGTTCTGTCGGCGCAATTTTAGCGGGCCTATTCGTTTGGGGTTGGGGGTGGAATTGGGCCGATTCGATGGTCTCGGTCTTGATAGGACTGCTCATTCTCCAAGGCGCATTCCAACTGCTTGTAGAATGCACCGATATTTTGCTCGAGTCCGTTCCTGCCGGCGTGGATCTGGCTAAGGTGCGCCAAGATCTTATGTTGGTTGAAGGTGTTACTGACGTACATGACTTGCATGTTTGGTCTCTTGCCAGCGGTGTTACGGCATTGAGTGCCCATTTATGCACTAAACAGAAAATAGACTTCGCAAAAGTTTTGCATGCAAGCAACGCGGTGCTGAGAGATTCCCACCGTATTAATCACGCCACGTTGCAGCTTGAACCCGAAGGGTATTCCCATGATGATAGCGTGCTAGATTGTCAGAAAGTCATTTGAACGAAAAAAAGGGGGCCTACCACCATGCGCAAAGCACTTTTCCTTTTCTTGGCAAGCACCACTCTTTTAGCGGATCCGCCTTACTTCACCGATAATATCGAAGGAATCTATCTGCTCGATATAGTGAATCGAGAAAAGGTCGTTATCGTTCCTGGAACTTTAGTGGGATGCGTGCAGGGGCCGGGTAGCGCTAGTTGGAGCTCGTGGGAGTGCGGCCTAGATAAAGCTGAAATTCAGCTTTCAGTCGGCACAAAAACGATGGTTTTGCCTGTGGATAAACTCAATGCGACTGAATACCAAAGTGATCCCTCGCAGCCGAGCGTGCTTTCCTACAACTTTGGTGGGACATACAAAGAGACACTCTCGAATGGCATGGAGATCGATTCCTACACCAGCGTCTACTTCGACAGAAAAGGGGCCACGCCCAACCGCATCCAAGGACGCATTAACCTGTCCAATTTCTCGGCGGGCTGCTCCTTTTTTGCAGAGATTAAGACGACCCCTTAATAACAGAAGTTAGTTGAGGCATGAGCTTTCATTGCTCTAGACACGCACGTGTACCCAGCCCCCTGGCAAAACAAAGGTTTGCCAGAGTGGTGTGAGCAGTTGCCCAACCACGCACGGCCAACTGTTCCGACTGCAATAGGCGCTGCTGGTCTACGTTGAGATCGTTGGCTTCGGTGAGTCCTCTTTCAAAACGCTTTAAAGCATCTTGGTAAAGGCGTCGAGATACTACCAATGTCGTTTGACGGGCTAGTGCGCTTTCTATTGCCAGTGGAAGAGCGCCCCGTGCCGCATCCCACTCCCTTCTTGCTTGGCGGCGAATCTTTTCTAGCTCGAGTTCGCTCGCCTTGGCTGTGTTGGATTGGACTTCAAAGTAGCCGTAGTTAGCAAGCCGATCAAAGAGAGGCACGGAAAGGACAATAGAGGCGGAATACTCTGGTCGGCGTACGCTTTCTGCTCGAGTGTGCGCGTAGTAAATTCCATAGGAAAGACTCAAATCCAACGACGGAAAGAGCTTTCCCCACGCCTGGCTCTTACGAGCTTGGGCACCCGACAGCGCGTATTCAGCGGCTTGCCAATCAGGTCTGTTTTTTAATTCTGGTAGTTCGCCCGAAGCTTTCGAAATTTTCTCAAGCGTTAGGTGTTGAATCCATGGCCAATCGGTTTCGATGTCCTGGTGTCCTAGTAGCTCAACAACCCGCGCGGAAGCACGCAGAAAGCCGGTTTCAGAATCTCTTAGAAGCGCACGATCGTTTTCCCAGTCGATTTCCAGTTTGTCGACTTCCTGTTTGGGGATAAGGCCCCTATCGAAACGCTTTTTTGCAATTGCGAGGAGGTTTTCCCTCAGCCCCGCGAGGCGATCCATGATTTCTTTTTCTTTTGAGTACAGTAACCACTCCGTTAGTCCCTCGACGGCTAGGGACTCCACCCGAATCTTGGTGGCCTCAAACTGCGCAATAGCGGCCTTTGCTTCGCGGCTAGCCGCACGCATTCCCGAGATATCCGAGCCAAACCGAAATAAATTCAAATCCAAAGTGGCGGCCAATCCAGTTCGAGCGGCGTCGAGCCCGAACTCTTCTCGATTATCCTGCCGGGCCTGTAGAAAAAGGTTCGGCAACAGTGCCAAGCGAGTCGGTAAGTTTCGTCCTTCTACGATATCAATTTGAACTTTCTGCTGAGCGACCTCGGGATTGCGTTCGACAATATCCAGCACTGCCTGCGAAAAGGGAATGGCACCTGCCGCTGTAAAAGGGAATGTGAGTACGGCGAAGAGCACTAACGCACTAGCCGACGCCGCCCGGTAAGCAGGAAAAACTTTTTTAGCTCGCAACTTTCCCTCGAGGTAAAACGTATGCAGACAGGGAACAATGAACAGAGTGAGCAGCACGGAAACCCACATCCCGCCGGCAACGGTGATTCCTAGCGGTTGAAGTATTTTTCCGCCCTCTCCCATTCCTAGGGCCAGAGGCGCCATTCCGAGAATGGTAGTGAGTGAGGTAATGAGGATGGGTCGGAGTCGGACGGCTGCGGCCTTGATTGTTGCATCTCGAGGTTCAAGGCCAGTCGCCGCTAGGCGTTTTGCGAAATCCACTAGCAGAATGCTGTTTGCTACAGCGATGCCGTTAAGCAAAATGACGCCAAGAACAGAATTTAGTGACAAAGTGCTTCCTGTCACCCAAAGCGACGCCAACACTCCAATGTAGCCCAATGGTAAAGCCACCATAACGAGTAAGGGCTCTATCAGGGTGCCAAACTGAAAAACCAAGGTGACAAATATTAGCAGCAGAGAAAGGGCAGTAGCCTTTCCCAGCTGGTGAATGGCGTCGGTAACTTCCGGTGCGGGATCTTCAAACTCGACGCTTACTGTCTTGGCGAGGTCTGGGTGTTTTTGCAACCAAGCTTCAACCTGAGTTTTTGCCGTCTCGGCTGCCGCTCTAGCCTTGGTCTCGTCTCCGCGGTTCATTCTGGCGGTTAGTCGGAACAACGGTCTTCCGTCTTCCCTTAGGATTCGAGGCGGTGAAGGTAATCGTTTAACGTCGGTGACTGCGCGAAGAGGAAGTACTTTTCCGGCCACTCCAACGGGAATGGCCCCAAGATCTTCAACGGAATTCACATATTTTGGAGGGAAGTAAAAGAGTATTTCCTCTGTCTCCAGGTCGCGAGGAAGGTTCCCTGCCCAACGGCCGGTTGTTGCCACCCTAGTGAGGTCGGCTAAGTCTTCCAGCAGAAAAGTGGAAGCCGTTTGTCGGAGTGCATCCAATTGGCTGGGGGATGGCGCCAGGCGAATGGAGTACTCTGGGCTTGGAGACGGAGAAGTGGATACGTCGGGAAAAGTTTTAGAGTCTCTAAGCGAATCTTGCAGGGCTTTGGCTACAAGGCGGCGTTGTTCCGGATCGGATCCTCGTACCTTGAGGAGAAAATGGGGCGGATCGGGTATCGGAAGTTCGCTGGGGTTCCAAGGGCGTACGGAGTATTGAATTTGGGGTGTTGGCGGAAACC
Source organism: uncultured Pseudobdellovibrionaceae bacterium (assembly GCA_964616705.1). GTDB lineage: Bacteria > Bdellovibrionota > FAC87 > UBA2466 > UBA2466 > JAIEOG01. The sequence continues at coordinate 22,929 of CAZTRP010000021.1, forward strand.
GCGACTCAATCGCCTTCCACAGTTCTCCCACTCTCTTGCGGTTTTTCAACCGCGCCATAATTTTGCCGTAGTTGGGTCCGTGGCTCTGCGTAAACGTATAAGAAATTTCTTGGCCAAACTTGTTTATGAGTTCTCGCTCTGTTTGCTCGGTGAGCGACTCCATTTGCTGGAGGAGGGTATTTCCGTCGGTGGATAGGCTTAGCACAAGCCAATCGGAATCGGGGGTTCCGATCAATTCTTTTGGCAAACGCGGAAACACCCAAAGGCAAAGTACGAGGAGTACGAGGGGGAGTGTTGCAAGGGTGGAGCGCTTTAGTTTTCTGTTATGGAGAAATGCCGTTAGGCAAATGACGTATTTTGCTTCAATTCGTCGAATGGCATTTTCAAAGGGCGAGGCGCTTGGATGAGAATCGCCCTTTGACATTAAGTGTAGACGAATTGTGGGAACTAAGATGAGGGCAACCACAGCGGAAAAGCCATGAGAAAAAACGACTGCAAGAGCAAGGTCTCCGAGAATGCCCTGACTTAGCCCACTTGTGACGGCAAGCGGAAGAAATACAATGAGCGAAATTAGAGTCGAGGCAATAATGGGTAGTCGAACTTCGTTTACTGCTTCTTGGATGGTCGCAAGCTTTTCTTGGAACGAAAGGGGGCTCGAGGACTTTTCAAAGTGCCGGAATATGTTTTCTAGTACCACCACCGAAGCGTCGACGTTCATGCCGGCAGAAAGCGCCAGCCCTCCTAGCGAGATCAAGTTCAAGTTCAGTCCGAATAGGCGCATTAGAATGAACGCAAGCACTATGCTGAGAGGTATTTCAATTGCCGCAGTGAGGATGTTTCGAGGGCTTCCTATGAAAACATACAGCACAGCGACCGCAAGCAAAGCGGCTAGCGCTACTTCGAAAGCAACGTTTCTAACGGAGGCGCGAATGAACTCGGAGGGATCCACCAGCGTGCTGTAGTGAATATCGGCCGGTGCATCGCGCAGTGTGGACTGCACAATGCTGACGATTTGCTCCGACATGCGCTTAACATTTCCGCCTGGCTTGGGTGCAGCCCAAAGAATCAGGCTAGGAACTCCTCCAGTGCGAAAGCTTTGGCGATTGGATGTCTTGGGGCCGCGATCGAGATGCGCAATTTCTGAGAGTGTCACCACTTGCCCAGAGGGAGTGGCAATGGCTACTTCGCTCAAAGCCGCAAGCGAGTGGATTTGTCGGGGCATTTCAATCGAAAGCGTTTGGTCTCCGAGGGTGATTTCTCCACCTGTTCTCCCCGATAACGCGGAATGGAGTGCGCCTTGGATTTGCCTGGGAAAGAGTTGAAGAGCTGCCAATGACTCCGGTTTGAGTTCAATGCGAATTTCTTGGCTAAGTGGGTTCCATAAGCCGGGGTTTTGAGCATCGGCGACTGCGGCGAGTTTTGGTCCGAGTTGTGGTTCGAGTAAGGCATAGAGCTCATCGAGTGAACGTTTCTCGCTGTATAGGCTGATGGCCAGAAATCCGGAGTTTTGATTCTTCATCCAAACCCAAGTGCTGTCGCGAGACTCCAAGGGAAAGCGAGCAGAAAACGCCGTGACAAGAGTTTGGGTTTCCCGCAAGGCATCGGCCGGTTTTGTGCCCCAGTGGAAAGTGATTTGGTAGGTAGCATCTGCGCCTGTATAGTTTGCCTCTACTTTTTCGACGCTTACTCCTTCTGCCTGGAGGTTGCTTAGGCGTTGCTCAAGATCCTTTCCATGGGTGTTGAGAAACTCTTCCGCCGAGTAGCTACCTAACCCGATGTGGGCGACCACTTCGGGGTGGTGGGCCACGGGAAATAGGGAAATGGGAAGATGAAGGCCGCTGTAAACTCCAAATAGCGCAAGTAAACCCAGAACCAGGTATACCCTAAGCGGCGAGCCATAAAGGGATTTCAAGACTTTTCCCCGTCGGCCTTCTCTATGGTTACTTTTTCTCCATCCGAAATAAAGGTGTTCGTGCGAAGTACGACAGTCTCTCCGGGCTTGAGTCCTTGCAAGATTTCAAAATTTCCCTCGCGAGCCACTCCGAGTTTCACTTCTCGAAACTTGGCCTGCTCTCCGTCTAGTACTCGTACCAAAGGCTTATCGCCACGATAGAAAATTGCAGATTCAGGAAGCTGTAAGCCCTGGTGTGCTCTTGCTCGAAATCGTACTCGGCCAATTACACCGGGCGGTGGCAAGCGTTTGTTTTGCACAACTTTCAACTCGGCAGTAGCTGTTCCCGTGGCGGGATCTACCAAAGGGCTTATTCCGGTAACTTGCACGGTGAGAGGTTCGTCATTTCCCGGCAACTCTAACTGTCCTTGAATGCCCACTAACACTGCCGATAGATCAGCGACTGTTACTTCAATCGCTGCCTGCACCTGCGCAGGGTCGGTGATGGTACCCAGTTTGTCGCCCCGGGCGACCCGTGTGCCTTGTGTCACCCAAAGTGCACTGATTACGCCAGCGACAGGAGAGTGGACTTCAAAAGGAGCAAACGTATAAACCGGATCAGGATTAACGAGGGTTAGAATGGGCTCGCCCGATTGGACGCGGCTTCCAAGGCGGCGGTTGAGCGTTTTTACCACTCCGTCGGTCTCAGCCATCAGCGTGGCATTAACACGCGAAATCAAGCGGGCAGGATAGATCAGTGAGTCAAAGACTTCTGAAAACTGAATCGCTTTCGCCGTGACCATAGGCGCGGTGGGGGGTGAGCTGCGCATTCGCGCTCCAAGGCCCACCTTGACAAGCAAAACGGCCAAACCGAGAGAAATTACCCGCCTCATCGAAGCTCCATTCCAAATTGTAAACAGGATGGTAGCAAGGTGGCAGGACCGGGGTCAATCAAAGCCACGGCCAGTTTACAAGCCCCCCGTTCTGAGATAACCACCGCGGATGAAGTACACATTCACCTCCCTGGGAAAGCCAATCCTCATTGCCCTATTCGTGTTTAGTTTTCGGGGGGCGTTTGGCAGTCTGGAGCCGAGTTCTGAATGGGAGCGAACTGGGAAAAAAGCAGGGATTGATTTATTCCACCGGCAGTCTGCGGGGAGCGATATTTTTGCACTAAAAGGTATCGGCGAAATTGAAGCCCCACTTTGGAAGGTGGCGGCGACGTTGCTCGATACTGAGCGGGCTTCGGAGTGGGTCGACAGTCTGGAGCGTTCCAGTGTGGTACGAAGATTAGATTTCAATACCTATATTGAGTACAACCATATTCGGACACCATTTTTCATGAAAGACCGAGACTTCGTCTCTGTGGTCAAAATCCTTGTTGATCCAAATGAAAAGACATTCACCCTGCGTTATGAGCCCAGTGAAGAGCCCGCCGGATCTAAAGATCACATCCGCGGTCTAATTCAACCCGGGGTATTTCATCTTAAAGCGCTCTCTAAACAGCGCACGCTATTAGAGGGGGAAGTAAACTGCGACCCCAAGGGAGGCATTCCAAAGTGGTTGGTAAATTTCATTCAAAGTGACTGGGCGTATGAAACCATTACGGCGCTTCGCTCTCAAACCGCCAGGCCCGACTTGCGTATCCCAGCGGAGTTTTCCGACATTCTAAAGCCAACGCTAAAGTTTTGAGTTCGTGGCGAACGGGTCGCGGGCACGGTTATAGTACGCCTGTTTACAGACTTCTTTAGATCCCGTACAAAAAAATAGGGGGTTTCATGAAATTATTCCGCGCTGCCGCTTTAGCTTTTTTTCTTACGGTTCCTGCCTTCGCCGCTTCCGACCTGCTTAAGGTGAACTTAAATGGTACTTCCGCCAGCGTTTACGCCGGTGATCGCCTTATCGTGAAATGGAATGACTATAAGTCTCACGAGTTTCATTGCGACTACATCGCCTTGCTGGATACCAAGGGGGTCTTCGGAGCGTTTCGGGCAAATGGTCAGGTAATTGTAAAAAACTACAGAGATACCAAGACGTATTTTCTGCGGGATCGGTTTGTGGCGATTCTTGATACCAACGGTGTATTCGATGCATTTACCGTTGATGGAAAAAGAATCATCCAGAACTGGAAGGACGTCGTTCAGTTGAAAGTGGGATGGGATCTCATCGCTCTGCTCGACAAAAAAGGAATTTTTGATGTCTACAACTCTGATGGCAAGCGGATCGTTGCGAATTACCGCGATACCAAAGAGTTCCGCATCACTCATGGCTACATTGCGGTATTAGATACGAAAGGGATATTCGACGCTTTTCTGCGCGATGGCACTCGCTTTATCAAGAACTGGAACAAGACAAAAGCCTACATTCTCCAACGGCGTTTTATTGCGCTTTTGGATACCGACGGGGTCTTACAAGCCTATCGACTCGACGGCTCAGAGGCGCTGAAACAAACTAAGGTCGATGAAATGAAAGCGGATGGCCAGGGTGTTCAATACTCCCAGGGCGGGCGCTGGTCGTCTTTTGATATTCAATAACGTATCGGCGCTCTATCAGGGGACCGCCACGCGGCTACGCCGCTGAGGTTAAGGTTCAGTTTAAGGTTAACCCTAATAGTGATGGTGTGCCGCCCCGGACTTGAACCGGGGGCCCGCTGATTAAGAGTCAGCTGCT
>CAZTRP010000022.1:0-13630 GCA_964616705.1 uncultured Pseudobdellovibrionaceae bacterium
GTTGTCTGTGTGATCCGCGGTACTCAGGATCATTGAGTATGCCGGCTAAGTCAATCCGTGAAATGTCCGGGTCAATACCGTTCATTTTTAACAGTGTGCAAATGTCAAATGGTATGTAATATACATTTTTCGGAACATCGAACGCCGTACCGAAAATATCACAAAATAAAACCCAATCGAACGCTAAACAATCACTCCACATTTCAACACGCTCGAATTGAGCTAACCATGCCGCTAATGCAATGCGAACATTGTCCTTTGTGGATTTTATCTTGTAATCATGTGTTGTACCTTCTATGTTAGGTGGAAATCTCGCTATTTTTGGATATTTCGGCGGTATATAATACTCTTCATTGAGTACCAATTTATCAAGTACATTTTCTTGCAACCATTGGTCAATTTGTGATTCGTCATAGTCAATGAGTTCAGCATAGAATGTAGTACCGTGATCCGTCACCATGCCGATACTGATGAGCGTTGTGTTTTTGTGAAGTCCGGTAAATTCACAATCAAAAAAAATCTTTGTTGTTACCATCGCGGCTTCTCCATTTCTTCTTCAGTGTAGAGAAGTTTTGTTTTTGATGTAGCAAAAAAAGGTATTTGTGGAAAAGCGTTTAAGCAAAGCCAAGTCCACACACCACAAGCACGAATAGACGTTTCCAGCGATACAAAGTAACTGATTACATTCCAATCTAAAATGATAGAAGCAACTATGAGATATAAGAAAGCATTGAAAAGAATGAATGCACTAATATTAGCACTAAATTTCATGTGTGCAAAGCGAATAAATGTTTGTTCAATCGCAATGAACGGATAGAATAATATGCGAAGTATCATAATCGTATGTTCCTTTCCGGCTTTCTTGTTAATGTTAGTTTTACAAAACTGTCACACCAATTTGGTAGGAAGTATTTTAGTTCCATAATTGCCGTGTTTTTATTCACTGATTGATAAATATTGAAACGGCTGCTCAAATTGCGTATGGTAGTCATGGCATTGACCTTTGCCCTTGTTGCCGATGTTTCATCTAATAATATCATGGTTTTTCCTTTGTAGCGTGAATTATTTTTGGGAGCGGTGCTGTTTTAATTTTTTGCTTAAATGACAGTAATAAGTGAGCGCGTAATCTTCTAATGCTGTCTTGCCTTATTTCTGTTGTAATTTCTCAATATCGTTATTCCCTGTCATGATACTCATGGCTTTGTTCCTTTTCTGTTTCTGTTACTTCAATATTTATTTCTGTTACTTCAACACGGTATGTACGGAGGTTTTTTAAGAATCCGCCGTGAATTAGAATCCGCAAGTGACCGCGCAATCTTTCAAGGGTTTCGTGCCTTATCTGTTGTTCTCCTATAATCTCGTCGGTAAAGGTTGCATAGTATCCACTTTTGATATTCATTGTTTAGTTCCTTTTGTTGTGTTGTATTTTCCAGATTTGAGAGAAAGCGTAACAAATTCATTAAGCCATTCTTTTGGTATAGGTTTGTTCGCTTCGTAGTAACGCGCAATAGCACTCTGTAAGTCATCGAATCTTCGGCTGTCCCAGATATGCTCAGGCATTATTCCGAGCGGCGGTCTTGTTTGTTCATTCATCTTCCAAAATTCCTTCGATAATAAGTTTTTGATAAAGTATTGTAATCATTTCATCTTCGGAAAACATTATCCGAAGTGTGAAATAATCTATTCCTAAAATGTCAGAAAATTCCTCTTTGAGCATTATCCGTTGTTCCTCATAAAGTTCATTCCACCATTTGAGGGCTTTTTCTTGATCCTCAACGGGTTCAATGTATGGCTCGGTTGTGTGCATTGCTATTTGTGTAGCAAGATATTGTAATAGTTTTATCATTGTTTACTTTGATATAAGTTTGTTTTCAGGTATGTAAACATGAATATTTGTAGAATAATCTTCACCTATTATTTCTTCATCGTCCCAATTTATTATATCGTTGGGCAATGAAAACATATTTTCATCTTCAACTTTGTTGAGAAGTATCAGTTTTTCGTGTTCAGTCGGTTCTCTTAACAATTCTATTTGTACAGTTTGTACTCTGTGAAATATTAGCTTTGTCATAATGTTGAAAAAAATTAAAGTTGAGTAAATAAAGTTTGATTATTTTTTTCGGCTTCGGTTGCTGCAACAATCGCATCTACACGATGTTCAAATGATTTTGCAATTTTGAGTAATTGCTGTTTCTCTTCACGCAATAAAGGATTGCAGTTGTAATATTCTTTTTGCGCTTGCCTCATGTGTTTTACTATCTCGTAAAATTGTTCACTGTTCATTGTGTTGCTCCAAAATTTTTATGCAAGAAAAAAGAAGTTCAGCAATATCCGGTACTATCGAATTTCCTACTGCTTTCAAATCGTCTTGATTTTCTTTTGTGGAATATTCATTATCCATCGTGAGAAACTTGGCGTAATCTTCAGCAAATGTTTGTACGCTATGTAATCTGCCAAATTTGCTCTCCAACCTTTTGTATGCTTTTGTGCGCGTTTTGTGTAGCTCTTGTTCAAAGATTCGATTGAAAATCTGTATCTCATTGAATCCGAAGATGTCGGTGTTAAAAGCCACGGCGTACCACCTACGCCGTAAATGCGGTAATCCAAATTCCTGCGCCGATATACATGACCACCAAAGGCAATACCGTTGAGCGGAAAGTTCTTTGATAATACTTGATATTCCGCTTGAATGAACAATGTTTGTTGAGTTTTCAAGTATGATGTATCGTGGTCTAATTCTCCGAGATACTCGAATGATGTGTTTCCATAACCCGGATCGTTCGCCGTGTACTCTGTCTGATTTTTGTTCAAATTTTCTTGGTGAGGCAATCGAGATGTCGGTACATGGAAAACCTGCGGTAATGATGTCGGCTTTATTCTCTTCTCCCGGCTCAAATGTTTCGATATTGTCATAAATGGTTGCTCCTTCAAAAAAATCTAATATTTGCTTTTGGCAATATTTATCTATTTCTACAAATCCGGCACTCTTAAAATTCTCTTGAAACACATTACGAGCTGCATACGAGAACATTCCTAAGCCGCTAAATAAGTCAAGTACTTTCATTTCTTTTTCAAATAATTGTTCACGGCTTTCAATCCTGTGTTAATAAGCGTGCCGGCAAGGTCTGTGATTCCGTCCACTATTGCGCTACGGTTTTCATTCACTTCATTTTTTAAGGTGTCCTTGAATGATGCTTTTCCCGGTTCTGATTCCGGTTTCGGTGATGGGGGAGAGTTGTGAGATTTCACTACTTTGTTTTCCAAACGGTTCATGATCCGTTCATACACTTCAGCATATTCCGCATTTATCGCCTTCGTCGTTTCATCGTCGCCGCCGTTCCTGTCGCTATGATGTTTGAATAGAAGTTGATGGTAGCGTTCTTTTAATACGGCTAAAGTTCTAATGTTTTTGAAATAATGTAGCTTCATGTTTTAAGGTCAATTAGTGATTGCAAATGATGGTTTCTTACCGGATTTTACCTTCGACAAAAGAACAGTATATTCATCTTTGCCTATTATCTCAATGATTGCCTTGATTGTAGAAACCGGAACATCAATACCCGACAACATTTTAGAAACATATTGTTGAGTTCTTTTCGGCTCAAGTTTCTCAGCTAATTTTTTCTGACTAAGCCCAAACCACCGCATAATCAGGCGAATATCTTTTGCTTTAACATCATACAAATCGGCAATATGAGTATCGTTTTTTTGTGATGGTGTGCGTGATGTCCTTTTTCGGATTGGTTTCTTTGTGCCTTTGTAGCCCTTTACTGTTTCCTTACCCTTAGCCATTTTCGCCTTCCTGTTCTAAATTTTCAATAAAGTTGTTTTCTGTGGTTTTCTGTGGTGTATTGTGGTTTTCTGTGGTGTATTGTGGTTTTCTGTGGTTTTCTGTGGTGTAATTTTCTGAAATGCTGTCACCACTATCTGCCGTAAAATCGTTGTTTTGGTCACTTTCGGGGCTGTTTTCGGGCTGTTCTTGCTCCATTAGTGCGGCTTGTTGGGAGTAAAATTCATAGAAAGGTTGCAATCTTTCCGGTAATTGGTCGGGTTGTATGCCTTTTTGCAACATCAAATCAAGCTCGTATGCCGGATTTATCGCATACAATTCCACCATGTACGATGGTATGAGTTCATCTGTCCGAACAAGAAAGCCCTTTGTGAAACTTTCTTTTTTGAGTTTGTCCATGTCCTGCATAGTAGGACACAGAAAATTGCAAAATGTATAGCCGTCGGAACGGTGTTCAACAACGATATACACATTCCAAATGAACGGTTCAGCGGTGCGCTTAATGACAAAGTGATCAGGCGTTATGCCGCGCTGTTTTTGTTTATGCAGTGAGTTGCTCATAGTGTTTTTTTGGTTTGAGAAAGTAATGTTTGTTCGATTGTCTGATAATTTTTTCAAGTTCCGTAATGCGTTTTTGGAGTTCCAACTTTTCGGCGGTTGCTTTGAGTGCAAGGTCGGAGAGTTGTTTATTGATTCCGTCTGCGTTTATTGCTTCATGTTTTTGGCTGCTCTCGTTTGCTATACGCTCATTTTCTTGCTTTAAGCGTGTTATCTCTTGTCTAAGCCCTTTTTCACGTTCCTGCGCGATTTCTAAAGGTACATACCGCCTTGTGGTTGTGATAAGTTGGTCTTTGGTCGGAAAAAAGTCACACAGTTCGAGCTGATATGTTTTCTTGTACTGCCATGATCCACCTAAAATCCATTGCTCGGCTGTCATTGCATCTGTGAGCGTGAAATTCCTTTTTCCCAATTCTTCACAAACAATGTCGAGAAACTTATCCGTGAGTGAGATTTTCCTCAGCACTGCCAACCTGTCCTTGAGGTAGAGCAACCAAGACTGTGTCTGTAATGCCGTCAGGATTGCCGGGCTTTCTGCTTTCGCGTGATGTTCGTTGTGCATACTCTTTTTTCCCTTCGCGTTTTGTGATTGGGTAAAGTGATTTTGTGTTGTTCATGATGGAGTGTTTCAGTATGTCGCTTGCTTGTCCGTAGTGCGCCTCTTCTCCGGCAAGGAAAAGTAATTGCAAACGGATTGTTTCGGCGGATAGAATTTCCTTGTGGACATTAAAGCGATAATGCAAGTAGCGGTAATAGTCATAGCAAAACTCATGAGTGCAAAGTATAGCCGGCACATCGTCCGGGCTTAACACTTCGCTTATAGGGTGCGAAAGTTCCACGATGGCTTGCGCAATACCTTCCGGTGCTTTTCGCTTCAGTATGAGCGCGAGAGCGTCCTTGTACCCATGTTGTAATGTCAGTTTTTCCATTTGTAAAAAATCCTTAAAAAAAATTGAAATGATATTTTCCCTTTATGTTTTTTCCCCACACCCCATTTTCAAAAAATGCCAGCTTTGAATTGTTCCTATTTCCTATTTCCTTATTCCTATTTCCTAGAGGGTTGGCAAAGGGTTGTTGAACTGTTGTGCAAGGGTTGTAGAACCGTTGTACAAGGGTTGTTCAAGGGTTGGCACTTTTTCGCCCAACGGTTGTACAAGGGTTGGCACTTTTTCGCCCAACGGTTGTACAAGGGTTGTAGAGGGGTTGGCACTTTTTCGCCCAACGGTTGTAGAACCGTTGTACAAGGGTTGTTCAAGGGTTGTAGAACCGTTGTACAAGGGTTGTTCAAGGGTTGTAGAACCGTTGTACAAGGGATGTTCAAGGGTTGTAGAACCGTTGGCAAATAAGCTGTTTTTTTCAAGCAATGACACGTCCACATTTTCAATAATAAATGGAATTTCATTCTTGAAATAATCACAAAAGGCCTCAAAAGCCGTGTTTTTTTCTTGAGTTTCTCCTCGGTGATAAGAGTATTTCTGAATCGCATGAATTAAACTACGTTTGTTTAACGGCATTTTTTCATTCGATAATCGGTTCTTAAAGTTTTCACTTTCGGGTATCTCAGGAACAAAAACTAATCTGTTACTGTAATAGATTAGACTGTTGTTATTGAGTACGCGGAGAATAACCGGAATACGGTCTTTGTTCAATCCGCAATTATAGCCGATGTCCATAATGTTCAGCTCATATAAACCGTGCAAATTGCGGAGCGGACAAGTGATCAGGTAGATATACACTATTCGTTCATCACTTATTAGTTCCGCTTCATTCATTTTGGAATGAATATTTGTATCAATGAATGCCTTTTTTCCCATTTTTTTGGCTTTCAATTAGTGTGGAACAATGATGGATAGTCTTGAGCAATCCGGCGATGGTCATTTTCTTTGTTGAACGCAATCAGCTCATGAAACAGATGGTAGTTATCTAAGCCGGATTCAATAATATCCAGCACTGCGCGCGTTTGGGCTGCACGGAACAATTCATTATCCGTCATGGAAAGTAGAGTGTTAGCGGTTATTTTTTTGATAGGGGGCTTCATGTGAAGTGTCCTTTGTATTATTATTTGTAAAAAGTGATTCAATTACATAAGTTTTTTTACGCGATGCCTTTACGATTAGTACGTCACAATTTCGTGGAATACATTTTTTGCATATTCCGCGCGTGATGGTTGGTCTTGTTGTCAGTGAGCGACCGCACAATGCACATTGTTTACACATATCGTTGTCTGGTTAAAATGTCGCGAGCTTGTTGTATGCGCGATTTTTTTGAAAGTAGGGTACTGAGCCATTCTTCCACCCAAATTTGTGTTGTCCGCAAATCCCGGTCATTACCAAATGGATCACAGGTAGTCAGCATACCCTCAACCATTGCTTTTTTCACCAAAGTTTCAGAAACCTTAGCATATTGGGCAGCTATTTTAGCCGTCCAAAGCAAGTCATTAGATGTGCAAACCTTCCTACCCATATTACTTTTTATCTGAAATATTGATGGAGCCGGAATTTTCTATGGAGATGTCGCCGCCGGCTACAAACTGTTGTTTGTTTTGGAATGTAACCGAACGATTATCAATAAGATAACCGTTTGCAGCAAGATTCTCACGTAAAATCGAACGCACGGCGAGAGAAGAATTACCCTCGAATTTCTCATTAGCAAAAGTTTTGAGGGCTTCCAACAATTCATGGTCGAAACGAAATGTAGTTTTCATAATGTTTAATAATTTTGTCCGTCATTGTCTGTCATTGTCTGACAAATTGTTATTTTTGTTGGTCAAGAAATCAAAGGGCTTTCGGCATTGATGCTATTATTCACATCACGGACAAAATCTTCGGAGAATTTTTCTTTTTCTAAGTCAGCAATGGCTTTGTCAAGCATCTGATTGATAAGTTGCGTGTAGGTGATTGAAAGAGTAGAAGAGTAAATCTTCATTTTTCGATGGCTCATCGGGTGCATTGCAACCGGAATCCTCTTCCATGTGTTTGGTGTTTGCTTTTGAATCATGGTTTACATTTTGAAATGTGAAAAAATTGAGTTTTCATAATTCTTTTGAAATCAAATAGTTATCAATACTTGTTTTTTCGTTGGGGGGTCGGTCTGGTTTACATCGTTGAAACAAGTTGGTGTAACATTTGAAACATGTGTAACAAAATTAAACAAAGAGAAGTACATTTCCAAATAATTTTACAAAACTTTGTATAAAAAGTTTACAGTAGGCAGTATGAGTGAAACAACAGGTGATAGATTAAAGCTGTTTGCCATCAGAAATTTTGGTACAGTAACGGCATTGTGCGAAGCATTAAATATGACACCGCAAGGATTGTATGCTTACATATCGAACCGTTCAAAACCGGGTTCTGCATTGCAAGAAAAGTTACGGGCAGTTGGTTGCGACATAGAATGGCTTATGACAGGTAAAGAGAAAAGTACACAGCAAGTTGCTAAACCAACTATGGATGAAAGGGAAGTATATATACGTGTTCTGGAGATAGAAGTACGCTCCCTCAAAGAAAAACTGCAAACCTATGAGCAATATTTGAACTTAGATAAGCCAAAAGACTATAATTTTGAAACAATCCCGGCGGTTGCTGCAACACCGCCAAACAAATAACTTTATCCTTTATCGTTGAGGTAGTGATGAAAAAAGTACTGATTGCTATTGTGATGTTGCTCACAATTGCTCTTACTGCAAGTGCAACAAAGTTTGATGTCAAAACACGATTGACAAGAAAAGGCGGTGACGTTACCGTGTTCAAAGCAACCATTATCAAGTTTTTGGAACTGAAAGGTCACAAAATCAAAGAAATCGGTGAGGACTATTCAATCTTCATTGATGATTTTCAGGTTCTACCTGAAGGCAACAAAGTGCGCGTTATCATTAGCGGTGAGATAGGTCAGCCGTCATTGTTCGGCAAGGGCAAAAGCATTGCAAAAATCACCATTGACAAAGTGTATGACACAAAAAAGATAAGTGATCCCAAAAAGTGGACAGTTGAGGACCGGGCAAAGTTTGAGGAACTTGGGGAAAGTTCTGAAAAAAGCCTTGGTAAAGGTAAACTTTTAGTAGGCATTGCAGAAATGGCTGGCAATATTGGCAATGGAGTAGTAGGATCGGCAATCAGGGGTACATTAGATTTTCTTGGTGTTAAAATTGATGACAACATGAACAACCACATCGTACTTGGTGCATTTCTTGGCGGCACGGACGTAGTGAAGGACATAGAAACATTTTTGAAGTAAGAGAATTAGACAGTGCAACGGGGGTGTGAGTGAATGAACTAAAGTTAGAGCAGTTAGGTTTAGAAATTGCAAAAACTAAACTTCAGACAGCAAAAGAAGAACGGTATGCAAAAATATCAGAATACATTTTCAATTTTTCAATGAAATGTATAACAGGTTCTCGGTTACCGTTTACTGCACTTTTAATACTTGGTTTAACCAACACAATTAGTCCTAAAGATGTAGCTGATATTTTTAAGTTAATCGTTACAAGCATCTTTGAGAAGCCAACGAATTTATCTATATTACTATTTATTTCATTGATTGCAAACGTTGGATTAGGTATTTGGATATATATCATTCGTAAAAATAGAATTGAAGACCTTGCTTTAGAAAATGCAAGACTTAAAAGAGAAATAGATTCTGGCAGAACAAGTAGCAATCTTCAATCAATCGGAGTTTCAAGATCGGAGGACACATGACATCTGTAGATTATGGTACATATTTGTTTTTCATCATGTTAGTCTATTTTGTGTGGCATTACATATTTCGTAAAGCTATAATTGAACTATACAGAGGCAAGATGTATCAAATTCGGAGTGAGCTTTTCTTTTTTGCTTGTGACGGAGTTATAGAATTTGATTCTAAACAATACCGTTTAGCAGAAGTTATGATTAATAGTGCAATACAAAAAGCCGAAACTGTTAGCCTCATTAGGTTTTTTGTCTTTGAAAAATTATTGTTAAAGTTTAGAATTAAGTATCTTACTGAGATACAAGAAAAAACGTCAAACTTAAACGAAGTTGTAAACCAAGAGTTCAATTTTTCTGAGGCACAACAAATTCCTCAAATACAAGTAATAATGAAGAAAGCGGATTTATACAGTGGTGCGTATATGGTTGCAACTAATCCATTAATGCTAATTATAGCATTAGTTTATTTGAGTTACTTGTTGTTTATAGCCGAAGCAAAAAAACCTAAAGATATAATAGGAAAATTGGGACATACTATAAATTGGGAAGCTAATAATCAATTTGCAGTATAAAGTTGTATAACATGAAGCATTGTGACTATCTTTATTCACATACTGATATGTTCACGTCATGGAATTACCCGTGTTCCAAACTATGCTATGTTCACACAATACAATTCTTACACAAATCACAGGTGACAGTATGACCGGTGATGGATTACAGCCCGGCGACATTGTACTCTGTGAAAAAAAAAGCGTTATCGTTCAGGTCAGATTGTTATCTGCACTGTAGAAGGTCATCATATACCATTAGTCAAACGCATCTACTATAAATGTGGATGCGTTTTTCTTAGGTCGTCAAATCCTCATTATCAAGACTATGTAACCGCGCGTTGCAAAGTAACGGTACTTGCTCAAGTGAAGCATAAAATCCAAATATCAAACATCTCATGAAAAAAAAGATTCCCGGCACAATCTATAAACCGTCGAACACAAATCGGCTTTATATTAAGTATCGTTCCGTCCGTTATGCTACCGGATTGCCGGATTCTAAAGAGAATAGAAGGATTGCTGAAGAGATGATAATGCAGCTCTGGCGGCGTGATCACGGTATGCTTGATGCTGAAACAATGCAGATTTTTAGCCCAAAAGAGAAAAAACCAACATTTTTTGAAGCATACAAGAAATTTGAGATTGAACGGTACGCACGTCTGAATGAACAAACAAAGTCAATTTATGAATATGCTTTTGACTACTTGGTAAAAAAAACCGGATACCTTCACAAAGCGATGGACGAAGATTCATTTCGTCAAATCCTCATTGATTTCCAAAATGCCGAACATAAATTGACATCTTCATCACGTCGGATTATCCTCATCAATTTCCGAGTTTTCCATAAGTGGTCGTGTCGCCGTTACAAAATAGAGTACAACAATACCTTAGAGTATGCACCGCCGCCAACAAAGAAACTTGTAAAGGTGTATGCCGAACATGAGTACATGGCTATTCTTGATTACTTTGATAATCAGGACAGGGAGTTTTCTTTACTTCTACGTTTCATGCTTGCAACCGGATTCCGTATCGGCGAAACAGTAAACATGAAGTGGAGCCAGATAAAACCGGATTGTATAGAAGTGCCAAACAAGTTGAACAAAGAACAAATTGAAACTTTCCCAATGAGCCGCGAATTGTCGGCTATTGTGGAACAGTTGCGGAGCTACAACAACAAAGAACGTTTGTTCAGATGGTCGGGTAATAGTGTCAGCTCATTGCGTAAGTTGCTGAACCGTGCCTTTGATGAATTGCATATTGAAAAGGATGGAAGGGCTTTCCACGTATTTCGTAAAACATTCAATAAGCGTTTACTGTTATCCGGTGTTGCACTTGAAACAACACGCGAGCTGATGAGGCATAAAAGTATAGACACGACAATCAAACACTACACACTTATCACCGAGCAAGAGAAAAATGAAGCCCTAAATGCCTTGACCAAAATTTGACCAAAATTTGACCAAAAGTATTCAAAACTACTAACATATATACATTTTTATCGAAAAGTAAGAACAAAAAAAAATCTCGTAACCTATTAGATTACGAGATTTAGCAGCGCACCCTGAGGGACTCGAACCCAAAACCTTTTGATCCGTAGTAAAAAAAGACCGTTGATTTTGTTAGATTTGCGCTTTCTTTGACCAAATTTTGACCAAAACGATGGCTAAACTTGATCCGCGAATCTTGCGAATGAGAGAAACTACTTGTATTGCCGTGCAAAAGTTGCTTGATGCCTGTATTGCAAAAAGTGAACGTCATGCCTTGCTGATAATTTTTGAAAGAACCACAAAGAGTGTGAAGTCAAAAAATTATTGTGCAACCGGATTTGTTGCTCGTAATTTTCATCAGTTTTACCAGCAGTACAAAGATTTCAAAAGGTCAGTCCATTTCCACCAATTTCCACTATCACATGAAAACCACTAAGTAATATATATTGCAATTATTTACTCTTGTTTCTTGATGCAAAGAAACGTGTAAAGTATGCCTTTCTGTTCTATTAGTATAAGGGCTATTCACTTATACTATACGCGCATGGGCTTTTACTCCTCATACAAGCAAACGACAAGAAACACGATTCCGCCGGGTCTTGCCGGCATTACGCATATAAACGGATTTGGTAAACGTTACCCTATCGCCGTTACCGAAGATGAAGCCACGCAAAACCTGTACAACCGCATTAATCATAATGCAAATTGGGATCAGGACGGCAAAAAGAAATTCACGCTTTACCCTACTGAAGTAATGAGTTTGCCGCTGGTCAGAAAGGTACTCAAGAAGTACCGCGAACTTGTCGGTACAGGTACAATGAAGCCCATCAATAATATCAATGATAAGACTGTTTTCAATTTTGCAGTAGAGCAAGTAGCACTGCAAACAAAAGTATCTGTGAGTGTTGTTACCACAATCTTACGTGAACTGTTTTACTCCGTGCGTACAACAAACGATATTTCCGAAGAGATACTAACGCCCGGATTCAAAAAAGCCCCTACCCCCGAACAGTCACAAAGCTGGGCTAATGAACAAAAGAAAGCCGAACTTCTCAAAAAGGAAGATGAACTTAACAAACAAGCTGATGAACAAGACTGTGGATTTTTCTGCAAAATATCTAATTCAATTAGCGGTGTCGTTGGTGCTGGCGCAACCGGATATAAAGTTATTGCAATCGGCGTTCCTGTTGTCATTGTCGGTACAGGTGCATGGATACTTTATGCCATTGGGCGTAAGGTTATGCAATTTGACATAAACAAAGGATTCCGCGAACAACAAAGAACAAACCGCGCTGTTGCTCCATCTGTTGCTAAAGCTCTTATATAAGGTTGTGTAGTATGTCTGAAGCAAAACTACATACAAGAGATTTGTTGCCGGGCGATGCTGGGGTTGAGCAGACAGTCTGGCACATGGCGCGTTTGGCTAAACGTGATGCCAGCAATCCTACTATTATTGCCATAGCTAAAAAGCATAAAAAAAAGAGTGATATTGATACATTCAAATCATTGTTTGATTATGTTTATACAAATTATCCGTATGTGTCCGATCCCGACCGTAAAGAATTTGTTTCTGCACCAATCGAAATAATAAATAAGTCCGCGCAATATTGTGATTGTGATGACCTTACAACATTACTTTGTTCTTTGTTAATAGCCCTTAAATATAAAGTAGTGATAAAAACTATTGCATGGGACAAAGAGCGATGTGATTCCGATAGTTGCCCATTTTCTCATGTCTATTTAATGGTCGAGTTCGATGGTAAATATATGCCTCTTGATCCTGTCAAAGAACAAGAAGGATTTGGAGCGGAACAAGCTCCGGTGTTTCGTGCAAAAAATTGGAAAGTAAATTAACAATGGGCTTTTACTCAAGTACATATAATAAAAATATTACTCCTAAAACTATGAATGATAGTTTTATTTCCCAAATATTAAATCGAGGAAAAAAAGAGTTAGAAGGCGGTATTACTGACATTGCAACAAATGTGACAAATCAAGTAACGCCTCAGATAAAACAAATATGCTATGAGGGTAGTAAAGTAGCTATTAAAGATTATTCTGTTCCTATCGTGAGCGGTATTGCCGTGTTTACGATTGTTGTATTTGTAGCCGGTGTTGCTATTGGTAAATGGTTAGACGATCAAGGAGAAAGAAAATGAAACTTGTCACATTAGAAGATAATCTTTCATCATGCAATAAATGTAGGAAAAAATCCGATGGCAATGGAAATTCTAATAATAATATCAATATTGTTATTGATAATGCAGGCGGTAATGCTTCGCAATCTCCGGCATCTCAGAAATTACCGTCACGTTTACATGAACCGAAACAGCCGACGGAAAATTCAAAAAAAACCGATGAAAAGATAGATGCTTTATTGCGTGAAATTCAAGAAATGAAAAATAATCCGCAAAAAGTGGAAAAGCAAACTATTTTTCGCTATATACCGCATTTCATTGATAGAATAAAAAAAGTATTTGTTCAAACGCCGTATAATCGTACTGTTGAGCGCGTTCGTGATAGAGTTGAACAAGTGCCATACAACCAAACAGTTGAGCG
>CAZTRP010000022.1:13730-24659 GCA_964616705.1 uncultured Pseudobdellovibrionaceae bacterium
TTGAGCGCGTTCGTGATAGAGTTGAACAAGTGCCATACAACCAAACAGTTGAGCGCGTTCGTGATAGAGTTGAACAAGTGCCGCACAACAACGTTGTTGAGCGAATAAAAAAACGCTACATCATTATGCGTGAGTACCAACCAACACCGCCGAGAGGACTATGAATCCAAATATTTTGTACATATTAAATTGTGTAGCGACGGCGTTTGTTAATTCTGGCTGGAAGGAAGAAAGCGGCGACAATAGCGATGCTTTCATTCAAGAAATGTTTAAGCGTTATGGCGGTGCATCGTCGCGCTATGGTGCATATTGCGTTGTTGGTGTTTCAAATATTTTGCAAACAGTATCCGAAGTCCTTGCATCTAAAAATGTACCGTGTAATTCATTCTCATTACCTGTTCGATATACTGACAGAAATACAAATAAGTCCACAATTTTGGAAGGTAATGTTGCAGCAACTTTAGCAGCACTTATCAAATCAGGTCAAGTAGTAAAAACGATTACCGACGGCGCAATGGTGAAGCCGGGTATGGTATTTTTCCGTCCGTCGTTAAACGGTTACAATCATACCGGAATTGTTATTGATGTTAATGCTATAACAGGTGAAGTAATTACGTGTGAAGCAAACGTGAGTACCAGCGGCGTGGACAATATTAGAAATGGTTTTCAATTTATTGCTTATTCACGTCAAAAATTTCAAGAATGGAATAATCAAAAATTCAAGGAAATACCGTCCGGTATTAAAAAAATATTGTTGCCAGAAACAACATTAGATACTTTGCTTACTTCGCGTGTCGGTTCACCGATGGGCTGGAAATTCTGGATGCCGTTTGAAAATTGCACCGCACCGGAAATGGCTTTACAAACGTATCCTGTTCTCGGTTTGCGTATTACGTGTAATCCTGTTACACCGCCGTCAAATCGTACAACAACAACAACATTCTCTACCTGTAAAGATGTACCAATGCCACCGGGCAATGGCTGGGAGCAAACAGGCGATAATGTTCCTGATGCAAGTGACGGTTATGAATATTCACAGCCGGATTATTGCTACCGTCGTAAAAAAGTAATTGCAACTACGTGTGCTACTTCTACATCCCCGGGCAAGGGTTGGGAAAAAACACCGGACGCATTTTTACAAACATTGCGTAAACCGCTGGGAATGGCAACTGTGATTGGTGAGTTTATGCAATATAATTTTTCGTCAGATTATTGCTGGCGCAAAAAAAAGGATTGCCCAATTATCACTGACAAACAAACGTGTGATCCTAAACAAGTTGTAAAGGTGTATGCAAGTACCTTTGATAGTAAGTCCGTACCGCATTATTCAACGTTAATTGGTAATAATCACTTAGCAGCCGACATTGTGAAAGCAATGGAATATCTAAAACAAAAACCGGAATTTGTTGGCAGTGCCGTACAAGCTCCGAAGGTTGTTGTGGACAATGGACAAGTTAATGAATCACTTGTTTCCGGTTTTGGTACATTTTCGGATAAGAACGGTAATTTGTTTGTTATTGTTCATGAAGCAAATGAAGCAAAAATAAAATCTTTGACAGGTGATCCAGAAAATAAAAAATTACCATTATTGCGTTCAGCTTATGTGATAGTTGTAGAAGGTCGCGACAATGGCGGTATCTACCAAAGAGAAATTGAGGCGCATTGGTGTTCCGGTAATAGGCAAGATAAATACGGCAGTAGCGAAACGCTGGGCGTTAAACGTTGGACATCTGTTCACGATAAGTTGTACAGTGAGTATAGTAAATATAGTAAACTAATCAAAGATGGTAAAAACCCGTATTATTTTCAAATGCAAAGAATTGTTGATACTGAAAAAAAAGCGATTGACTATATCAATAAAAATCCGGGTAGCTACGAGCAATTTACCGCATTAAACCTTACCGACGGCGAAGGCGTATTTCTTGTTCAATCGCAAGATTCACGGCGCGAAGGATTGCTTAATTTGATTGAGGACACTCAAAGAAAATACGATAAACCTATTTTGATTATTATTGCCAAAGCCCCCCCCAAAATTTCATTTTGGGAATCATTTTCCGTTTTTCTTAATGTTGTCAGTAGTCTTGCCGTTGTGGTCGGCGTACCGCCGGGTATTATTACCAGCGTTTTGGGAGCAACAAAAACACTCACGCAAATTGCGCAAGGCGACGGCAATGTGATTGGCAATGCTTTCAAATTGGCTGGTGTTCTCACTTCATTTATGCCGGCTGATTTGCGTGGTAATATTGAGGATTTAATTCCAAATGAATTTCGCACCACCGTGAACGATGTTCAGAAATTTATTACTGAACAAGGAAAAATTGTAGGCAATTATCTTGCATCGGCGCAACAATATGTGTCCGAAATTCAAAATAGTAATAATATTTTAGGCAGTGCAAGTAAATTATTTGTACCTAACTTTAATATTCAACAATTTGGTACAAACGCGCTTTCTGGTTTATTATTCAATGGCAAAGAAATACGGATAGAAAATCTGGCTCCAAAATGGGCTGATTTTATTAAGGTCAATGCAGCAACCGCGCAACAAGCTGGCAGTAGTTACGCGCAAGGTCAAGATTTTGCGGTAAAAATGTTGCATAATCTTGAGTTAATGAAAGTGTCGCAACAATTTGTTCGTACCGCAGAAAGTGGCTCTCTCAAAACGGATATTACTGACCGTGGTTCATTTTTGGGAAATCCTATCATGCAAAATATGTTGTATAGCGGTGCATTGGGAGCGGTAGCAGCATCAATGCCGGGTACGACAGATATTATCGCAAACATCATGAAAAATGCGAGCGGTGACATTGAGAATGAAACAGAGCTTGCAGCACTCATTAAAATCGGTATGGGCTACCAACCAAGTCCCGGCGATTTGTCGCGTATGGTGTATCAGTCCGTTGCAAATCGTTTATTTGATGTTCGCGATAAGGTTGATCAGTTTGTATTGCCGCCGTCATTTTCTTTGACGGAACAAGAATGTGTTGCTAAAGATTTAGCAGATTGCTTTGGTATTGAGATTATTCCACCTGATCCGCGCGTACCGCCTGTGAAACCACCGACGGTAAAACCACCGGACACAAATAATCCACCAAACAATAAAAATAATCCACCGATAACGGATACGCCGTCAAATAATCCGCCGAACACAAAAAATAATCCGCCGATAACGGATAATCCATTTGTGCCGCCTGTCACGGACAAACCCAAGGTGACATTACCGAAATGTATTGTTGAAGATGGTAATTCATTTTGGTATTGTCCGCCTACGACGTGTGCGACCGATACGCTAAAGGGCTTAGGTAATGTTGTTGCTCCATTAACAACAACAACATTTTCTTTAGCTCCGGTTTCATCATTACCAAGTACATCACTTAATACTGTTACGGTTAATCCGGGTAATACTCTTACGGTTAATCCGGTGACAGTAAATACAAGTAATGTACCAACAACCAACACAGTAATTACAACGACGTTAAAACCGAACACAAATACCGTTACGACAAATACCGTTAATCCAAATACAAATACGGTGACGGTAAAACCAAACACAAATACCACTACAAATCTCAATACTACAACTGCAAATGCAAATAAACCAAATACGGATTTGCAAACATTGATGACAAAAAATGGTTGTACGTATTTGTATGAAGCGCGTGTAGATGTCAATGGTAATTGGTATGCAAACATAAAAGGCACATGGACAAAAATAATTGATTGTTGTCCGCCTGTGGTGAAAAATACAACAACACCGCCACCAAGTACGGATTGTTGTGATTCCACAAAATTAGAGTTGCAAAATGTCTATGCGGCTATTGCGAAATTGCAAGAGTTAATACTTCGCAAAAATTCCGGTGAAGTGTCAGCACCATGCGATACAAGTTCTATCAAACAAGATATTGCAAATATTTCTAATCAGATTCGCGCAATACAGATGCCTAATTTTCCAACGTCGGAAATTTCAGCATTGCGAAGCGAAATAGCTGAGTTACGTTCTTTTGTTGCAAATTTCAAACAGCAAGATTATGCGCGTGAATTTAGTGAGTTGCGCTCACTTATTCAAGCTATTCAAGTCTGTGATACAAGTTCACTGCATAGTGAAATTCAGCAAATGAAATCAATGCTTATGCAAAGCAATTCACAGTCAGACCGTGAGTTCATTGCAGCTCGTTTCAATTCTTTGGAACGTCTTATTGCTGAACGCAAAAATGAATATCAAAAAGATTATTCTAATGATTTTCAAAATTTACAAAATCAATATGATAATCTACAAAATAATCTTGCAATTCTCAAAGATGCAATTAAAAGTGAGATAAGCAAAAAACAAGCTGAAACACAGTACAATCCTATTGTTCAAACTGATATTGATTCCTTACAAAAAATGCTGAAAGAACAGCAAGAAGAGTATGGAAAAAGATTAGGAAAAATTCAAGAGCAACTTAACACCATGCCAAAATGCGAAGAGTGTGAGCAATTAGAAAAAGTGCTGAAAGAAATACGCGAATTAAAACAAAGTTCCAAAAATTCATATACCAACACACAACAAGCGGTGCAAGAAAAACAATCCTCAACATCAAGCGAAAAAACGATTGACGGCGATTGTCCAGATTGTCCAAAGATGATAATTTATGATTACCCCCAGAATGAATTTCATCTCGGCAATCGAAAACAACAACGTGAATATGTTTCTACAACAAATGATTGTGACGATTGTGACGATTGCGACGATTGTTAGGAGATTTAATCATGAGATTTACACGCAACACAACATCATTCAGAACACGAGCGCAACACAGGCATTTAAGCGGTCTGGGCAATGTGTTTGAAGATATTTCAAATTGGGCTGGCGGTGCAAAGGGCGATGCAAAACAATGGCTTGATGAAAATATCGGCGGCGGTGCTGGAAATATTGCTGAGGGCATAGGCAATGAAGCCGTTAATTACGGTAAGGACATTGCAACACAAAAAGCAAATGAACAGATTAGTAAATTGATAAATTCAGGCGGCGGTAATACATCGTCACCACCAATTACCACTAATCAGACATCATCACCGCCGATTCAGCAAAGCACGCAACAACCGCCGATTCAGCAGCAAAATACGCAACCGCGAACCACAAATGAAGGTAAAAATATTGTTCAAAAAATCAATCCTTTATATACAGTTTTCGGTTCGGCTCTTGTTTTGGGCTTTACAACAAAAAGCCCTACATGGACAATTTTCGGTTCAATAGCATTAGGCATAACACATCATGCCTACAATGCAAATCGAAGCTAAATTTAAGCAACTATTTTTTATTATTTAAGGGTTACGACAATGTTTTTCAAAAAATTCTTTGACAATGCAAAGGACTACACCACAAAAGCAAGTGTGTGGAAAGATGTAGGAATGGCAGCTGGCGGAGCAGCAAGTTATTCTATTGTTCCGACAGCAATTCAGGCAATCACAAAAATTGATATGCGCGGCTGGAAGGGCGCAATCACAGGCGTATCAATCAATTCGCTTATCAGTTTTGCAATCGGTTCGCCGGGCTGGTTTTTGGGTACGCTTACGGCGTTTTCCTTCCATTTTCTTTATGCACGTTTGAACCAATGGGTTGTATATCCGGTGTTCAACGAATATTTGTTCCGTTGGGATCCGTCGGTCTATGATAATAATTTATCGGACTGTGTTGGATGTGTGCCAAACAGCTCAATGGCAGACGATTTACCACCTTCGCAACAATTACAACCGGGCGCGAAAGTGATTGAGGTTGGCGGTCGCAAAGTACAGGTATTCGACAAAGCAGACGTTGAGGTAGCAATACCGCGACAATTAGATGCAAATGCAACAACAACAACAACTGCAATGAGCGGTTTCAGAAATTCAACAACCATGAGCGGTTTCAGAAATTCCGGTA
Organism: uncultured Pseudobdellovibrionaceae bacterium; assembly: GCA_964616705.1. Lineage (GTDB taxonomy): Bacteria > Bdellovibrionota > FAC87 > UBA2466 > UBA2466 > JAIEOG01. The sequence continues at coordinate 19,630 of CAZTRP010000022.1, forward strand.
TGTCCGGGTTTAGAACATCAGGCATGAGCGGTTTCAGAAATTCAGGCAGTCATCAGCCGATGCGTTTTCGCAATGCGGCATAATTAAAAATTCTATATCCACTAATAGATAATTTTTTTCTTTTTTTCTTTTTTTTATTTTTTTCAAAGGGTAAAGTTATGAGCGGTACTTATGATCAGTACGGACAACGTCAAGCAGGACAAGATGAAGTTGTTTCACAAAAAATTCTTTATTCAACTGCATTCTACCGTCCGGGTAAAGCGGTTGATAGTGTAGATTTTTTCAAAGGTAGTGTAAACAAATTCTGGAATAACATTAAACTTCCGGTCGAAGGTAATTTTCGCTACGATGTCAATGCCTTGCGCGTGGATGCAGCCATTCAATTTGAAGTGGGGGCAGATGCTACACGTAATGCGCTTATGTTAAAGGCGTTTTATGAGTCAGCATATATCAAAATTGACCACGTTAAGTTGAAGGATATGTACACCATTCCGCTTTGTGAGTTAATGCCGTTTCGCTATGTTGAAACAGTAGATGCCGCTGGAGCGTGGAGTATTCAACGTGTGGACAAACAAACGGATGCAGCATGGTTTCCATTGCAAGAAATTTTGCAATTTGGAAAAGGCGTTTCCGTTGAAATTAGTCTTGTCGTTCCTCCCGGCTTCACAACGGAAGGATATTTAATTGGGACAACACCGGTTTGTAATGGTGCTGAACTTGCAGCGGATGGCAGTACGCCAATCAATGCAAGTTACTATATCAAATTGTATATGAACTCAATCGAAGGCGCACAAAGCTGATCCATTTGAGTAAATATTTTACTCAGTTATTTTTATTCACAAACCTACGCATATTGAGAATTGTTTTTCATAAATGTACAAAGTATTGATATGCGTAGGTTTTTTTTATGAGGTAAATTTTTATGATGACCAAAGAAGAGTTGCTTTTAAGAAAGGAACAACTGAAACAAGCAAAATCATTTGTGATGGTTGATGTGAATGAGTTTTTGCCCAATGCCTCAAAGACAAGAGCATATACGGGCGAATTTAAGCCAATCACGACCGCCGCTGGCGGTGAGGTTGATTTTCAAGAAATCATACAAGACGATGTAATTATTACATTCGGTCAGCTCAATGTCTATTATGAAGAAAGCGGTACAACACGGATAGTTGTTCCAACCAACAAAGAGCGCGACATTTTCAAAATAGAGATTAGTTCATCAAGTTCTGTTTTATTCAACAAACCGATGGACATTTTTGCATTTAATAGTTTCTTTCAAAGTTTTCCATTGTCGCGCATGGGTATTTTTATTCCCAAACAAAATTCCATTGATGCTAAATTAACACGCAGTCAAAAAGCGGCAGCAATCAATGGCTCAAATATCACTGCATCATTAACACTATCAGGATTCGAGATATGACACTCTCCGGCGGTTGTTCTATACCATTTGATATACTTGAGCAATATCCTCACCAAGTGTATGGATTATTTATCAGTAATCCTTATGTAACGCCTAATTTCAAAGCATCGGATATTACAAATAATATTCCGGCAATGATTGAACTGATTGAGCGTTGCGGACAAGACAATACGGTGATGGGTACGGAACAACTTGTCGCTGATCCGTATCCGGTTACTCTTTTGGAGCTTGACGGATTGTCCGAAGTACGTGATTCAAAAAAACCCATGCTTTTGGAAAGCATGGAAATTTACACCTACGATCCAAAAAAAATTGGTTCAGCACATCAAGATGCGAATGTCAATAGCGAAGTTACGTCATCAATTTCATCACAAAATCAAATTTTGTTGCAGTCCACATATCTGTTCGGCATGTTCGGACAAGCGCAACCTAATTTTATCAGACCTTCGCTTTATATAAACGACAAAGCATATTTGACAGGTATGCGTTCAGCTCATCACGGCATTGGTAGCATTGGTTTGCCTACTCCGTTATGTCGTCAGTTTTACAAAAAAATTGATAATGTGGACAATATCAGATTTAATTGTGGAGCCGGGGCATGGATTCCGGGCGAACAAAAAATCAGACGGTTATTTGTTGTAGGCGTTCTCAATTTCCGTTTGCAAACCATTTAATTCAATAATCAATACTAAAACATTTATGACAAAGATTCTCAAAAAAAATTACAAGTACGGCATTGTTAGCGACAGCTCAACACGTGAGTACCCGGATTTTTCAGCAAAAAACGTTGGTACATTCCACGGTCGTGATATTATCGAAAGACAAGGTATTTCGACATTTGAGGATTTGGTGAACTTTGGGACATTAGATGCTTTAATCGAAGGAAAAATATTTAACTTCTATGAAATCATTTCTACGTCCGGTGATTTGAAATGGGTATATGAGGGACAAGTACCGCGTAACCGTTCATTGCTTATTGCCGAAAGAAAGCATAATAATAATTTAGCTGACGAAATATCACCATCTCAAACAACAATGGAAAATACTGAAAATAAGTCCGTCGGTTCACGTGCCGCATTGCGTGTAATGCACGAAACAATAGACTCACTGCGCACGGAACTTAGCCGTGAACGTGAAGATCGCGCTACACGTATCAATGAAGCAATAGCGGAGTGGAAAAGCAAGTACGAAATTATCAATCAAGAAAACAATAATTTGCGTGAAAATTTGGAAAAGCGTGAAAATGATTATAGAGAATTGTTTGAGATGCGTATTGCCGACACACGGCGTATCACTGAACTTGAAAGCGACCTGAAAAGGTTGGAAGATAAAAAACAACATGAAATTACAACCTTGAGTGATTCATTCCGTAAAGAAAAAGAGCTTGAGGAAAAAATCCGTTCTTTGATGCCAAAGAAAACCGGATTGATGGACATGGTGAAAGAAATTAAAACGGAAATACCGGAAATAGGTACAATCGGTGTTGAACTCATAAAAAACAGTCCGGGTATTGTCCGTGAATTTATGAGCGGTTTACGTTCCATAATAAACAAAGAGCCGCCTATTGACAACACACAATTACCGCCTATTGACAACGATTTAGAAGTATTATAGAAAGAAACATTTATGGCAAAGATTTATTCAGATATACCAGCGGATATTGTATCGTATCTCCGTCGCATCAATTTTGATGCTATTGAAATTTCGCAACGTGAACAAAAATTGCGTGAGCTTTATTCACTGACATCAAAACACGTAGATAAGCGCAAAAATCATAATATCGCAAAAATTGAAATTGACATTCCAAATGAGGCAGCCGAATTTATCAATTCATTTGATTTTGCCGGGGTTGGTCGTATAAAAAGAGAAATAGCAAAACCTATAATACTTGCATTTCTCAAAACAAATAATTTGTTGAAATAAATTACTGAAATAATATGAGTGTAGCTAATTGTAATATACCATTTACCGAAGGCGGTGGATTTGGGGGTGCTGGTGCTGGTAGCGGCTATATAAGCGGCTATTCGGGCTACTCAGGTCAAGCTGGTGGTACATCAGGTTTTTCTGGGGTTAGCGGATATAGCGGCGAAGTTGGTACATCTGGTGAATCCGGTTTTAGTGGATATAGCGGTACATCGGGTACGAGCGGACGTAGCGGTTATAGCGGTGTAAGTGGTCGTAGTGGCTTTAGCGGTTACTCAGGTTCCGGTGTGTCTGGCTGGTCGGGCTATTCTGGTTTGTCGGGTACAAGCGGACGTAGCGGTTGGTCGGGTGTGTCCGGTTATAGTGGTTTGTCGGGGGTAAGTGGTGTGTCCGGTTTTTCGGGCGTATCGGGCTATTCCGGTCATTCCGGCATTTCCGGCTGGTCGGGCGTATCGGGGCGATCAGGTTGGAGCGGTATATCCGGTCGCGATGGCGAATCAGGTTTTTCGGGTTTTAGCGGTATTGTCGGTGTTTCCGGTTTTTCGGGCTTGACAGGTGCGCCGGGTGCAAGTGGTTTGTCCGGTTTGTCAGGTTGGTCTGGCTGGTCTGGCTTTAGTGGTTGGAGCGGTATCAGTGGTTGGAGTGGATTAAAAGGCGAACAAGGATTTTCCGGTGCATCTGGTATCAGTGGTTGGAGCGGTACGGCTGGCAGTGCATCTGCATCGGGTACGTCAGGTTATTCAGGTCGTTCTGGGTGGTCGGGTATTTCCGGTTTTTCCGGTTTTTCCGGTAGTGGTATCAGTGGATTCAGTGGTAGCGGTATTAGTGGATTCAGTGGTAGCGGTATCAGTGGTTGGAGCGGTTTTTCTGGTTATAGCGGTATCAGTGGATTCAGTGGTAGCGGTATTAGTGGATTCAGTGGTAGCGGTATCAGTGGTTGGAGCGGTATTAGTGGATTCAGCGGCAGCGGTATCAGTGGCTGGAGCGGTTTTTCGGGTTATAGCGGCGTATCAGGTATGTCCGGTTCATCACCTAATTACGTGAACAATTATAGCGCAATCACCACATACAACCAGCATGATTTTGTCTATTTCAACGGCAGTTCTTATGTATCAAAGGTTAATGGCAACACAGGTAATACTCCAAATTTATCGCCATCATTTTGGCAAATAGTCAGTACATCGGGTTTTAGCGGCTGGTCTGGCGTTTCCGGTTTTAGCGGTGTCAGTGGCTTTAGCGGTAGCGGCGTAAGTGGTTGGAGCGGTGTCAGTGGTTGGAGCGGTATCAGTGGTTATAGTGGTAGCGGTATCAGTGGTTGGAGCGGCACATCGGGCTTCAGTGGTGCATCGGGCTTCAGTGGTGCATCGGGCTTTAGCGGCGTAAGTGGTACAAGTGGTTTTTCCGGCATATCGGGTTTCAGTGGTGTCAGCGGCTTTAGTGGTTTGAACGGCACAGCATCGGCATCGGGGGCAAGTGGTTATTCCGGCACATCCGGTTTTTCCGGCACATCGGGTTTTAGCGGCTTAGGTCTAAGCGGTTTTTCCGGTGTTTCTGGTTATAGCGGTGAAAATGGCATATCCGGTTTTTCGGGGTATAGTGGAACATCAGGTCGTTCCGGTTTTTCGGGCGTTTCGGGTTTTTCGGGTTATAGCGGTGTCAGTGGTTTTTCCGGTGTTTCTGGTTATAG
>CAZTRP010000023.1:0-20507 GCA_964616705.1 uncultured Pseudobdellovibrionaceae bacterium
GATATGAAGCACTAAAATGGATAACGGGCTTAAAGTGTACATGGGAGCGCATATCAATGGAAGAGTACGAAGAGGCTCGGATAAATGCAACACAAAAAAGATACACAGCAAAGGTTAAAATTTAGTTTCACAATACAAAACACTGTGATGTGTTCCGTTTTGGAACATGCCACAAACATAATCCGGTGTGTGGCGGAAGGAAATAATAAGACGCGACGTGTTTTTGCCTTTCGAGGTGTTTGCTGCAATAAGTAAAACTTACAGGTTCGAGTCCTGTCACACCGAGTTTTTACACAAGGAGAGAAAGATGAAAAGACACAAATGGCTTCCGCCTGAGTATAGATTTGAGGAAAGAACCAAAAATCAAAAGTGTAGTAAATGCGGTCTTAATCGAGAATGGCTCGGAGGTGATTATCAGTGTTGGGTTTACTATCGAATGGTATCAAATGGGGCGGAATTGAATCGCAAAGAAACATTTGTAAGACCAGAATGTAATTAGGCACAATCCGGTGTGTGGCGGAAGGGTAACGCACATATGACAAGAGTGTGTACAGCTCAACTATAAAAGAGAGTCATATGGTGGCATACATACAGGTTCGAGTCCTGTCACACCGGCACAGTATCAGCAAGGCTGATTTTTTTAACATTTTTTATTAAGGACAATGATATGGTTTCAACGGTGAAATCTTTGACAACAGAAAAGATTGATGGCAATAGCTATCTGTTCAAAATTGAGTTCGATGGCGATAATACTCAGGTGATGGGCACTGTCGCAAGATGCGCGAGCTTCCTAAAGTGTTTGCCTGTCTTGAAGAATATGACAGCGCGAGTCTTTCTTGATGATGACCTGCGTTTTGAGATGCTGCAGTATTATCCTATTGAGGTGGATGTTGAGCCTGTCAAAGTTACCATGCTTGGCTATAGCGAGAAACTCTATATGCAAGAAGTTAAGAGGGTTTACTTACTTACAACGGTGAATAATTATACTTTCCTTTTGTACACGCATGACTGAAATCGAATTACAAGACGGCACGCTGATGATGGCTACCATGAGCGAAGCCGCTGAGATTGTAGCTATGGCGCAGGAAGTCGGCATCCGGCTATCCGTGCGCATCATACACACGTTCTTGTTCATATAAATAAAAGCGGCGCGCCTCTCTAAAACTTGCCGGTTGAATTAAGGCGCACCGCACATGTCTCACAACATGCACCATAGACGGTGCAAAATCTATACCAATATGGGTTTTCCGTTCTCAGATTTTATACAGACAAACTTGTCTGTGATCCCGGTGGTGATGCCTCGCAAGACTCCTGCCTTCGCTTGGCGCGATTATCAGACGGTCATTGCCGATAATGACACAGCCAAGTCATGGGCTACTAAGTACGCGGCAGGCGCAATCGTAGCAGGCAAAGTGTCAGGCAATCTCCTTTGCATTGATATAGACATCAAGAATGACGAAGGGCGCAGCCTGTTCGAGCGGTTTATGACTGAGCTGTCCACGATTGCACCGGAACTTGTTTCAAAGGCGGTGGTGCAAAAGACCTATAATGGCGGCGTTCATCTTGTTTACAGAGCACAAACAGCCATCGGTAATCAAAAGCTCGCTTGCACGAAGGATAATACCGTACTCATCGAAACACGCGGAGAGGGTGGGTATTTCGTAGCGGCACCAACACCGGGCTATGAACTCGTCAAGGGCAAATGGGATGACATTGCAACGCTCTCAGCTATGGAGCAGTCAGTGTTGCTCGATGTGGCACGGTCCTTCGATGAACGCAACCATGCACCAATGAAAACCGACACCACAGAGGGCTTCTTTGCCGTGCCTGAGCAGTCCACACGTGTCGGTGATGATTACGACAAACGCATGAGCCGTGACGACGTTGTCAGCTTGCTTGTCCGCCACGGATGGGAGCAAGGCAAACACCGTGCGGATGGTACCGTCGAGGTCACACGTCCGGGCAAGTCGGTGCGTGATGGCATCAGCGGTACGGTCGGCTATCTTGGCGATGCGAATGTTCTTTACGTTTTCACTTCGTCATCGGTGTTCGAGCCGGGCAGAGCTTACAAGCCGCATCAGGTTCTGTGTTTCCTTGAGTACAATGGTGATTTCAAAGCAATGGCAAAGGCTCTCGCTCTTGCAGATCCTACTCGGACAGGTGTTGCCAAGCTCAAAGGCAAACGCGCTAAGAATGCCGAAGCGATGCCTACGGTCGAAGAGGTCAATGAGCAAATAGCTCAGGAGATTGAGTCCTCGAATGGGAAAGTGGACAAAAAGAAACAAATCGAACTTGTACGGCTATGGGTGCAAACAAACTATGCACTTCGTTTCAATACGCTCTTGCAACGTACTGAGTGCTACGATGCCGATATTGACGGATGGCGCACTCTGAGTGACCGCGATGTGGATTCGATGCTTGTATCACTTGCTGATGCGAATGTGAATTATAGCAAAGAAAAGCTCTTGCAATTACTCAATTCTCAATGGGTGGAAGAGCATAATCCTCTCAAAGAATGGTCCGCACAGTTGCAACCTTGGAAGGAAGGCGATCATGATTATATTGCCGATCTTGTTGCCACAGTCAAAGTTGCCGAGCATCAGAAGGACTTTTTCGCCAAATGGCTGCCAAATTGGTTGGTGGCTACGGTTGCGACGTGGACAGGCAGAGGCATCAATCATACATGCTTAGTGTTGCAAGGCGGTCAAGGGATAGGCAAGACGCAATGGCTCAATAAATTGTGTCCGCCGGACCTTACACAGTATATGTTTGCAGGCGCACTGGTCGCTGAGAACAAGGACTCAATCCTCAGCATCTGTGAGAATGTTCTCATCAACCTTGACGAACTTGAATCCACGACACGCAAAGACATATCACATCTGAAATCACTTATCACTCGCGAAAAGGTCAAAGAGCGCAGAGCTTATGCACGCATGACCGAAGAGTTCAAACGCATCGCCTGTTTTGTTGGCTCAGTAAACACCGACCAAATTTTCAATGATACCACAGGCAACAGACGCTTCCTGATGATTACTTGCCTTGAACTTGATTACACTCATAATGTAAATATGGCGGCAGTCTATGGGCAGGCATATTCGATGCTCTTGGCAGGGCATAAGTACTGGGGGGATGCTGAGGGCAATGCCGAGATAACTGCCAACGCTCAGAGCTATGCTGTTGTTGATCCGGTCGAAGAGATACTCATGGAGTTTATTGAGAAACCAAGCTCAGCACATGACTTTGATTGTGCATGGCTCTCAGCCACCGCCATAGTGAATGAGATCGCATTGCTTCATAATAAGGTGCGCATCCCTATTGAGAGAGAAGGACGGCGAGCAGGGCTTGTGCTGACAAAGCTGGGTTTTGAGAAGAGAATCACTCGCGGTGTGGCTTGTTACTTTGTTAAAAGGAAAAATCGTAGCTCAACATCATACTTTGACAGTGTGCCGGAGGTGAAGGCTCCGTTTTAGTGGTGTATGTGGTGTATTAGGTGGTGGATTGAAAACAAGGGTAATACACCACACTCAAGTCACCATTTTACAGTTAGTTAGGTATTGCAGTGGTGTATGTGGTGTATTATATATATATAAATGTATATAAATGTATATAAGTATATAAAAGACACGCACGCGAGAGATGGGAACTTCTAAGATGTTCCGTTTTTCTCTCCACCACATACACCACGCACAATGTAAGCTACTGAGATACAAACACTTAACTGTGGTGTATTGCAAAAAACACTAATACACCACACTAAACGCAAAAAACAGAGCAAATCATTGATTTTTTTAGACATAAGGAAGTGGTGTATTATATGGCAACATGCTGAGGACTAATACACCACTAATACACCACGCAGCCGCAGGCGGTGGTGACTCAAAAGGCAATTTTTTACTCATTATACTCACGTGCAAGACGTGAAAAAAGGACGTAAACCAATGAACAACAACAACATATACGAAATACCGAGCGGCACATTGGCCGCAATGGGCGGTGTTTGGCTCAGGCTCAAAGACTTCGACAAGAAGTCCAACACAACACAATTCACAGACGCATATCGCGAAGCTGCATGCGCACACATGTGGCACCATGCAAACGATCCGATGCAACCGACGGCGGAAGAGTTCACCGATGCGTGCCGGTATGCTTACGCAGCCATCATGCCGAAAGTGGGAGGCAGGATATGAGCGAAAACAAACAATACTATCAGCCGAAAAAGTACATACCACCGAAGCCATGCGGCACACCGACTTTCGACAAAAGAGAACGGCTCAAGAAAGCGGTGGAACGATTGCACGGCGTACTTCAAGCGGACAGCAGCGACACGATGATCAACAACGCGATTGCATCACTTGAGGTCACGATGAAAGAGTACCACAAGGACAGACTGCCTGACATATTTGATGAGTGGGGGCGTAATGGATAACCAACTCACACCGGAACAAGAGTACAACAGGGCATACTATCAGCGGAACAAAGCGAAATACATACAACGCTATCAAAAGAACAAAAAGCGAATGAACGCAAGGACTGTGAAAAGGCGGAAAAAGAATCCTGAGCCATACAACGAATATCAGCGGCAATGGAGAGCAAGCAATCCGGACAAGTGCAAAGCGTACCGAGAGCAGCGCACTGAGAAAGAATGGAAGAACTTTGTTACTGAAATCATGAAAGGACCTACAGATGGAAACTAAACCGAAACGCAATCAATCAGAGTACAGTAAGCAATGGCGAGCAAAGAATCCACATAAACGGCTTGAGTATCAAGAAAAGCGCGATGCCAAACGATGGGCAGATTTTATTCACAAACTTGTAAAGGAAACCAATGAACTACATAATAGATGAGCACGGCATACCAATCACGGCACCACGCAAACGCAACAGAAAGGAAGAGTCCGACATACAGAAAGCTATACAGAAGTATGCAATGCTCAAGCGATGGCTTGTGATACGCATCAATAGCGGACATCTGAGCGCAGACAGTCGTGTCTTCCGTTCGTACATCATAGCGAACACCAACATGAGCGCAGGACTTGCTGACCTTCTTTTGATTCGTGACGGCGTGCATTTGTTTTTAGAAGTGAAAAAGCCGAAGGGCAGAGTATCGCCTGCACAAAAGCAATTCGCGGCACTGTGCGAGAAGCATGGCGCGAACTATCACATCGTAAAGAGTCTTGCAGACGCTCAGGACATACTCCAACAATTCGAGGTGTTGTGATGACTGAAATCGAAAAGATTGCACTCGCAATGGGATTACTGCCGGACGAGTTAACCTCGTCACGGCGCACCACTGAGCTAATGATCAGCAGGCGCATAGCGATATGGTACTTGCACGAAGTGAAAGGGTATAGCTACACAGACATCGCACGCTTGCTGAACAAAGAGCGCAGCACCATAGTCTTCCATCGGCATCGGCATCATGACGCACTAAGAACATGGCGAGCATACTCGGAAGCGTTCCGAAAGTTCATGAAAACTATGGTGAACAACATATAAACACAAAATTTTTATGTAAATACAAAAATAAATTTGCATACATGAAAAATATTTCGTAGTTTTGCGTTAGATGATTGAACGAATCAATCACAAATCACAAACAAAACAGGAGTAAAGACATGTTCACTTACAAGAACACAGAAACAAACGAAACAAAAGAAGTAATAACAGCGGAGTCTTTTGTTATTGCTGATGAGTATTTCGGTTGCAAGTATTGGTTTCTAAATGAAAAATGGGTAACTGTAGAGATGTAAACCACTATGCTGAACATAGAACAACTCGAAGCGATCCGGCGCACCGGACTGATAAACTTCCGCAAGCTCATAGAGTCATCGGGTCTTAATTACTCGAAGATTATGTCAAAGCTAAGCCACAACCGACAGCTCGACGTGGATGAAAGCGCGAAGATACAAGCAACACTCAACACAATGAAAGCTCTCTTATGAGGGCTTTTTTTATGTCTATTGGTCAATATTAAACACACGGAAATAGTTTTCCTAATAGCAGTATCATGGCGTATTTTACTACGTAAATTTGAACCAACAACGACCGGTATGGACGTGTTACATACTCCTGATGAACCGTCGTAGAGATCACCACCTGCGACGGTTTTATATTACAAGACGGCATGGATAGCAGCAACTTACAAGATACGCAGACACTTATCGCAAAAGGTGCGGTGGCAATCGCAGGATGGACAACAGGCACTTACTTTGAAGAAATATCAAAGTCTATGTTCCACACTCTTGCGAACACTCAGCTCAACACGGCACTCAGCAACTGCGTGCTGATACTCACGGGCATATACGCAGGCATGAACATATATACATGGTTAAATATCAGGAAGAAAAAACGCAATGCAAGCATTAAACGAGATAGCAAGTAAATATGTAGGACTACGCGAGAAACCAAACAATGGCGGTTTCACGGATGCGACCTTCGAGCAACGCATGAGGACCGACGGCGAATGGCAGCACGGATGGGCGTGGTGCATGTGTTTCGTGCAACTGTGCGTGTCTGAGTGGCTCGGTGAGGGCTTCGCAAAGTGGGACGCAGCCTTCACACCATCGGTGATGCGGACATTCAACTTGCTGATGAGGGCAGGGCTATTCGTGCATAAGACACCGAAGTCCGGTGACATTGCAATATGGGTCAGCTTTAAGAACGGCAAAGAAACACCGTTTGGTCATACCGGCATAGTGGACAGCGTAAGCGAGGACAAGTTCAAATGTATCGAAGGCAACACCAACGGTGCAGGCTCACGCGAAGGTGACAGGGTTGCGGTCAAAGACAGGACACTCAACTTTGCAGCACCTAAACATGGCAACGGATTGAAGTTGATGGGATTCATGAGGATACCGTATGCCTCGATTTAAGAAGGGCGAACAATGGGACGGCAATGCCGCTCAGCTATGGAAGAAAGGGCAAAGCGGCAATCCAAAAGGTCGCGCAGCGAACAAGAGCATCACTACTTGGGTGAAAGAACTCCTTGCATCCGAAGAGGTTGAGGTCAATATCACACGATGGTGGACAACAGACTCAGGACAAAGGAAGAAAAAGAAAGAGCACATCACACTCAGCAGCAATGACAGCAAGACAATGAACGCGGTTATCGCTGCCAGACTTGTTCACGCAGCCGCTGATGGCAACCTTGATTTCATTCGCGAAGTGCTGAACAGAGTCGAAGGTAAGCCGAGAGAAGTGGTTGAGATTGACGAGAGCAAACCAAAAGAAAGACCGCCACAAATTATTTTTTCAGTACAACACGCAACCGATGAGCAGCAGATACAAGAACATAGTAAACCTTAACCCTAAGCAGTACAAGGTTGCGGCTTCAATCAAGCGTAACTTGTTCTTCGTTGGTGGTGTTGGCGGTGGCAAAACCTTCATCGGAGCCATGTGGACACTCAAACGCGCGACGCTTGTCGGTTCGCTCGGACTCATCACGGCACCTGTTAGCGACACACTCACGAACAGCACACTGCCTGCATTGATGGATGCTTGGTCGCGTGTCGGCATCTATGAAGGTGAGCATTATGTCATCGGCACGCGTCCGCCTGAGAGCTGGGACGTAAAGCCCTATGCTCACCGCAACGGCAAGATACTCACATGGCGGTGGGGTTCGTATGTGATTGTTGATGGCTCAGACAACTTCAACAAACACCGTGGAGTGGAGCTTGACTACGTTTACATTGACGAGTACCGAGACGTAAAGAAGGATGCTTATAGTGTTTACGACGGTCGTCTTCGCGGCAAAGCGGTCAAAGCTCTCGGACGAAGGTCAGAGGCAACAGGTCATGTGTATCAGATACTTGCGACCACGACACCGCCTGATGATCCCAATATCATACGCAGACACGTAGGTGATAACACCGAGATAGTATATGCCACCTCATACGACAACCAAGCGAATCTTCCTGAGGGTTATATTGATTCACTGAAAAGCAATTATGATCAATTAACCTTTGACCGTGAAGTACTTGGTAAACTTGTGGACATATCCGGTCAGCTCACCTACTATGCTTTTAATCCACAAATCAATGTCGCACATAAGGACTTCGATCCGTCAAGGGCTTTATGGCTTGCATGGGACTTCAACAGCTCAACAACCAAACCGATGAGCACGATTGCAATTCAAGAGCATGATGGCAAGTATTATGTAGTTAAGGAGTTCATCCACCGTGACAGCAATACATACCAACAAAGTGAAGTGATTTCTCAATGGTTGCAAGAGAGCAAGTTCGGAGGCGAACTCACCATAACAGGCGATTACTCAGGTAAGCGAAAAGAAAGTAACGCAAGCAAATCGGACTATGCAATCATTGAAGAGTATCTCGGTGGATACAAAGACTACAGAGAGCGCACACGACCGACACGGTCCATACGTGACCGGGTTGCATCGCTCAATGCTATGTTTCGGAACACGATAGGAGAGCACCGGATGTTTGTTAGTCCAACTTGTGAGCGTTTGATTGATGACTTAAACAATACCAAATGGAAAGAAAGCGGTGCAGTCCTTGATGACAGTGAACCGATGAGAACGCATCCATCCGATGCGCTCAGTTACTTTACTTACAATTTCTTCCCACTTGTGGGCAGACGTACAACAACAAGCGAGCAATCATGACACGTAATGATACGAATATAGACGTAATAAAAGGCGAGAGCTTGTCCTTGCAGTTTGGCTTCCGTCAAGATGGCACAGCGGTAAACCTTGCAGGCGCATCGCTCAAAGGTGAGATACGTGTTGCTAAAGACGACACGCTTGCAGAGACTTTTAGCATGACCGTAACGAATGCAGCCGAAGGACTTATCACGGTAAGTCTGAGCAAGGAAGAAACTGCCGCGCTCGATAGGACCGTGAAGTATGTTTATGATTTGTTTATCACATACGCATCCGGCACGCGACACTGTTTTGCTAAAGGACTTTTCAACGTACACAAGAATGTGACGGAGTTCTGATGGATGTCAAAGTGGTGCAACAGGTTTACGACGTTGAGCAAGTCAGCAAAGGCACATACAATGTACGCAGGTATGACACTGTGTATGAAGTGCAATACACACCATACGCGGTGGTTGACCCGGGCGGAAATGCGGAGATAATCTATGGCGAAGTACCATCGGGCGCAATCAATGGCTCGAATGCAACCTTCACCACAGCGTATGACTTTGAGCCTGAGACGGTGCAAGTCATACTCAATGGCATGATACAGAAACTTGTGCAAGATTACAACACGGTAGGAACTCAGACAATAACGCTGAACGTGTCACCAAGTTCGGGCGAAACTCTAATAATAAACTATCAAAAGGCTTAACGATGCCAGCAACACAGATACAAACAAGACAGATTGCCGACGGTGCAATAGACAACAGCAAAGTGGCGGCAGGCGCAGCCATAGCAACAAATAAACTTGCCGACGGAGCGAACTTCATAAAGAAGGACGGCTCTGTTGCCATGACAGGCAATCTCGACGCAGGCAATAACCGTATTGTGAACGTTACGACACCATCTTCCGCTAATGATGCCGCAACAAAGACGTATGTGGACACAGCGGTCGCAGCTCTTCCGAGCGCATACAAGTACCGAAACGTGAGAGCAGCTTCGACAGCTAATGTGGACATAGCATCAGCACCTTCGACACTCGACGGTGTGACACTTGCTGCAGACAATAGAGTCTTGCTCAAAAATCAGAGCACACAAAGTCAGAACGGTATATATGTGTTCGCATCGGCAGGCGCAGCACTCACCAGAGCCACGGACTCAGACGCATGGGCTGAGATTACCGGCTCGCTTGTCTTTGTTGACGAAGGAACCACGAACGCTGATACTGCCTACTATTGCACAGCGAACAGCGGCGGCACACTTGGCAGTACAGCCATCACGTATGCGCAAGACGGAAGCGGCGGACTTACCACATCCAACTTCGTGGACAAAGAAGTTCCGAGCGGTTCCATCAATGGCAGCAATACAGCGTTCACACTTGCCAACACACCGACATCAGGAACTGAGCATGTTTATTTGAACGGCTTACTGTTGAGGTCAGGTGCAGGCAATGACTACACTATCAGCGGTACGACTATCACGCTTGCCACAGCACCGCTGAGCGGCGAGTTCATTTGTGTATCATACAGGAAATAAGACATGCCGGAAACGAAAGTAGCAAATAGGCATATCGGTGTTTGTGCTAAGTCAAAGTCAGGCGATGAAAGCGTAACAAGTAGCACGACTTCGCAGAACGATGACCATCTTGTCTTTGACATCGGAGCAAACGAGACGTGGCTTATTCAGTATGATTTGTTTATCAACATAGGCGGAAGCACAAACTTTAAGCACAAATTTACCGTGCCATCAGGTGCATCTATTGCCACTCATGCAAAAATTGCGAGCAGCAATACCGGTGCAGATGTAAGCGATGGGACATCTGATTCAACACTTGCATTAAGTGGTTTTGCAACAAACCCCGCTCACATTCAAATCTTTGCAAAAGTAACAAGTAGCTCAACACCCGGTTCGGTGCAATTACAATGGGCACAAGGTACAAGCAGCGGCACGGCTTTGACATTAAAATCACGTTCAAGATTATTAGCGGTAAGGGAGTAAGTATGTGGACATTTGAACAAATGAACGAAAACGGTGGCTATGTTTTGCGGCATCCTCAGCACGGCAAGATGACTGTGGGTGTTTGGGCGGCGGACAATCCTCTCGGCGCAGGGAGTGTGGAAGAAGCCATACAGATTGCTGAAAGAGCATTCACACCATCCGAAGGCGAGAACAATGACTGATGTTGCTCGCTTACGGTTTGCTATTATGGCAGTGTTTGGTTTTCTATGTGTGTGGTATTCATTTATAGCCTTCAAAAGTTGCACACACACACCTGAGCCGGTACTGACAATACAAGAGCGGACAACACGCACAACGGACACAGTGTATCGCATTGTTCCTTTGCAAAAGATTGACAGCGTGCAAGTGCTGAGTGTAAAGTTTAGGACAAAATTTGTCCACGACACAGTGAGCATACTCGACACATGCAACTTCATTGCGTACAGTGATACCATAGTGGGCGCAAAAGGAACCGAGTTCACAGTCACATTTGACAGTCAGACGGATATGTTTTCCGTGCCGTACTTGAAAGAGCGCGGTGACACGACAATCACCATACGTGACAGCGTAGTGATAGAGCGTGAACGCAAAGCGGCTTCGTCATTTTGGTCAGATGTGGGCAAGGTTGCAGGCGGTGTCGTGGGTGGTTTACTTATAGGGATAGGGCTGAGATGAAAGCAGAAAACAAGGTACGATTCAAACAGGTTGCGGTGTTCGGTCGTGAGGACTTGAACATTGACATCTTTATCACGAAGGACAGTGACCTTTGCACAGAGATGTTCAAAGCGATGTATCCGAAAGAGAAAGAAATCACGGACTCATTTGAAGAGTATCTCAATGTCTATGGCTTCGTGTGTTCGGGTGCAACAAAAGAAAAGCCGTTTCTCATATTGTATCTGAGAGAACTCAAGCAAGGTGTGGTGGTGCATGAGCTTATACATGTACTCTTCGCGCTGCAAAACATCGTAGGGCTTGAGATAACGAAAGAAGCGGAAGAGTGGGTCGCTCGGATGGGTGAACGCTTATTCAATGACATCATGAACAAAAAAGACTATGTAACTTTCAGCCGTGAGGACATCAAGAACAAGTTGCACAAAACATACTTAAAGGGCAAACAATGACACAGTTCTTCAAAGATGCGAACAATAACCTGAGCAGTATGCGGCTGTCCTTGATTCTTTGGACTGTCGGCACTTTCGGCATATGGGCAGGCATCAGCATTGCAACCATGACGGTGCAGGCGGTACCGATGGAAGTGAGCGCAATCATAGGAGTGCTCGCAGCAGGCAAGGCGGCACAAACAAAATACGAACCAAAATTTGAGGACACAGCACAGTGAGAAGTCAGAAACAGAAAGCAACACAAGCGGCATACCGGAGAGCGTTCGGTGCTGAGTTCAATGTCACATGGGGTGGAACCAAGTTTGCGAATGAGATTGAGAACTTGTCATATTTCCGCAGCCTCACATGTTGGTATGGCTCGAATGAGTTTGACACAGCGGACAGGCGCGAACTGTTGTATCGGTATGCTGAGAGTCACTTCGACACCGAAGACCAGTACAGCACGCTCAATGAGTTATATCAAGCATTGCCTGTCAAATCGGGCGGAAAGCGCATCCTTCGAAACCTTTGCGGACTGTACAACTTGGCACCACGTCGAACTTTCGGCACAAGAAAACTTCAAGACGAGACAGCACGCACCTTGTATGGTCGCATCGGTATTGATAATGCCATGAAGCTCGCACACAGATATGCACGACTCACGAACAATGCACTCATCATGCCCAAGAAGGTCGGACAAGATGTCATCATTGACGTGATTCCGCCTGACTTATATCGTGTTGTTCTCAATCCTGAGGACTTCCGCCAAGTTGATGAGCTATGGATACCAATTCGCAGGCGCAATGGTGAGACAAACTTCAATGTATGGACAGCGGACACCTACACAGTAGCTGATGCCGACGGCAAGACAATCAAAACTGAAAGCAATCCATACAAACGGATACCGGGCGTATTTCTGCAACTTGAGACAGATGTTGTCAATTACTATGGTGGCGGACTTATTGAGCTTACAGAGGCAGAGATTGACAACAATTTCTTGAAGTTTTGCATTGACAATAATATCATATATAGTGGTTTTAATGTTTGGCTTGCAACCAACTTCAACTTGTCGAAAGTAACGCTGTCACCGAACAAAATTATCGCGGTGAATAAAGTTGCTCTTGGCGAAGGACAGGATGTGCCACCAACACTTGAGAACATATCACCGACGGAAAACTACCTCGCACTTGAAGAGGTGCAAGATAAACGGTATCAGAGAGCTTTGCGTGAGATGGGCTTGCCTGCGACCTTGTACAGTCCTGATGCAAAGACTGATAGTGGTTACTCTATTTTCATGCAGCGACAAGAACTCATGGAGATACGCAAAGAGGACGAGAGTACCATGCGAGCGGCTGAGCGCGAAGTGTATAAACTTCTCGCACTCATGCAGCAAACCGACTTCGGTGTGACCACTATGCCAAATGTTGAAGAGTTCCAAATCGACTATCAAGAGCAAGGCATCATGCTCGAACCGAAAGAGGACTTTGAACTTAAAAAAGCGAAGTTCGAGTATGGCATACTATCACCGATGAGCTTCGTCAAAGAGCTTGCAGGCATAGATAACATGGCAACCGATGACGAGGCAATACAGTACATACAAACTAACAGAACACTAATTAAAGACATCACCACGACAGGTCAGGCACCTGAGCCGGATGTTATCACCAATACAACAACACAATGACAGAACCAACACCAGCAGGTCAGGCACCTGCGACACCGGATGGCGGTCAGGCATCACCATCACCAGAGCCACAGCCCGGTCAGGCACCAGCGGCAACAGGCACCACACTCACCGTTGAGCAAATGGCGGCGGAAGTGAAACGTACAAGGGACGAGGCGGCGGCATATCGTGTCAAAGCGAAAGAGTATGAAGCGCAACTTGCAGCCATACAAGAGCAGCAACTCATTGAGAAGCAACAGTTCAAGGAACTGTATGAAAAGACAGCCAAAGAACTCGAAGAAGTCAAGCCCTTAATCGAGCAAGGCAAGGCGGCAATGGAGCTACTCAAAGCGCAGCAAGAGCAAAAGAAGGCGGCACTACTCGAAAAATTCACACCGGAACAGCGAGCAGGTTTCGCACATTTCAGTGTTGAGGACTTAGAGAAAATCGCAGCGGTGGCAAGCGTAAGCCCAGCACCGACAGGACAGACTCAGGTCACGCAGCAGCAGCCACCGACACCTCAGCCACAAGTACCATTTGCGCATAATGTCAAAATACAAGCCGAATTGCAAAAGGCACTCGGCTATAGTTAATTCACCAAATAAAGGACAAAACAATGGCTAACAATCAATTAAGTACGGACTTCAATAACAACATCCGTAATGTGCAAGCAGTCTTCGACTTGCTTGTCGCTCAACAACCGACACTTATGTCGCTTATCCGTGTGGGACCTCCTGCACGCGCAACCAAAGAAGAGTGGACAGAAGACTCACTTGTTCCATCCACCACAACGATTGCATCATTCGATACCAACGGAGCCGGCACAGGTATCAATGTGGCATCCACAGCAGGCATGGTTGCAGGTCAAATCTTGCGTTTTGAAACATCGGCAGGCGCGGACAGAGGCGAGCTTGTGAAAATCGCATCGGTGGACTCAGCCACAGACTTGACTGTCGTCCGTTTGTTCGGAGGCAATCCGGGCAGTGCGGTGACACTCGCAACAGGCGATGTTGTTCATACCGTATCGAAACCACGCGCTGAGAAATCCTCAGCAAGTGCCGATCCCGGGTATGAAGAAACAATCGCTTTCAACTACACACAAATCTTCCGCCGCACAGCCGAGCTTTCACGCACAGCAATGGCGGTCGCAAATTACGGTGTAGCAAATAGTATGGCGGCACAAATTGAGCGTCACATGCTCAGCATCATGGCTGAGGCAAATAATCAGCTTATCTGGGGCGAAAAAGAACTTCGCACAGGTAGCAATAATGGTTCCTTCGGTGGTATCTTGTCATTCCTTCGCGGTGGCAATGTGGACACCACAGGCAGTGCATTGAGTGCAACCATCATCAACAACATGCTCGAAGCGGTTTACGCTGATGGTGCATCCTCAAACAATTACGCTATTGTCTGCGCACCAAATCAAGCAAAGCGCATCAGTGGATTCAACACAGCAGGCACCAATCCGGTTGTGTCCGTACCACAAGGCAGCACAACGGCAGGCGGTTATATTTCTACTTTCGTAGGCAATTTGCCTGTTGCCGATGGAGCGTTCACAGCTCGCGTCGTCGTAGAGCCGAACTTCCCGAAAGACAAAGTCGCACTTATTGATCTTAACCGTATCGAACTTGCATACCTCACACCGTTTGGCGTAAAGGACGCGACAACACCGGGCATGGATGGCATTGCTGAGACAATCATCGGTGAGCTTACAGTACGTATAAAAGACGGTCAGAAAGCTCACGCAATCGCTACAGGTTTAACAGTATAAGGATAAAAACATGGCAGCAACAGTAAAAACGTTCCGCGGAACACTATCAAAAAAGCAGACTTTCGCTATTGGTGCGGACAGCTACAGAGCCGATGCACACGGTTGCTTCACAACAGATGAGCCGGAAGTGATTACTTTCTTGGCGGCATCGCCGTTTTGGGAAGAACTCACACAAGAGCCGACACCGGAGCCAGAGCCAGAGACACAGGCGGCAGCAAAAAAGGCGAAGGGCTGATATGTTACGCGGCGTAAAATCACGCACAGCGCAGACCGTGGGTGTTCATCCATCCACGGTCACGCGGAGACTGCAACGTGAGGACAACAGCACAGAGCGTGTGGTAAAACAAACAGAGTTACGCATGCAGACAGAAGCCAAGATTCAACAACTTAACGAGGGCAACAAACAATGACATTTGCACAGCTTAAATCCGATCCTGAGTATATCCGTGACAACAACTCCGAAGAGTTACCTCCTGAGCGTTTCACGGATGAGGACTTGCAAGACTTGTCATATAGCAGCGCAAAGCAAGCCCTTGAACTTGACCTTTTGGCAGCACTGCAACTTGACGAAGAGGATGCGAACGGTATCCTCGACCAAGTGACGGAACTCAATACCAAACGCTTACAAGTTGCTCTTGCAAACAAACAACTTGAGATATATTACTTAAACAATGACCGAGGCGATGGCGCGAAGTATAACTACTATCAGCGTCAATACAATCAAAGCCGTGCATCGTTCAGCACCTTGCGGACAGGACGGACGGCAGCGGTCGGTGTCAGTATCCAAACTTTTGAGCGATAAGATGGCAAATTTCGGAAGAAAACTCGAAGTGCAATTCACGGCAGCATTGCCGGGCATCCTTGCTGACCTGACAAAGAACTCTGCACTGTTAAGGCGTAAAGGCGTAGCGGTGGCGGACGAAGTCATTGAAATCATACGCGACCGCACAGCGGAAGGTATTGATGTGGCTGGTCGTCCGTTTAAGAAATACAGCAGGGCTTATGAGGACTTCAAGCGACAGGCGTTTTCGTCAAAGAAAACAAAGAAGCTTGTGGGCAAGACAGGATGGCTCAGGGCTTCGGGTCGAATGTTAGCATCGCTTCAAGCAAAGAATGTGCAGATACTTACGAACGGCACAGGTATATCCATAAAGATGTTTGTGACATTTAGCGACCGAGAGCGTGCTCAAATAGCTGAGTATCATGATAAACTTGGTGCAGGCAAATCGAAGGTGAAGCGGCGATTCTTGGGACTGAGCACAAACTCAGCACGACGCAGGTCGGAGCTTGCAAGGTTATTACAAACATGGCGGAAGGCAAGATAATGGACGTAGAACAGAAAGAACCATCTCAGGCAATAGCCGACATCGTGCGTGATGCGTTTGGGTCGAAATACGGCAATGAGCTTGAAGAAATTGAGCAGGCTGAGGGCTTCGACATTGAGGACTTCCTCAACCGTGCAAAAATCAAAGGTATCAATGTCATAGTGTCTTTTCAGAGCATCATCTTCGGTGAGAGCTATGCCGACGGTTCGCAACAGATACAGGAAGAAACATACAATATCTATATCAAACGCGCACAAGGTGAAGTGCGCCAACTTGTCAAGGAGTTACGGCAAGAGTTTGACAAGGCTGAGAATCAAAGTTTCACAGCAATAGATGGGCAGACATACTCAATCACATTCACAACAGGAGACGTACAAATGATTGATAAAAAATCGGTGTTTATGATACCGATAATTGTCAAATTTGACTAACACAGACATGCTTGTCCTTGGATTATTAACCAATAACAAAGGACAATATCATGGCACAATCAGGCGCACTGAACGTATCAGACTTATTCGCGCTCAACTCCGGGCACACTACAGTAGTGCAAGCGGACACTAACACCTTATTACCAACAAACACAGCAGCATCAGCCAAGACACACCGTGTCGAACGCTTGAACAAATCTTTCGGTATTACACGCGATGTCACGGCGAACGGACAAGGTCGCAAATACACTTGGGACCAAGAGAAGGGCGGAGACCGCTTCCTTCGCGTAGTCGAGACCTATGTCGGCACCGAAGAGCAAGAAGCCGCAACTGAGTACTATGCTGACTCTGTCGCAGCAGACGCAATCGAATCGGCAGCCGGTACGAATGACCTTTTACATATTCTCTACATGACACTTGACGCGGACGATCCGACAAAAGTGATGGTCGAGTTTTCTATCGGCAACTTCTCAGGTGACTCAGGCTCAACATCCCACAAAAAAGGCGAGCGTATCAAACCGACAGCGGTATTCAACAGCAAAAAATCAAAGTCATCCTTTACGATTGACAAAGACCTTCTTGATGAAACCATTGTCACTATACCGGGCAGCGATTTGACCTTCCCATCAGGTAAACAATTCTATAGAGTCCTTATCACAAAGGCAGCGTAATATCCACGCGGCAGGGTTGTACTATGTGCAGCCCTGCATATTTATCCACCACTAACAAATCATCATGAAAAAAAACACAGCCACATCAACATACAAACATTACATATTGTCACCGGAAGGTGAACAGGTCGAGGTTAAATTCAAAACCATCACGCTTGAACTCATTGATGCGGTCGAAAAGCTATGCAAAGCGGACAGCAATAAAGAGCTTCAAATGTTGCAAGGACTGATGGCAACGAAACTATCACGCTACATGACAGCAGGCGAAGCCGACACAGCCAAGAGTGTCATAGCAGCAGCAGCCAAAGCACTCGAAGAGAACGCACTCACAGCCGACGACATTGCAAAAATCAATGAACTAAACCTCAGAAAACCACAGTCACGCGCTGAGTCAGCACGGAACACTGTCGAGATTTTCATGCTCGCAGTTGAGCCGACAGACGAGCTGTTCGGTAATCCCGAACAACTGAAAAAATGTGAGTTCAAATATATCGAGGCGTGCGTGAATCATTTTTTGTTGCTTTCCGGGATGAGTTAGAACGGATTGAGGTCATACGTGACTTCGATGTGTTCCATGTCTTCCCATCAAGCGATAATGTATTATCAGTCAAGGAGCTAACACGGATAACGCGCAACTATGAAGCCAAGTTCATGTGCTACCAAATAGCACGCACACTTGCGGAAGAGCGCGAACTGTACTCGGTCATTGTAGCAAGTCAAGTATGGGAGCGATACGCTTTCCATCTGATGCAAAAGTATTACGAAAATCCACCACAATCACATAATAACTACGAAGACGAAGATGGCTGATATTACAATACCCTTGGCGATTGACACGGCGCAGGCAATGCAGACATTGCGCTCTCTTGGACAACTTGCTGACCAACAATTTGATAAAAAGCGCAAGGTACAAATAGATGACGCAGCAATCAAGCAGTTCGGTGACAACCTTGCCGATGCGATGCAAAGGGCGAACAGGGCACTCAACTTTGATGATGCCTTCGACCAAGCGAACAGCAAAGTCGGTGAACTCGAAGCCAACTTACAAGGCGCAGTGCTCGCCTTTGGAAAGAACTCACCTATCGCTCAGGCATTGGTGCAAGACCTTATCAAAGCCAAGCAAGAGGCAAAGCAGTTTAATGATGCAATCGCATTCGTGGATAATATCAAAGCCGACATCACCTTCGGAGATTCACTCAGCGAAGCACGCAAAGAAGCTGACCGATTGCAGCAAGAACTTGCCGCCATTATTGCAACACAAGGCGAGAGCGGTCAAGCGTATGACGAAGCGGTGGCAAAGCTGAGAGAAGCGACACAACAGGCGGACAAATTAGAGAGCGCACTCAAGGCAGCGAGCAGCTCCGTTCAAATCAAGCCGGAAATCACTTTCGGTGATACACTCACAAAAGCAAAGGCTCAGGCAGCCACATTGCAGGGGGAACTTGCTCAGATAATACGCACACAAGGCAAGAGCGGTGCAGCGTATGATGAGGCAGTCGCAAAGCTCAAAGCCGCACGCAAGGAGGCTGATGAGTTAGAGCAAGCACTCAAAGACGCGGGTGAGGCAGCGGTGGATATTGAGCTACCGGCACCACAAGCGACAGGCGGTTTTGCAGGGCTTTTCGGCAATATAGGTGAGTCCGTAGCCGGCTTGGTCAATCCTGCGACACTTGCAGCAGGCGGACTTGCAGCACTCACCACAGGCATGGTGCAGGCATTCGAGGTCGGCACAGAACTCAATGCGGCATTTTTAGACATGCAAGCAAAGACAGGTGTCGCAGGCAAAGAGTTTGAACTACTCAAAGATGCCGCGCAAGATGCCTTCGTCGGTGGTGTGGGTGAGAGCGTAGCGGAAGCAACGAAGGTCATAGCTGAGGCGGAGTTCAGACTCGGAGACGTGTTCAATCCAAAAGAAATTGGTGACTTCACCAAACAAAGCCAAGCACTTGCGAACCTTTACGATAAAGATGTGAACGAAGTATTACGGCTGTCATCACCGTTCGTCAAACAGTTCGAACTTGATGGCACAGAGGCAGCCAACTTGCTCAGTTTGGCATTCAAGGAAGCAGGCAGCGCACAAGATGATGTCCTTGACTCACTGAGCGAATATTCACAGCTCGCACAAGAGGCAGGGTTTTCCGCTCAGTCATTCACCGAGATACTCACACGCGGCACGAAAGAAGGGCTATTCAACACAGACAAGATTGCCGACGCACTGAAAGAAACGCAAATCAGATTGAAGGCAGGCGACTACAAGACCGCGTTCGATGACCTTGGCAAAAGTTCAAGCGGCGCAGAGAAAGCCGTCACCGCTGATGTGCGCAAAATACTTGATGCCGCACAAAATGGTCAAATCAGTGTAGCGGAAGGACTCACACAATCGGCTGCCTTGATTGAAAAATCATTCAAAGCAGGTAATATCAGTGAAGCGATGCGTTCACAGTTGCAAGTTGCTATTGCCGGAACACCATCCGAAGACTTGGGTACTGAGCTTTTCGGCAAGATTTTCGGAGCACCGTTCGACCAAGAACAAATCAATGCAAGAGCAAAGCAGGCAGGCGATACAGTCAGCAAAGCGATCGGACAGTACACAAGTTTTGAAGCCGTGCAAAGACAGTTCTCGGCAGGGTTTCAGGTCATCAGTGCTGAACTTGTGAACTTCACCGACAGCGTCATCAGTCCGGCAATAGGTTTCATTGTTGAGAGCTTTAAGGCAATATATGAAGCGGTGGCACCAACGCTCACCGAGATATTTGCAAATGTTGGTGATGCTTTCACAAATATGTATGAGATCGCGAAGCCGATTTTCGCAGCACTCGCAGGGCTTGTCGGTGGTGCGTTCTTATCTTCGATTACAAATGTGATTGCCTTGCTCTCGGGTTTCGCCTCGTTCATGAGCACCTTCTATGGTCGCATCCGTGAGGCATTGCAGCCGATTTTCCAAGCCTT
>CAZTRP010000024.1:0-17258 GCA_964616705.1 uncultured Pseudobdellovibrionaceae bacterium
ATTACGCGGCTTTTTGGGAAGTTTCAACTGCTCCAGTTTTCTGGGCTAGGGTCAATTCCCCTACCGTTGAAGCGGCGCCGTGCCCATCAGACAAAGTGCCTGAACCCGGCGACAATCCTATTTCGGGTGGAAAATCTTCCGGAAATAGAACTGAGGTCCTTGCCATCGCTGCAGCCCGACCGATTGCATTTTCCAGCTCTCTCACATTTCCTGGCCAGGTGTAACTCGTCAGCACTTGCATAGCGCCTTCAGAAATACCCAAAAAAGGCTTTCCCGATTCCGCAAAACACCGCGAGGCAAAACACTGTACTAGCTCGGGCAAATCCGCCATGCGCTCTCGCAACGGAGGCATTTCAATTGAAATTACTTTTAGCCGATAGAAAAGATCCTCTCGAAACTTTTCCTCTTCGACCATTTTTGCCAGATCTCGGTGAGTTGCGGTGACCAGCCTTACATTTACCTTTTTCGTTTCTGAAGAACCGACGGGCTTGATTTCGCCCTCTTGGACCGCGCGCAAAAGCTTTACCTGCAACGACAATGAAAGATCGCCAATTTCATCAAGGAATAGAGTCCCACCATCGGCCTCTTCAAAGAGGCCCGTCTTATTGTGAATCGCCCCGGTGAAGGCACCTCGTACGTGCCCAAACAACTCGGATTCCAATAGACTCTCTGACAAAGCGCATCCGTTGACTGCAACAAACGGCTTTGAAGCCCATGGGCTTTTTGAATGAATAGCACGGGCAACAAGCTCTTTACCTGTGCCGCTTTCACCGCAAATCAAAACGTTTTCGTGGGACATTGCCGCGCGCGCTAGAGAACGAAATACGGCAATCATGGCTTCTGAGTGCCCAACGATCGTTCCCTCTGCCGGAACCACTCTGGAATTTAAAGCTGAGTACTTTCCATTGGCCAGCTCCAAGCGATGCTGAATCGCCCTCGCAACTACGTCTAAGAGCTCTACTTCCATATCGGCCAAGTCGAGTGGCTTGCTGATGTAATCGAAAGCGCCGCCTTGAATCGCCCGGACGGTACTTTCCATGCTTCCGAACCCAGTTATAAAAACCGCAAGACATTCCGGTTGAGCAGCTCGTAGGACTGGAAGAATTAAAGTGCCATCTTCGTTGTCCAACCGCACATCGCAAAGCACTACACTATAAATATTGCGATGGATCGATGATGTGGCTACTGAAAGGCTCGTGGCGATGTCTACTTGGTAATGAGCCTTTTCAAGCAGACGCGCAAGAAACTGGGCCGTGGCGAATTCGTCTTCGACTAACAAGATGCGGTACGTCGTTTTGCTTTCCACGGCGCACACTCTACTGTGTTGAAAGGATCCCCGCAATTGAAGCTTAAAGGCGTTGAGCTAAAGTGCTCTCCCGTTTCCCTGCGAAACCAGTTCGTTCAATGCGCTCAAAACCAAATTGGGCGAGTGTTCGCTTTAGGTCCCCCGTCGAGGCGTAGGTAGCAAACAGACAGCGGGGCGCCGCGGCTCTGTCGATGAGTTGCTCCAAAAATTCGCGAGACCATAGCTCGGGGCTGGTGCCGGCACTAAATGCATCGAACAAAATAGTGTCGAAACGCTGGCCATTCAGCGCGGCCATTTCTAGTTGGCCGTTCAAAGCCCATTGCCCCGTAGTAAACGCATCTCGCAAATAGGAAACGACTATAGAAGCAGGCAAGTTCGAATTAGAGCAATTTAGCTCGAGGATTTTTTCATAAGCTCTCTTAAATCGAGGCTCGGTATGGCCTTCCCGAAGCCAATCTTGAAAGTGGGCACGTAGTCGTAAGTCTGACTCGAAGCTATGCACTAAAAGGGGAAGATCGGTACGCAGAGCGTGGCAGGCTAGCAGAAACTCGAGATAGCCCAAACCAAAACCCACACACAAAAATGAGCGAGCTCCGTTCTGAAGCGCCACCCGAATGGCCTCGCCATAAACATACAGCGTTTCGGAAAAAGCCCCGGCTTGGTGGTGCATCCACTCACCCTCTTCCCCGAAAGACAGGCTGGGACTGCCATCTGCTGTGTCTCTAAAACAGAAAGGCTGGGGATTTTGCATGGGGTGAGCTATAGCATACTGTTGTGAATACCGGGAATTTCTTGCCCTACGAGCCCATCAGTCGGCGCTATCTGGAACGTTTTGGCGAACGCGTGCAGAAGATACCGGTGAGTATCGCCGAAGACTGCCCTAACCGCCGCGGACTCAAGGGCATGCAGGCTTGTGTGTTTTGCGATGAATGGGGATCTGCGGCCTATCCTGAGCAGGCCTCACTCGATTTAAAATCGCAGATTGAAGCCAAATTAGAACTTTTGGGAAGGCGGTATCGTAGCCGAGGGTTCTTGGTTTATTTTCAGGCCTACACCAGCAGTTTCTTAGCAGTGAAAAGATTGCGCAACCACTTCGAAACTGCCCTGGAGTTCCCCCAGGTGAAGGGCCTAGTTGTAGGGACTCGACCAGACTGCGTTCCACCAGCCCTATTGGAACTGGGAACAGAATTTCAGAAGCGGGCGTTTGTTTCTATTGAGCTGGGAGTCCAAACTTTCTGCGATGAACAGCTAAAGTTCTTGCGTCGGGGCCATAGCGCGAAAGCGTCTTTAGATTGCATTGAGCGCATTAAAGCGCAGACCACTATTGATTTAGGCATTCACTTAATCTTTGGACTGCCCGGAGAAACCGACGACCATATTCGAGAAACAGCACGAAGAGTCGCTTACTTACCGATCGATCACGTAAAACTTCACAACCTCCATGTTTTGAGAAACACTCCCTTGGAAAAAATTTACCACTCTGGCGAGTTCACGCCCTTGGATCTAGACACCTACGCTCACCGCGTGTCTCTTTTTTTGAAGCACCTTCCACGCCGAATTGCGGTACAGCGACTTTCCGCTCTATCGTCCCATTGGGAGGAACTGGTAGCTCCCGAGTGGACCCGGCACAAAATGAAGAGCCACCAATACATTGTCGATAAAATGAAGGGGCAAGGCACCTGCCAGGGGCAGGCAGTTGAGGCCTTCCCAGCCCAAAAAGACGGCAGCTAGGCTGTTGTCATCGAGGCGTTTTCGTGTATTGTGCCGGCTGTCTGTTCGTTAAAAATGCGCCAGTAGCTCAGTTGGATAGAGTATCAGACTACGAATCTGAGGGTCGCAG
Source organism: uncultured Pseudobdellovibrionaceae bacterium (assembly GCA_964616705.1). Classification (GTDB taxonomy): domain Bacteria; phylum Bdellovibrionota; class FAC87; order UBA2466; family UBA2466; genus JAIEOG01. Next base: position 3,147 of record CAZTRP010000024.1, read on the forward strand.
GTTCGACTCCTGCCTGGCGCGCCACTTTCCCTCAGCCCAGAACCACTCTTTGTATACATTGCCCCTTGCCTGTATTCTTGATTGGCAGCTTCGGGTGAATCATGACTTACGATGACTGGATAAGTACTTAAAAATACTGGGCTTTTAAGGTGCTTGGCTGTTTGGCGAGTTGGCCCACTGTTTGCTCTATATTCGGGAAAGAGGTGAGTATGAAAAAGATTACCCTAGTGATTTTGGCCCTGGTTTTCGCCGCTCCTAACGCACATAGCACCAGCGAAGCACGCCGAAAAATTCGAAGCTGGGCGAAGAAAATGGATGGCGTTCAAACAATGACCGCGAGCATGGGCAACGCACCCGCAAAGAGCCAAAAGGTTGCCCCTACCGCTTCGCCTAGTCTTTCGATTGCGCCAGTGGAAGCGGCCACCCCTAAAGCTCAGGATTCCGCCAAGTAGGCTTTAGAGCGAGATATCAAAGCGAATGAAAAAGTTCGCCGTGTCTTTCAACGTGGGATCCATGCCTGGATTAAACACGTATTGGAAGTCAGGCTGAATTGCGAGCCCGGGAATGAGCTCGAAGCGATATAGAACTTCGAGCGCAGTTTCCGACGCCGTCGCTGGCGTGCCGGCGGTTTGCTGGCTCGCTAGATACTCAGCGCTATTCCACGCCGTTGTGAAACCAAATCCGAGCTGATCGTTGTCGAACGTTGACGTGATTTTGTTGAACACCAAACCGCCCGCTAAGTTCGCGTGAATCTGGTTTACCCCTGAAGCAGTCCCAAAACGCATGAAGAGAGAAAGATTTTTAGCAACTGCTTGCTCTGCAAGAAAGTAGAAACCGTAGTTGGCATCGGTCGTAGAATCATTGATGTTTACAATAGGCTTTGTAAACATCCAAGCACCGGCAGCATATTTAGCTGGCAACTCGGTTGGCGCCTCGTCGCCTCCCGCCTTGTATCCCACTTCGGTAGCTAGAAACACTCCGTCTGCAGGACGCAAATAGAAAGTGTTGCCATTGGGATTCTCCAAGTTGGCGGACACTCCATCTTAGACCGCTGTGTTGATGTAACTTCCCTTGTTCTCAAGGAGCAAACGCAATCCCATGGCCGCAGTCGGATAGGTAGAAACTGAAACGCCGCCATTGACCGGCGCCTGAGAAGCCTCGGCCCCCATACCAAACGAACTATTTAGAAATACGAGCGCGGAATCGGTGATATTGTTTTCGGAGTTCCAGTCATAAAGTCCAAAGAGCAACGAACCGTGGCCGTCTGCAAATGACTTTTGAAACCAAGCATCGTAGAGGCGGGAGGTTTGGTTTGCTTCAATATTGCTTGTCATTTGAACGTCGCCGGTAAGAAAGCTAGGTCCCGTTCCGTGCATGGATACTGCAGACGTGTGAAAGAGCCAGCCTTTGAGACCAAACATCTTCTCAAGATCTAGGTCAGTCGCCAAAGTAACCTTTCCCATGTAGGTTGTACCCGCTTCGACGCCGCCAAGTGTGTTTCCCACGACCTCACCAGTGTAGTAAGCGCCAAGACTGATCCCGTTCTTCAACAAAGTGTTACGACTTCCGCCCCAATTTCCGGAGAGTTTTCCTTCACCAGCATCTTCTTCCTTTGGCTCTTCGGCTACTGCCACTTCCGCTGGGGGAGCTTTGTTCGAAGGCGTCGGGGGTAAAATAGTGAGTGGATTTGCCTTTGGCTCTGCCGCAACTGCGCGCGCCGCTTTCTTAGGCTTTGCCACCACAGCTTGGAAACTTAGGTCGGCAGCATCCCAGTTAGCTCCGCCCCAACCTTCACCTTGTTTCAAGGCTACCGTGTAGATTCCCTCAGGGGTTTTTAGCGTGGCAACCGGGGAACTCCCACTGCAACGGTTCTTACCGATACCGGACTTTGTTTTACTTTTGCACTTGCTTAGGTCGAAGTTCACTTCGACCGCTTCGCATGTTGCGGCGGATTTGGAAGTAAAGGCCCCGCAAGGTCCATCGGCGTAGGCAGGGTTAATGAACGATAAAGAAACCGTTAGAGCACCAGCTAGTTTCCAAAAACGCATCGAGCACCTCATAAAACTTTCGGAAGTAATCTTCCTTTCGTTCTATTTCGGCGCTCTGCGTTATAAACTTGAGAGGTATTTAGGCAACTCGGCGCAGGTGTGGCTTGCCCTTTTGCGTGGTTCCGCCGTTTCGAGAGAAATCGGCATACTTCATATCGACACCTAGAATGTGCTTGATCAACCAGTCGTTGATAAACGACATCAACGCCTGTGGATCAATGGTGCCCGCTTCCACTTGGGCGCCGAAACCACCCACTTGCTCTAGGAGGCGGCGATGGAGCTCTTTATGGCCCCGAATCTCCGGGAATCCAATCGACGCCTGGTACGCTTCCTCATGAGCGAAGTGCTCTTGAGTGTAGCGAGCCATTTCAGCGAAAGCAGCTTTTACAGTGGGCGTCACCTTGCCAGCGCTTAAGGCAGTAGCGAGATCGTTGATTTTGGAAATGAGGATTTTATGCTCCCCATCCATTTCATCGACCCCAAGGGTGTATTCATCTTTCCAAACGAAGCTCTCGATAGCGACAGTACCATCGACCATTTTGCGTAAAGAAGCTGCTGCTTGGCGCAAGGTAGTCATTTGCTCAGAGAGCATCGAAACCGACTTGGAATTCGAAGTGGAAGCTGAAGCGCTGGTTTGCGTGGATTTATCCAGCAACTGAATTGCCTTAGAAATTTCTTCCACTCCGTGCGCTTGTTCCTGATTCGCCGTTGAAATGCCGGCCATCAATTCTGAAACCTTTGTCGCATTCTCTACGATTTCACCTAAAACTTGGCTGCACTCTTCCGCAACCTTCGCACCGTTGCTTACGGTTTCACGAGCGGTGGTCATGAGTGAATCTACTTTCGATTTTGTCTCTTGAACAATCGATTCAGCTTTTTGAATACTCTCATCAAGCAATGCACCAATTTCCTTAGCAGCAGTTCCCGACATAGCAGCTAAGTTCCCAACTTCCTCTGCAACCACGGCAAAGCCTTTACCGTGCTCTCCGGCGCGGGCCGCTTCTACCGAAGCATTGAACGAAAGAAGCTTGGTTTGGAACACGATATCGTTGATGACGCGCGTTTTACCGTCAATTTCTTGAATTACCTTTACGATTTCAGCAATTCTTTCGTTGCTGGCATTCATCTCGGTAACCACGTTTTCGTTCGTACGATTAATTTCGTCCATCGACGAGGCAACTCGACTGACCACTTCTTGTCCGTACTGCGCACGCTCCCTCGATTTTCCTGAGGCTTCTTCTGAGCTTGCGGCGTTTTCCGCGGAACGCTTTACCATCGCAGTAATTTCTTCAAGGGAAGCTGCAGTTTCCTGAAGCGCCGAAGCTTGTTGAGTGGACGAAGCAGACAAGCTTTCCGATGAAGCCGACAATTGCACAATCGCTGATCCCACATCACGTGAACCCTGAGAGAGGTTCTCTGCAATTTCCTTTAGTGCGGCTGTGGTGGTTTTTGCTGTATACCAAGCGAGCGCTGCACCGGCACACAAGGCAATGATCATGGCGAAGAAAGCGAGAGCCTGAGACCGTTTTGAATCAACTGAAGCGTTTTCAAAAATTTTGGTATTTTCTTGCTCAGAGAATTCACCAAAGGCTTCCAATGACTTTTCAAGTTCCTCGAATTTGGCCTGGAATGAATCCAGCTGGGCCTTAGTATTGCGGAGATCTCCGCTAGACGCAGCGCCAATGACGCTTTCGCAGGACTTTAGGTACTCATCCATTTTCCCTGTGGCAGACGTGAGTAGAGATTTAAACTCCTCAGAGGCTGGATGGCTCGCAATTTCAGTAAGGTAGGTCTTGGCGTTCTTCGACATTTCTTCGAGTTCGCCCTGGGCCTCCTTGATTCGAGTTGAATCGTGCACGGCTGCGCCAAGGGCTGCGTTCAACGCAACTCCACGCACTCCATCGTGCACCATGTCCACTAAAGCAATGTGGCGAATCAGTGGAACAGAGTGGGCGGTTAGATTATCCAGATTCCCCACCAACGTACGGGCGTTAAAGATGCCGAGGAGGCCCAGAAAGAGCACTCCCACTACGCTAGAGGCGCCCAAAAGTACGAGTTTTCCACGGATAGAAAGGTTCTTCATTTTTTTTTGCTCACCAATAGTAAGACCAAGTTCATGACAATGCGTAATCTAGTCGGCCAAGAACTGCCTGAGCTTTAGGGAATATTCGAGGATCAGCGAGTCAAAATGTCCCAAGTCTTCCTCCAAGGAAAAGGCTCGAGCCCGGAATCGTGCCTAGCACCGAATTGGTACGGACCTTGCTAAGCAATGAGTCGAAATTGGAAACACTGAGTTAAGCACACTGAGAAAGAGAAAATAATGGCAAATTATGTAGTCTGGCTCGATTCATCGGAAGCAAAAATATTTGAACTTCATCCGGAGCAAACCACGGAACACAAGCTCCAACGCACGGAAATCAAGCACCACACCGGGGCGGAGAAGGCACAAAACAACCACAAAAATGCCGAAAAATTCTATCACCAGCTTGCTGAGGCCCTAACTGGAGCGCACGAAGTCCTCCTTATTGGACCAGGAGATGCTAAGACCCACTTCAAACACCATCTGAGTCAGCATCACCATGGAACCATCGAAAACAAGATAGTCGGCATCGAAACAGTCGATCACCCATCGGACGGGCAGATCGTAGCGCTTGCAAAAAAGTTTTTTAAAAACCACTTGCTCTTTGAATAAACCATTTAGGAGAGAAGCATGACCCGCACCATGCCCCAAATCCGTGAATTCATGACCCGATCGCCAAAAACCGTAGCCAGCAATACGAGTCTAGATGCTGTGCACAGTCTGATGAAGCAAGGGGGAATTCGGCACTTGCCCGTGGAAAAGTCGGGCCGAATGGTGGGAATTATTTCCGAGCGGAATGTTCAGGCAGCACTGCTCCACTCCCACTCCGAAAGGCTCGCTGCTGAGGACGTCATGATCCCAGATCCCTTTGTTGTCCCACCACACGCTGAGTTGGATTTAGTGGCCTCAGCCATGGCAGAAGAAAAATTTGGCTGTGCAATTGTTCAAGAAGAAGGCGGTGCTGTGGTAGGCATATTCACTACGGTAGATGCGTGCCGCGCCCTTTGCCAGGTCTTGGAAACGCACTACCCTACTTAAAGGCGAATGGATTGTCGGAGCAGTGGAATGAGTCTATTTGGCGGGAACTAGTCGATGCCGCTCCCGATGCCCACCTGGTGGTCGATCGGGAGGGCGCCATCGTCTACGTAAACGCTCAAACCGAGAAATTGTTTGGCTTCACCCGAGCCGAACTCTTTGGCCAACCCATTGAATGCTTAGTTCCAGACCGGTTTCGCGCCGTCCATGCCGATCAACGAGATTCCTACTCGCGCGCGCCGAAACTTCGTCCCATGGGAACCGGAAAGGAACTTTACGGACAACGTAAAGATGGTTCCGAGTTCCCTGTCGAAATCAGCTTAAGCCCCATTAAGTCAGGTAACTCCCAACTAATCACTGCAGCAATCCGCGACATTACAACACAAAAGGCGGCTGAAGAAGCACTCACCAAAGCTCGCGAAACCGCCGAAGCCGCGAACCGCTCAAAAAGTGAGTTCCTGGCCAATATGAGCCACGAAATCCGCACTCCCCTTGCAGGGATAGTGGGGTATGCCCAGATGATTGCTCTGTATTGCCACAACGATGAGGATAGAAAAGATTACGTCGCCAAAATCCAAAGCTGCACACACACCCTGACGGCTCTTATCGACGATATACTCGACCTTTCCAAAGTGGAAGCCGGCGCTCTGAACATCGAGTCTCTGCCCATTTCTGTAGCAGCAGAAGTGGACAATGTTTTGAACTTGCTACAGGCAAGAGCCGATGAAAAAAAGATTCAGCTCCAAGTCATCTACGAGCGGCCACTTCCGGCGCAAATCATTTCGGATCCCACTCGAGTGAGACAGATTCTAGTAAACGTCATCGGCAACGGAATTAAATTCACTGAAAAAGGGAGCGTGATCCTTCGCATTGGACAAAATAAAACTAATATCCAATTTAGCATCACGGATACCGGATGCGGTTTAAGCCGTGAAGAACAAGGAAGACTATTTCAGTCTTTTGCCCAAGCCGATAGTTCCACTACGCGCCGCTTTGGTGGCACTGGACTTGGGCTTGCTCTTTCTAGAAAGTTAGCGCGAGCGCTTGGAGGCGAACTAGAAATTAAGGAAAGTGCGCCTGGCAGGGGAAGCACTTTTGTTCTTACTCTTCCCCAAGACCAAGCCGCTTTGAAAATAGGAAGTGTTGACGGCTCTAACCTCGTACACTCACCCAAACAGCCCTTGCCATCGCTTCAAGGTTACCGAGTACTCATTGCCGAAGACAACCCAGATAACCGCGCCCTAGTTGCTCGCTTTCTACAAGAAAGTGGCGCTGAAACCACACTTGCAGTAAACGGCCTAGAAGCCTTGGAACTTGCGAAGGCGAACAAATACTCGGCTATTTTAATGGACATGCAGATGCCCGTAATGGACGGATACGATGCCACCCAACGCTTGCGTTCCGAACGAATTTCTACGCCTGTCATTGCGCTTACCGCCCACGCAATGAACGGAGAGAAAGAAAAGTGCCTTAGCCTTGGATGCCAAGCGTTCTTAACAAAACCTATTGATGTTGAGATTCTTGTTCGAAAAGTGCATGAGGTTGCCGCTCCAAAAGCCCATATTCCCGTTCTTTCCGATAAAGAGTCCGACGGTTAATTCCGAGTATTTGGGCTGCTTTGTCTTTTCTGCCCGCCGTTTTTTCCAACACCAGACGCATGTATCGCTCTTCCACCTCTGCCAAGGTGGGCAAATCTTGCGTAAGCTTTGTAAGCGAGGTTTCCGTGGATACTCTTTCGCCATCGGGAAGATCCGCTTCTTCAATCAACGGACCACGGGACAAAACCACCGCTCGTTCCACTACATTTTCAAGCTCCCGCACGTTTCCCTGCCATCGCAAGTGAAGAAGCTTTGCAATAGCAGCCTTGGAAAAACCTCTTACTTCCGAGCCAGACAAACTATTTCTAGTTTGAGCGGCGTACTTTTCCAAAAAATGCTGAGCAAGCAAGGGAATGTCTTCAACGCGATCTCGTAAAGGAGGCAAGGCAATTGGAATTACACTTAAGCGATAGTAGAGATCCTCTCGAAAATACCCCTCCCGAATTGCCAGCTTCAGATTCTTATGAGTTGCCGCCACGATTCGAACGTTCACGTCTACCAACTGATTATCACCCACCGGGCGAATTTTGCGCTCCTGCAAAACACGAAGCAGTTTTGCCTGTAGCGCGGGGCTCATGTCCCCGATTTCGTCTAAGAACAGAGTTCCTTCGTGAGCCTCTTCGATGAGTCCTTTTTTTCTGCCCGTCGCACCGGTGAACGAGCCCTTCGCGTGCCCAAAAAGTTCCGATTCAAGAAGCGTTTCTGGAATAGCCGTGCAATTAATGGCGACAAACGCCTGATTCGACCGCGGGCCCAAGCTATGAATGGCCCTAGCGACCATTTCTTTTCCGGTCCCGCTCTCGCCCTGTATCAGTACGTTCGATGTGGTGGGCGCGACACGTTCAACTAAATCGAACACGGCTTTCATCGCCGCACTCTTTCCTATCAAGCTTTGAAACTGCCACCGCCGTTTTACTTCATTCCTAAGGGAACGATTGTCCAAAGTTAGGGCGCGCTTTTCGAGAGCCTTTTCGACATAGATTCCAAGCTCGGCAAGATTGAACGGTTTCACCAAAAAGTGGAAGGCGCCATTGTGCATAGCCTCTATGGCAGTATCCACGCTGCCATGTCCTGTGATCACAATGACGGGGAGCTCGGGCATCTCCGCTTTAAGGACCTTCAGCAACTGCATCCCGTCCATATTCGCCATTTTCAAATCTGAAATGAGCAAATCAAACTCGGCTCCGCTGGTTTGGGCTCGCAGCGCCTCAAGTGCTTGGGTGGCAGACGGCAAGCAACTTACCTCGTACCCCTGCTTCCTCAGAAAGTCGGACAGCAGCTCCCGAGTAGCCAAATCATCATCTACCGCCAGAACCCGCGCTTTTTCATGTCTCACAACAACCTCCCAGACTTTTGAGCCGGGACAAATTACCCCATGAGGGACAAATTGGCCCGCAAAACATAGGGCTTCGGCTTTTTTTCCTGAGAGCCTCCGCCTGGTTGTTCTGGCATGCCAAGTGCATTTACTGAGCAGAATGAAAAGAGTTCTTTGGGCACTTGACGCGTTTTCACAAGACACTTCCCTTCGCCAAAAGGCCACCGCGGTCTTAAAGGCCTGGTCAAAGAAGAGCCCGCTTGAAATTGAGCCCGTGTATGTATTGAGCCCGGACCAGCTGAGTGTGCCTGTTGGAGTATTTTCTCTGCTCGCAAGCCACGCGGAGACGGAAGCGAAAGAACGCATGCAATCCCAAATGAAGCGAACTCGCTTGCAGGGCGTGGTTGAGCCGACACTGCTCACATCTATGAACTTTTCCCTTCGTGGAGCGGTAGATGTGCTGCTGGACCACGCCAGAAAAACCAAAGCTGGTTTCATTTTAGTAACCACTCAGTCGAAGAAAGGCGTTAGCCGATTTTTATTTGGAAGCTTCGCTGAAAGCTTGGTGCTGCAATCAGAGATTCCGGTTTTTTTGGTGACCCCAAACACCGAAGTATCAGCGCTAAAGCGCGTTCTATTTTCAACCGACTTTGGCCAACAATCCCGAGAGGCCTTCGAAGCGTTGATTGCTGAAGCAAAGGAACGTGAGTTTGAAGTCGTTGTTTACAATAAGTTTGAATTTCTGGTGGATACGGCCATAGCGCCAGCACTATCCGCCGACGTGTATAAAAAGATCATGCAACAGGATCTCGAAAAACGTCGTACGCTTAGCAGCGAGTTTGTTGCTATTGCCGAAAAATCGGGCGTTCAAGCGACGGCAATCGTCGACTCGAATCCAAAAGAGCTCAATGTTTCGCGCGCTATCTTAAAGGCCGCAGCGAAATCGAAAGCCGATACCATCGCCATGGCTTCACAGAGCGGAAGAGTTACCAGTGCATTACTGGGGAGTGTTGCTAGGCAGGTTATTCGAAATGCAAGCTTGCCTGTTTGGGTGGTCCATCCAAAATCAAGCCAATAGCCTTAGGTTTAGCAGTTGGAAAACTTATCGAGGTGTTCAATCTATCTCGATTTGTTTCTAAGGAACTGAAACGGACAATCTGGACGCGCTGAAGGACCCGCTCCAAACGCCGATTCGTTAGCGGCCCTTTGCAGCCACCTAATTTGCTCGGCCCTGGCGGGAGAGGTGTCGGCGCGAATTGCAAACAACTTCGCACCCAAAAGCTTGCGATAATAGGGCTCCACCATAAGCGTATCGGCGGCTGCCCTAACCACTTTCGGATCGCTGTCGCTCAACAAAGCGTCGAGCAACTCAGCACCAAGTTCATAGGCACGTTTGAGGGGGGCGGGCCAAGTAACTCGTTTTCGCGCCAGCTCTTTCGGGTCCTCGGCACGAAAATGGTACGAATTGAGAGTGGCGCCCAGAAAGCTCGTTATGATTATTTTCATTTCCTGCGATGCACTAGATAGCTCTGAAGATTTGGCCCTCGGAATAAATGCATTCGTCCAATCAAGGCTTCGACCAAACCCTCTTTCTATGAGCGCCCGAAAAACCACATCCTGCGAACTCCGATCCAACCACGGCACCACAACCGCCTGCTTCATAGCGGCTAAGGTCTTGGGAAGCAACGTGGGAGGAAAAGCACTCATGAGGTTCCACAAGATTCGAGTGGCGTGGGAAGTCAAAGTCGGCGCTTTGAGTTTCGACTCCAAGTAGGTATCTAACTCAGGGGGCTTCAGGCCTAAGTGTCCAAGATGGCGATCCATGGCACGTTTCATGGTGGCACTAAACTCTGGCAGATCGTTCGGGTCTGTCAGCGCTAGCCACCGATCCAGCCCCTGAAAAAAAAGCTGCCCAGCAATTTCGATGGAGCGCTTAGAGAGCGCGGCTTCGATAGCTGAGTTGGGCCGATCAAGAAGTCGCTGCCATAGCTCCTCTATTGGCATTTGGCGAAGAGCCCTTAGATATAAAATCGTTTTCTCTTCAATCGAAGTGCCTTTCGTCGCCGCTATTTCTGCGGCCAATTTCAAATCGGCTGTGTTCAGATCGTACGGACTTACTTTGAACTCGTACTGCTTAACTGCGCGGTTCAAGTCTTTTTCAGGAGTAGAAGCCCAAAACACCAAAAACCTCTTCAACCCCTCAGAAAGTCCGTGATTTGAAAACCGCTGAAAAAGCTTTCCGTCCAAGGCGTTTGCCTTTTCGGCTATGTGTTGAACGTCGGGTAAACGCTCCGATATTTTCTCTTGGAGCTGCAAAACTTTTCTTAGCCCTTCATTGGCAACCGCTTGGACCCCTGGAAATGGACTTTCTTTTCGAAGCTTGCGTAAAAGCTCTTCACGCTTTGGTAAGGTACTTCTATCTAGATCGGAGGCGCTCAGGTCTCGAGTAATCATGGTGGCCGCGTCAAATTGAAGGGCTCGGCTTCCGGAATGCAGCCCCTTCAAGGACAGGCTCTCTAGATCTTCAATCTCTCTGTTATTCAGGAGATCTACTAATTTCCATGGATCCGAACGCTCTTTATCCAACCCAGCCCAATGCTCTACGAAACCGTGGATTGCCTCTACTCCAAACGTGGGAACATACCCCAGCTCTAACTTCTCCCGAATATCGTTACTACTATGAGGGCGCCCTTCAACTCTAAGACCAACCTCTTGCGCCTCCCATTCGTCGAGCACATTCAAATAGAAAGTCCTATCGTGCAGCCAATCGACGGTATGGGGATATCCATCTTTGCCCAGTAGGAGAAAGGGCAGCCGCGCATTCTTGCCGAGATTCACCGAAATGGCTCGCGCTGTTTCTTTGTAGAAAAGAGCGTGTTGAAGTTCATGGGCAACCGTCCCAGGAGTGACGTATTGGGGCCGCACCAGGCCAACTCCGTCGCTTGAAGAATAGTACGCGATGGTCGGGCCGCTGGGGCGAAAGAAGAATGGCACTTCCAAGCGCCAGGCGAAGCTTACGTAACGATCAAATTCAGCTTTCGCCGATTCGGGGAGGGTTAACGCATCCTGGATGACCCTTTGAAGAATAAAATACGCGGGTCCTTTCCCCACTAAGGCCAATTCGCCATACGGACTCAACGAACAACCCGTTTTTTCAGCCAAGGCCTGGGCTTCGCTATCAAGCCGAACAAAAAATGCCTTTTCCCCCTCGCGCAGCGCAGCTTCAAGAAAATCCCCCCCGATTAGGCAACGGGGAAAAATCGCGAGCGCAAAAGCAAGAAGAGATAGTCGGTAGATTCTAAAATGGGGCATGCGTTTTACTCTATCCTAACTCAAGTCCTCAAATGGCACGAGCATTAGGGCGGAGAATTTGGTACAGAAAAGGGATAAACGGAGGACGAATCAATACAGTCGATTACATGCACCAGGCACTAAAGCTCGCGGAAGCTTGCGCCCAATGCGGTGAAGTGCCGGTTGGGGCAGTTTTGGTTTGCGAAGGCAAAGTGATAGGCCGTGGAGCGAATTCTCGCGAACGGTCTGGCCGTACGGTAAGCCACGCCGAAATCATGGCGCTTGAAGACTACACTGCCCAAACCGGCCAGTGGCGCGTGCCGGTGAACACCTCACTTTTCGTAACCGCGGAGCCGTGCCTAATGTGCACAGGAGCTTTGATATGGGCACGGGTTTCGGAAATTTACTACGGGTGTGAGGATCCTAAAGGCGCCGGGTTACGTACTCTATTGCCCCTCATCGAAGCCGGTACTTACGACCACCGATTTAAAAGCGTTACTGGCGGAATCGAAAAAGAGGCTGCGGCAAATCTATTAAAGGACTTTTTCAAAAAACAACGGCAATCAAAAGTTGATAAACCATAGGTTGTTTTTATCAACCTTCAATTAACCACCTCGAATGGGGCCGTGGATTGATTCCATTTTGCGCCACCACTCGTCGTTTTCGCGCTTGGACTCTCGCGCCTGACAGATTCCAATTGTCTTTTTCGCTTCATCAGACTCACAGAGCCCTTTTCCCGTAAAGCCCACGTACTTTTGGAGCATAAATAACGGGGGAGTTGATGCATTGGATGTGGGGTTTATGACTTGGGCTGAGAAAGTTGGCAACTTGGCCGGCCCATAGGTTGGCTGATCGTCAATTCCTTCGTCTTGTTCTGACGCAGAACCGCCCTCATCAGAACCTCCGCCGCCGCCAGGGCCATAGCCAGCATCGCGAACCATGGAATAGGCTCCCGCCGGACCAGGACCCTGCCCTCCATCAAACCCGCCACCAATCGACGAAAAAGGATCTCCGTCGGCAGCCATCGAAGGAGCACTTGGACTACCTCCGCCGCCCATCGGCATACCCGAGCCCATCCCACCACCAAGACCTGCGCCCATGCCTCCATTGCCAGCAGAAAAAGGATCCATTCCGCCCATACCAGCTCCCCCGCCGGGAATGGGTTGGAGGGGAGACTTCTTCGGCGCAGGGGCAGCCGATGGAGAGTTTAACAAACCATTCGCATCTCCTACTGCAGACTCCTTGGGATCCGTGTCCTTTTTTTCATCGTCCGTTTCAGGCTTCTTTTTCTTAGGGACAAAGGATTCCCCGCCTGTTTTTTCTGGTGCCTTCTTGGCTTCTTCCTTCTTCTCGTCACCGCTAGTTGAATTCTGCGAGCTAGGTACATTGCGCTCGCGTCTAGCGGGGGGTTCGGTGGGCTTATGTTCAGGTTTATCTCTGTCTCGATCAGCTCCCCGTCGCTCCGGAAACTTAGGCAGTTCGAAACCACGATTTGGCAAAGGGGTCCGGTCTCCATCGGAGCCACGATCTTCTTTTTCTTTCCCAAACAAATCTCGGAGCGCACCCAAGACTCCCAACTCGGACAATAGACTAGATTCCTGCGGCTCAGCGAGCGTGGCCTGTTTACTTTGTTGGGAACTTAAACTCTTGATTAATTCTTGCAACGCTTCGGGGGTAAGAGCGCTATCCTTTCTCCCCACACTCTTTGCATCAAGCGACTCTAAAATCTTGGCCTGTGTGGCTAAAAGCTCTTTGGGGATCTCAGTGGAGCGGGCTTTTGCTTTCGCAGGGGCAGTTCTGGTTTCGCTTATAACTGCGCGAATTGCTTCACTCAGTTCAGCTCCGGCGCCCTGTCCCACTCCGGCAAGTGCATCGCTAAAAAGCTTTCGAAAGCCTTCCACTTGCTGCGCCGAAAGACTCGGTTTTTCCTTGCTAGCACTGGCCTCGGTAAGTAGCTCATTAAAGCGTTTTTCATCCAAATCGGAATTTTGTCGAAATACGGCTTCCAAAGTGCGAAGTGCCGAGGGATCGACTGCGAGTTCTTTCAAACCATCGACCAAGACAGACTTTCGATTGCGCGTGTTCTCGGAGGATACACTGCTAGCTGGAGATTGGACCTCGCCAGCACGATGGTCTGGGCGTTCTTCAGCAGCTCCCACCATAGGAAGAGCGCAACCGATCAGCAAGGCTATGTAAAACGTCCTTTTCACTTTGTTGTTTAAAGTGCAAGTTCGATACCTTCCACCAAAGACGTGAAGACAAAATGTGATCGCCTTTCGCGTGCAGCGGGTTTTTGGAGGGGGCCAAAAAATGTTGGGCACTGTCAAGGGAGTGACAGGGGAGCTTCTAGCTATTTCGATCGAGGTAGAGGCCGGGGCATTGTGGGCGGTGGCCCGAGGCCCGGGTTAGCTGGGTGGGTGATGGCGGAGAAAAGGTCCCCTCCCCGAATTCCCCTGCTTTTACACGCTGGACCACGCTAGATGGCTGTGCTACTTTGCCTTGCCCGTTTTAAGGAGAGATGGCCGAGTGGTTGAAGGCGCACGCCTGGAAAGCGTGTAAACCTGAAAGGGTTTCGAGGGTTCGAATCCCTCTCTCTCCGCCATGTACTTTGTAACTAGGCTGAATTATCCTCTTACAACTCTCGACTTTCGTCCGTGCAAGCACTTGCAAGCAGTCTCGCGGGTTTTTTCCCCTCCAAGCTTTTTTCCCAATGCCGGTGAGCGACATCAGTCAGCGCGGAGGCTT
>CAZTRP010000025.1:0-17086 GCA_964616705.1 uncultured Pseudobdellovibrionaceae bacterium
TTGGTTGGCGGACTAGGGCTCGAACCTAGATTCGCAGAGTCAGAGTCTGCTGTCCTACCATTAGACGATCCGCCAATAAGAATTAGTGTATTAGCCCAAGACCCTGCAATCGTTCAAGCTCCTCTTTGAGCTCGGCAGGCGAAACACTGGCGGTTCCTACTTTCCCCACCACTAGTCCAGCGGCCGCGTTCGCCACCTGAATGCAACGCTCTAGTGGGTACCCAAGCACGTGCATCATAGACAGCACGGACACGACTGTATCTCCCGCGCCGGTAACATCGAACACATCCCGGGCAAAAGTAGGAATTCGATGAAGATGGCTCTCCCCTTGCTTAAGGACAACCATTCCAGCCGAACCACACGTGATCACTACCTGCTCGGCCGATGTTTTCTCTAAAATCTTCCGAGCCATTTGCGACAACCTCGCATCGTCCTGTCCAGCGACCTTTGTGTGCTCGTGCGGGAATCCGGTGAGCGTCTCGGCTTCCGCCACGTTTGGCGTTAGGAGCGTCACGCCATGATACAGCTCCAAAGGAGCCAACCGGCTCGGGTCAACAAAAACAGGCTTTTTCAGCTCTCGCGCTCTGCGAATAAACGACACAGTATCGGGGTTCCACATCCCCTTGCCATAATCTTGTAAAATCACGCCGTCATGCAAAGGCAGCAGATCGTTCAATGCGTCGGTAAACTGTTTTGCAATTTGCGCATCTAGAACATGGCAACGTTCGTAGTCTACTCGAACCACGTGCTGTTTCTGGGCAATGATTCGAACTTTCCGCAGTGTCGGTCGAGAGGCATCGGCCAGAAATACCGACTGCTGAATTCCAGCAGCCTCCACCATGCGTTGGAGCTTCTCGCCGTCTGAGTCGACGCCAAAAACCGAGAGCAAGGTCGCCCGCCCCCCCAGGGAAACAATATTCTGAGCCACATTTGCCGCAAGGCCGAGGTGAGAGGTTTGTGAATCGACTTCGATAACAGGAACTGGCGCTTCTGGACTAATACGGCGTGTATCGCCCCAGATATACTCGTCAATGCCTACTTCCCCAGCGACCAAAATGCGAGCGCTTGAAAGATTTTCAATTAAGGCCAGATCCAAAACCCTCTCCTAGGCCCTTTTTAAAACACTTCCCAGGGCTGATGGCAAACTGGCTCCTGCCATTTTATCTACGCAATAGTACTGCGCACAGCGCTTGCCAAGGCAGTCTCGGGTACCTGGGCACTTGGTATCTGGACTAAGTATCGCCGAAATTCCCGAGCCGCCCCAAGGAGCCCAACGTTTTGGCTGATGGCTTCTGACTGGAGAGTAAATGCCCAAAGTAGGCGCACCGACATAGTGTGCCAGGTGGAGGGGCCCTGTACTTGGCGCCACCACCAAACTTGCCGAACGAAAAACTTCGGCGAGTGCAGAAAGTGAAACTCGGGATAGAACCCGCCAATCGGCACGGGTATCCACAATGGCTTCAACTAACTCTAGGTCGGCCTTGGCTGGGCCAAGAGTAAGCACCAAAGTACCTTGCTGCGTTTTTTCGAGCTCGCTCAAAAGTTGAACGTACGCAGCCGGGCTCATATTCAGAGCACTTCCCCCCATACCAGGATGAGCTATCCAATAGGTGTGACCACTCTCAATACCAATCCGACTTAGCGCTTTAACTGCCTCGCCCTTAGCCTGTTCCACTAAAGGTAAAGTAATCGTACTTTCTTTAGGGACAAACTTTGCCCCCAAGGTCTCCAAAAATAGACGAGTCAGTTCAAGATTGTACTCACCTTCGCTTTTTTTTCCCTGCGCCCGTCGTTGACGAAGACCGTGGCTCAACTTTATGAACGAACGAATTTTAGAGTAGTTTCCGACGCGCACTTTCACCTTTTGGGTTTTGAGCGCAGCCAGCAATACGGGGTCGTCAAATAAACAAAGGGCCCCATCGTACCGCACTTTCTCAAGTTCGCCTTTCCACTCGAGTAGGCGAACTCGCTCCGATTCCGCAAAAGCAGCAAGCACCGCAAGGTTATCGGGCCGAACCAAAAAATCTATTTCTACGTCAGGCAAACTCCGACGTACGCAGGCAACCGACTGCAAGGACATCATCGCGTCGCCCAGTTTGTCGGTTCGAGCAATTAATACACGCTGAATTTTTTTCATGGCAAAAACGGCGAACGCGTCGCCGCTCCTTTTTCAAATTCCAAAAAACCCTCATAGGGATTTGGGACTTTCGAAACTTGGATACTTGCCCAAGCCCGGGTTTTCTCCACCCAATACGATTCAATCAATTCTGCCAAAGTCGCTTCCTGGGCTTTCGCACGACGCATTTTCACCAACTTCTCTTCGTTGGTCACAAAATCCGTCATCGCCTTAAGCAACGAACGAAGACTGGATTCATCACCCTCTTGGCTTAGTAGCACTTTTGGAGGTCGCTCCAAGTTTTGAAGCGTTTGCCGCAATTCGGTTGCGACGCGATCAGCGCCGGGCCTGTCGGACTTATGTACGCAAAAAACATCGGCAATCTCTAAAATACCTGCTTTTATGGCCTGAATTCCATCGCCCCACTCAGGGACTAGTGCAACCAAGGTGCAGTCTGCAATATTGCGAACTTCCACTTCGCTCTGCCCTACGCCCACGGTTTCCAAAATAATCGTGTCAAAACCAAATGCGTCGACTGCATTCACCACTTCACGCGTGGCCACCGAGAGGCCGCCAAGTTTCCCTCGAGTACTCAGACTTCGAATGAAAACTCCCGGATCATTAAAGTGCTCGGTGAGTCGAATGCGATCCCCCAGGATGGCTCCGCCGGTGAAGGGACTGACAGGGTCGACCGCGATCACAGCAACGCGGCGTCCCTCTTCTCTTAGGAAACGGACAAAATGGCTAATTAGTGTACTTTTACCCGCGCCTGGAGGCCCCGTAATTCCCAAGACCTGCGCGCGCCCGACCAAGTCGTAAAGGGCAGCCAAAACGGCTTCGGCGCCCGTTTGCCTATTCTCGGCCCACGAAATAAGACGGCTCAGGGCCCGCAAATTTCCGGTGCGCATTCCCTGGAGCAGCTCGGAAACTTCAATCACTTATTCGCCCCCATACCTCTGCTTCACCCACGCCAAACCCTCTTCCCGTGTTTTGACTGCGCCCTCTAATATGGCATCTTCCACACAGCGAAGTATTTTCGAAAACTCTGGTCCCGGGGAGAAACCCATTTCAATCAAATCGGCCCCGGTTACCAATCTTAGCGGAGGTGGGGGCTCTTTCGCAAACTCTGCCCTCTTGGCTTCGCAAAAATGGTAGGCGGTAAGATCTTTGTGGCTCGCAAGGCAATCAATCTTGTGCAAAGCCATGTGGAGGTCAAAACGATCCAAGGAAAAGAACCTTTTCAGGGTGCTAAGCCGCATTTGAAAGGCGTCTTTAAATCGCAAGTGCTCCGCCACTAACGAGCAAATCAGTTCCCGATCGTCATTGGAAAACGCTAGCCGACGCAAAATGCCGTCGGACATCTCCGCTCCAATACGATCGTGCCCGTGAAAACGAATCCGATCGGCGGCCCTTTCAAAGGTACAGGGCTTGGCAATGTCGTGCAAAAGCGCGCCCCACGCTAGGACAGCGGGTGCATTGGCTAACTGATCGAGCAACATCAAAGTATGAACATAGACGTCGCCTTCCGGGTGGTATTGCGATGGCTGCTCGACGCCTTTTAAAGTAACGACCTCCGGCAAAAGAATCTGCAACAGCCCTGTATCATCCAGTAGGCGAATACCGCGTCCCGGTTGGGGGGAGGTGAGGATCTTCGTAAGCTCATCGCGAATACGCTCCGCGCTCACGCTTCTAATGAGTTCAGCATTCTCTTTCACGGCTTGGAAGGTCGCAGGCTCAATATCAAATCCTAACTGCACCGCAAACCGAACTGCGCGCAAAAGGCGCAGATGATCCTCAATGAAGCGTTGTCGCGGCTCGCCGATGGTTCGAATGGTTTTCTTGCCTAAGTCGTCTTGACCGCCGACCAAATCGAGAACTGCAGACGACTCTCCATCCCAGTACAGGCCGTTCACGGTAAAGTCGCGGCGTTTTGCATCTTGCTCGACGGTGGAAAACTCGACACGTCCGGGATGACGTCCGTCGGTGTAATCGCCTTCCGACCGAAAAGTTGCGACCTCAAAGGAAGCGTGGTCTTCAATCACTACCACCACGCCAAAATGTGCCCCTACCAAGACGGTTTTGGGAAATAGGCGTTGAACCTGCTCTGGGGTAGCAGAAGTAGCGATATCAAAGTCTTTGGGAGTCTTACCAAGTTGGCGGTCACGAACACAGCCTCCCGCAAAGTAGGCAGTATGTCCGTTTGCCTTGAGGGCCTTAAGGAGTCGAAGGGCTGTTTCTTGAGTGCTCATATTTCGAAGGACGCACTCTAGCTTGGCCGATTGGCCAAATCCATTAAAAGAGGTAGCGAACCTGCAAAACTGGCCAACTCAGGAAGAACGTCTGTACAGGAGGAGCAAAATTCGCCCGAATTATCGTGCTAAGCGCTAGATCCGACTCCAAAAGATAGTCGACACCCATACCCATGTGCAGATTGATTCCAAACGTAGAATTAAAACCCGCAGTCGCCGACGACATCCCAAAACCACCTTCCAAGACTGGCCTCAAACGCGGATGGTGGCCTACTTGCAACCTAGCCGTACCAGTGACTGAGAAAATTGCACCGGCTCCGCCAAACCCTGCCTGTATCAGAGCGCCAAAGAAGAGGTTCTTTCTGTAGACCTTCTCAAGGTGGGGAGAAAGCAAGAACATGCCGGGAGGCGCCACAAACCCTATCCCCGCCGACCCAATCCAATCCCCAGGCTTAAGCCTATCCGCGTGGGCTGGAGCCAAAACGAATAACGCAAGGAAAACAAGCTTAAGTAGTCGCATTGAAACAGTCTCGCGAATGGCCCTCGGGTGGTCAAGGATCTCATAGGAGAAACCAATTATTTCCGGCGAAGCGATTCGGGCTCCTGTTACTCATTTGGATCAGGGAAAACCGTCTTCTCCCCAGTTCTGGTATCAAAAATGAAGAGCTTTCCGTCTGCACGGAAGGTGATAGTCGGGGGTAAGCTACGGAATGCAATCAACCAGCGAACAAGATCGCCCATTTTAACTGCCCCCGAACGCAACAACGTTCCGACTGCCCGCAAACGATTTGAGTAGGCGATCTGGGCACGCCATCCAAGTGGTGACAGCGGAAAGGAAGACCACAAAACGCCGGGATAGTCTCCAACCACCGAAACCGGCATTGTGGAACGTGAATTGATGTCTGACCCGTCACTTTCAGAGTGATCAACTGAAGCCGATACAAAAAAGAGATCCAACCTACTCTCCCGCTTTTCTCCACGACCTCGAAGGTATATCCCAAAAAGGACCCCCTGCTGTTCCGGTACAGGGAGTCTCATCACTGCCATTTTGGGCGATGTTCTTAGTACGTGTGATAGAAACGGCCATCCACCATACTCTGGGGATATCGTCTCACGCGGTGAGCGGGCTACAACTGGACCTAAAAAGTATCCCGCAATCTCCGACGCTACCGCGCCAACCAGGATAGGAAGCGCACGGTCCAATGCCCGTAGGTCCGAAAAGATAGAAAGCATACTCTTCAAGGAGTCTATGTCCGACAAAAAGTAGCTCGCCACAATGGGTGTCCCCAGAAGCAATCCCGCTATTGCACCGTACCCATTTAGATCAGTTTCATTGCCATCATTCGGCGGCCTACTAACGCCGGGATTCGTCGCCCAGGAAAAGGGAATCTCAGCCGGAGGCAGTCTTTTTTCCAGCTCACGCTTAAAGCGAGACAGTTCGCTATTGCCTACGAAAGACAGGTGAAAGTGAAGCCGCTCCGTGCGTTCGGGATTCTGGACTAAAGCACTAAGCATTTCGAGAGTTGCGTGTGCAGCCAGCGGAGAAAACGAGAGTGGGAGGGGAAATACGGTGTGAGCTCCGGGGGAGGATGACGACAAGGTTAGAGCCGGACTGGGAAGGCTGCTGTCGTAAAAAAATGGGGCGCCCTGGGTTGTTGCATCAACGGGTGGCGCTTGGAGTCGACCCATTTGCATTGGACTAGCCTCATAAGCCTGGCCAAGCACTTCCGAAGCCGAATAAAAGTCAGGGGCGGGCCGCGCAATCGACCCGTTTATCGACAATAAAGCGCTACAAAGTTGCTCTCCAAAAACCACCGGCACGAGCTCTTCGGATCCCATCGCCGTATCAATTGAATGCACTACGAAAACTGCCCAAAACCAGACGGGAAGCAAGAACCGAAATGGCAAAGTTATACGCACAGGCTCCCGGTAACCCATTTAACCATCGAATTCAAGACTCCCCATTTTAAACTTCTATCGCTTGGTCTCGTCTAACTCAGTGTAACCCCACGATTTTACGGAGAGTGGGAAGACGGTGACGTTTTTTGCAGTCTTGATCCATTTTCACAAAAAGCCTACATTGCGGCCCTCATGAAACGGGAATTGAACGGAGTCAGTATGAAAAAGATGGTTCTTTGGGTTTTTTGTGCCGCACTATTTTCAACTCAATTCACTCCCGCAATGGCTGAACATGAACGGGACATCTCGCACCTCTTTGCACAGCGCGAAGAACAAATTTGCGATAAAATGATCCGCGATATTCGCGCAAATCCTAGTCGCACCAGGGAATCTGTTCTAAACGAATTGAAGGATTCTTATATTTCCGCTCCCGTGCGGATAGGCAAAGTAATACGAGTTTACGATTCTCAAGCCATGGACGCAGTACATCCTCTCAAGCTCGGTGAGATGGTAAAAATATACGGCATGACTAAAATTGGATTTGTCCGCTACATTTTCCCAAGCGGCTCGGTTGCCGTGCAGTTTCCTGAGGATGGGGAACACCTTAGAACTTTCGCGCGCCACGATGCTTTGCGTATCGTGCAAAAAGCTGGAGACTTCTCTGTCGGCGATAAAGTTTCTACTCGCCGTTTCTTTAACACCTATACTGGGACCATTAGCTATATCTTCGAGCACGACACCATTGCCGTCTCCATGGATGGCTACCCAAATAAATTATATTTCTATTCACCCCTCGAACTTAGAAAACAGTAACAGACAAGCTTTCATCGAAAGTGATCAAACCCAAGTCCGTCAATGGGGCGCCTTTTTCCATTTTCAATGAAATGGACGCCCGACTTACCCTTGACCACTGATCCGATGCGACACGCGCCAAGCCTCTCTAGGGCGCGGGAGTACCGCTCAGGCGCAGCAAAAAGCAGAGCGTAGTCTTCACCTCCGCCGAGGGCGAAGTCGAGGGGAGACCTTCCCAATTCCCTCCCTACGTTCAGCAAAGCTCGACTCAACGGGATTTTTTCCAAACGCACCTCAATCGCGACTTTGGATTCACTCGCCAAATGATTCAACTCACTTACCAAACCATCACTAACGTCGATCAAGGCATGGACCAAACGCCGCTTCCCGATCTCTATTCCGGCGCTGACTTGGGGTTGAGGGGTGAGTTGAGCCCGACATAGTTTTGGCCACCGGCGCAAACCCTCTGCGCGGCCAAATCTTTTTAACACCTCAAGCCCAAGGGACGCCTCGCCCAAACCGCCGATTACCCCCACCCAATCTCCCACCCTAGCGCCGCTGCGAAGACAGGGGGTTTTGGCCGAGCCAAACATCGTAATATCAATGAAAATGGACGAGGGGCTTTGCGATAGATTTCCGCCTATAACCGCTACCCCATGTTGCTTTGCCATTTTTGAAATGCCTCTATAGAGAGCCGGGAGGAAACTCTGAGCTTTTGAAATTGGCACAGCCACGGAAACAACCGCAAAGGCGGGCTTGGCGCCCATTGCCGCTATATCGCTTAAGTTCACGGCCATTGCCTTAACGCCGACTTCAGCGGGCGTAGCGTAGCTCAGATCGAAGTGAACGCCTTCCACTAAAGCATCTACGGTGACAACCGTGTTGGGGGATAGCGAGCGAAACACTGCGGCATCGTCGCCAATTCCCACTTTCACACCGGACTTTTGTGAACCGAGAATTTTTTTGAGACGAGAAATAATTTGCCGTTCATTTTTCACAAGAACGACAAGCTACCAGGAGAAAATTCGTTCGCGAGTCTTATTTTTTAAATTGCACAGTTTGCCACTAAAATGTATTTCAGAATTTGGGGTTCAGGGTTAGGGGGAAAACGCCATCGCAAAACAAACCACCGTCTCAATTTGGTATTTGTTTGTTTTTACTTTTTCTCTAATCGGCCACGCAACAGCCCAACTGCCTTGTTCAGCAAGGCTCGGTCACCTCGTCCCCGTTGCAATCGATCAAGTTTCTGAATCTCGCCCTAGAGACTCTTCGCAACTGAGACAGTACCTCACCGCCAAAGAAGAGCAAATCACACTCCGAATCCAAACCGCCTGCCCCGACTTTGCGACTTGCCCGCTTGAAACATTGAGCAAAGTAGCATTGGACGCCGTTACCGAGGAAGCGCGAAGCTTTAACGGAGTAAAACGCGGATGGAAGAGCCACAGCATATTAGCCGTATCTCTCGTATCCTACGTGGCTCTGAATGTATGGGTGACAAGCCATACCGACTCTTTGGCCGCCGCATCGGGGTCGGCACTATTGACCATACTCGGTGCGCTCGTCATCACCAATTCAGGCGCTGCGTCGTTGGAAATCTTCCTGGCGAAAGTTCGAAAGTTGTCCTATCTATTCGCTGGACAGCAGCCACCCCCCGAGCCCGGCCATGCCCTGCTACGCCATGGGCGGATTTATCACCAAACCCAACGCTCTTACGACACTACCGAGGCCGAGGGCCGAGATACGGATCGACATGCCATTATGCAGATTACAGGAACACTGTCGAGCCTGAGCGCTCTGGCCAACGAAGGGCAAGAGAACTTCCTTCACCGGGCTTCTCTAGTAATGGCCAAACTTCTTTCTGACCTTTTGCCAAAATACCCGGACCTTGAATTATTTGAGCCTGACTACGCGAATTGGGCGCGAGTGTTGTTTACCCAGTTCAATCTGACAGAAGAAAGTCGGCCCGCTTTTCGTGCCGAGGTAATGCGCCACATTTCGCAGATTTTTGACATCACAGCGCAGCCTGGCACCGCTAGACGGGATAACTACGAAAACGTTCTACGAGCCTGGACAACGCCTCTGCCGATAGCTACTTCACAGCCTGATAGCCATTAATCACGAACTGAACAGCCATTGCACAAAGCAAAAGCCCCATGACTCGAGTGACAACCCTAAGACCGGTCACGCCAAATAGGCGAAGTATGCGGCTAGCATATTGAAGCACCAAGTAAGTCGCCCCTAGCGATACGAATATCGACCCCAAGATCGCCGTATAATTGGCAATGGAGGTTTCTCTTGCAGCTAGCACAATCACACCAACAATCGAGGCGGGCCCCGAAAGCATTGGAATAGCTAGTGGAATAATAGAGACGTCTTCCTTAGTAGAGGCCTCGCTCTGTTCGGTGCGAGTGATTTTCTCTCCCCTAGGGAGCATATTGAGCATTTCAAAGCCAATCATGAGCATGATTAGCCCGCCCGAAACCTGAAGCGCTGGAATCGAGATAGAGAAGAAACTTAACAACAAATTCCCAGCAAATGTGAAGACTAACAATACGATGAATGCTGCCACACAAGCCCGCCGCAACACCCGTTTTCGACCCTCTTCACTATCATTTGCGGTTATGGCCAAAAACAGGGGAACGTAGCCAGGGGGGTCAATTAGGGCGAAAATCAGGCCTAAAGTCGACAGAAACAAAGAAATCCATTCCATTGACCAATTGTACCATTTTGAATTGCGGCAACGCGAACTCTCGTGTTACCCAACGGCAAAATATGGGACACCTAAAGCGCCACATAGCCCCATTTCTAGGAGCCCTGCTACTGCTGGGCAGTCCGGCGCTTCATGCTTCGTTTGAAACACCAAGACAGGATTGTGTCCAAGAGCTCCACGCCATTTTAGATTTATTCGCAAATCGCTGGCCGACTCAAAACCCTGGCCCGAACTCCGTCGACAACAATCCACAAAGTCCCATCGACGATCCCGACTACCATTCGCACTTAAGGCTCCGCGACTCGTTCGATGAGGACCGAGATATAATCGCGTACCAAAAATGGAAGCGAGCCTTCCCTCAGTACGGCCTAGAGGAGTTCCATGCGTTCTTTTCTCTACTAGTTGAACCAAGTGACGCCCGAGTAAACAATCTCACTCTACGAGAGCTGCTGAGGCTAAAGAAAAAGCTAGTCGAACTAGGCAAGACTTTTGGCAATCTCGAAGCCTTTTACGCATGCTTCGACCTGTTTCGAATTGAACGTCCGTTGATTGCGGATTTTGTTTATAAATGGGGCGAACTTTCCACTTTGATCGAGCGAGCAATCGCCAAAAAACCAGGGGAAGAAGTAAGAAGCCTGCTTTCCGCTGTAGATTTGCCCAGGCTGGTATCTCAGGAGCCGGGCGAAATTTTATTGGACCTAGTAATAGGAACAGGGGCTTTAGCCGACGAAGCAAATTCCATGTTTCTTGGCAGGGTCGGTCCTGACTCATTGGTAACTGAGATTCGCGGTGGGCCCACCGCAAGAATTCTCCAAACCCGATACGCAACGCTCGACAAAATCGCCCAACACCTTCAGTTTACGCCCGGCCAAACCTTAGTCGACTTAGGTTCAGGCTTTGGCCGAGTGGGAATATATTACGCGTTACGAAACCTTGGCCTTAAAATTAGAGGTTTTGAGCTAGCGCCAGAGAGAGTCGAATTTAGCAACGCCACCAAGCAACGACTAGGGCTCGACGGGATTGAATTTGGAGTCCAAGACCTCGAGGACCCCTCGTTCTGTCCCCCTCCTGCCGACTATTACTTCCTTTTTGATCCGGTCAAAAAGAGCGTCCGAGACAAAGTAATCGAGGATCTGAAGGGGCTGGCACGCACCGCTCCCAAGCCTTTCACGGTTATCGCCATTTCCGGTTGGAGCAAGCAAATATTGGCAGATTTTGGAGCCCAAACTTGGCTAGAGCCAAGCGGGGAAATCCCTATTGCGCTCTACAAACTGCGTCTCTTCAGAACTCGCACCGTTCAAGACTAGACTTCCGGACGAATCCAAACTTCCGAGGAATGCTTTATCGATTGAAAGTGCTCTGCAATCGGCGAGGCCTTGCGCCAAGGTAAAACTAACGAATTTGAATACAGAAAAACACCGAGAGAGTCTTTCAACATGGGCCGATCTTGAGTTTCAACACAACGGTACCCCTGAGCCCCCAGCGCCGCGTGCGTCCCGACGCCGTCGGGTAGCCCAAGCACTTGAATCAAATGGTCGGGGTGCCGAAACAGCGTCTGCCGAATTTCTGTAGCGCCAAACGCGCGCTCTAACCAATTTCTAAATCCCTCGTCGCTCAACGACTCATAGAGTTTAGAATCCACCACGGGTTTCCCCGCTTTCGGGAGTTTGGAAGCCAAGATGCGACGAATTTGATCTTCAAAGGCGACAATGGTGGGGTGCAAGTACACCTGAGCGTACATTTGAAACAGGCTGAAGATAAAATCATCCAGTACGTGTTGGTTCTTTAGGCCCGTCACCAAAACCACATCCGTTGGCTCGCCTCTATTGTTGCTGTGTCTAGCAAGACAGGGCATGACCTTGCGTACGATACGTCGCCATTCGATTCCGCCCAACGAAACACCACAATTGCGTCCATCGCGCTGTATGTAATCTGCCCGATCTACATCAAAGGGGCCGGAGATCAGCGGACCCAGCAAACGAAGCATCCGCATGCCGCCTTGAATTCCCAGCGCATTTAATTGGTTTTCCAACTGCAATTCGAACTGCGTCCCTAGGCGACTTTTCAATATGCGACGATTCACCAACAAAGAAACAGGCAAAGCAAATGAAACTGCATTGGGCACGGCCCCGCTACTTTGCAATTCAGATAAAATTTTGTGTACGTACAAAACAGAAACATCTTCGTGCCAAAGGCGTTTTCCGTCGTTTTTTACTGACTCAAAATAATCCGCCAAAATTCCCGTGAGCTTTGCTTGCTGATCACTAAAATCCAGCGGCAAATCTAAGTATTCGAACGTATGGCTCCAGGGCCCATGCCCCACATCGTGCAACATCCCCGATAAAGTGGCCACTCCCGCCCAAAACTCCCGCGAAGGCGGGTGCGAAGACACAGTGGACGCACACTCTCGAGTTTCTCCAACCCGAAACTCGGTTCCTTCGACCTGCTGGGTGGGTGAAAAATCCCAGGTAGGTAATGTGTCGACGAGACTCTCGAAATACTGACGGGCCAAATAGGCAGCCCCCAAACAGTGCTGGAAGCGAGTATGAGTGGCGCAGGGAAAAACATACTCAGCTAGGCCAAGCTGCTTGATGTAGCGCAAACGCTGAAACGTAGGATGATCGACTACGGCCCGAGCCACCCCATCTAGAGTAATGTCCCCATGGATTTCATCGCGAAGAATTAAAGGCTTTGCTGACACGGAGTTTTACACCAACGCCTTTGCAGCCAGCTTCACTCTTCGTAAGACGCGTTCCTTGCCTTGTAAGGAGAGCATTTCAAATAGCCCTGGGCTAACTTTTCCACCGGTCACCCCGAAACGCACTGCTTGGGCCAAGGGTGTAAGCTTAATTCCCTTTTCAGCAGCGAAAGCTCTGAGCTTTGCTTCCAAATCTTCCTTAGTAAAATCGGATGACTCCAAATGCACCTGAGCGCCCTCGAGCAGATCTCTCACGGTATCGATTTCCGTGGGCTTAAGCGCAGTTTTCTCAAAAACAGGATCTTCTCCAAACAAACAGCCCAGCTGCTCGATAAGATCGAGCACGTTCTTCACCTTGCCTTGAATAATGTGAATGCCCGACTCCACAGTGCCGCGGGATAGCCCCGACAAAAACTGAGTTTCAGTAGGAAAATATCTTTGTAGGTAGTCAAAAAGCTCCGAGGCGGGCGTGATTTCCATCATTTTGCCGCCCATCCAAGTGAGCTTGTCGATACCAAACACCGCATTGGCTTTACCAATGTGCTGAATCGAGAAGACTTTCTTGAGCTCTTCAATCGTGAAAATCTCTTGATCCCCGTGGCTCCACCCTAGGCGGGCCAGGAAATTGATGAGGGCAATGGGCAGAAAGCCCATTTGTCGGTATTCCAACGTAGAAGCTGCACCATGCCGCTTACTCAGCTTGGAGCGGTCTGGACCGAGTATCATTGGTAAGTGAGCAAACTCAGGCACCTCATAGCCAAGCGTTCTATAAAGCAGAATCTGTTTCGGAGTGTTGTTGATATGGTCTTCGCCCCTTAATACATGGGTCATCCCCAGGTCGTGATCGTCTACGACCACGCTAAAGTTGTAGGTCGGGCTATTATTGGCTCTTAATATGACCCAGTCGTCGATTTCCGAGTTCTTAAAGGAGATGGGGCCTCGAATTAGGTCGGTAAAACCGGTTTCTCCGGCACTGGGCACGCGAATGCGCATAACCGTATCGGTGCGTGTAATTTTCTTATCGCGGCAGATTCCAGGGTACCGGAAGGGTTTCTTTTCCTTTACGCACTTTTCACGAATCGCGTCTAACTCGGCAGGTGTGCATTCGCAGCGGTAGGCTTGATTTGCCTCCATGAGCTGCTGAGCAATAGCCCGATAGCGCTCAAAGCGCTGAGATTGATACCAAGGCTCTTCGTCCCATTCCAGCCCAAGCCACTTCAATGACTCTAGAATGTCTTGGGTAAACCGCGCCTCCGACCTCTCAGTATCGGTATCTTCTATACGTAACAGGAACTTGCCGCCGGTGGCCTTGGCGAACAACCAATTGAATAAAGCGGTACGCGCTCCCCCAATATGGAGGAACCCAGTAGGTGAAGGTGCGAATCGGACTCGAGTGGGTTTTGACATGGCGGAAACTTAACATGGCCTGCCTCGTTTTCAACCTTGCCACATCGCCTTTGAAGAGCCATTACTAGTACGGCTTTGCGAGGCGATTCGCCGCAGCAAACCAAATAAAAAGCGTTTGACTTCAAAAATGCCTTTTGTTACCAGTCCTTAGTTTATTAAACAGGGGTAGATCCCTCATTTTGAATTTTTAACTGATTGGAATAGTCCGGAAATGCCGACAATTAACCAACTTGTACGTCAGGGCAGAGCAAAAGCCCGAGTAAAGACTAAGTCACCTGCGCTTACTTCCTGCCCTCAACGGCGCGGAGTCTGTGTTCGCGTCTACACTACCACCCCCAAGAAGCCGAATTCGGCTTTGCGTAAGGTGGCCCGTGTTCGCTTAACCAATGGATATGAGATCACCTCTTATATTCCTGGTGAAGGCCACAACCTTCAAGAGCACTCTGTGGTTCTTGTCAGAGGTGGTCGTGTGAAGGACCTTCCAGGAGTTCGATACCACATTGTGCGCGGCTCGCTCGATACAACGGGCGTGGAAAAGCGTAAACAAAGCCGATCTAAGTACGGCACCAAAGCAGGGAAATAAAGATGCCTAGAAGAGGACATGTAGCTGTTACTCGGGACGTTCTTCCGGATTCCAAGTACAACGAAAAGATCGTCACAAAGTTTATCAATACCGTCATGTACGACGGCAAAAAAAGCACTGCAGAACGCATTGTTTATGGTGCTCTTGAGATCATCCACCAAAAAACCAAGGATGATCCAATGAAGGTTTTCAAGAAGGCCCTTTCGAACGTTCGCCCAGCAGTCGAAGTCAAATCTCGACGAGTCGGTGGATCTACGTACCAAGTGCCTGTTGAGGTTCGCCCGGAGCGCCGTAACTCGCTTGGCCTTCGGTGGATTACGCTCCACGCGCAAAATCGACGTGGACAGTCCATGGTAGAAAAGCTAGCTTCCGAGCTCTTCGACGCCGCGGAAAGTCGCGGTGAAGCAGTGAAAAAGCGCGAAGACGTTCATCGTATGGCTGAGGCAAACAAAGCGTTTGCCCACTACCGTTGGTAATACAGCAATGGCCGAACCTAATGTTACAGACCTAAAGAAACTTCGAAATATTGGCATTTGTGCGCACATCGATGCTGGTAAAACTACCTGCACCGAACGCATTTTGTACTACACCGGTGTTTCCCACAAAATTGGTGAAGTGCACGATGGCGAAGCAACCATGGATTACATGGTTCAAGAGCAAGAACGCGGAATCACGATTACTTCGGCCGCGACCCATTGCTTCTGGAAAGACCATCGCATCAACATCATCGACACCCCGGGACACGTCGACTTCACGATTGAAGTAGAGCGTTCCCTTCGTGTGCTAGATGGCGCTTGCGTCCTTTTCGATGCCGTAGCAGGTGTGCAACCTCAGTCTGAAACTGTTTGGAGACAGGCCAATCGCTACAGCGTTCCTCGCATCACTTTCATCAACAAGATGGATCGTGTTGGAGCGAATTACGATAAAGCCGTCGATTCCATCCGTGAAAAATTGGCTGGAAATCCAATCATGTTCAATTACCCCATCGGAGCTGAAGATCAGTTCATTGGGGTTGTCGATATTATCACGCAAAAAGCTTTTATCTGGGACACCCCAGGAAAAGGCGATGACTACCGAGTTGCTGAAATTCCAGCCGATCTCGTAGAAAAAGCAGCCAAATTGCGAGAAAAACTCATCGATGCCGTCGCAGACCAAGACGAAGCAATGATGGAGAAGTACCTCGACGGAAAAGAACTTTCAGTGGAAGAAATTAAGGCCGCAGCCCGTAAGGCTGTTTTGGCTATTAAAATCCATCCCACGTTCGCCGGGTCGGCCTTCAAGAACAAGGGCGTTCAAACCCTTCTCGATGCCGTTCTTGATTACTTGCCCTGCCCTCTCGACAAACCTCCGGTTAAAGGCGTAAACCCTGCAAACCCAGAGGAAATCCTCGAGAGAAAGTGCGAGTCGAATGCACCTTTTAGTGCACTAGCCTTTAAGATTCTCACCGACCCTTATGTCGGACAGCTCACTTTCTTCCGCGTCTACTCAGGCACTCTGAACGCAGGTTCTTACGTCCTAAATAGCCGACAGGATAAAAAAGAGCGCATTGGCCGCTTGCTTCAGATGCATGCCAACAAGCAGAGTGAAATCAAGTCCGTGAAAACGGGCGATATCGCAGCTGCCGTGGGGCTTAAGTTTTCTCGCACTGGCGACACGCTTTGCGATGAGGAACACCCCATCTCGTTGGAATCCATGCACTTTCCTGAGCCGGTCATCTCGATTGCGATTGAGCCTAAATCCAAGGCCGATCAAGAGAAGCTCTCGGTCTCTTTGCAAAAGCTTGCAGTGGAGGATCCTTCGTTCCGTCTTTCGGTTAACGAAGAAACCAACCAGACCATTATCGCTGGTATGGGCGAGCTCCACCTTGAAATCATCGTCGACCGCTTGCTTCGAGAGTTCAAAGTCGAAGCAAACGTCGGTAAGCCTCAGGTAGCCTACCGCGAGACGATAACTAAGAAGGTTGAGCAAGAAGGTAAGTACATCAAGCAGACGGGGGGCCGCGGACAATACGGTCACGTTTGGTTGACCATCGAGCCCCTTCCACCCGGTAGCGGTTATGTCTTTGAAAACAATATCGTGGGCGGAACTGTGCCCCGTGAGTTTATCCCCGCAGTCGACAAGGGTATTAAAGAAGCCCTCGATAGTGGGGTCCGAGCTGGCTACCAAGTGGTAGACGTCAAGGTAGGTATTTTTGACGGGTCGTACCATGACGTTGACTCTAGCGAAATTGCCTTTAAAATCGCCGCCTCAATGGCATTCAAAGATGGCTGCCGAAAAGCAGGAGCCATCATTTTGGAGCCGGTTATGAAAACTGAGGTTGAGGTGCCGGACAATTACATGGGCGACGTCATCGGAGATTTGAACTCCCGACGCGGAAAAATCATGAGTATGGACCCGCGCGCAGGAATTCAGGTGATTCAAGCTCAAGTCCCCTTGGCAGAGATGTTTGGCTATGCTACACAATTGCGCTCTTTGTCCCAGGGACGTGCGACGTACACCATGGAGTTTAGCCACTACGAGCCGGTGCCAACCAATATTGCGAACGAAATATCATCGAAAGCTTCAGGAGGAAAATAGATGTCGAAGGCCAAATTTGAGCGAAACAAGCCCCATGTGAACGTGGGAACCATTG
>CAZTRP010000026.1:0-16356 GCA_964616705.1 uncultured Pseudobdellovibrionaceae bacterium
CGGAGAGAGAGGGATTCCCTGGCTCTCTTTCAACTAGTTGATACGAATCAGGGAAAATAACGATAACAATCAGTTGCCTCGTTGCGGCTTCCATCCAGATCCACGGAGATTCACTGAAATATAGCGAGACTGCTTGCAAGCTGCTTGCAGTCTGCGCCAGATCTAAAATAATCCCCTTGTTCCAGTGTACCGAATTCGGTACACTATCAATCGGTGAAGCAAGTCCATTGGCATCCTAAAGCACGCACCGAGGTTCAAGCCTTTCCCGAGGAGGTAAGGCGCGAGCTAGGATATCTCATCTTTCGCTTGCAGCAGGGCGAGTCCTTTGGATTGCCGTCGTCGCGTCCAATGCCTGATGTAGCGGCAGGAGTGAGTGAATTGCGTGTCAGAGGCGCGGATGGCGTTTACCGGGCGTTTTACTTCTTGAGGAGGGAGGACAGGATCCTTGTCTTCCATGCCTTCAAGAAGAAGACGCAGGCAACTCCACCACAGGAAATGAAAACGGGGGCAAGGCGCCTCAAGGAGTTACTCGATGGCTAAAAAAGTGAAATCTATCGTGGCTCGTGATTCGCGGGAACTCGCCGATGTGCTGGGGCTTGCGCCTGCCGACGCGGTTGAGTGGGAATTGCGACATAGCCTCACTAACAAGATTATCGAAACCGCGGAGAGGAATCGCCTCACGGTGAGCAAAATAGCCAAGGTGGCCAAGACATCGCGAGCCCGGGTTACGAACGTTCTCAAGGGGGATAGCCAGGGTATTTCGATTGATGTCTTGCTGCGGGTGTTGGGAGCCACGGGGCAGACGATCAAGATTTCGTATAAGAAGGCGGCTTAGTAGGGTTTTGGGCTTAATCGTTTCGAGGCCAGTGTGACCTAAAGCTGTTTGGTTCCACGTTCGTTGCCACGCGCCTACTTGAAGGGTTTGCGCCTATAGGGTATCAACTCGCCCTTCTAATCTATCTGGCGAGCAGGCCGAAGACCGGCCACACGAAGGCGGATTTGGGTCGAAACTACACCAAAGAGTTGGAGGCGGGTCGCTCCATTTTTCCCATAGCTCAGGCTTTTTTGACCCAAGAGGCGCACCAGCCCTTTGAGGCGACCAAACCGGTTTGCAGCAGCGTGCATTTTCCCCAGCCTTCGTTGTCTTTCGTGTAGAAATTGCAATTGGCACAGGTTTGGCTTTTCCCTTTGCCCTCGGATTTGGAAGCGTCATGCTTGTATCGGAGCGCCGCCGCCATGGTGTCGGTTTCGGATACGGACTTCTTGCCCGCGGGCAAACCGGCATCCCCCGCCGCCCACGATAGTCCGCCCAGACCCAGTGTTCCGGTCGCGAACGCCGCGACAGACAGCAAAAACCCGCGCCGACCAAATTTTAGATCTTCATTCATGTGAAACTCCTCTACGGAATACTTTCGAACTTGGAAATGATTGTAACAGGCCGCGATTATCTTCAGGAACCTTTTTGTGACTCTGAGTTAAGGCGCCAGGGCTCGATTACAGCGGCTGATCCCACCCGTTTGCGCAGCCGCAAATACGTCAGTGTAGGATGTCGATGAATCTATCGAGGCAGGCGTTCGACATATCCCACGCATTTTGCAAGACGTGGAATCGATTGGCACCGAAAAGCTCA
The DNA here is from genome assembly GCA_964616705.1 of uncultured Pseudobdellovibrionaceae bacterium. Classification (GTDB taxonomy): domain Bacteria; phylum Bdellovibrionota; class FAC87; order UBA2466; family UBA2466; genus JAIEOG01. The sequence continues at coordinate 1,631 of CAZTRP010000026.1, forward strand.
GTCATAGTGGGCGTCACTCTTTGCGAGAAAACAACGGCGCTAAAGCGGATGTCCAGATTGAGCATTTCCTGGACGGCCTTGCGAATATCTTCATTTCCATGCCTCCCCTCGTAGTGATCGTAATCGGTCGCTTTCGCGTCGGTGATGACCAGCAGCGCCCGTCTTCGAGCGGGGACTAAGAGCAGCTGGTTGGTGGCATGTCGGATAGCGGCTCCCATGCGGGTATACCCTTGGGGTTTCAGGCTCCCCATTCGCAGATGGAGTGTTTTCCATGGCTCATCAAAGCCCTTGAGCCAGCCGAAGGAACAATGATGGCGCGACTCGCTGGAAAACGAAGCAATCCCGACTTTTTCCGAAAAGTCTTCTAGGGCCACGCCGAGCATTTGCGTTGCCTTTCGAATCTCATCCAGTACTCGACGATTGGAAACCCACGAGTCGGTCGAAAGGCTGCCGTCGACAAGAATCAGGAGTGCGATATCCCTCTTGAGTTTCCGTCGCGAGCTGTAAATGCGCTGCTCCTGATACCCCGACGCGCTTTTTTGAGTCCACCAACGAACCAGAGCATCCATGTCGAATTCGGGACCGTCTTTTTGCCGGTTTCTCCAAGTGTACTGATTCAAAAGTTCCGTCAGCTTATGTTTGAGCTGCTCCGATTCCCTCGCCGTCAATGCGTCCGGAGCAACGAGTGGCAAGCAATCGGCATGGACAAAATCGTTCAACGTGCACCAGTTCTGCCGGTAAGCACGTTCAGAGTGAAACCATTCGCGGTACTGGTGAGCCGTGGGCGCGGGCTGTTCGGCTTCGGCGTGAAACTGCGTTTCTATTACGGCATTAGATTTGACATAGCTTTCAGCGTCTCGGCCGGTACGCATAATGGAATCCAGCGTAAGCTCGTCCAACGCATCGGCGTGATCCTCTGCTTCATCGGATCCGTCCATGGTTTTGGAGCCCCCCTGGAAGTTGTCGGCGGTGAGCGCCTTCTCAAAAACGTGGGCGAGGGGGTTGTCGTTCTCCTTGGGTGGCGTGAGAACCGTCGGATTGGCCGCCGTTTTCACTTTCACTTCCGAGCCCTTGGCAGATCGCAACACCTGGTCCGCTGGCTCAGCCGAGTGAATCGATGTCGTCCTCTGCTGGTTGAGCGGCAGCTCGGGCAGAATATCCAGCTGCTCGGTGGAGCGATTTCGCACGCTACGTTCGCGCAGAAACGGCTGGTCGATCTCCGCCTCCAAGGCCTCGAAGCGCGGAATCTGTTCCATCAGAAATTGGCGGATTCTCGGTAAGGCGGCAAGCGCCTCGTCCGCACGGTCAGCGCGTGAGCACTCCGACTTTAGCCCGCTAAACAAGCCGATTTTTTCCGCGCCAAAGTGAAAGAGAAGGCGGTACCAGTAAATGCTTTCGTTCTGGTGGATGTGTGCGAACAAAGTGACTCGGTCGGGCAGAACGAGCAGGCCCTTCATGGATCGTGGCTCCACTTCCTTTGTAGCCACGGTGAGTGGCGAGCCTAAAAGTGCTTCACCGACCGTTTCCAGCCGTTGCTGAAGCGCTTCGAGCGTCGCTGCGCCCGGGTGCTCCCTTCTTCGAGCGGACTGCCGCCGTTTCCACCTCGAGGTGAGACGACCGAAAATGGCTTCGTCGAATCCCATCGTCCTAAAAGTGGAGGGCGACTAGATCGCGAAGCGCTTCGGCCGTGGGGTGATCGTCGGTGAGCGCACCGACGATGCTGACGTCGCAAGACAGCCTTGGCGGCAACCCTGATTCCATTACTCTTGCGGCATGAACGAGCAGTCGCGTGGAAACGGTTTCTTTCAGCTGGATGTCTTTCAGGTTTCTAATCTTGCCCCCCAGATCCACCAAGGTTAGGCAGGTTTTTCTGGGGGCGAGCGATTCGCGTTCGAGAATTTCAGTTTCAATCTCTCTTGGTGGGTATCCCAATTCTATGCTGACAAACCTCTGCCTTGTCGACGCCTTGAGGCTTTTGTAGTGTGTTTGGTAACCGGGATTGAAACTGACCACCACCTGAAACGAAGGCGTCGCCCTAAGCACTTCGTGGGTCCGGTCGAGATAAAGTTCACGCCGGTGGTCGGTGAGCGAGTGAAGCAGGACGACGACATCTTCTCGCGCTTCCGCAATTTCATCCAGGTACAAAATGGCACCCAAACGCACCGCGCGAGTTACCGGTCCATCCTGCCAAATCGTTTCCCCTCCTTTTAAGAGGTAGCGCCCCAATAGATCTGTGGCCGAGGTGTCCTCGTTGCACGCCACTTGAATGAAAGGGACGTTGGACTCGTGGGCCATTTTTTCGACGAATCGCGATTTTCCGCAGCCCGTCGGACCCTTTAGCAGTAACGGAAGCAAGCACTGTCTCGCCGCCCGAAAGACATCTTCTTCCTTACCGACGGCTCGATAGTAGGGTGCGGCCTTCTCGCCGCTGCCGTCAGGGCGTTTTGTAGACATCGGTTCCAAATGCCTCGGCCTTGGGTAGCCCGTAGCGAATAAAGTTCCAGACGAAGGCGATGATGCCGATGGTGAACAAGGACGCCGCAAGAAGCAGACCCGCGAAATGCACTTCGACTTCTTTTTGAACAGTGAGGAAGTCGAGCCCCACTTTACGCTCCAGATACACCTGGGAGACTCCCGCTACGGCAAAAGCAAGGGTCATGGCAATCATCCCAATGTTGGACGTCCAAAAGGCAAACACATTCATCGGACTGTCGTGAATCCGTCGTCCTGTGATGGTGGGAACTGCGTACGTGATTATGGCGAGCACAATCATGGCGTAGGCGCCCCAAAAAGCCATGTGCCCGTGCATCGCCGTGACCAACGTTCCGTGCGTATAGACATTTACTTGGGGGAGTGTGTGGGCGAAGCCCAAGAATCCCGCGCCAACAAACGACAGGACTGAGCAACCCACAGTCCAGGCGAGGGCCACTCGGTTAGGGTGAGATCGCCCGCCCTTTCTAGCCATGCTGATGCCGTAAATAGCCATCCCCAAGAAAGCGAGCGGTTCCAGCGCGCTAAAGAGACCGCCGATCCAAAGCCAATACCGCGGAGTGCCGATAAAGTAATAGTGATGGCCCGTTCCGAGAATTCCAGAGAGAAAGGCGAAGCCGACGATGACATAAAGCCACTTCTCGATCACTTCGCGATCCACACCAGTCAGCTTGATGAGCAGATACGAAAGAATGGCCCCCATGATGAGTTCCCATACACCTTCGACCCAAAGATGAACCACCCACCAACGCCAGTAGGAATCCAATGTCTGAGAATCCGTGTCGATCATTCCGGGCAGGTAAAGCAAAGCGGCGGAAAGGAGCCCGAAGAACAGAACCATCGAAGTAGTTGTATGGCGTTTGGCTTCCCAAATGGTGCGCCCGACGAGGTAGATAAAAAGCAGTACATCGACAACGACGAGGTAGTCGAGCGGCCTGGGAATTTCCAGGAACTTCCGGCCTTCCCACCAGTTAAAATGAAACCCAACCAGCGCGATGACTCCCACGGCCACAAAGGCCCCGAGCTGCACGAGCGCCAGGTGAGGCGAGACAAGCTCGCGATCGCATTCTTCGGGAATGATGTAGTACGCGGCTCCCATGAAGCCTGCCAGGAGCCACATCACCAATAAGTTCGTATGCACGGCGCGAGCGGCGTTAAACGGAATCCACTCGTGAAGGCCGTCATAGCCCATGTGCGCAAATCCCATGATGAAGCCGTAGACGACTTGCAGCGAGAGCAGGAGCATGCACACGGCGAAAAAGTAATAGGCTACTTTTTGGGATTTGAATTTCATTTGGAATCCTTTTTCAATTGGCTGAGAAATGCCGCAAGTTCGGTGATGTCTTCATCCGAGAGAGGAAGTTTGGGCATGGTTGTTCCGGGCTTGACCCCGGCGGGGTCTTTTAGCCATTTCATGATGTAATCTCTTTCAAGGCGCGAGCCCACGCCATCCAGCGCTGGACCGATCTTGCCCCCTTGGTTCTCCAGGGCGTGGCATGCAATGCACATTTGGTTGAAGATCATCGGGCGATCGGCCGTTTTGGCAAGGGAGGCGGAGCCATTCGGAACACTCGGATTCGAAACAGCCATTTGAGCGAGGCTCGGCTTGGGCGGGAATCCGTTGAGATCCATCTCGCCGATCCACTTCAGAAATGCGACGAGGTCTCGAATTTGTTCATCGGTAAAATCGTAGCGGACCATCTTTCTTTGGCCCGGATACATTGCATAGGGATCGCGAAGCATCGCTTCAATAAACTTGGGCCCTCGCCGCTCGAAAACCTTCGTTAGCTCGGGCGCGTAGTACGCACCCTCTCCCAGGATCGTGTGGCACCCCATGCAGTTGTTCTTATCCCAGAGGTGCTTTCCCCGGATCGCCGATTCCGAAAGGTTCTGTTGGTTAGTCTGACCTGGAACCCGTCTGAGCGTGTCCACGGTGAGGAGAAGGAAGGTGGCGCTACACAGCCCAGTCCCAACTAAGAAAAAGGCTTTTGCCTTTGATTTCGATAGCATCCTGAAACATTAGGGGAGTCGGGCGCTGGCGTCTATGATCTAGATCATGGACGGAGGAATAATCCAGATGACACTGAAGCTCAAATGCATCAAGAACAGCCTGTGATTTGTGGGCTGATCGAAGTGTTCAAAGAGGGCCGGAGTACGAAGGCGCTTTCCGAGGCCGCGCTTCGGGCCTTGGCGGAAGTGTCCCTGCGAAAGACCATTCGCTCGGGGCAGTGCCTTTGGAGGATGGGGGACCCGGCGGATTTTGTCGGCATTATCTTGCGCGGTGGTTTTGAGGTCAGCCGACTATCTTCCGTGGGAAATGAGTACAGCTTGGCTGTTTTTGGGCCCGCAGACGCGATCGGGATCTCAGCAGTGCTCCAGAAAAAAGCCTACCCGGGAACTGCACGGGCCTTTTCACGAAGCGCCGAAGTAGTGAAGATCTATCTGCGGCCGCTTATTCAAAGAACCGGCGATCCACTCGCCATCGAGCTATCGGATTGGCTCAGGGAACTTCTTATCGTTCACGAGCAGATCTTGCGAGACAAGATCGACATTGTTTCCGCGGGCCGTGTTGGGGAGAAAGTGTTTGAGCTTCTCCTGCAGCTCAATCGTCGCTTTGGGGTGCGAACTTCGCGCACCGCGTCGCGCATTCCACTGAAGCTCTCAAAAACCCAAGTCAGCCGTATGGTCGATGCACGTGTCGAAACCGTTATTCGTCTGCTCGGCCTATGGAATAAAAAGAACCTCGTGAGCTTCGGCAGTCTTGGGATTGATGTTTCCGATTGGGTGGAGCTGGAAAAGGAAGTCGAACGGGGAAAAAGTGATCGCCCGCACACTAAAGGCGCGCCACCCACTGCATGTACCAAAAAGTGGGCGTTACATCCCCCAATTCTGCTCGAAGATAGTCTCCAGGAATAAGCAAGGCTCCCCCGATTGTCGCCGTAACATCGTTCGAGAAAGCGTAGTTCACGATGAGATCTGTCTCCATTCCAATATTCGCCGAGGTATTTGCCCCTGTACCCAGTGCGGAGGTTCCGTTGAGTTTATAGGCCGGCGAAGAGGTGGACGACCTAAGAAGATAATGGACGTCGACCTGGGCCGTAAGACCTTTGCCAACCGTGCCGTTTAGGTGAATCACCGCACCTTGGATATTGCGTCTTCCAAATGCGTCGGCGATCCCAAGATATTTATGTGCAAGTGGGTAAAGCTGATCGTAGTCGCTGCCGGAATGAAACAACTCAAGTCCCAGTCGACTTTTGAATGGCTTGGCAAAACTCCATCCTGTTTCAAGATCTAGCTGGTGAGCCGAAGCGGGATCTGTAAAAGCCGATCCGAATTCTTTAGTCAGCTCGGCTCGATAGTCCCAATCCCCAATCCTGGACTCGATCCTAATCCCCAGCGCGAAGAGATCCCTGCTAACGCCCGTCGTTTGGTCCCTTCGAAAAAGAAAGTACGCATCGGCTCCCTCAAGCCCTCTTCCCAAGTCGTTAGCGGAATAAATGCCCAGCAGATCACTGTCGCCTGAACCGACGGTGGTGGCTGTAACTGACGAGGCAAACAGCTTGCTGTAAAACAGATCAATGGAGCCAACGCTGTGCGCGTAATGTGCTTTTAGAGCGTCGAAGCTACGTCCGGTGTTGTCCCAGTCGAGCCCACTCAATACAACCTCGTTTCCATAGGAAAGAAGCTGTCGTCCCAGGGTAAAGGTAAGAAAATCGGCGGCGCGGAGTTCTATATACGCTTGATGCAGCCCCACTGAACTGTCGTTCACCGTTCCACTGGTGCTTTGGCTTTCATTTAGTGAGGTCGAAGATCCGACGAACTGAGGCCGTCCGAAAGCCTTGGCAAACTGCGGTTGCGCAAAAAGGGAAAGATCAGAACCCTTGGAAAGTCTGATGTCGGGCCGAATCCGCAGCAGAAAAGCGGATCGCTTGGAGAGATAATCCGTTCGATCGCTGTGTTCAAAACGCAAGCGCCCCTGGCTCGCAAAAGTTACTTTCGGTGTGGAATCTGCCTCGCTTGCCGGTGCGGAGCTGGCCGCAAGGACACCGCACACAATCCAATGAAGAAGGCGCATACCGAACCACGGTACCATTCGAACCCAAAGTTCGGAACACCATATAATGTGATCTAGATCATGGCGGCCAAGGTAGCTCACGGTTATATTGTCTAAAGCCGCCGTCGGCATTTCTGGGGGAAATACTTGAAACCACAAACGCTACTCTTCGCATTGGGCTTGGTGCTATGCGCATCGGTTTTTGGAAAAAAACCGTACTATCCTGACCCCAAAAACTTCCCGGCTGAAACAGCGGTGCTTACTTACGCCCCGAAGGTACCGCCTGCGATCAAACGCAAAGTACCGGCTCGGGTAAAAATTGATTTGGAAACCAAGGAAATCACGGCACGTCTGGCGGACGGGGTGGAATACAACTTTTGGACGTTTGGCGGGACAGTGCCTGGCCCCATGATGCGCGTGCGCGTTGGCGATTTCGTTGAGTTCAATTTGCACAACCACCCTTCGAGCAAGATGCCTCACAATATCGATTTACACGCGGTTATTGGGCAAGGTGGCGGAGCGGAAGGCTCCATGACAGTGCCTGGGCACAGCTCGAAGTTTTCTTTCCGCGCCTTGAATCCTGGACTTTACATTTATCATTGCGCGACCGCACCCGTCGGAATGCATATTGCCAATGGCATGTATGGCCTCATCTATGTCGAGCCGGAAAAAGGTCTGCCTCCCGTCGATAAAGAATTCTACGTGGTGCAGTCCGACTTTTACACCGCGGGCGCATTTGGCGCGAAAGGGCTCCAGCCGTTCAGCATGGACAAAGCTCTCAAGGAGCAGCCCGACTATATTGTTTTCAATGGCAGCGTCGGCGCACTGACAGGCGACAAAGCGTTGAAAGCAGACGTGGGTGAGAAAGTTCGCATATTCTTTGGGGTGGGCGGACCCAATATTGCGTCTAACTTCCATGTAATCGGTGAAATTTTCGACCGCGTTTTCACAGAGGGGGGTACCAAAGTTGCACAGGAAAACGTTCAGACCACCGTCGTTCCTCCCGGCGGCTCGGCAATCATTGAGTTTAAGATCGATATCCCTTCGACCTATATTCTCGTGGACCATGCAATTTTTCGAACGTTCAATAAGGGCGCTCTGGGAATGTTGAAGGTGGACGGCGAAAAAGATCCGATGATCTACACCGGAAAACAGTCTGACACGGTCTATCTCCCAGAAGGCTCCACCATTCAAACGATGCCCGCGTCTGGCGCCCCGGCCAAAAAAGCCGCGAGGGGTATGAGTGAGCGTATGACTGCGGGTAACGCGGTCTATGCTCAGAACTGCGCTGCCTGCCACCAACCCGATGGAAAAGGTTTGAAGAATGCATTCCCACCGCTTGCGGGTTCAGACTTCCTCATGGCGGATAAGAAGCGAGCGATCAGGGTTGTGTTGGAAGGTCTTGCGGGAAAGATAGAAGTCAGTGGGAGCGAATACGATGGCGTAATGCCCGCCCTGAGCCTTGACGATGAGGATATCGCCAACGTCCTAACCTACGTCCGAAACTCCTGGGGAAATAAGGGCGATGAGGTCAGCGCTTCCGAAGTAGGCGGACTACGAAAGAAGTGAGCTTTTATCGGTCCCACGGTATTGCACTTTTGCTCTTGGTTAGTTCGCTAGTTGCCGGGGCGGGTGGGCCGCATGTGCTGATCCCCGCTGGGAAGTATCGGCCCTTCTTCAAGGAGCTAAGCTCGTCGTCGCTTAATAAGGGGGCACCGGCCGTTCTTGAGCTGCAAGAAAAGGAAGTGGATGTTTCTTCCTTCCATTTAGATAGGTTTCCAGTCACAAATCTTGAATTGAACGCGTTTCTTGCCGCGAATGCACAGTATCGCAAGTCCAAAATCCTGCCTCTCTTTGCGGAATCAAGGTACCTTCAGAGTTGGAAATCAGACCTGCTCTCTCCGGACGAGCTAAGAACGGTTGGAAACAGGCCGGCAACTGAGGTGTCCTGGTTTGTCGCTAGAAGGTATTGCCAGGCTAAAGGAAAGCGACTTCCAACTATTACGGAATGGGAGTACGCAGGCGATGTGACGAATCCAGAAGTTCTGAGTCAGCTCCTGGCTTGGTACGCCAAAACCGGTGATTGGGAGCTAGATGCCGTGGGACGTCAGAAACCAAATATGTTTGGCGTGTATGACATGCATGGTTTGATTTGGGAGTGGGTGGAGGACTTTAATGCCGTGATGATTTCCACTGATTCCCGCTCCAAGGGCGACCGAACCGTCGGCCTTTTCTGCGGGGCGGGATCGATCAATGCAACAGACTCAAAAGAATACGCTACCTTCATGCGTTACGGATTTCGCAGCGGTCTGCGCGGCGACTATTGTTTAAAAACGTTAGGTTTTCGGTGTGCCCTCGATGTCGGAAAGGAAAAAGCTGAATGAGACACTTCCTGCTCCCTATTTTCCTAATTATTTGTGCCCCGGCGTTCAGTGCAGAGTCCTTCGGACCCAAGTCGCTTTATCGACTGGAGCAGCAATGGACTTCGCAGAACGGAAAGACGCAGTTCCTTTCTGATCTCAAGGGAAAGCCCACGATAGCCGCCATGATCTTTACCAGCTGTCCTGCCACTTGCCCGGTAATCGTGTCCGATATGAAGGCTTTGGATTCAAGGTTAACTAAGACCCAGAGAAATAACGTCCAGTACGCGCTGTTTTCTATTGACCCAGCAAGAGACACTCCCGCTTCGCTCTTAAGCTTTTCAAAAAAGATGAAGCTCGACGCGCGATGGACACTTTTGACATCGAAGCCAGACCATGTGCGCGAACTATCGGTTGTGTTGGGCTTTAATTACAAGCCGTTAGACGACGGGGATTTTACCCATTCAACCACGGTTTTTCTACTTTCTGCCGATGGGGAAGTAGTTGCGAAAAAAGAGCGGGTTTCCGATGAAAAAGAATTTATGGAAAAGGTGCGAAGCCTGACAGGGCGGAAATAGAACCATTTTTGGTTCTTACTTGGTCGAAGGTTTTGCTTTTATTTCTTTTCCCAAATGCGACGCTAAGATTTCCTTCTTCAGCTCGTCCGGCAACTTCTTGTAAATATTGTTCAGGTGGGTCCGAAGAGTCGCTTTGCTAATGAAAAGCTGCGCCGCGATTTCCAGGTTGCTAAACCCCTTCAAGTATCTTTCGATCACACTCACTTCAGCCTTAGAAAGCCCGAACGGCTCAAGCAGGGCCAATTGTTTTTCTATCACCGCGGACTTGTCATAGAGAAGAGTGGTCAATTTCTCGCCGTCATTAATCATGACCGCATCCACGATCTTGTTTTCTGCCTCGATGTTTCGAAAAAGATGAAATCCTTGTTCGAAGGGAGGTGCGGCCTTTCCTTGGGAATAGTGATGCATGCAGCCTTTAACGCACTTCTTCCCCACTCGAACTCCGCACAAATCCGCACAGGCCTTATTCTGGTATTCGATGGTCCCATCTTGTCCCTTGATGCACACCCCGATGTTTTTTAGTTCAGGCGGCTTCCTTTTTCTCATGCCGTATTCTAGCGCGAAACGCGGCGCCCTGTGTCGGCTTTTTTCCACCCTCGGGGAGGATTCCGTTTTCGAGCGAGAGACCGATAATAAGATTGAATGGAACAAAAGGGGCACGACGCAGCGTAGCCGTATTTAAGGGGAGTGGATAATGAGTACAATTACTATGGTTAAGCGGGTGGGCGCACTTTTTCTTACCTTGGCCAGCATGCACCAGTCGCAGGCGGATTCTGCAAGTGTGCAGCTAGACGGCAGAGCATTAATCTCTTTCACGACAGAACACATCTTTCTGCAGACCGATCGTTACATTTACAAACTGGGGAAGCGGCAACTTCCAGCTGGGCTCAGGATGGAGTTAGAAAAGGCCACCGTCCAAAATGCGGTGGTCAGTGTCACTGTACCTCGGGCAGCAATTGAGTCCTTGTGGCCCGCTACCCCGCGCGAACCGCAAGCAGGCGGGCGGCACGCAGCGCTGGCAAAGAAGCCACCGTCAGACGTACGGGCTAGCAATGGCCGTGTAACGCTACGGGGAGCAAATGTGTTCTCATTCACTGAGGATTTTTCACATATTGAGGCAGGGGGTTCTATTTATCAGATACGAAAAGCAGCGCTCACTCCGGAATTGTCGCACTATTTTGCAAAGCTAGGAATGGGCGAGAGAGTTGAAGTAACGGTCCCGCAAAATGCCGTCGATATGTCTTGGCGTTATCAGCCAGCGCCGCCGCGCAGGGTTGCGGCCGTAGCGGAACCGGATGAGGTAACCATTGGCGACAAGGAAGTTGAAGTTAGGGGCACGGTCTTGTTTTCGTTCGATGACTCCTTTGCCCTAATCCAGAGTAAGGGAGCTATCTATCAAGTGGAGAAAAAGCAAGTCGTTACGGATACTCCGAAGGCACTGGATAACCCGGGATCTACGGTGGTGGTTACGGCACCGATCGAGGCGCTGCAGTTTGTTTGGTCGAGCGGTGGGGTCGACATGGCCTTCAACGAGTATGGTCTTCGGCATCGATAAGAATAGTCGGCGAAGGGGCAAAGAGCTGGGAAGTGGTCCAAGTTGGACCAGTTTTTTCGGAGTTTTCCTCAACTGGCCGACATTACTAAATAAATTAGTCGATTTGCTAAGTGGTCCAGAATGGACCACTGATCGCCGGAAAGCGATCCAAGTATTTGAATTCTGAACAAACTCTCCAAGTGGTCCACTTTGGACCACGCTGGTCCAGAAGGCACGGGAACGTTTTGCGCCTTGGACCAACGCCGCTCCGAATACAGAAGACAAATTCGGCGGTTACACCGTGGGTGGTCCACTTCCGTCTTTTCGACTGGTCCAACTTGGACCACTTTCTGGTCCACGGGTCGCGATCTTGCCCAACCCGGCGACATCAGAAGCAATTGGTGCACTTCCATCTGCACCGATGAACCGGCATGGATGTTGAAGTATGTCCTGCCGTGCGTTCGTTAGAAAAGGTACGGCAGAAGTTTTAGAGCAATACTCAGGGCGAACATCGCCCACCTCACCCAAGACCACTTCGTGCGCTTAAAACGCAGGCGAACCGACAAAGCAAAACAGTCATCTCGTTTGTAACCAGTGCGCTTCATGAGCAGCACCTCCTTCGCCGCGAAGAAGAGGAGGGGATGTGAGTGCGCACATTTAGGGGGCGTTGTGCTCGTCGTAAAAGTCTTGGTGGTGGTATTCGTGGGAAGCCTAGGGGCTCTGCTCTGGGTGCTTTGTAAGGGAGTTGAAAATCAAATGGACGAGGTCCGCGAGGTTTTTGAGAAACTCCGGGCCGATTCAAGAGCTCAGTCAGGGAGAATCGTTTCTCTAGAAAGCGGGTACGAATCGCTAAAGCGGCTCCATGAGCGGGTTAATTTGCTGAACGGGCAAGTCATGAAATTGGAAGCTGCTTTGAGCCATAGAGAGGGAGATGCCACGCGCAAAGTGGTCGAGTCTCTTCTTCGGGGGCAGTGATGCGCAGAACTGAGAGAGACAATTTGCTGCTCCAGACCTTAGGGAACTTTGGAGTTCTCAGCACTGCCCAACTGGGCAACCTTTTCTTTCCGAGGGTGAAACGAACTACAGTTTTGCGGAGGCTTCGGAAATTGCGGCTGGCTGGGTACATGCGACAAATTTTGAACTCCGAGTCGAAAGAAATCGTTTGGGCCATTTCCAATCGAGGTGCACAAAGTGTCGGACTTACCCGCTGGATTGGGTCGGTGAACAAGAACAGTCTGATGCACGATCTGCTCTTTGCAGACATCCGTATTTCCCTTGGTCGATCCAAGATTGGAGATTCGTGGGTCTCCGAATGGGAGATGAAAAAAGAGTTGGGAAGATCATTTGCTCACAACTCTATGATCAAGCCCATTATCCCCGATGCGGCTTTTTCGGTGGATGTTGGTTCAGCGGTAAAGACCTATGCTCTGGAGCTTGAACTCTCCGCGAAGACAAGAAAGCGCTACGAGGAGATATTTTATCGATACAGAGTCGCCGGCTTTTCCGGAGTTCTATATCTCGTTTCCTCCCCCAAGATGGGTGAAATGCTAGCGGACATTTGGCAGGGACGGGGCAATCGGATTCCGTTCGGCTGGACGCTGCACGATGAAGTCCTTACCGATCCATCAACGGCGCGAGTTCGGTGCGCGGATGAAGTTTACCTGCTCAATGACTGGCTCAAGGGGTGAGCGGGTAGAAACCTATTTTCGCTTTGAATAACACATGGAAAACCGCCCAACCGGCGCTGACCACTCGCCCTCAACGACCCAAAGAATCGGTCGAGTGGTCAGCGCCGGTTGGGCGGTGAAATAAACAGAAAGGTAAATCAATGAACGAAGAAATAATCCAATTGGAAAAGTTGAAACGAAAGCAGAGGTCACAGGTGCAAACAAGAATCAGAAAAGCGGTCAGCATGAGGCAGACGATATACGGAACGTTGCTACCGAAGGGGTTTTCTAAAAACTATTATCGATGCTTGGTCGGTCAGATGGAACGCAGTTTGTGGATCGCTATCTGGAGTTCTGTTCGCTCGGTAAGGCCTGAGGAAACTTGGCTTGTGATGGGCGATGAAGAGCTAAAGAAGATGGACAAGTTCACTCAACATTAGCGCGAAGTGTTCTTTCAGGCCCCTCATCCTCTGGTGAAGGGGCCTGAAACAACACCTCGATCCGGGCGTTCTTGCCGAAATTGCCAATTGGGGGTTGGAGCAAATAGTATGCATGACGATTATCGAGCCGTTCCGACGGCTGTGGTCTTTGAAAATCCGGCGGATCTGGATAGAGCATTCGAGGCTTTGCTAGGTAAGAAAGAACTAGCCATTCGCTTGGCTCTTTCCCCTAGCTTCATCAGTAAGCTCATGGTCGAGGAGGGCTTGCCCTATCTCAAAATTGGGCGCGCTGTAAGGTTTCGAGTGCGGGAAGTCGTGGCTTGGCTCCAAAAAAGGAGACGACCATGACAGTGAAATTCAATCCAAAATTCTACAAAGGAAAAGCACGCATCTATACGGCTGTTCCGCGCTGCGCGCGAATCAGTCGCCTATGGGTGTGGAATGAACAGCAGCAGGAGTATTTGGTTCCGCAAAACGGAGCCATCTACTATGCGGCTCGGTACGGGGCCGATGCATCCGGGAATCGTAAACGCACCTATGCGACTTTCGCGACTCTAGAAGAAGCGCGGCAGTGGCAAGAAGGGGCGGATAAGGTCTCGGCCATCGATGCGATGGTGGAATCGGCTGGCGGGCCTCTCCTTCGAGAAGTTCTCGATGAGTGGCGGCGACGGCGCCTTACCCAACTCGCGGAAGGCACCAAGATTCAATACGAGAAAATCATCCGGCTGCACTTTGGAAGTCTTTTCCACATACCCGTCCGCGATATCACTCCGAAACAGGTGGATGCCTGGCTGGACGGATTGAGGGAGGGCGTTTCAAAGTCACCCACCGCGAAAACGCGTCGCTCGTTTGATCATGAGCTGAGTCTTCTGTCCACGGTGTTGAAGTATTACCTCGATTACCATGACGACACGGAGTTTCGGTTTCCAATCAAGCGGCGGCACCGTGAAGCCATGTATGTGGTGCACGGGCCGAGAAAAGTTGCGAAGGATATTTCGGAAGAGGAGTTTTTCCGCTTTCGAGATGAGCTCCAGCGCCTCAAAAACGGTCGCGTCCTAGCTGCTCTTGCTACTGTGCAGTATTACCAAGCGCTTCGGATCTCGGAAGCTGCGGGATTGTTCTGGGAGGATGTCCATCTTGAATGGGCACGTCCTCAGAACTCGCGGCTGAAGATTGTTCGATCGGTTTGCTACCCTCATAAGACCGGGGCTCAACCCTATGTCAAAGACGGGTTTAAGAATTCCGCGGCTAATGAGGGGATGAAGGAACAACCCGTTTTCCCTGAGTCCTTCCACTCGCTGGTGGAAGGATACGCAGAGGGTAAGAAGGGGATGGTCTTTAGTCTGAATGGCGAGCCAATCGCGTTTAGCTTGATTGCAGGGTCCTATAACCGGGCGTTCATCAAGTCCGGGCTTCCGTACCGGGGAACCCACGTGCTTCGCCACGGAGGCTGCCGTCGCGTTTATAACGAGGCGGGAGAACTGCCCGTAGCCCAGCAGCTATTGGGTAACTCGGATATGAAGACGACCCTCATTTACGCAAAACGAAAAGCCTCCGCGCTGACTGATGTCGCTCACCGGCATTGGGAAAAAAGCTTGGAGGG
>CAZTRP010000027.1:0-4728 GCA_964616705.1 uncultured Pseudobdellovibrionaceae bacterium
ACCAACTTATTCAACACAGAAGAAACAATCACGGAGCAACTATGCCTCTCATAACCATACCACCGAAAAGCATCAATGACGCTGCACTCTTGTCCGGTCGCAAGAGCGGCACAGGCGGCACTTCGAGCAACAACACAACCACGGCAGGGACAGACCTCATCACCACAGCGCGAGTGGTATATGTCAGCAATGTAACGCAAAGCGGACTGACCAACACCGACGGCGTGACGGTGGCGGCAGGCGATGTGGGACTATGCACCGGGCAGACCGATCCAAAACAGAACGGACTCTGGGTGCTCTCAGCTTCGGGATGGTCACGGACGGACTATCCACTGCACGCAGGGCATCTTGTGCGTATCCTTGCCGGCACTACGTATGGCAATAGCGTGTGGGGTTGCGGCAATACGGTAGCGCCTGCACCGGGTGTGGACAATATCACCTATAGCCGTAAAGATGCCAACACAAGCGGCTTGCTGATTGCGGCGAATAACCTCAGCGACCTTGTGAGCGTGAGTGCTGCACGGACGAACTTAGGGCTGGGCACGATAGCAACGCAGGCAGCGAGTAATGTATCCATAAGCGGCGGTCAGATTACAGGACTGTCACGCATGACGGTGACGGGGTCGAACTCTACCATGAGCGTAGGTGCGAGCAACTCCGCAACCATCACGGCGGTGTCTTCGGGGTCGGTGAACTTACAGAGCGCAAATGCGAACTTGAGAGTATTGCAAGACAGGATCGATGGCAGCATGGGAGGGTCATCAGGCAGTCCTATGTATTTTCAAGCCACAAGTGGGACGAACAACTCTTCTTTCTTGTACTTTCAACGGACACGGAACGCAGGAACTCAGAACATAGCGATCGAAACGCAATCCGTGACCAATGGCGCATTAAATTTCTCGGACTCGGTCACATGGCAGAAGCGCATCACACCGAACACCGGAACACAAGTATATAATGGATTTCAAACTGCGGTGATTGACACAAGCTCATCAACACCTGCATCAGCTGAGGACATCTTCGTAACTCATGCAGGGCTTACACCGCGAGCCATGCGCATACAGTCAGGTATCATGAGGTTGTATCAGACAGGCAACTCCACACTCCACATCGGGCTTGCCGTGCCGACATTGTCAGCATCATATACCATAACCTTGCCAACGGCGGCGGCGCAATCC
The DNA here is from genome assembly GCA_964616705.1 of uncultured Pseudobdellovibrionaceae bacterium. Lineage (GTDB taxonomy): Bacteria > Bdellovibrionota > FAC87 > UBA2466 > UBA2466 > JAIEOG01. The sequence goes on from CAZTRP010000027.1 coordinate 1,179, forward strand.
GGGCAGACATTACAGTCCGATGGCACAGGGCAACTGTTCTGGGTCAATGACGTAAACAAACAGACAGAGTTCGTCACCTCAAATCAAACGATGGCAGCGAACAAGCACTATGTGGTGACAGGCAGCGCGGGTGCTGAGATTGCATTGACATTGCCGACCAACGCAAACACCACCGCTGGTGATTATATCAGAGTGACACGTCGGCAGGGAGCGACCAACACTTGGCGCGTATCTCAGAACGCAGGGCAACAGATACGATGGAACAATGGAGAGAGTACACTCGGAACTTCGGGGTATGCACAAAGCAACAGTGCTGATACGTCAATGTTGTTATTTTGCATGGAAACGGACAGCAACACATTCGCAACTTGGCAAATCATACAACAGGAAGGATTGCCTGTCCTTGTGTAATTTTGCGTTCGCAAAAGAGCGTGAAACATCGTTTTGCCGTACCGATTCCGTACACTTTTTTGTATGGTTTTGGTTAAGTGTCAATATTACAATGGTTTACGGTTTTTCGCTGCAAATCTCGTAAATTTGCGCACGGTTTATTGATGTTGTTGTAATTGTTTGACTTACTTCAAAGCAATCGCCGCAAATTGACGCAAAACAGCGCAAATCACCGCAGGATTCCGTACTGATTCCGTACAGTGTGATTCTCACAAGTACGCTTCTAAGTCCTCGACAGTTGGCTGGCGGTGATAGTGCTGCCGAACCTCAAAACCATGCCCTGCAAGCAAGTTGCACAGGTGCGGCGGCAATCTCATTTGTATCTCCCATGTCCATTTGGCAAACCGTCTGAGGTCGTGAGGGCTGAGGTGTTCTATGTTGTGTTGCTTGCATAGTTCTTTGATGCGTGAGCCGACTGCGTTCCGTGTGACCGTGAAGAGCTTGTCACCATGGGCAACGCAGCGGACGCACTCTTCCGCTATGGTCTGAGCAGCCGGTACTGCCTTGAATACAAAAAAACGGATGGCATCCACCGAGCCACGCTTGCCTTTGCCGTGAATGATAATATGGTCACTTTTGACATCCGACACTTTGAGAGCAAGAGCTTCGCTTATCCTCATACCTGTCACAGATAACAATCTTATGATACGACCATACTCGGTGTCATGACCTGATGCCTCGATGAGCCGCTGCACTTCGTCTGTGGTGGGCAAACGTATGGCTCCCTTAACCGATGCGAGCGGCGGAAACTGTTTACAAGGGTTTTTCTTGAGATAGTCATTGTCAATGCAGAACTCAAAAAAAGTGCGCAGCGTCCTGAGATGTTGGCGTTTGGTGTTCACATGAAGGTCTGTGTCATAGAGGTTGTCACGTATATAGTCCTTGATTGTCTTGAAGTCCATCGGCATATCATGTCTGAAAACCTTGAAAATGTTTATATATGTTTCCATACTCTGGGGTTTCACTATGCGACGTTTTAACATGAGATACTCTTCGATTGCCGACATCAGCGTGACGGCTCCTTGTTGCTTGCTTGGGTGAAAGTTCACGGTGGCATCTTCGGCAGTGATACGTGCTGCAAGTAGTTCGTCAAGGCGGCGCATGGCATGGGCTATGTTCTGAGTGCTACCGTCGGCATTGACATAAGTGCTGACACGTTTGTCATGGACAACGGCATAATACACACCATTACGCACCTTCAAGTAGGCATAAGGGTATGTCTTATGTGGGATTGTTGTTTTGCTTGGTTTTGCGCGGCGCGGCATGGGTGCTGTCCTTCGGTTTTGGTTTCTTAGTACATGCTTTACATTTGCCATTCCATATCGTGCAGTGTTTGCAATTCTTACAGCTCTTGCAGGCGGTACATGTTGAGTCACCGGAACATTGTCCGGCTATGGTCGGCATAGGTGCTGAGCAGGCAAGCGTGAGGGCTACGAAGAGCCATATACATTTTTTCATAAGAACACCACACCGATGTTTGCGGTCAATCCGAAAACAGTCCTATAGGTTAGACTCAAAGTCACATCATTGCCACCTTTTCTGCCTGATGTTAAGAAATAAGACACACCGCCACCATAACAGAGAGCGAGTTCTTCGGTTGATGACCTTGTTTTGTAATACCATCCGGTTGCGTTTGATTGTGGGATGGTGTTTGTACCTGTCGCGGAAAAGCCGAGAGCAGGGAAGACAAACAGACGTTTTGTGACGGGGTAGTATATGTTAAAAGTAATACCATACCGTGCGGTATTGAGTGTCCTAAGTGTGTAGTCATTGTGTGGTGGGTCGTAGTCAAGTTGGTTCTTTAAAACCTGAGCACTTGACAAATCAGTAAGCGCAATGTCCATGCCTATAAAGTATGCACGGAAGCCAAACGCAAGTGAAACACCGTATTGACCTGCACCGGCACCGAAAGACATTTCGCCAGCGTTCCTTTGTTGCATGTTAAGGGTTGTATCGTTGGTCTTGTTGTAAGTTTCTGACCTTTGCGCACTCGCTATGGTTGCGCAGCACAGCAAACAGAAGAGAAATGTTTTCATTCTTGTACCTTTTTTATTGATTGATTATTGTAGTTGATAACAGGCTCAGCGACAAGTGAGTAGTCATTATCTGTCGGCTCCACATTATATGTTTTTAACACCTTGAGATATTGCTCACGCTCTTGTTTTAAGAACTCAATCTCACGCTCAAGACTTCGGATATAGTGCAAGGGGTTGAAGCGTGCCGTGTCCTCAGCTCTTCGACCTGTTAAGATGTAATCAGTATCAATGCCTACGTTTTTTAGTCTTTCGCGCAGTTTATTGCCCGGATGCGAAACACCATTCATGTAATTGTACAGACTGCCCGGTGTTAGTCCTACTTGCGCAGCCAACTGTTTTAGAGTAAGGTTATTCTTTGATATATAACTACTTACCTCTTCCTTTAACCGTGATTCTATACTCATAGATGAAAAAAAAGTATCGAAATACTAAAAAAATTAGTAAAAAAATTTGCACGATACTAAAAAATGTAGTATTTTCGCACTGTAAGTTTTACACATAAGTTTCTTACTAAGGTTTTTAATAGGTTCTTAGTAAGGTTTTTAGTAAGCAAATTAACAAAATTTCTTAACAAACGAAAGGGTGCTATGACACTAAGCATTGAACAACGTGAGAGAAAGTCAGTATCAATGACCTTCTTCACCACACCATCAAGGCTTGCAAAGCTGAACAGTCTTGTCAGTGCTGCAAAAGAAATTGATGAGCGTGCATCACGTACATCAATTATCGAGGCTCTGATTGACCAAGCGCAGCCGCAAAAGATGAAAGGCAAACCATGAGCCAACTTTTGTCACTCACAAAACTTGCTCGCAAGGTTGGCGGTGAGAAACGGCTGTCACAATGGGTGAAGCGAGGATACTTGACACCATCGGCAACCACAGCCGCAGGTCGTGGGCTTTACACTATGGCGGACTATCGCCGCGCAATGAAGAACTCAACACGATTTACTGATATGGCTACCATGCCGGAGTTGCCACCATCAGTGACGTATCTGGGTTCTACAGAAAAACGTTTTCAGCAACTGCGTAAAAAGTTGCTTTCATAATAACATTATCAAGGAGTTA
>CAZTRP010000027.1:4828-7408 GCA_964616705.1 uncultured Pseudobdellovibrionaceae bacterium
ATAACATTATCAAGGAGTTACACATGGCACGTACAACGACGGTACGAATCACAGAGCGGACGGTGCCGCTGATGCTCTCGCAGCATATAACACCGATTGACCACGGCGGTGACCTCAATAAAGAAGTTATGGATGTGGTCGCAGCACAAGGTGACTTGCTTAACTGTTTTATGCGGTCACATGAGGGTAGCGCTGCAGGATCGTATGAATCCATCAGCAACGCGGCTCAGCGGCTGATTGTGGAGGCGGAAGACCTTGCACATAAGGTATATGGCAGCGAAATGACAGCAACGAAGCTGCGCATGGTTCGCGTGACAGACAAGTCAGTAAATATACAAGCGGACACTGTTTTGGATATTCACAATTTTTTGAAAGGGCAAGGCAATGAAGATGGCGTTCAGCATTAACGACAGACGCACTGAGCTTGAGTTCGCATGGACTAATGAGCGCGAGCGAAAGTTTTGCTATCTGATTATGGGGGTTACTGTCATTCTTGTGGCATTCGTGAAGGTGATGGGATGACACGCAAAGAACAACACAAGGCGCGTAAGCGGTTGTGGACAGGTGCGTACATGGAAACTTTGGGATACGTTTATTTCCTGCATCCCATAAAAATAGGTTTTTATCCATTTCATTGCAAAGTATGGCTTGTAGAAGTGGAGGGTGATTGACATGAGCAAAGGCACACTTGTCCGCGAGGATTGGAACGACATCTCAAAGCTGACTTTTAAGGGGATAACACACTTGAAAATTATCGAAGTTAAGGTCATTGAGTCTTTTATCGGGGTGAAGCCGTTTCCGGTTGTTGTTGTCATCAAGACACTCGCAAATGAAATCATCGCAAGACAATACAATATTGAAGGTGAAGCAGAAGACAAGGCGGGCAGCTTCCAAATTGTCAAAGTCAAAGAACCTGAGCCGGTGAACTATGAAGAGATTGTCAAAGAGCTGATGATCAAAGGGGTGTTTGTTTCAAAAGACAAAATCCAATGGTTCCAAGTTACAGGATATTGGCACGATGAAGGCAAATATAGAGTATATGAAACGTGGAGCGATGTGCACGGCATAAAGAAATTCTTTTTCTCTTTCGACCTCGAAAATTTCTACGACTTTGACACTTACTTAACGCTGAGAGGCAAATCATGAGAGTAATAATTGACGAGAGTGACATCTCACGACTAACTAAGTTTATCATCTTCGCAATCTGCGTGATGAGTTTTTTCGCAGTACCTGACATCATTTTTTAACAACTTTTTTCAACTTTATCAGGATTAGACATGTATCCTATGATTGACAGCCGGCTACGTCGGCACGACGGACGTGGTATCCGTTTTTATTACAAACTCAACACCAACGGTGACATACAGTGGTTGCCATCGGTGACGAGTATCATCAAAGAAACATCCAAGACACCGGAACACTTGATCAAGTGGATCGCTGAGCATGGACAGCGCAGAGCGAATGAACTGCGTGATCGTGCAGCGAACTATGGAACGGTGATGCACTTACTCATTGATAAGTTCCTAACAGAACAGACTCTTGACCTTGCCGGAGTCAAGACTATCTGCGATGAGTGGTGCCGTGAGAATTATGTCCGCTATAATACCGAAGAGTGGGCGGAAGAACTTGCAAAAGACCTTGCAGCGTTCGCGAACTTTTGCGCTGATTATGAGGTTGAGCCGCTATCTATGGAGTCAATGCTCTGCAATGACACTTTCGCAGGTGCGGTGGACTTGATTTGTAACATGACTATTGAAGAAAAAGGTTTCTTCGGTGAGGTTTACGTATCAGGCGCAAATAAGGGTATGCCCAAGGAAACCAAACGCAAAAAACGTATCCAAGCGGTTGTGGATTTCAAATCAGGGCGGCATGGTTTCTACCCGGAACATCGTTTGCAATTATTTATGTATAAGCAGCTCGTAGATGAGTGGTATCTTCGTGTTGGTCAGCGCACAGTGATTGAGGGTGTGTTTAATTGGTCACCGAAAGATTGGCGAACTGAGCCGGGCTACAACTTAAAGCAATGGACAGATGACGGCACAGTGAATCAAGAAATTGACCTTGTATGCAAACTGTTTTACCTTCGCAATCCTGAGAAACCATCCGACAGGATTGTCGTGGATGGTACGCTGAGACTTGGCGAGCCTGCGAACGCTAATGTGACGCTCCGCTCTATTGATACCATAGTTGCTGACTCATTCCACGAGGTGGTGAAATGATAGGAACCATGCAACTCGCAAATATTGAGCCACAAAATAGTCAAGTGGCTGAGCTTATCAAAAATACTGCCCTGCCGACGGAAAAGGCATCGCGCATCATCGAAGGGCTGCAATCATTTTTGTCAGGTATCGCAGCTTACGAACAAACGGCATCAACTATAGTGGTGACAGATCCGGAAGATGTGCGCGGCATGAAAAACGCTCGCGAGATACGCTTGACCATACGTGACATCAGACTCAAGTGTGCGGACTATGTGAAAGCCGAACGCGCAAAGGTGCAAGCTCGCATGGCTGATGATAAGCTCGAGGACAGCGTGTTTCTTAATTGCTTACAGATTATTGAGCGCACAGCCAAGAACAT
>CAZTRP010000027.1:7508-9043 GCA_964616705.1 uncultured Pseudobdellovibrionaceae bacterium
CAGACCGAAGAGAAGAAAAAAGCATCAGAGCTTTACGATGTTGTGGTATCTCAGAACGAATACATCAAACGCTTGGAACAAGACCTTGCAAACTTCAAACATTCATTTTCTAATACATTTCTCAATAAAAACTAAAGGACAATATCATGCCAGTAGGTAATTTCAACGACAAGTCAAGAGTTTACTACTCAGCTAAAAAAGTAGAGAAAAACGGCAAAGAGTCAGCCGCTATCGTTTCCAAAACAGCCGACGGGACAGTCGAGCATCATGGGTATCTTGAGGGGTATATCAGTAATATCGTTGTGCGTGATGACACGTATCAGGGCGCACCTATCAAGAAGCTCGAAGTGGTGTTCGAGTCTGATTTCTGCCGGGAGATTTTTTCCGTGGGTATGTTCAGCGTTCCGGCAAGGGCTATTTTGCAGAAGTTGCCTTCTGTGGTGGATTTCAGCAAACAGATAGTGCGATTCACTCCGTACATTAAAGAGGGCACGGATGGAACAAAGTATATGAGCATCGGTGTCCGTATCAATGGTGAGACAGCACCTTATGCGTTTGAAAAGGAACAAGTGCCACAGATTGAACTTGTAAAGCTTAACAGCGGCAAAGAAATCAAAGACACAGACAATCGTGACAATTTCTTCCTGAGCATCGCCAAGGACTTGCACGAAAGACTCAACCAGAGAGCGTCGGTTGAGATGGAAGTTTATAACGAGGATGACGAACTCGACGCAGCGAATAGACTCATCGCGGCGGAACCTGTTTACAGTAAGAAAAAGGACGGCGTGCCGTTTTGAATTGATGCAGCCAGTTACACTATCGCGAAAGGGCTGCCATGAAATAATACTTGAAAACTAAAATCCTACAGGGCAGTGCGGTAGCTGCCCTGATTATTCACAAATTACTTTTATTTTACAACTGTTTAGCTTAATATGTCAGATTTCAGGCTGGGTTGCTCACCTTTGACGAGCAGGATTTATGCAGGCAGAGTTCTAAAAAATGGGACTTGGGGTGCTAACAAAAAGGATGTAACAGATAGCGCGGTGAGTGCAGTAGCTCAACAACTATTGCAAACGGATGAAAAGTTGATTTTCACTTACAAAGGTGAGAAATATGTCCTTAAAGTTGAAAAAGTATCGGAGCTGCCCTGATTATTACAAAGGAAGAAAATGGAAGAAGTAATAAAATTGGAATGCGAAAGCTGCGGGTGTCGTTACGAAAAACCATCTATTTTTGTCGAGCATCTTACAACAAAGCACAATGTATTTTTCAAGTGGAACTTGACTTTTTGCGACAATTGCAGGCGAGAAAAAGAACTACAAGCATTAAATGCTTTGCCTGATGTTTTAAGAGTCTTGCAAGAAAAGTTAGAAAATTCTGCATAATTTTTTAACAAAGGAGAGAAAAATGGCAACATTCAGCTATAAAGGGCACACTTACGATCTTTACATCAGACCTTGGAAGAAGAAAAACAAAGGCAGATATGAAGCACTAAAATGGATAACGGGCTTAAAGTGTACATGGGAGCGCATATC
>CAZTRP010000028.1:0-8961 GCA_964616705.1 uncultured Pseudobdellovibrionaceae bacterium
CTCCGGGGGATTGGGGCCCACCCCAGGTAATTCCCGGGCAGTGATATCACTGCCCATGCTTGCCTTCTTACTCCCTACACATACCAACCAGTTTTAAAAACAACCACCCCACCACCAATCAATGCTGCACTCCCTCATTCAAAACTATCGCAATCACAAAAAAACTTCTCGTACCGGACACCCCACCAAGTGCGCATCCCCGTTCCTGCGCGTTGTCACCTGTCATTTCAATCAACGACGCCTCAGCAAACCCAGTTTCTCCGGCCTCCTCTTCCTCTGCGAAGGAGGTCCTCGAAATGGGACAAAAAAAACGGCTTACGGTTATTATTCAATTCGACGGCGGCAGCGCCAGCAAACGGGAAAGCTTCCTGTGGACAGCGGTGACTTGGATCAAGCGCCTACTCGGCCTTGCGACTATCATCGCGACTCTGGCCAAAATGGCCTTCTGCTAGGCGGCCACGTACTCTCGCACGTCCACCTGGACGCCTTCATTGGCGGCTTCCTTTGCGTGCTTCATAAGCTGATTGGTAACCTTTTCATCAACGTACTCTTCACCGCAGTTCTGACACACTTTCGCCGGTACCTGCTTCACAACAAGTGTCGTGCGCCCTACTTCCAAAGTGACGGTAGCTTTTCCACTGGCGGTCTCACCTTGCTTGCATACTACGCATTTCATTTGTTTCTCCTCTTAAAAGTTGGATCCCATTGCGATGGATCAGGTTCATAAACGGTTATTACCACACTTTCCGAATCTGCTGAGTTGTCGGCCGCCACCACGTGAATCGGCCTGTGTGACACGATTCCAAGCACAAGGTAACTTGGGTATGGCTTGTCATCTGGGTAATTTTCGATGACTTCGCCGAGCCTCAAAACTTCCTTAACCTCTTCGGTAGAAATATTTCTTTCCAGCATTCGATGGATTGCATGTAAACGAAAGATTAGTTGATCAAATGGCATCGTTTGCCTCCCCTTGCTTCAAAAATTTGTCACGCAGGTCGGGCCACACTTGCTCACGAAAGTACTGCTTTAGCTGTGCGTTATGCCCGGGACTTCCAACTTTAGCGAAATCAGCCGGAGGAACGAACCTACTTTTCTCTTCGGCTGATAGGCGAGCGACCCACCCATCAAATTCAATCGTCTCCAGCTGCGATTCGAGTTCCGTTCGTGCAAGCTGCTCACGCTTCTTGGCTTCTAGGTACTGCCGCATTTGCCGCGTCTCTGGAGGCTCGTAGTTAGCAGGTGGCGTGTAAGGCCCTCTTCGGAGAATTCCCATGAAGTAATTTAGCGCGGGGCCGTTCATTTCGCGACCCTTGTTATTAACCTCCAAATCGAAGGCAAACGCATAAATCGACTCTTGCAGTTGAGAGGGGGTCAACACGCCAACGCGAACCAGTTGAAGAAGCTGTTGTTGTCCAAAACGAATTGAGGCCAGAGGTGTCAGGTCAATTGAGGCCCAGACTCCCGGAAGTTCAGTAACCGGTTCGGTGGGTCCAGTATTAGTAGTATTAAGATCTAAATCTTTACTACTACTACTAGAGAACCCGTTTGAACCCGTTATGGAACCCGTTTGAACCCTATTGAACCCTAACCGAGAAATGGTTGATTTCGACGCTAAAACTTCATGCGCTTTTTGGGTTAGCCGGTAGCTTGTGATTCCCCGATTTGGACCGCGTTCATATTCGTTCAGCTGAATGAGCCCCGCTTCCCGAAGCCTTCTCAGAGCGGTTTTCACTCCATTGATCGTTTGGTACGTGGACTCCGCAATTTCGCGACGCCTGGTGTAAATAGTAGACCCCGGGGACTCTTCTCGATCGGCAAAATAGCGCATAACAGCAAGTTCGCCGTAGGCTGGTTGCCTGAAAGTTGATTTTGAACCCGTTATGGAACCCGTTTGAACCCTATCTAGTACGGGTTCAAACGGGTTCAAGGGTTTGTCGGCCTCTGGTTTTATTGCTTCTTGAACCCTATTGAACCCTATCTCTGAACCCGTTTGAACCCTATTGAACCCTATCTCTGAACCCGTTTGAACCCTATCTACTTTCTCCGAAATAGTGCGATCGACTGGTGGCGGAGCAACATCTTTTGGTTCGCTGGCGGGGCCGTTAAAAGGGGTCTCAGGGACGCGGCTAAGATCTGGTGCAGGGATCTTAAGTTTTCCAAGAAAAGGATTTCCTTGAAGCGCCATAGCTTAAACCCCTACTGCGCTTTCTTCTGATGCTGGATGGCGCAGTGAAACAGATGCCGATGGAGTCTCCGCTAGAGTCTTTTGCTGCTCGACTGAACAAACCCGCTCCCATATTTCACGAACCACATTCGCGTAATCATCCGAGAGATCCGAGCGCGGATCATGTTCTATTGCCGAACGATTCAGGTATAGAGCCTCCTGACCCGTGACGCTTTTTCTGATCGAATTAGTCAGGAGCTGACGCGCCGGATACTGAGCCAGGTATGCGCCCAGTATTTGCTGAGATAACTTGGTGTTTTCGCGAAGGGTAGGGATCAGCAGTTGGCTATCCCACGTGATCTTCGCCTTAACACGGAAATCCTCTATTTGCGCCATGTTGCCGTCGAGAACTTGGAAAGTCCCTACGTCGCAACCTATAGGCTGGATTAAGGTATTTGAACTGGCGAGTGAGTTTTCTACAAGCGAGTTCCAACTTGGCCCATTATCGAAAAGAACAACATCATATTTTTCCAATTGCGGTAAAAGCTCGTCGCGAAATCGGAACTCACGGAGAGTTTTTTGGTTGATCAGAAGTATGAGATCATTGAGTTGCGGAGTCTCGGGGATGATATCTAGAGTTGGAAGATCTGTCTTGTGAATGACTTCTTCAATCCGCCGGTATTTTTCAGGCTGATTGAAGAAGTGGTAGAGCCCTTTGATCCCTTTATTATAGGCTAAAATGTCAGCCAGCGTGTCTATGTTGGCCGGGGGGGGGAGCATTGTCTTAGTGATCGACCCTTGTATATCGAGACCGACAACGATGACGCGAATTCCATGGAGAGCCAGCACCCTGGCAAAGGCATGGGAGAACGTCGTCTTTAATGTTCCACCTTTTTGGGTAAACACCGAGATAACTTGCCGGCGCACTTTTCGGTTCGGAATGAAACCGAACCGACGCCCAATTTCGGGGAGTTGTTCAGTCGTCCATTTGCGAACTTCTTTTTTCCCACGAGCGATTCGGTTTGCTTTGGGGATTTCCCCACGACTTTCGGCGTTAGCAAGAACCTGCTGTGACTTGAAGCGTTCCTCCATCCGAAAAAGGTAGTGAAGATCCATCGAGCTGTAGCCCTGAAAATCCATTTTTATCTCCCAATCATTGTGAGGAAAACAATCACTAAACCTCACGGTATTGTCGCGCGATTAAGTACGTTCCACAATGATTTTTCTTTATAATTTAAATACTTTGGTAACGCAGTGGGCCACTCGGGCGCCGTTAATATCTTCCCTAATACTTTTTATGACAGGGATATTTGAGGTACACTAACCCCACACCCAAGACCCACAACACGGAGCGCAAAACCCATGAGCAACTTTGACGTGACCCAGCACATGACTTTCGACCTAGTCTCCCAAGAAAAACCGACCAACCAACTCCCCGTAACGCAAACCACCGAAAACCTCTCCTCCGTCATCGCGCAGTATCTTTCGAACTTTCTTTCTGACCGAACGCGTGAAGCGTACGAATCGGACTTCAAAGACTTTGGGGCTTTCATCGCCCGGACCTTCGGCCCCGTAGGCCACCCCAAAGACATCACCAAGACCCACGTCATCAGCTACCGCGACTACTTGCGCGAGAAATACTCACCCACCTCCATCAATAGGAAGATGTCGGCGCTCTCGTCGCTTTTTACGGAGCTCCAGGGCGCCCGCATCGTAGACATCAACCCCGTTGAAGGCGTGAAGCGGCCGCAGAGTATCCCTCGGCGACCGAGGCTGGGATTTTCGGATGAGGAGGTGAATCGAATCCTCGATTCTCACGATGGGACGACACTCCAGGGGCTCAACACGAAAGCGGTGCTGTCGTTTCTTCTCTATACCGGCTGCCGCATCAGTGAGGCGCTTGCGGTCAAAGTTTCCGACATCGAAGACCGCGGGAACTTAAAGGTCGTCGTCATCCGAGGGAAGGGCGATAAGATTCGAACGCTGCCCCTTCATCCCAAACTCCTGAAAACCCTAATGAAACTCACTGACCGCCGTCAGAAAGGTCAGGGGGATTATTTATTTACCCGCGTGAAGGGCGAGGGGGGCGATGACGAGTCTATGCGCCGGCAGAGCGTAGGTGAGCTACTGAAAACGACGCTACGACGTTTGAAGCTTGATACAGGCCGGAGTCTACATTCCTCGAGAAGGACTGTGATCTCAAATCTGCTGGAGAACGGCGCGCGCATTGAATCGGTCGCGGAACTCGCGGGCCATGCCAATATCAACACCACCGCCCGATACAACGTTCGCAAAGAAGAACTCGAAGAAAACCCGCTCTTGACTCTGCGGTACCGTGGCTAGGCACGTCCATTAGATTCTAATGGCGAATCGATCGGTAAGAGCCAACGGCAAGTCTGTTTCCACGAGAATGGCTCGTTTGACTTCAGGAGAAAAAATGAAAATTCGAGCTCAACTACTTGTGTGTTGGGGTATCGGTGTTGTCGTCCTGAACACCGTGCGGATAGCCGCCCGCATTCAACCCGCAGAGCTTTTTAGTTGCTAGCTGCCGATAAAGACCCACGTGCCCGTTTGTTGCTCCCGTGGGTGAACCATAGAGCCAATCTTTTACGGACATTTTGCTAAAGTGGTTTGCATCCCAACCAAGAATTACTGGCTCGCCTTTGTTTTCTGGATAGAATTGAAGCCGGCCGCCTCCAATGTCTGTGCTATTGGGATCGAGTTTGATGGGCTCCGGCTCCGCAATGCCAATACCTTTTGTTTGGTAATCCTGCTTCGACTCTACACGCTTAAAACCGCAGCGTTTGTCCGACAAAACAATGGCCACCGCGTCGTAGAGAGTCTTAATATCCTCTTGCCCAGCGGCAGACCCCTTCAAATCCGTGTCCTTACGCTCCATCAGCTTTTCGAGTTTCTCGGTGTCTATCTGTTTTCGATCTGCCTGTCGCAACTGGCCCAGATCGAACTCTCCAGCCCGTCCCGCGGCAGCCTGTCCGCCCCCCGCCGCTTGACCTCCACAGAGCCCCAACTTCGTCAGTTGCGCGTAGAAACCCGTGTGGCCATTTGAAGCCCCATTCGGATGCCCATAGAGCCAATCTTGCACGCTCATTTCGTTGAAATGTTCTGCGTCCCAATGGAGGGTCACAGGTTCTTTTCCGTCGGCTTCCGGGAAGAACACTTGGAGGTCACCGCCACCGATATCGCTCCCACTGGGATCGATCTCGATCGGATTCGGTTTAGCTGGACCGAGGCCCTTTGTCACATAGGTCTGTTTTGTCTTCGCCCGCACGAAACCACAACGTTTGTCGGCAATCAGGGTGGCTAGAGCGTCATAAAGACTCTGCATGTCTTTGGACTGGGCCGCGCTCCCCTTTAAATCAGTGTCTTTTCGAGACTTAAGTTCCTTAAGTTTATTTGCATCGACGAACTTCTCGTGCCCATTGCGGCTCGAATTTCCGCCTGAAAAAGATGGTAAAGAGGATTGGGGTACCCCGCCTGCCGGGATGCTTTGGCCCGTGGGTTTCTCCGACTTAAACACGGATTTATTAAAGCTGTCTGCAATCTTGGTGAGGACATCTTCCCGAAAACTTACATTGAGTTTCTCATTCGGATTCATTCCGCGGAGAGTTACATCTGGATCCACATTTACCTCGAAAGCTTCCTTGAGTACGGGGGCAATCGAGGGCATATCTTTGAGTAGTTTTCTAAACTGCGCGACCGTGGGAGTTTGGTAAGAAACCGATTCCGCACCAGCAGAATCGCGGACCGTTATTTTAAGGCCCACACGCAGTGCTTTCGTACCGTCGTCTTGTGTGTATTTCTCGACAATGGCTTCGGTCGTTTTTTTGTCCTGGGCCCAACCCGCCAAACACGATAGGGACAACAAAAACACAACAAGAAGGTTGTTCATAGATCTCCCTTGGATGCGGAATTGATAAAAAAAATTATATCACAAAACTGGTTTACGGGAGGGCAACGCCTTCAAAACCGCTCTTCCTGTTAACGCATGACCAGTCTTGGACTTAGAATAATTGCCCGGCCCACACTAAACGCCCAGGAACAAAAACTTGTCCCGCCCCACCCGAAAGACTAGACCGCCTAATTAACGCGCCGCTCAACCAAGTTATTCGCAAAATAACCACCAAATCCTGACCACTCACTGCCCCACTCTTCCCCAATTCCAACTCTTCTCTAATTCTTCTCTTTAAAGTTTTTACCTTTCCCTCTTCTTTTTTCTTCCTCCATTACCTACCTCCCCACCCATCGACCGTAGCCCGCCCCACTGCTGACCACTTTCCACCGAAGATTTCAATCGTAGGGGGAGAGTGGTCAGCAGTGGGGCGGGCGCAGGGAGCCTTAGTACACATTGCTAATTTTCTTATGATTTCCAATTGTTATGTAGTTTTTTAGCTTTTTCGAAATGCCCCCTAACATGACCACTGGGCTTAGGACCATTTCCAGGACTTTTTACTAGGGTCACCTTGCTCGATTTGATATACTGCGGCGCGTTATTTTGTGGGGTGCCTGGTGGTTGAAGTTCAAATTGGGGAAGCGGTTGATTCGGTAAAAGCCTTGCCGGCAAAGACTGAACGGGCGCCCTCACTGCGACTGACCCCTCGCGACTACCAGCTCTTTGCGCTGCTACTGGAACAGGGGTTCCTGACTTTGGAGGCAGCCTACTTGGCGCTGTTTGATTCCAGAAAGAGCCCCAGGGACCCCTTCCCGCGCAATCTCGAAGTCACCCGCCAAAGGTTGAGACTTTTGGAAAAATGGAAGCTGATCGCAACGCACCCGGCCCCGATGCAATCCAAAAGCGTCTACCTACTCGCACGTCGTGGGTACCTCACACTCGTTCAAAAGCTCCCAGAACGCGCCTTTGCCCCTCCCCCTAGGGTCGTGGACCTTGGCACCTTCGAACACGATAAGGCCACCACCTTCACCCGAATCGCCCTTGAGAAAAGCGGTAAGGCCTTTGGCTGGTACCCAGAACACCGAATCCGCTTTGAGGGTTTTACGGAACGCAGGCGCTCTTTACCCGAAGGTCTTATCCCGGACGGACTGTTTCTAAACTCCAAAGGTGAAAGAATCGCTCTCGAAGTCGAACCCGCCCGAAAGGCCCGAGCCCGCTACGAGCGAAAGATGCGGGAGTACCGCTCCACTATTCGAGATGGGCTCATCCAAAAAGTTCTCTACGTCACCCGCCGCCCCGACATCGCCAAAGAAATCCTAGACGCCGCCCACGGCAACCCAAACGTTTTGATTGAACACTACGACCATTTTCTGTCCCGCCTCTTCCCACCCGGAGTACAGCCATGAACCAAGACCGTGGCACCCAAATCCTCTTTGCCGCCGTTTTCGTCGGCTGCCCAGCTCTTTATTTTTTGTGGAGATCTATCCCCTACCTGCTTTTCTATTTCCTACCCGTGATTATCGCCTCAGCCCTCTTCGCTGGGCTTTGGACCGTAGCTCTTAAGGCCTTTTCCGAAGAAGATTACTCCTGGCTGGGGCTTATCATTCCGCTCTCAGGTATCGGGGTCTTTCTTCTTGTGGGATTTCCAACGGTGTACCTCAACGTCAAAGCAGGAACCGTCCCGATTGAGGGAATCTATTTTTATAACGCCTTCAACTCCGTCAAGGCTTCCATCGACCACGCTTTGTGGTCCATTATTCCGGAGGGGCTAAACTTCCTGGCTCCTACCAACCCCGTTCCCAAACAGCTCTACGACCTAAACACCGTTCGATGGATTTTATGGATAAGCTTTGGCATTGGGGCCCCCACCCCATTTCTTTTTCTCTCAGGCCGCAAGGTCCGCAGCATCGAAGACGCCCTGGAAGAAAAGTACAAAAAGATTGCGGACGAAAACAAAAAGGAGCTCAACGCTGTTCTCATCGAAAAATCCCACGCTCTGCGCGCCGCCGAGAACAGTCAGCGCCAGGTGGAACAAGAGCGCAACTACTACCGCGATGAACACGCTAAACTAAAAGCCCTGCTCGATTTTCAAAAGAAAGCCGCCGGCGCCACCGACCAGAACGTTACTCGCGAACACAAAAAGGGTGTGCTCGACTCCGAAGATTTGTAACGGCAAGGGCGCCCCACCGGAAAATCGGTAGGAAAATTCAAGGAAAACGTTTTCCTCTTTTTTCCTGATGAACCTAAGCAAATACCCTGCAGCTCTCACTGCTTACTCGCAAAACGCGAATACGTCGAAAATGGCACTGGGTAGGGGTATTACCCATAACAATCCCCCTCCCTCCACAACATGCATGGCACCCATCGCCGATGCCTCGAGTGAGTAGCCGCCTGCACCAACTCTTCCGGTACGGTTGATCCAAAAATCAGCTTAAAGGGTAGTGACTTCAGCCGGAAGCCGAGTGCGCGCGCTGGATGATGTCCGGTACGACGTGGTTTTGGTGGAGTATCGCTTTTTGGGTATTAGGTTGTGTGTCTTCGTTGGGTGGATGTGTGTGCGTTTAAAAAGTTATTGGTATGCGATCGGATTGGGAAGGCAAGCATGGGCAGTGGTACCACCGCCCCCAAACTCACCCGGGGCGTCCCCCTGTCCCCCGAATCAAAGCCGGGGAGTTTTGCTATCACCGTTATTTTTCTTGAACCCAGGATCCGCTCACCCACGGCTCGCGCCACCAACCGGAACGATCGTCGCGAAAACAAAAATGGGGAGTTGGTTCCCGAAGATTTGATAAGCCGCCGCCACTCCGGCGATCGCCGATTTGCCAAATGCAGCTCCGGGGGATTGGGGCCCACCCCAGGTAATTCCCGGGCAGTGATATCACTGCCC
>CAZTRP010000029.1:0-4669 GCA_964616705.1 uncultured Pseudobdellovibrionaceae bacterium
GTTTTGGATGATGCAGCAAGCGCAGCAACCCCAGTAGCCGCCGGGAATCGACGAGCCGAAACGTAGAAACTCCATTAGACTTCTCCTTCACTTGGTTTCAGAAACAACGACGGGTGTAGTGGCCATTTAGCCGGAACCATTCTGCCGTCTTTGGCAAGTTTGCCAAGTCTCAGCGGCTCGTAGTCCCAAGGCGCTTTGACCTGCTTCCATGCACGTATCTGGATACGGCGGGCAAATGAACTCATATCACCATTCCTCCTATTACAACGAGACAAGCGAGATAATACCGCAGGAAATTAGAAGCCATGATAGATTCCAATCGCAACGGACAGGAAGGCGAATGAGCCGAACAGTCCCAGAACAGCGAACCGTATCTGGATGAACATTTCTTCAAAGTCGATGTTGAACATTAGCAGCTCCAATCACAGGGCCTAGCCCCGCATGTTTTACAGGTTTCGGGCGAGTAGTTGCAGCCTGTGGCCGCTTCGCCTTCGACTGTTTCTTCTCCACAATCAGGGCATACGCCGTCAGGCTCACCCCTGTCCCAAGGATCCCAACACATCATTGTTTCCCCGTAATTAGAACGAAGTCGTTATGCTCTGCCACGACACCACACTGAAACTCCACGGCCAAGGCAAGGTCAGCGAACTCGGGCGTCCTAACCAATTTTTTGTTAAGCCGCGCGTCGATGAACGCTGCCTTGCCTTGATTGAAAGCGTTCCACTCTGCCTCTGAGTAGGTCTTAGCGAGCGATAGCTTCTGCCGGATAGGATGCGTCACTTCAAATTCCGATCAATCCAGAAGGCTAGGTAGCATGAGCCGAAGACATAACCGACAATACAGCCAAGCAACGTCATAGTAACGAGATCGTGCATACTATCCTCCTGTAGTAAAGAAATACACCCTGCAAGTATTGCCAGAGTTGCTGTTCAAGAACTCGTAGACCTGCTTGAAGCCCGCCGCAAGCACTGCCGGTTCCCATTCCACGAACTGCTCGTTGTTCAGAACAAGCTCGACGGCGCATTGCCACTTCTCGGGGGGCGTGCGGCCCTCACAATCATCCCAACCGCAACCGCACTGGTTGACGTCGTAGGCACCAACGGCTTCTCGACAAGCCGCTTGAATCCATTTGACCCGCTCTTCAAGCTCAACGCCAAAGATCGAGGGGAAGTAATACAAATGCTTAATGCCGCAGCACTGACCGCCGTGTCCGTCAACGAACAATCCCGTGAAGTTATCCTTGAGTTTCATCGAGAGCCTCCACTTCTGGCAAGTTTGCCAAAACCCATAGCCGATAGACAAGCGAGGACATGCCGGCGGCACAGCCAGCAAACCCCACGGCGAGGATTGCAATCACTATGATGTCAGGCATCACAGGCCTCCTTCCATGAGCCAGACGGGACTAACCCGTTCACAGGCAGGTCAGACTGGTATATATAAACCCACACCAGCCGGTTGTCAAGGGTCTTGATTTGTTCCCTATCGAACAGCCACGGGTAGCCTTCATAGGCGTCGAGCATTGATGATAGATTTTCATCAAGGATTTCAAAGACTTCGCCCATCACCAGCCCGTCATCACCGGGCACAAACCCCGGATACCAGCCGATTTTATACAGGCTGCCGGACAGGAAATCTTCGGCCACGAACCTAGCCATCGGGTTCATGTCAAGGCCGTTGGATTGCCCGCGCATCAGCGTCCCGTAGACGAAGATCAGATCATGCTTCTGCATTGAAAAACTCCACAACTCGGGCAACTGCTTCGCGTCTAATGCGGCCCTCCCAACCGCCGCTCTTTTCAATAAACTCTTCATCGAGGTCAATGACCACGCAATACAACTTGCGGGCCTTGAGAACCAAAGGATCAATCGGGGCTTCTTCGGTCAAAGCCACGAGGTGTGCCATATGACGGAGAAACGGTGTGCAGTTGTTCCAATCGACGGGGTGCGGGATCTGTTGCGTGAACATAGCGCGACGGCGGGCTTCGAGTATCGCCCAAGCAGGGGCGGGTGTGTTGATGTCATACTTCAGCTTCATCTAAAGTCTCCTGTCCTTTGGCCAGTGCCTCGATGTAATCAAGAGCAACGGCATTCTTCTTTGCTTCTACTTCAAGAACACGACGTTCTTCAAGGATTTTCTCAAGCGTAATTAACGCACTAATTATGATTGCGGCGTCATCGTCTTTGAACGAGACCTGCTTGCTGAAACCAAGCCCGTCCTCCGTGAATACTATGTTGCAATACGCTTTAGGGGTGTTGCGATCATCATACGGGTGGCGTAACTTAGAAAAGCGCAGCACCCTTGCGTTCACGCCCTTGTCTTTGTCAGCGGGAGCAATGACGAAACTCAGCCTGTCTGCTGTTTCGTTAGAGTCTGGACCTTTCCTTGGGCCTTCCTTGCTTTGAAGAATCCTTACCGCAATCATCTGTGCAAGAACGCGCGTCGGAGCGGGAATGCCTGACTCGTTAAGCCGCGCTTGGATAGTCCGTGCCTTGCTCGGTGGAGCAATGCGGATAGCGAGACGGCGGAGAAAGTTGGCAAACTTGCCAATAAGTCCGGGCTTAGTCATAGAGCGGTATCCCCTTGATTTCCTTGCACGGAGCGGGGAAGTCATCTTCCTCATCAGCCCAGAGCGGGCCGCCGGCACCCTTGCAACCAATGCCAATCAATCGCGGCGGCATGTCGTAGTCATCGAATGAACACGCGACATTAACGGCATAGGCCGCACTCGAAAGCACGACCAACGTCCAGAGCAGGACAACCCAAATAATCAGGCGTTTTGCAGAGCGGTCGGTCATAGCCAGATGCCTCCTGTAATCGGGCGAGCCAGCACCTCAACAAAACCATCGAGATCAGGGCAATCGCAATCAGGCGGAACGTCGTTGCAGAACGGGCAGATAACGCTTGCATAGTCGGGCTCAGGGTCACGGACTTCAAGATCATGGTTGGTATTAGGATCAAACATAACAACCTCCTGTTTGGCAAGAGTGAGCGACGCTCACGAGAAACTTGCCAACACTCAATCGTGAGCAACGCTCACTAGAACAAGTGCTCCTTTGGCTTAACCAACGGAACACGGCGGCGGAGATGCGTCCGCACAAGCATAGACACCGAGCAATTAAGCTCCTTGGCCTCTTGCTTGAGCGGCAGCATTTCACTAGGGTTGAGGTAAACAACGACTTTTGACATTACTTACCCCTTAGAATGGCCAGAGCCTTGCGAGAGAAGTCCGGCGAGTCAGGCCGGTGCTTCACCCGTTGCGGCGGGAGTTGAACCCGTGGCTTAGGCGTTCGCGGCGACTGGACTTCAATCTCAGTGCCGTCATAGAACAGCCGTTCTTCCTTACGGCGCATTTCGGCCTGATCACGCGGGCTGACCCACGGATTGCCGCGCTCATAGAAGATCATGGCGTTAGAGACTAAACGAGTCATAGCACACCTAGAACGTAGCCGACGCCAGACCACACAAGCATCGAAAGCCCGAGGATTATCACCCAGACTAGAATGAATTGACGTCCGTTCATTTTACAGCCTCCCTGACTTCGGCCTTATACCTACGAATGAGAACAAGGGTTTCTCTTGCTGCAACGAGGGCAGCGCCGCCAAGAAAGCCTTGACGCGACGCGACGCATTGCTTAAGCAAATAACCACGCCACCAATTCAAATCTTCAAGCATGTCATTCTCCTCAATGTTGGCAAGTTTGCCAAAACCTTCGTCCGACGTAGCCAGCCGTAGCCCGCCAGAGCATGTTAGATTGGCCTTAAAAATAAGGCGAAGGATTGCTCCCTCGCCCTATTCTTGAAGTCGGGTTCACCCTGCGTCATGCCCGATTCGAACTGAACAGGCGCAAGGTGAACCCTAACCATTAGCCGCTTATTCAGCGGTTTCTTGTTTTGGCAAGTTTGCCAATTTTGCAGCCTCTTCGTCAACCAATGCAATCATCTTGGTTAACACAACGTAAGCCTCAACCAATGCCGTGTTAGTGGCAAAAGCTTGGATTGCATCTTGGCCGGACAAGGCCTTAGCCATTGCTATGACCTTAACAGGGTCAAGGGCAGCGGCCACCTTATCCTTGTGCTCTTTGACGATTTCGGCCAGTCGTTCGTAAGCCGTCCACAGGCTAACAGTGCCGTTGCGAACACCGTTCAGGACATCTTCGATTTCATCCGTAGGGCATCCGTCGAAATAGGCGATATGCTCACCCTGAACGAAGTCTTTAGCCGCAATCAGGCGATTAATCCGTTTCCGGATTGCTTCGCCCTCTCCCGCAGGAGTCTTGCCCGGAACTTCACCGATTCCGCCTGGGCCCTTCTTAGGCTTAAAGCCGAAATAGTCGCCAAGAACGGGCGAGACTTCATCCTTAGAAACTAGGCCATCTGATATCGCCTGATAAAGACCGGTAGCGGCTTCATCAGCATATCCGGTTGCCTCTTTCGTCATGCCGTTGCCATCGCGGAAAGTGTCAGCCGCAAGAGCTAACTTTTGCCGGATAGAACCCATCACAAGGGCCTTCTTGGCGACATCAGAGGCGAGTTCAATCTCAACACCAGCCATCAGGCTAGGGCGCGTTCCCTTTGTCTCGGCCATCTCAACCTTAGCAGTTTCGACATTGGCCTGAGCCTTGGGCTTGCGTTCACGTATCTTAGTCATTGTCTTGTTCCTTCATTGTGCG
>CAZTRP010000029.1:4769-7912 GCA_964616705.1 uncultured Pseudobdellovibrionaceae bacterium
TCTCATAACCCCTTGAATTGTCTCCTCAAATCGGCCTGCCGTCGCCTCCTCACCCGAGGTGGGTCGCCCCCTCTCCTCCAGAACGGAAACTTTTTTCACTTGAATGTACGATTTTTCTTGACAAGATAGCAAAAGTATGGTATAATACGTGTATTGGGTCTGAGTTCCGTAGGAAAGGTCTGAAATTGAAGAAAAAAACCACCCTGCCGAATACCGCAGGTCGGAAGGCAGCCCAGAAGAAATACAACGCAAAACCCGAGCAGGTGAAACGTCGGGCAGCCCGCAACAAAACCCGGGCCAAGATGATGCGAGAGGGGAAGGTTCGCAAGGGCGATGGCAAAGACGTCGATCACAAGAACCACAACCCCATGGATCAGTCCGCCAAGAACCTCCGGGTCCAGTCAAAATCCAAAAACAGGTCAAACAATCGTTGAACTTTGTTCAGAACGTCCTGAAAGGACAGTAATGGCTAACGCTCCCCATAACCCCAATCGACCGGAGTCGCAGGCGGTACAACGCGCCCTCGAAACCGACGACATGGCGGCCTTGGAGATTGCCCTCAGTCCTCGGATGCGGGCTTTCTGCCGCGAATACGCCGTGGATTTCAACGCCACCGCGGCTGCCATCCGGGCCGGCTACGCCATCAAACACGCCTCACAGCAGGCTTCGATCATGCTTCACAACCGCGGCGTAGCCCGGTACATCGATCACATCACTCAGTCCAAGGCGGCTAAGCTCGTGACGGTTGACCCTGAATACGTCATCCAGAAGGTCACGGAGATCGTAACCAAGGAAGGTGCCAAGGACGGTGATAAACTCAGAGGCCTTGAACTTCTCGCTCGCCATCTCGGAATGTTTGTTGACCGGACGGAAATCACCGGCAAGGACGGCGGAGCCATCGAACTCGAAAACCGTCGAGTCGAGGAAGAAGCCCAGCACTTCACGAACATGATGAAGCAGCTCAAGGAGCGTCAGGAGAGGAAACTGAATTGACGGAGATGCTTTCCCCCGCACAGATTCTAGCAGAACTGCCAGAGGACGAAAGGGAGAAGGCTCTCTCGGAACTCACCCCGCAGATGCGGGCTGCTTTGAAATACAACTGGGACTTTTGGGCTCGGCCTAATCAAGTCGAACCCGAAGGCAATTGGACGACATGGCTGATCCTTGCTGGACGCGGGTTCGGCAAGACGCGCACCGGGGCCGAAACGATCCGTAAATGGGTCTGCGGCGACACTCCTCTCTCCGCTGGTCGCTGCTCTCGCATCGCACTCGTTGCTGAGACGGCCCCGGATGCGCGAGACGTCATGGTCGAAGGCCCTGCCGGGCTTCTGGATTGTCATCCCAAGGACTTCCGTCCTACGTACTACCCCTCGAAACGTAGCGTGGAGTGGCCCAATGGCGCACAGGCAATCCTCTTTAACGCAGTTGAGCCGGATCAGCTCCGCGGACCTCAGTTTGACGCTGCTTGGTGCGACGAGCTCGCAAAGTGGCGGTACGCCGAGCAGACTTGGGACCAGCTACAGTTCGGACTCCGTCTCGGAGAGCATCCTCGGCAGATCGTTACGACTACACCCCGCCCCATCCCCGTTATTCGCCGTCTGGTAAAAGACGTCGATACAGTAGTTACCAAAGGCAGGACGTACGACAACGCTGCTAACCTAGCTCCTCCATTTCTCAAACAGGTCGAAGAGCGCTACGGCGGCACTCGGCTTGGTCGTCAGGAACTTGACGGTGAAATCCTCGAAGACATCCCGGGAGCGCTATGGTCTCGGAGTCTTATCGATGATAACCGAATTAAACCAGACGACGCTCCGGACTATGAACGTATTGTTGTGTCTGTCGATCCTGCAACAAGTTCCGAAGAGGGATCGGATGAAAACGGCATCGTTGTTGTCGGAGTTGCCCGGGATACCGAAGGATATGCTCGCGGATATGTACTCGAAGATGGGTCTCTAAAGGGCTCGCCGGAAGAGTGGGCTCGCAAGGCTGTGCACCTTTACCGGAAGTACTCCGCGGACCTCATGGTAGCCGAGAAGAACCAAGGCGGCGAGATGGTCTCGTCCGTTATCAAAGCCGTAGATCGGACCGTGAATGTCAAGCTTGTTCATGCGTCTCGCGGAAAGCATATTCGGGCAGAGCCTATCTCTGCGCTTTACGAGCAAGGACGTGTTTCTCATGTCGGGAGGCTCGATAAACTCGAAGACCAAATGTGCTTCTTTTCAATGGATAACCTCCGCTCAGGTGCCATGGGTTCCCCCGACAGAGTCGATGCTCTGGTTTGGGGACTCACCGAAATCTTCTCCAAGATCATCGGCAGGCCCCGTTCCGAACGGCGACAAACCCCACAAGCACCGGTAGAAGATTGGAGTTCGGGACAGACCGATAGCCGATCATACACCGATACATCATGGATGGCTGGCTAATGGCAGAAAAAGAACCGGATAAGGACGACATCATGCGGCTCGCGCCTTCTCCGGATCAGTCCGAAGACGACCGGGTCGTTGACCAACTTCAATTCACGAATGACGTCCCGGCCAAGTACAAGCCCGAGGGTTTCGACTCTCAGGAAGACTTCCTCAAGGACATGCGCGAGGAATACGCTCTTGACCTCGAATACGACGAAGAAAACCGGACCCAAGCCCTCGACGACAAGCGCTTTGCAGCCGGCGAGCAGTGGGACCCGGTCGTACTACAGCAACGTCAAGGTCTTCCGTGCCTCGTCATTAACACCATCCCCCAGTTTACCGCCCAGTTGGTGGGGGACTGGCGTGAATCCAGAAAGTCCGTTAAGGTTGTCCCTGCGGGCGACGACGATACAGACATCGCGAGTATCCGCGGCGATCTAATCCGCTCAATTGAACTGAAGTCTAGAGCCGACCGCGTCTATGACACGGCTTTTGAGTCGATGGTTCAGTGCGGCGAC
The DNA here is from genome assembly GCA_964616705.1 of uncultured Pseudobdellovibrionaceae bacterium. Lineage (GTDB taxonomy): Bacteria > Bdellovibrionota > FAC87 > UBA2466 > UBA2466 > JAIEOG01. Next base: position 7,693 of record CAZTRP010000029.1, read on the forward strand.
GGTGCATTCCGGGTCGCGGTCGAGTACGCTCGTAACGACGTCTTTGACCAAGACATTTTCATCCGCCCCATCGATGACGCCCTGAGCGTGGTTTGGGACCGGATGTCGGTCGATCCTACCGGTCGCGATGCCCGCCACGTCTTCGTGGACGATTTCGTACCACATAAAGAGTTCAAGCGTAAATGGCCTGATGCCGACCCCTCGACGCTGTCGCGTTCGT
>CAZTRP010000030.1:0-6829 GCA_964616705.1 uncultured Pseudobdellovibrionaceae bacterium
TCTTTTACTGTTTGCGAACTCCCGCCGAAATTACCTATTTGTTTCATTTTACTCCGCAGTAGAATTGTTCACAAATAATTGCCACCTAATTTCAGCCGAAGCCGTAGCCTCGATAACTTTTATCGAATTTGAACTATGTAATTCATGTTCATATAAACCGTCTTTTTTCAACAAAAATCCATTTGTTGTAGTTGGTGTTGTACCGTCGAAAGTAATATAAACGTCATTAGTCAAAGGTTGCAAAACAATCAAATCAGCGTCCGTTGTTGAAATATCCGTAGCCGTGCTAATTGTTGAATCCCTTTGTATCGTTCCTTTTGCTTGTAATCTCTTTTTCATAGCGTCCTATATAAAGCCCCGTAATTTTATTTTACGAGGCGTGTGAGTAATTTGTGTGCTATTTTTACGGTATGCGTTTTAACCCCGCTACATTGAATGAAGTGGCATCATCAGAATGTTGAATTTTATCAAACAAAATAGCGTCAGCCGTTAAGAATGTTCCCGCCGAACCATTGCCCGCCGTTGCTACAACGTTTACATATCTTTTACGACCTTCTACGGGAAATGCAAACAAATATGTTTTATTATCGTCCGTGTCCGAAGGTAGCGAAGTTGCGTAAGTTAAGCCCGTAATGTCCGCTCCGCTTGTTAGTGTTGTAGCGTCTGTTTTTGCGTCAGATTCTTGTACTTTTAACGCCGTCATTGCAATGTCAGTAGCACCTAATTGTACTTTGATATAACAATATTTTGAGCCTGCTAAATCCACTACATTAGATGAAGCCGTTGTATTGTCAAATATCGCCTGCGGCAATATCATAGGATGAATTGAAAAATTACTTTTATTCATTTTATTTTCCTTTTTTAGTTATTAAATTAAGATGCTGCGGTAATTAAACCAACGTAGCTACCTGCCGCCGTTGTATCGCCTTCACCAAGAACAGTATAGCCCATTCTTGCACTTGCTTTATATGCTATTTTACCGTCAGCCCAATCCGTACCGTTTGTACTTGTACTTTCTACGCTAATGGATTGTCTATTACCGATAATAGCCGAACTTTGATAATTACCGAATAAAGCACAAATAGAGCTATTTGTTTCCGTTGTAGGCATCAATGTTTCCATCAAAATAGGGTAGCCAAATAACCGTTCGATAGGTGCTTGGGTAACGTCCGTACCTACAAATGTAGAAGATTGAATTTTAGGGGCTACTACTTCATCGTAAAACGCCTGCGACATAACCCATTGCGCGCCTGTTCTAAAGCGTGAATCTAATTTTGCAACTGTGTTCCGTAAATCCTCAATAGTAACTTCACTCCAAGCATTCCCCGAAGCTACTTTAAGACCTTTGATATTGCCGATAGTGCCGTCCACATTGCGCAATGCTTGGCGTAAACCAATAATGCCGCCATGAGTACTTGTACCGTCGCCGTTAATTACTGAATTGTCGAATACTTTAGAAATTGCCTGCACAAACAGCGGTGCAATAAATTGAGCTAAATTAACTGCGCTATCGTCAAATAAACGTCTTGACATTGTAGTCAATCCTGCAATTTCTTTGATATGCACTTGCAATTCCTCAAATGATGCTTGGCTTTCTGTGGGGGCTTGGGCTTCACCTACATAATAACCCGTTAAACCCGAAACAATACGGGGCACTGTAAAAGTATCCGTAGAAACATTTACAGTACGACCATAGCGGGAATAATTGCCATATTTTTGAAGTTGGTCAATAATTGCATAAGAAACCTCTACGGGAACAAAATAACCGCCGCTACTATTATTTCCTGCGTAATGTGTTTTTACGCCCAAAGTGTTTAATCTTTCGACTGCGCTATTTCTATTGTCGTATGAAAAACCTTTTAACCAAGTACCAAATATTTCAGCATCTTTATGCGATTTGAAAATTCCGACGGGTTGTTCATTTCTATCCGCTCCGACTGTAATATTATTGAACGGATTTACGTTTTTCAACTGTTCTTGTACTTTTTCGTCAACAATTTTCTTAATTGCTTCTTCTTGTTCTTGCATTGATTTAATTGCCTGTTCTTTTTCTTGCTCTACTTTCTCCAATGCTTTTTTTACGGCTTCGGAAACGGTAGCATCAATACGGCCTACTAATTCAGCCGCAGATATTTCTGTTTTTTCATTTTCCATTGTGATTTACCTTTAGTTTGTTATTTTTATTACATTTGAGGTTGCAACAACTGACGGGTTATTGTCCTCAAAATCTTTTGTAATTTCATCTACTATTGAATTGAATTGTGTAGCCAAATCTTTAAGGGCTTTTATTTTCTTTCTGTTCTTTTCGGAAAACTCACGTCCTTTTTTTGTTGCTACGATATTATCGGGGTCAGCGGGTGTTGGCGTTAATGACAATTCGGCTAATAGCCATTGTTTTATTTCATTATTTGCTTTTACCAACGTATGCGAAGCCGCTCCCGTACTAAATCCTAATTTACCCATGCGACCAAGTTCTTTAATCATAGCGATATATTTTTCGGCTTTCTCAAGTTCGTCCGAAAAGAAATCTTTTACAATCTTAGAAGAAATTACGCCCTTTGCATATATTCCGTCCTCACGTTTTTCTAATGATACTTCGCCAATAGGTAATTTTTCAACCTCTTTATTAAATGTATGGTCGTAGTATAATGGTAGCTTTTCAGCAAAACCAAAAAACGTTTTAGCCGTGAAATATTCGTTATCTAAGTCTGTGTTATTAAAGCGTACTGCATAACCTTCTATTTCCGCTGCAATGTCACCGTTTATATTTTCGTAAAATTTAATCATGGCATATAAATAAAAAAAGGGCTAAAGGTAAATAAATACCAATAGCCCTATCAATTTTTAGAAATACAATCCCGCCGTTTAAGGGCGACGGGACTGCGAGGAGAAATGACCGTATAACGGTTTACAAATATACTAATAAAAATTGTTTTTCAAAAATCTAAGTAAGTTTTTTGCCTTTAGCATACCATTTTCAGTCTTGCATTTGTCAACAATTATCTTAACGTATTTGTACAATTCTTGTTTAATTGTCTGTATTTCTCCACTTTCTTCTAAAGTGTCAATTTCTTTTTTTACTTTTTGTTTACTCATATATCCGTATTTATGTGTGTAAAATCCATATTGTAATTTGCTCTTATTTCGGATTGTTTGCGCTGTTCTAAATTACTCAACATACTTATACATTCCTGTAAAACATTTGTACGACCGTACAATTTTTCTATGTCACTTTTCACGTTATCCACTTCGCCCGCTGTTTGAATAAAACGTGGTATAATTAAGTTCTCATAATTATTGTGCGTGCTTTGTAATTCTTTTGATTGTTTTTCCAAATCAATTATACGCCCTTCTAAATGCGTGAACAAATCCAAACGATTGTACAGCGTTTCTATATGTTTACTATCCATTGTTTGTTTTTCTTTTAATTTGTCGTATTTCTTAGCGTTAGAAATAGAAACAACTAACATTACGACCGACAATATTAGCAATACAATATCTACAATTAATTCCATCATTATCCCTTGCCCTCTAAGTTAATCAAACGTTTTTCTAATTCGATAGTATAAACCGATAATTCATCTATCCTGTTTTCCAACTCAAAACAATGTTCCTTTTGTACGTCGAATTTAGTTCCCAAATTCCACAGTATCAAAGAAAAGATAAATAGAACCCCGCCAAATATCCATAGTGTTATTTCCATTATTTAACCCTCAATTCTATGCTAACTACATAAGCCACAATAACTGATAGCATACCTATTACAACAGATTCAAAAGAAAACACTTTCATCAATATTGAGTATAGTACAACAAAAAATATTGCGAAGCCGAGTATTTTTAACGATTCTTTCATTTCTACCTTCTATATTAAATTATCAAATTCTTTTACTTTTTCTTCTAATTTACTTACAGATTCTTGCAACTCATTTACACGATAATACAACCTTTCGGTATGTGTTGTGTCTATCTTGTAAAGTTGCATCAATATTTTTTGGCGTTCATGCTGCAAATAACTAAGCACAAACAAAACAACAACACATATAGTTATTATCAATTCCATACATCCCGCTCCATTTTCTTCATGTTTATTTCTCGTTTAGTTAATTCTACTTTGATATATTTAACGAATGATACAACCCCGTAAATAATCAATGCCGCAAACAATATCACTACGCCCGCAATAGAGTACAATAAAAAATCAAATGCTGTCATTCTTTCTCCCAACGAATACAATGTGATATAACTAATTGATTGTCTGATACGAATCTAAATGTAGATACATTATACCCAAGTTTTGCCAACTCATTTAGGTTGTTTTCATCTACGTCTTTTCTATTTATGTTTAGGTATTTCTGTTTATCTTTTTTTGCTTCATGTATCCATTTTAACAAATAATCTAATTGAGTAATTGGAAATTCCAAAGGGTCAAGCCATGTCATTCTTTTTCTCCATTTGTATTTTATACGCCTTATCAATAGACATGGCAAAAAACTCTGGTATTTTACTCATTTTCTTCTCCTATAATTTATTCAGTTACTTTATTTAATTTTCTTTCTAAAATCCTTTTCGCCCCGATAATAGAGCCAAATCCGTTTCATCGTCCCAATCAGTGCGCTGCCATAAATGTATAAGCACATTTTTTTCGTTTTCACGTTTAGCAAATACAACAAGGAAATTTTCGTGTCTTAACAAATACCATAAACATTTTAACTTTAATAAAAATATTTTCATTCTCACTCCGCTACTAATATACAATGACAATTAACTGCATTTTTAGGGCTACCATCGCCTGGATATTGCAGCCATTCGCCGCCAACAAAAAACGCCTGTCTTTTTTCATTTATTTCTTGTCCGTCGGCTGCTCTATGTGTCGCCCTATCTTTAGCACCCCGTCCCGTATGTCTCCATACTGATTTTTTATTATTTTTCTTTATTGTTTCTTTAGCTATTTTACCGTAGATTTTTGTTGTTTCCGTTGTTGCTAATGTTTGGATTCTACCCTTAGAATATTTGTTTGCAAATTCCTTGCCAATTTCTTTAAGTAAAATAGATTCCAAATCGTTTCTATTACCGTACAATTTTGTTAATTCATTGACCCTATCACGTAGTTCTTTGTCAATATCAAGTATATTTGTCTTTATTACGTCCACAGATTCGTTTCTAGCGTCGTTTTCTGTGTCTGTGATAGAAACATCGCCTAACCCATTAAAATCAATTGTAGCCCGTTTTGCGTCTTTGATAATCTTAGTTATTGCGCTATTTAGTATTCCCGTCATTAGACTATCAAATGAAAAGAAAATACCTGCTTTATATTTGTTGCGTATTTTGTTGTTCGTTTGGCGTTGCGCTTGGTATATTACTTTCTGTAATTCCCCGATTAGAAATTGCCTCGATTTTTGATAGTTCTTGGTCATACTCTTCAGATAAGTTACTTGGGAAATCGGCTAATGATAAATATGTTTGCGGTGAAATAATACTGTTCATGAATGCAAATTCAAGTTTTTGATTCCACAATGTTTCATCATAGAAATTACTATCTTCATACGATAATTTGATATTTACATCTAAACCATTTTTTTGTAAATACTGCGTAATTGATTCTGTAATTAACTTAATTCTCGGTTCAATAGTATTTTCAAAGAATACACTTTTAACACTATCGGCAGTTGCCTTATTTTGGTGATTCTGTGTTAATAGTGGTTCACTCACACCAAAGTTAATACAAATTAGTTGCCTAATTTCGTCCGAAGCCGTACCGCTCAATAAACTTTCACCAATAGGTAATGTACCCATCTTTTTATTACCGTCAAGAATAGACGTTAATATATAACCCTTTGGTAATTGTTGTTTCAGTCTTGAAATAAACTGATTAGCCGTATTTTCGTTAAATGTCCCTTCAGTTGTGATAAATAACGGGGGAGTTCCGTCACGCTCAAAGTAACGTTTTAAGAATAATGTTTTTTCATAGTCTGAATATACAGCATCCACACATGCATTTAATTCAATTGGCTGTCCCAAGAATGTAGCCGTTTCATCCATATTGTGAGAAATTGCCATTGTTTTTATATGACATATTTCACTTGCATCTATTTTTATTATTCCTTTTGGCGTAAATAACTCTACATATTCAAGTCCATAAGTTCCGAAGGTTGCAACACAATTAGCGACGGGTAAAAGCCACATCTGACTAATTACATTTGTTCCGAACTTAGGAAACCATATATATACATTACCATGATAATCCAAATATTGAGACAGGGCAAACATAAAAGAACTAACTGAAAACGAAACATTAGGATTAACGAATAAAGGGCTAAAGAACGTTGTTACTTCTTGCCCGTTATTATCCTCAAAATATAATCTAACATTCGCCGTATTTCGTGCCCTTGCATTTATACAAGCCCCCGACCAATTTTTGAACGCCGCATTTCTTAAGTCTATTTCTTCACGGATTCCAACGGGAAACCCCATATTGTACGACCCAAGTGTTTTGTCTTTTTCTTTTTTTGTAAATAACGATTTTATTTTCTCAATCATAATATTCTTTCAATGTTTTTTCAAATTCATTTTCCAAAATTACGGTTTTTTCTTTTGTTATTAGTCTTATATCGTTATTTTCAATGCAAAACCATTGTACATTATCGTTATTCTCCCGTCGCACATATATTTTATTCCTTACCTTTATTGTAAAGGAAAATTCAAAGTTAATTATTTCCATAGTTCTATTTCTGTCTTTACTTCGTCCGTGTTAAATAAATTAGTTTGCTTAATATAATGTGAAAATCTTTGTTCTTGAGCTATATAATAATCTCCATCTAATTCATAGC
>CAZTRP010000031.1:0-2182 GCA_964616705.1 uncultured Pseudobdellovibrionaceae bacterium
GGTTACGGTCGGCGCGTAGGCCGTCAGGGATACGACGGCGACGGGCGGCGCGACGACGGCGCCGCCGGTGACGGCCGGCACGGGCGCGGTCAGGGTCGCGACGGCCGTGACGGCGTCGACGTTCGCGCCGCTCGTGAAGACTCGCGGCGGGCGCGCCAGGATGGCGCGAGTGAATCGGCGGCGGCCGAGAGCCATCTAGTAGCGCCTCCCCGCCATGATCGTCGGGCGCGACCGGAAGCGCGTTGTGAGGCGCTGCCGGTCGCGGGCGTGCGACCACGAGACCGAGCACGTAGCCCAATCCGTCGCGGCCGTCGCGATCGTCGCGGCGGGCGCGACGGCGGTGCCGGGCGCGAGGTCGTGCCGCGTGCCGCCGTAGTAGCGGCTCGTGGAGACGCTGCCGTCGAACCGTTCCGTGAACGAGCCGCCCGCGGTGCCGGCGTTGTTGCTCGTCCAGCACGCCGCGAAGAGCGCGCCGCTGCGCGTGCCCGTGACGTTGACGGTCGCAGCGCTCGCGATCGCGACGGCCGTCGAGTTGCCGTCGGCGGAGCCGTGCGCGGTCACGTTCGGCGGGCCGCCGTCGCTCCACATCGGCTGCTCCCAGACGTAGAACTGGGCGTTGAGGATCGTGACGGCGGCGCTCATCGTCCACGTGAACTTGTAGCCGGCGTCGCTGCGCGGGATGTCGGCGGCGGGGATACACCACGCGATCGCGCAGCCGGGGAACGTCCCGGCCGCGCGCGTCCGCTGCGTGACGATCGTCCACGTGTTGCCGGCCGTGTCGGTCAGGCTGGTCGCGGTGCAGCCGCTCGTGCCGCTCCACGCCGCCGACGCGATCACGAGGTTCCCGGCCTTCAGGAACGTGCCGGCGCTGCCGGGCATCTGTCCCGTCTTCGTCGTCGAGGACGACCCGGTGATGTTCGTGGCGTACGACGCGACGTCGGGACTTGCGACGCGGCTGCCGATGCCTCGGCCGATCAGCACGCTATCGCTCTTCCCACTCGATGTAGCCGCGCAGGTTGACGGCCGTGCCGCTCGCCGGATTCGTCACGCGGATCGCGAGCGCCTCGCCGACGTTGGACTCGATCTCCCCGCCAAGCGGGAGCTGCACGATCAGCGTCGGGGTGTTCGGCGAGAGGTAGACGCTTGAGATGACCGTCACGACGGTCGGCTCGGCGGTGTAGGAATGCGCCGCCGAGGCGCCGACGGTGGCGGCCTTCCCGCGCACCTGCACGGGCGTCGCGGCCGTGCTCGTGCCGGCGGTCGCCACGGTGACGTGGCAAAGCTCGACGACGAGCGCGAGGGCGGCGCCGGTCACGCCGTCGGCCGAGACCCCCCATTCGGTGATCGCCAGGTCGCGGTTCGCCGGAGGATCGACAAGCACGAGCGTCTTCGTCGTATTCGCGGCGTAGTTGAATGCTGCGCTGTTGGCGCGGTAGCGGCGGTTTGCCATCGCGCTAGACCGCCGCCGCCAGGATGCCGCTGGCGTTCCACGTGATGGTGAACGGGCCGCCGGTGCTCACGACGTCGGCGCCGAAGTCGACCCAGAAGAGCAGCTCGTCGGCGGACGATGCGCCGCCGCGCGCGCGGTAGACGATCGCATAGCGCGCGGTGATCGTCGACGAGGCCCAGACGACGTCGTCGCCGTCGAAGACGGCGCGATTGGTGCCGGCGTCGTAGGTCACGGTCGGGGTCGTGATCGCCTGCCCGCCGGTCGAATAGCCGCCGCCCGCGGCGACCTCGTTGGTGACGTCGCTCCGGAAGTCGTGCGCGTCGACGTCCGGCGTGTAGCCGCTCGTCGCCAGCATGACGTTGTACGTGGCGCCGTCGAGGTCGTGCGACCCCTCGAGCAGAAGCTCAGCGCCGCGCCCGTACACCTGTGCGGTGACTGCCATTGGTCCTACCCTTCGTCCAGCTCGGAGATCGTCGCGCCCGCGACGCGGTCGCGACCGTCGCGCTTGATCGTGACCTCACGCACGCCAGGCGTCGCGGGAAGCACATTGATCGTCGGCGGCTCGGCCGCCGGCACGTTGACCTGCACGGGCGTCGGCTCGACGTTCACGACGACCTCGGCGCCGGCCACGTTCACGGGCGTCGGCTCGACGTTCACGACGACCTCGGCGCGCGTCTGCGCGGCGGCGTAGGCGGCCTCGGCTGCGCGCTGCGCCGCGGCGACCGCGACGCC
>CAZTRP010000032.1:0-1667 GCA_964616705.1 uncultured Pseudobdellovibrionaceae bacterium
CTACCACGACATCCGCGCCTGGCATTGGGATTTTGGAGATGGGGTGACCGATACCGTGCCGCATCCGGTGCATACTTATGCGGCGGAGGGCGTGTATAATGTCTGTCTGGCTGTAAATAACCTGCGTGGAATAGATACGCTATGCCAGGAGGTGCAAGTGATTGTGAATGGTATAGATGAAGTGGAAGGTGGCATTTCGGCCAGTATTTCGCCCAATCCGGTGGGCGCGTCTGTAACGGCGAATTTATTCGCCGATCTGGGGGCCTCGGCGAATAAATTCGCCGTTACAGCTTCGTTGCGCGACGCCTTAGGCCGGGAAGTGTTGCGCGAGCCATTGCGGGTCGTGAATGGAAAAGTGCAGCAGAAGCTGAAGATCGGGCATTTGGCGGCTGGGGTGTATTTTTGTGTAATTGAGGATGCCGGGGTAGTGGTGTGGCAGGGGAAGGTCATTAAATAGCCCCCAGCCCCCGAAGGGGGAGTTTAGTGATTACAGGCATCATATCAATAATAAAATGCAGCTTGCTGTTGTGCACATCCAAATTTTCAGGATTTTCAGGATGGCGCGCGATTCTGGGAATTCTGAAATTCTGAGAATTCTGATTCAGACAGGAGAAAACATCAACCAATAACCTGAAAAATAATGATGTATGCAACCTACAATCGTAGCGCCATAGCGGACACGCTACTGCTACAAAACGCCGCCATCAGCGTTCAAAAACTATACGAAAGTAACGAAAAAGCCGTAGCCGACATTTTCCTTTCTGTCATCATGAAAGAAGTTGGAAGCTTTTCTTTCACACAGGAAAAAACGCTGCAAGCCATTGCCGCACAGTGTCCGCTGCTTGGCGGAAACGCTGTTTATCGGGCGCGAGCTTTACTGGCCATGATGACCGGAGAATTAATCAGCTACAAAGACAGCTTGAACTGCTCTGGAAGCCAATCTTTTTCAAGGCCTGACCTTCCGACAAAAGCGGTAATCCAGACGCAAACATTACAGGTATTCCCCAATCCTGCAACACGGGAAGTAAAAGTAACCTGGCGTCAGGCAATTTTGCAATCGGGCACCCTCGTTCTTTACGACCTGTATGGCCGAAAAATTCTGGAATTGATACTGGGTGAAGGTGAAACTTCAAGAACGGTAGCATTGCTTAATTTGCCAAACAGTATCTATGTCCTGAGGCTCCGCCTTGATGGACAGGATTTTGCCAGAAAAATTTCAGTAAAACATTAAGGTTTATCATTCAGCAGTATTCTTTGGTGCCATGAGCAGCAAAGAATACTGCTGTTTTAATAGAACAAAAATGAGAATGCTTTATCTGTTGCCAGTTTTCATTTTATCCACAGTATCGGGAATTGGTCAAAAACACGACTATATTTGGTTAATGGGGCAAAATAGCCAATCTAACCCCTTACATGCAGGTATCGTCATTGATTTCAACATAACTCCGCCAGATATATACTACGAATTTCGGGATATGTTTATTAAGCAAGCTAATGCTAGTATTTGTGACACCGCTGGAAATCTGCTATTCTATACAAATGGCATCTACATTGCTAACGCCCTCAATGAACCAATGCAAAACGGACAGGGACTAAATCCCGGGCTTCATGCACAGCAAAACCAAAGCCACGGGTATATTTTGGATCAAGGGGCTATGATATTACCC
>CAZTRP010000033.1:0-293 GCA_964616705.1 uncultured Pseudobdellovibrionaceae bacterium
CAATCAGCGGATGCCCTCTTCAAGTGAGGGATGCTGCTTTCCTACATTGTCGAAGCGAACTCGCGGCTGCGGGGAACGCCGACAGGCGTTTCGCGCAGTAAGTTAGGCAGGATGCCTAACTTAGCGAGTGAGGTGGGCCCGTATATGGTCCCGCCCGAGTTGCAAGAGTTTGAATGGGTTTGTTAGAAAAAGTGGATGCGACAGCGAACATATATCCGGCCTACGTTTGGAGATTCTTGTCTCCGGCCATGATGGACTTACGTGTGCTTCGATTCCTTATTACGCAGGCGGCT
>CAZTRP010000033.1:303-1503 GCA_964616705.1 uncultured Pseudobdellovibrionaceae bacterium
CCAATTTTCCCATCAAATTTTCAAACTCAAGCCATCGGAATGCGGGTGGTTGAGAACTAAATAGAGTTAATTGTTTTAGGCACTCATTCGGTATTCCTCTCCTCGGGCCATGATCGCCCAGACGATACGGGCATTTTTGTTGGCATAGGCCACAATGGCGCGATTGAATCCACGGGTTTCAATCTTGGAGTTAAGCCATCGGCTTCGACGATCTGATCGTTTTTTTGAATGGTTCGCGACCGCTCGTGCGCCGTGAATGAGAAGCGAACGAAGGTGCGCGTCTCCACGTTTGCTTATTCCTAATAAATTAGTTTTTCCGCCGCTTGAGTACTGTCTAGGAACTAAGCCAAGCCAGGCAGAGAAATGCCGGCCGTTTTTGAAGTCTGTTGGCTTTCCCACGGCCGCCACCAATGCGGTCGCCGTCATGAGGCCGACGCCCTCAATTTTTTGCAGACGTTGGCAGACCTCATAATTCTTCCCGATCCGCTCGAGCCAGGCATCGTATTGTTTAATGCGCCCATCTAGCGACCTTAGCTCTTCAAGCAAATCATCCAGCATCGATCGAAATTGCTCGCTCCACGCCATTTTTCCCTCCTCAGCGAGGAGAAAGCATACTTTTTTACGGAGGGTTGCCTGACCCTTTGGCGCAACGATTCCCCACTCCTGGAGAAATCCCCTCATTTCATTGCAAAGGGCTACGCGATCTCGAACAAGCCTGGTGCGTGCACGATGTAGAAATTGAATCTCTTGCTGCCAGTTCTCTTTTGGGGAAACAAAACGCATGTTCGGTCTGGTTACGGCTTCAGCAATCGCTTCTGCATCCGCGGCATCGTTTTTGTTGGTCTTTACATAAGGCCTAACAAACTGAGGAGCGATAAGTTTAACCGTATGGCCAAGCTCAGTGAGTTCCTTCCACCAGTACTGGGAGCCACCACAGGCCTCGATCCCGATCAAACAGGGCGGAAGCTTAGCAAAGTAAGGCATCACGTCCGAACGCCTGAGTTGGCGGGCAGTTACCTGCCGACCCTGCTCGTCATTGCCATGCAGCTGAAAAACGTCCTTTGCGATATCGAGCCCAACTACGGTAATTTGTTTCATAAGAGTGGTCCCCCTGGATCTGTTGAATGGTTGAGTTGAGAACACCCATTCTGGCCTAATTTTGGCCATTTCAGAACCCGGGCGGGACCATTCCATTACGCA